>CAZAJF010000003.1:58998-201755 GCA_964485395.1 uncultured Treponemataceae bacterium | reverse complement strand
GGCGGCATCATATCTATACCGCCGGGTATATTTACCATGCGCACGAGCGGGCGCGCGCCCCGGGCTAGGCGAAAGCCAATGGTAGTACTTGTAGATGCGATATGCCACAATTCCCGGTAGGTAGTCTCAAACTTGGCGACGGCCGAACCTGCCCCGCCGCCGCGCATGCTCCGGCCCCAAGATCCAGACCATGCCGTTTCGGCATCATTATAGGGCCGATGCGGAATAAAGGGGTCCCAGGCCGCCTGGGCGCCGTAACCGTCGGATATTGAGGCAAATTGATTAAACCAATCCCCGGTCAGTTCAAAGACGTTGCCACTCATGTCATAAAGGCCAAGCTCATTGGGAGCCTTCGTGCCGACGCTTACCGGGACCGATCCCGCTGTAACGGCAACGTCAGCGAGCGTATTGCTGCCTGAGTAGGCATAACCATGGGAATTGAGTCCGCCTCTCGCGGCAAATTCCCATTCCGCATCCGTGGGCAAGCGGTAACCGTTCTTGGTTAAATCTGGATTTGTGTCGGCGTTGACAGGTTCGGAATAGACTTTTTCAAGGCCTTCCAGGGCCGAGAGCCTATTGCAGAATTCGTAGGCTTGCGCCCGAATCATGTTATTTACGGGTAGATTGCCGCCTAAATTGGCTGCCGGTAAGGTTCCCATTACCTTAAGATATTGAGCCTGGGTTACTTCATATTCACCGATGAGGAAGTCGGACACGGTAACCGTGTGGGAGGGCTTGCATTCCGGAAGGCTCCCTGCATCGGTCCCCATGATAAAGGTACCTCCGCTAACGGGCACCATGACTAAAGGCGGAAAATAACTGCGCACCACCCGGAAGCCAACATCGGGCCAGGGAATGGACAACTCCGTCGTTACAGGTCTGTCGGAGACGTTTGCCGCGGAGGCAACCCAATCGAAACAACCGCCACGGCTTAGGTGATACGCCCCGACACCGCCGAGCGGATTTATCAAAGTCCCGGCCGCATAAGCCCCTGGCGTCCCCGCATTTGGCTCACGATCCCAGCAACGCTCGAATACGTTGCCACTCATGTCGTAGATTCCAAGTTCATTGGGCAGCATCGACCCAACGGAATGAGTAGTCAGCGGAGCGGCGTTCGTGCCTCCCACGCCGGAATTTGCATCATACCAAGCGTATTTACCGATGTTCGTCTGAGTAGCGCCTGACTCCGTGCTTCCCGCATAGCCCTTTTCATAGCCCGCGGTATTAGTACCGGTTCCCGAATAGCCATTGGAGCGGTCGCTTGTGGCGCCCATGGCCGCCCATTCCCACTCAGCCTCGGTAGGTAGTCGGTAACCAGTTTTCGTAAAATCAGCGATAACAGTTGCAGAAGTTATTGGATATCCGGTCGCGGGGACTCTGGCGCTAACCGTATAGACGGGTTCAAAGCCTTCCAGCACGCTCAGCTTGTTGCAAAACTCCACGGCGTCATACCAGGTCATATTCTCCACAGGGTTGCCGGGCGACTGGTTCTGGGACGGGTTGCTTCCTATCACAGCTTCGTACTGCGCCTGCGTTACTTCATATTTACCCAATAGAAATTCGCTGACATAGGATGTATTCGTTACCGTGACATCTCGCTGGAATGTCCCCGCAGGAACTTTGACCATTTGCATGGCTACGGCGCTCGCGCTCGTATTGAAGGTGGTTTGGGTAATGGTAACGGTGTAGGTTTTTTTGGATAATGAATCGGGAGCGATAACCGTAACCGCCAGAGTATTCACCCCGAACTTAAGCACTAGCGGAACCGATGCGTTCCCCGAGACGGTTTCCCCATGATCAACTCCGTTCCATGCATAGGTAATCTTCTGGCCAACAATCGATTCCGTTGGGGTAAAAACAAGCGTCTCGCGCGGAATATCCGTAAGCGCATAATCGCCGATCGCCGAGGCAAAGGAAAATTGGGTCGCGTTCATGCCAAGTATCGTTAAATTAGACAGCCTGTCTTTCTCGGTAAACGATCGCCTGGTGGCAAATGTTCCATCGGGCGCTACCCACATGTTACTCGTTAGGCCGGGCACGATAGTAACGGATTCGCGGAATGTACTCAGGACTATTCCGCCTGAGCCAACAAACGTTATAAGCAAGGAATACGAGCCCGAGGGAAGGCTGGATGCGGATATCGTTGCTACAAAAGGTTCGGCTACGGGAGGAGCAATAAAAACACTCGGCGTGGTTCCAAAAAGATTACCTAAGGCATCTTCCAGCGTGCAATTGATGGCGGTTACGCCACTGCTGCTCAGGTAATCTACAATAAGCGACAAATCCCCGGTACCGCCCGTAAGCACGGGAATCAGCGCCAGTGACACCGTCACGCCCGCGCTGCCAACTGTTTGATTTACCGCGCTCGCGGTCGCGACGGTAACGCCTCCCGCATCATTCGCATCCACCTGGATATCCCAGATGCCGCACTCCACGTCGGAAAAAGAAGCCGAGCTGATCGGTGCCGTAAGGGTTTGGGTCTTGGCTGCGAATGGAGTCGCGGCAATATTGGTAAGCCTTACCGTATAGGTAGCGATCGCAGCAACGATGTCGGGCATTACGGTGCGGGAGGTAGAGCCCTTGCCTGCCGCGTCCGCGACGCTCACGGTTACGATTCCTTTACCACCGGCCTTGTCGGCGAGCGGGCTGGAACAGGAGGCAAAAAGGGCGATTGCCGCTAGGATCAATAAAAACTTTTTCATAAAATATCCTTTTACGGTACGAAGATAATGTCGGTGGCCAAGGTCGCGCTAGTTCCCGTTGCCAGGGGCGTCAGGATCCCATTGACCCACAGAAATGCTTTTTTGTAGCCGGCATCACCCTGGCACGATGAAGCGCTTCTCGTAAATGCCAACAAATCGGTACCGGCTACATACACATTGCCTTCGTTGACGGTTATTGATGTCGCTTGGCCGTTACCCAGGTTAATCGGAGGTTCAAGGTTTTTGGAATACCTGGCAATCGTGCCGTTACCGCCCGCGGCGTAAAAGTCGGACCCCGACAAAAATATCTTGGACACAAAGCAATTTGGTCCACCGGCCCACAGCACGTTTGCCCCGGTAAAGGTGATACCGCCGTCGGTCGATTTCCAGTACACAGCCTGAGTGCCCCCGTTCGTTCCCGCCGCGTACACAGTGCTTCCGCTGACGGCCATAGAATACACGGCGGTACCGCCTAAAAGATTGATTTCGGCATTCGAGCCAACCTTGATAATGGCGTTTGCGCCATTGAAGCCACCCACATAGGTAACGCCGCCTGAGCGGGCAATCGCGTAATACCCGGAATCGGTGCCTCCTGAAGCGACATCGGTTCGCACTCCGTCAATCCACGTCGATCGATAAAACGCCGAACTGGTAGCGTTTCGCCAATACCCCGCAGAATACACCGTACCGCCATCCACGGCAAAGGCAACACTTGAAGTATGTTCGCTCGAAGTCAGAAGCGTCGGCGTTCCATTCGCCCAAGAAACACCCTGATGGTACCAATCGTCATACCAGGTACCAAGAAGGTAAAGATCGGAGCCGCTTCTCACAATCCCCAAGGCAAGGAGCCCCGGGTTCGCAGTAACGATGTCAGGAAGCGTAGTCCACGCTCCGTTTATCCAATAACCCGGTTTTTGGTTAAAGGCACCGGAAATATACAGATTTCCCCATTGCGCGTAGAGCGTCACATTGGCGCTGCCTATGGTAAAGGTACCGGCAATGCTCGAATAACTTTGACCGGACCCATCCGCGGCCGTGTTCCAGCCGGCAAAGTATTGGCCGGTTTTAACCAAGTTGCCCGAGTTTGTTTTTACCGTAACCGTATCGCCCGCTTCATAGCCGGCAATATCCAATGGAACCGCGCCTCCGGTGAATCCGTTACCATCATAAGTAACCGAGTACGTCGGATTGCCAGACTTAAATGAGCGGACAGCGCGTACGAAGAAGCTCTGACTTTGCGGAGAACCATTTCCCGCGGGCGTATCGCCGGAAAAGATATGATAATTATAGGAATTTTGCGGCGGTGTATTCCATCCGTACATCGATGTCCAGTAATGCTGATTATCGGTGAATCCGCCCAAACCCGCATGATGCAAGTTAAGATTCATCTGCTGCAGTTCGAATACGGTCGGCAAATACCAATCGTCATAGCCCCCTACCGCCAAATCTGCACAAAGCTTCGCGGCATATGAGCCCGAATTCCCCACAGCGGCGATTATGGCGTTTGTATTTAGAATGCCGAGGCCGTTACCAATGCCGTTGGGAGTCGTAATTACTATATCGGAAGTACTCCATGGCGCGGCGGAGCTCTGATCCGTCCGAGCTGCCTCCAGATATCTCCAGCCATTTATGACGCTGCCCTGGTCGTAAAACACATAGCCGCCAGCCGGTCCTATCCCGCCGACGGACGTCCATTGGGCGTACAGCGTTTTGGTTGCAGTCATAGTAACGGTCGCACCGGGTGCGAATGAGTCTCCGGAACCATCGAGGGTAGTACACCAGCCCGCAAGACGCAGTGAAATGCCATCTTTTACCTTGGTTAAGTTTCCCGTATTACCGAGCACTGGATCTGATTGTCCGCCTGAGTAAACCTTTGCATCGATCGGCGCGGTTCCGAAGTCCGCTCCTTGGTTGCTGTATATCAGGGAATATTGAGCGTTTGCCACGCCGACAACTGAAACGGTAAGGTCTCCCGAGTAGCTGAGGCCGTTGTATAGCACGCTGGCACTAAGAATGTGCAGTCCCACATCGATCACCGCAGGTGTCCATGTGTATACGCTCGTGGTATTCAGCGCGTCCAGCGTACCGTCGCGGTACCACTTCCAGCCGGAAAAACCGGCTCCGGCGTTAGTCGTTACGCTGAGGGCTGTGCCTTGAACGACGCTGACCGTGGCAGGCGTAAATGTTATTACTTTATTTGCAAGGGAGATGCTTAGCGTTCCGCTGCCCTGCCACGCGCCTGAAGCGCGCGCGGATTCGCCGAACTCGTTCCAGGCGGACACTTCGTAGGTATGCGCGTCGCTTGCGCCGCCCGAGCCGGCCGCTGCATCCACATAGCTGAAGCCACTCGTGCCGCCTATAACCTCGTATACTTTTGTACCATCGCGGTAAACATAGAATTTTTCCTCGGTATTGGAATTGTCCGTCCAGGCCAAAGTCACAGTGGAGCCGGAAACCGAAAAAACGAGGCCGGACGGAACGGCCGGAGCACTGCCAAGCTCGGCATCGGTCAACGTTACCGCGGGCGCCGTGCTTACCCGGTTATTATATATGTACACAAGCTGCAGATGCTTGGTAGCCTTGAGGGTGGTATTCAGCACCGCGCCTCTGCGCAAGTCTATCCGCAGGTAATAGACGCCGCTCTCAAGCGCCGTCAAGTTAAAGCTTAGCTTTGGCGCAGTTGTATTGGCCAAGTCGTTGGAAACGCCCACGTCGGCCGTCTTGTCGATGAGCGCGAGAACAGCGGCGTCGCTCGACTGGATATCAGCCTTTACCTTAGACAAAAACACCTGCGCATTGTACGCATTGCCCGCAGGCAGGTTCAGCTCATAGGTAAACGACCCGGTACCGGCTGCCGTTTGTATGGGGTCCAGTAACACGGATACCGCGTTAGGTCCTGCGCCTAGCGTAACATCCTGCGTGGCGCTGAACACCGCGTCGGTGCCCGAATACGCGGTGAGCGCGAGGTTCCAAGCACCCGGCTCAAGGTCCGCCGCCGCGATGGCGTCGTAGGCCAGGGAAGTTTTTGTAACCGTCGTATAACCGCTTCTGGTCAGCATAAGGTCGTACGTAAGCGCAGAAGGCAGCAGCGCCGCGGGCAGCAGCGTTTTCTGGCCGGACTGGGCACCGCCTACCGCTACGCTCAAGGTGGCAAGCTTATCCGAAACGCCGCCGGGCTGCACAGGGCTCTTGCATGCGACCGACGCGGCAAGAATCGCCAGCGCCAAAACGCCAATCTTGGTTATATTTCTGTTAATCTTCATATACATGCTCCTACTGGGCCACGACGTTGAAATCAAGCAAAGAAACGGAATGCGAAACGCCCAGCGAATCCGTAAAAAACAGCGAGAGGTTATGCAACCCAAGGCTTAGCGTATCACTGCTTATGGTTACCGAGGCAGCACCATTATCTGTAACCAGGCTTACGCCGTCCAGCCACCAGTCGAAGGCGGACAAACCGGCCGTGGAGACGGCGACCGTCATGCTCTCAGGCACGGTCTTGTTCAGCGTCACCGCCTGCCCGGACGCGCTGATTACCGGCTGGCTTGGATTATTCAGGCTTACCGTAACCACGGCCTGCGAAATATTCAGGTAGATCGTCGCCGGCGATGCCGCGGCGCCCGGATTGTGCAACGTAACATAAACGTCACCCGTGGAAGCGAACACGCCGCCCGAGACGGGGGTTCCGTCTGTATTCTGCATGAACACCGCGAGGGCGTCGTCTTTTTCAATATACAGGTGCATGGCGTTGTCGCTGGGCGCGAGCTGCGCTTCCGGAGGTATGCGATACGTCACCGAGGTTTCCGCGGGAACGCTCACGCTTAAGACCTTGCCGGATTCCAGCGGAACAAATTTTCCGTCGCTCGTGTGCGCCACCGGCAGCATATAGAGCGTCAGGCTCGGGCTTTTCGCGAGGTCGATATCCCCGGCGCCGGAAAATAAAATATCACCCCCGTCATTCATGGCTTCTGCCTTTACAGAATACTTGCCCACGATCTTTCCGGAAAAGGATACCGGAATCGAGGCTTTTGTACTTCCATCAGGAATAGGCGCGGACTTGGAATCCGCAGTGCTCAAGTTTTCCGCCAAGGGAGTAAGGGTAACCGTGAGCGTTTTTGCGGTGGGCAGTAAGAGCCGGGAACCGTTGGAAGCGGCGGCTTGGGAAGGCAAACCTTGTACGACGAAATTGAGCTTTATGTCCGCGCTCTTGCACGCACTGCCCGGTATAGGGGAACTGCAGGCAAACAGCAGAAAAACCGCTGGTATGATAAAACTCCAGCTGCAAAAACGCATTTCTTTTTTAATCAAGATATCCTCCATCTAAAAAACCATCTATAACTACGCATTCCTTTTTTAGCAGCGAAATTGCGCAAATGATTAATTGTACTGTCAAATTAAAATATAAACAGCCACCCCGTACGCAAAAGAGTTGAAATTAAATTTAATTAGCCTCACCCGCAGAACAAAAAAGCGGCGTTGACAGGCGAACTTCCTATCAACGCCGCTTTAAGCTTCAATCAAGGGGCACGGACGACTCGGAACTCCCTCTTCCAAGAAATCAAAATTAAGGGATGCTCACGGTAACGACGGAAGTTGGCCCGGCGCCGGTAGTGGACGAAGGATCGGGAACCGTCAAGTCGCCCGTGCTGCGATCCAGGGAATACGCGCGGAGAGTCGTGCCTTCCAGGCCGAGCACAAAGGCGCCGGTCGGATCAAATGCGGCATAGGAGATCACAAGACCTGAATTCGCATGCGCCGCGACGGAACCGGTCCCATTGTCCAAAGTTACCCGCCATAATCCGGCGGGACCGGACACCGGGTAGAATACGTATTGTCCCTGGGGATCGACGCATATCGCATCTTGCAGGGGCCATGCGGATGTGGCGGTATTGACTAAAGCTCCGATTACCCCGGTCGTCGGATCGAACATGGCGCTCCTGATTCCGTAGGGTCCCCAGCCATTTCCCAGATACATATATTTGTCGCTGATCCCAAGACCGTTTTGATGCCCGTCTATCGCCGCCGGAGCGTTCGATGCCGCCCCGAGTTCTCCGGTAAACGGATCGATGGGAAAACTCTGGATTGCGCTTGCGGACGCGGCAGCAAAATAGTTGACGCAGTACAGGAAATTACCCTTGATGGCCAGGGACATCGGTTGTCCTCCCGCCGCGGTGGCATAGGCAAAAGGCAAGCTTGTCAGCGCGCCGGTGGTTTGGTTGATAGAATATGCGCGTATGTTCTCGCTGGCGCCATTCGCGACGTACACGTACTTTCCGCCCTCGTCTACCACGATATCCTGGGGAGACGACCCGGGAGAATAGATGCCTATATTCGAAAGCAAACCGGAAGACCTGGAGATCGAGTAGGCGCTAACGCCGTCGGAAGTTTTATTGGCGGTATACAGAAATCGCTTCGAGGGGTCGATGGCGATTCGGAACGGGTCCGGACAGGGTACCGGCGCGCCTTGGGAAACAAGGCTACCCGTGTATTGATTCAAGCGGAAAACGGAAATGCTGTCGTCATCCTGATTGGTTACGTAGACGAATACCTTCTCGAGTCCTCGCGCCACCCGAAATCCGAGGTCAGCGCCTTGGCCGGCTTGATCAGCCGCAATCCTGTATGCAATCGCCAATTCGCCCGTCCCTCTAAAAAACGATCCTCCGCGATCCACGCGATATAATTCCGACTCGTTGCGGTAATTGGTAAGCGCCCCGATCGGATACGCCAGGGGGGGATAATCCCCCTTATCCCAGCACCATTCGAACACGTTGCCGCTCATATCGTAAAGTCCCAATTCGTTGGGAAGTTTCTGCCCGACAGCCTGCATAGCGCAACCGTACCAGGCATAATCGCTCGCTGCATTGCTGCCTGAATCCCCGGCAAAAGCCTTGGAATACCCCTTCGTGTTGGTACCGATTCCGGTATATCCCTGAAACCGGTCATTGGCGGCTCCCATGGCTGCCCACATCCATTCCATTTCCGTAGGCAGACGATAGCCATTTTTAGTCCAATCGGCGCTGACCACCGAAGCAGTAGAAACCGGGAAAAGCCCATTCCAACCCGCAATCGAATATACAGGATCAAGACCTTCCATCAAGCTCAGTTCATTGCAGAAACCTATCATGTCGTACCAGGTAAGCGTACCCGCGATAGGCAGGAGACAATCGCTGGTACCCGCCGGGTACGTCGTTGAGGCGACTAAGCGCCATTGAGCCTGCGTAACCTCGTATTTACCGATCATAAATTCGCTTACATATGAAGTGTTCGTCGCAGTCGCATCCCGCTGGAACATTCCCGCGGGAACTTTGGCCATCTGCATGGCCACGGCGCTTGAGCTCGTATAAAAATTATTTTGATTGATTGTGAGCCGGTAATTCTTCTGGGTAACCCGATTCGGAGAGGTAACAAAGATATCGAGGGTATTACGCCCGGATTTCAGCGCCAGCGGAATGGAAGCGCTCCCGCTGACTATCGATGCCACCGTGCCCGGCTGATTCCATTCATACTCGATTTTCTGGCCGGGAACAGATTCGGTAGGCGTAAAGACCAACGTGTCGCGGGGAAGGTCGGATACAGTGTAATCCAGGGTTCCATTCACGAACGGCAACTGCGTCGCGTTTAAACCGGCAACGAGCAAGCCTGACAAATCTGAATTGGAGTTGCCAAATTCCGATGCAGAAAAAACGCGCCGGTCTGTCAGAGTACCATCCGCCGCCACCCATTTGTCGCTCGTCAAGCCGGAAGAAATCAGCACCGATTCGCGAAACGTACCCACGATCACGCCGCCTCCGGTGAAGTTCATGACCAGGGAGTAGATACCGCTGCTCAAGCCCGTTGCGCTTATCGTTACGCTTTTTGGATCGGTACCGGTAAAGCCGGAAACGGTCGGCACGGTTGAGGAGACTGTCCCGTCGGCGTTTTCCAAGGAACAGGAAATCGAATTGATGTTGGTTACGGCGGGAAAATCCACCGTTAGCGACAGATTGCCGGCTCCTCCGGTAAGTACCGGGGTCAGCGCAAGGGCTACGCTAAGCCCGGTGCTGGCGACAGTTTGGTTCACCGCGATCGCTCTGGCGACGACGACGCCGCCAGAGTCTTTGGCGTCGACCTGGATATTCCAACTGCCGTTCTCCACATCCGGAATGGCGAGGGAGTTGATGGTTTTCGGAATGGAAGGCGGCGTTTTAGTCGCGAAAGGCGGCGTGGCATTGCTGGTAAGCGTTACCGTATACGTATCGATTACGACGGCTATTTCCGGCAGCACGGTACGGGAAGCGGAATCGCCGCCGCGGGCGTCCGCAATGCTTATAGTTACGATTCCTTTACCGTTTGCCTTGTCGGCGAGCGGATTGGAGCAGGAAACGAGAATGGCGGCGGACGCAAGGATCGATAAAAACCTTTTCATAGAATATCCTTTTATGGTACGTAAATAATGTCCGTGGCCATGGTAGCCACGGTTGCGTGGCTGGATAGGCTGACCAAGGAACCGTTCACCCAAAGCAGGGCCTTCCGCGAAGCGCAGGCATTCCAATAACCCAGCGTTGGCATAAAGGTGGTGTCGTCCGACCCGCAAGCAAACACGTTTCCATTGTATACCGCGATCGACGAAGCCATGGCGCCTCCGCTGAGAATTCTTGCGGCTTCCGCGTTTTTCTTGTAGATAGCGTTGGTACCGTCCGTGCCTACGATATAGATGTCAGGGCCGTCCAGAAGAATCTTCGTAGCCGCGCACTTTCCGGATCCGCTCCAGAGCTCCGTCGCGACGGAGAAGCTGGTGCCGCCGTTTGTCGAAGTCCATAGTACCGCCTGCGTGCCGCCGTTGGTGCCCACGGCATAGATGTTGCTGCCGGACACCGCCAGCGAATAGACGGCCGTGCCTCCGGACAGGATAATCTGGCTGCCGGTTAAACTCCTCACAAAAGCTTGGAGATTGGTACCGGCATCGGAATCGGCTTTATTCGCTACATAGCCGCCAACCCATAGCTCCGTAGCGGTCTTCACCGCTGCCAGTGGAGTGGGGAAAGGACTTGCCGCGGGGATCGAAACGGCGAAATTCGCGCCAAAGGTGGTTCCCATCCAATAAGGCATTCCATATAAAGTTTGGGTATCGTTCGTGGCGCGCGCGAGTGAGTAGACGTTACCGGCATAGACGTCAAAAGCAGTCGTGGCCGCATGAAAGAAAGAATTGGAATCATCGACGGTGGTGACCGCTCCATCTGTCCAATAAATACCTTTTCCATGCCAATCATCATGATAATTGCCCATTATGAAAATGTTAGCGCCGGATTCCCGGATTGCAAGTGCGAAAGCGGTCGGTCTGGGGCTTACCAGGGTATTCCAAATACCGTTCTGCCAGTATCCCGCTTTTCCGGCTACGGAGCTGCCGGTAACATAAAGATTACCCCACTGCGCATACAGGGTAATATTGTCGGCCGGCATCGTAAAGGTGCCCGAGCCGGCAACGTAGCTGATGCCTGTACCGTCCGCCTTTGTGTTCCACATATAGCAGGTAGTCGTATTCTTAACCAAGTTGCCCAAGTTGAGTTTTACCGTTACCGTATCGCCTGCTTCATAACCGGCGGTGTCGATCGGCGCCGTTCCGCCGGTCGCCCCGTTTCCTATATAGGTTACCGCGTACGTAGGATTAGCCGATTTAAAGGCGCGCACGGCGCGCACATAAAAGTTTTGAGTTTGAGGGGAACCATTTCCCGTAGGCGTGTCGCCGGCGAAAAAATGATAATTCAAGGAGTTTTGATCCGGGCCGCTATAGCCATACAGCGATGACCAATAGTACTGATCGTCGACAAAGCCGCCCAAGCCGGCGTGATGCAAGTTAAGGTTCATCTGTTGAAGCTCGAGGACTGTGGGTAAATACCAGTCGGAATAGCCGGCAACCGTCAAATCGGCACAGAGCTTTGCTGCGTAGGTACCAGTATTGCCCACGGTGCGTATGATAGAATTCGTATTGGCAATACCTACGCCGTTGCCAATCCCATTGACTTCTCCCAGCACTAAAAAACCGAGGCTCCACGGCGCGCCGGTACTTTGGTCCGTCGGTGCGGCCTCAAGATACCTCCAGCCGTTTATCACGTCGCCTTGGTTATAGAAAATATACCCGCCTGCCGGCCCTCTTGCGCCTACCTCGAACCACTGAGGGTAAAGGGTTACATTCGCCGTCATGGGGATGGTTCCGCCGGGCATATAATTCGCACCGCTTCCGTCCAAGGCAGTATTCCATCTAAAAAATTCCGATGGCACCCCGCCTTTTGACTTGGTTAGATTTCCGGTGTTACCGAGCACGGTCGCCGATTGGGCACTTGTATAAACTGTCGCATCAACCGGTGCCGTTCCGCCGTCCGCACCTCGGTTACTGTACGCAAGTGAATATTGCACACTGGCCGCCGTGCTTACCGTGACGGGCAGGTCTCCCGAAAACGCAACGCCGTCGTAGAGCACGCTGACCGAGAGCGTATGCGTACCGATGTCGGCAACGCCGGGCGTCCACGTGTAAACGCTCGTTGTATTCAGCGCGTCGAGAATCCCATCGCGGTACCATTTCCAGCCCGAGAAACCGGCTCCGGCATTGGTCGTTACGCTGAGGGCCGTGCCTTGAACGGCGCTGACTGTCGCCGGCGTAAATGTTATTACTTTATTTGCAAGCGAGATGCTTACCGTTACCGTCCCGCTGCCCTGCCAGGCTCCCGAAGCGCGCGCGGATTCCCCGAACTCGTTCCATGCGGACACTTCATAGGTATGCGCGTCGCTTGCGCCGCCCGAGCCGGCCGCCGCATCGACATAGCTGAAGCCGCTCGTACCGCCTATAACCTCGTATACTTTTGTACCATCGCGGTAAACATAGAATTTTTCCTCGGTATTGGAATTGTCCGTCCACGCTAAAGTTACCGTAGAGCCGGAAACCGAAAAGACGAGGCCGGATGGAACCGCCGGCGCGCTGCCCAGTTCGGCATCGGTCAACGTCACCGCGGGCGCCGTACTTACCCGGTTATTATATATGTACACAAGCTGCAGGTGCTTGGTAGCCTTGAGGGCGGTATTCAGCACCGCGCCCTTGCGCAAGTCTATCCGCAGGTAATAGATGCCGCTCTCAAGGGCCGTCATGTTAAAACTGAGCTTTGGCGTTACGGCGTTGGCCAAGTCGTTCGTGACGCCCGCGCTTGCTGTCTTGTCGATGAGCGCGAGAACCCCGGCGTCGCTCGACTGGATATCGGCCTTTACCTTGGATAAATACACCTGCGCATTATACGCGCTTCCCGCAGGCAGGTTCAGCTCATACGTGAAGGACCCGGCGCCAGAGCCCGGCTGAAGAGGATCGAGCAATACTGCTACCGCATTGGGTCCTGCGCCCAGCGTAACGTCCTGCGTAGCGCCGAACACCGCATCGGTGCCCAAATACGCGGTGAGCGCGAGGCTCCAGGCACCCGGCTCAAGGTCCGCCGCCGCGATGGCGTCGTAGGCCAGGGAAGTTTTTGTAACCGTCGTATAACCGCTTCTGGTCAGCGTAAGGTCGTACGTAAGCGCGGAAGGCAGCAGTGCCGCTGGCAAAAGCGTCTTCTGGCCGGTCTGAGGCCCGCCTACCGCTACGCTCAAGGCGGCGAGCTTGCACGAAGCGCCGCCGGGCTGCACAGGGCTCTTGCATGCGACCGACGCGGCGAGTATCGCCAGCGCCAAAACGCCAATCTTGGTTATATTTCTGTTAATCTTCATATACATGCTCCTACTGGGCCACGACGTTGAAATCAAGCAAAGAAACGGAATGCGAAACGCCCAGCGAATCCGTAAAAAACAGCGAGAGGTTATGCAGCCCAAGGCTCAACGTATCGCTGCTTATGGTTACTGAGTCGCTACCGTTTCCCGTAGCCAAGCTCACGCCGTCCAGCCACCAGTCGAAGGCGGACAAGCCGGTCGTGGAGACGACGACCGTCATGGCTTCCGGTACCGTTTTGTTCAATGTTACCGCCTGCCCGGACGCGCTGATTACCGGCTGGCTTGGATTATTCAGGCTTACCGTAACCACGGCCTGCGAAATATTCAGGTAGATCGTCGCCGGCGATGCCGCGGCGCCCGGATTGTGCAACGTAACATAAACGTCACCCGTGGAAGCGAACACGCCGCCCGAGACGGGGGTTCCGTCTGTATTCTGCATGAACACCGCGAGGGCGTCGTCTTTTTCAATATACAGGTGCATGGCGTTGTCGCTGGGCGCGAGCTGCGCTTCCGGAGGTATGCGATACGTCACCGAGGTTTCCGCGGGAACGCTCACGCTTAAGACCTTGCCGGATTCCAGCGGAACAAATTTTCCGTCGCTCGTGTGCGCCACCGGCAGCATATAGAGCGTCAGGCTCGGGCTTTTCGCGAGATCGATATCCCCGACGCCGAAAAACAAAACGACGCCTGCGTCATTCACGGCTTCTGCTTTTATGGAATACTTACCCACGATTTTTCCGGGAAAAGATACCGGAATCGTAGCTTTTGTAATTCCATCAGGAATAGGTGCGGACTTGGAATCCGCAGTGCTCAAGTTTTCCGCCAAGGGAGTGAGCGTAACCGTGAGCGTTTTTGCGGTAGGCAGTAAGAGCCGGGAACCGTTCGTAGCGGCGGCTTGGGAAGACAAACCTTGTACGACAAAACTAAATTTGATGTCCGCGCTCTTGCACACACTGCCCGAGATAGGATAATTGCAGGCAGACAAAGAGATTATTATCCCGATCACAGCCAGCGTAATAAGAATGCGCGCTACTTTACTTCTCAAAATATCCTCCGTCGATGCAAACAGTCTCGAATATACCGCACGATATATGCAATTTCCGCGTCTTTTGCGAAGTTATTCGACATGATTCTGCATATTGGTGATTCAATGGCTAAAATGCCTGAAAATCTCGTTAAAACGACATATTATGGCACGATTTTTTGAGTCTGTCATCTCAGGAAACCGGCTTATAAAACCTGAAAGGTTGCCAGGTACGCAAAAGGGGTTTATAGTACGTTCCCATGAACACTACGAAGACTCCGGACAGATCGTCCATGGACAAAAAGTATCTCTGGAACGCCGAGAGCGTTTATGCGAACCGCGCCGCCTGGCAGACAGAATATTCAGCCGTCATGGCTGAGCTCCCCGCCTTGGCGGGCAAAGCCGGCACGATCTGCTCGGGCAGCGCCGCAACCCTTGCCGACATCTTGGAGCAAATGCTTGCGCTGTTGAAGCGTACGGAGCACCTGTATGTCTACGCATCGATGTCGCAGGCCGTGGACACGGGTGACGAGGAAGCCCAGTCGCTCAACGGGCAGGCCGGCGGGCTTTTCGGCCAGTTCATGGCCGCCGTCGCTTTCATGGATCCTGAAATCCTGTCGCTGGGCAAAGCCAAGATCGATTCCTGGATAGCCTCGGAACCGCGGCTCGCCCTCTACGCGCACTATGCGCACGACCTGTTCCGCAAGCAACTGCACGTACGTTCGGCCGAGGTGGAGGAAATCCTGGGCTCCGTTTTCGAGGTTTTCCAAAGCGTGCAGAACACCCACGACATGCTCGTGGACGCCGACCTCAAATTCAAGCCCGCCTGCAACGGCGCGGAAGTAGTGCAGAGCAGCGTCGAGAAGCTTCTCGCGGACCCTGACCGGGAAGTGCGGCGCAGCGCCTGGAACAGCTACTGCGACGCCCACATCGAGCATGAAAACACCTTGGCCTCCTCCCTGGTAACGGCCATGAAATCCGACGTGTTCCTCGCGCGCGCCCGGCGATTCGACTCCTCCGTGGAGGCCGCCCTCTTCGAGAGCGACATACCGCGCTCGGTGTTCGACTCCACCGTGGAAACCTTCCGGAAAAACCTGCCGATATGGCACCGCTACTGGCGCGTGCGCAGGCAGGCGCTGGGAGTGGAAAAGCTGGAGCACTGCGACATATGGGCGCCCATCGCCAAGGTTCAGCCGGTGGTTCCCTACCAAAAATCGGTGGATTGGATATGCGGAGCCCTCGAGCCCCTCGGTAAAGAATATGTAACGCAGCTCCGCAGGGGCTGCATGGAAGAGCGCTGGGTGGACGTTTACCCGACGAAGGGAAAAAGCTCGGGCGCATTTTCCACGGGCGCCCAGGGCATGCACCCATTCATAAAAGTAAGCTATACGGACGACCTTTCGTCCATGAGCACGCTGGCCCACGAGCTCGGCCACTCCATGCACAGCTGGCATACCTGGAAAAAGCAGCCGGCCATCTATTCGGACTACAGCATGTTCCTGGCTGAAGTCGCGTCCAACTTCAACCAAGCCATGGTTCGGGCACGGCTTTTCGAGACGGAAAAGGATCCTCAGTTCCAGATCGCCCTCATCGAGGAGGCGATGGACAACATCCACCGTTACTTCTTTATAATGCCAACGCTGGCCAGGTTCGAGCTGGAAACGCATCAGCGCATCGAGCGGGGACAGGGTCTTACCGCAGGCGACATGAACGAGCTGATGGCGGACCTGTTCGCCGAAGGCTACGGCGGAGAAGTGCGGATGGACAGGCACCGCGAAGGCAGCACCTGGGCCCAGTTCAGCCACCTGTACATGAACTACTACGTGTTCCAATACACCACGGGCATCAGCGCGGCGCACGCGCTGGCCGGCCCCATCCTGGCCGGGGACACCGCGGCCGCATCGCGCTACGTGGATTTCCTGTCGGCGGGCTCCTCGGACTACTCGGTGGAAATCCTCAGGAAAGCGGGCGTGGACATGCGAACGCCCGCCGCCATTGAAAAAACGTTCGGCGTACTGGAAGGCCTCGTGGACAGGCTGGAAAAGCTGTGCGGGAACAAGTAAGGAACCTGCCGTGAGCAAGGGCATCGATCTTCGTCTTTCCAGGGTGAACCGTTTTTTCGACCGTCTGGTGGGCGCAAAGGAATTAGCCGGGGCCGTCGCGCTCATCGAGCGGGACGGCAAGCTCCGGCATTTCGAAGCCTACGGCTGGATGGATTCCGAAGAATCGATGCCGATGCGGAACGACGCCCTCTTTCCTATAGCCTCGATGACGAAAGTTTTTACGTCGCTCGCGGTTCTGATGCTCTATGAGGAAGGACATTTTCTTTTATGCGACCCGATCGAGGAGTATCTACCCGAGTTCAAGGGCATCAAGGTATTCGCCGGCGCGGATTCCACGGCAACGATGGAGGCAAAAACCAAGCCCACCATCCGGGATTTCCTCAACCACACGTCCGGCATGGTGTATACGATCGGCGACACTCCCTCGGACAAGCTCTATCTGGAAGCCGGATTCAGAACCTGGAACAAATCCCTCAAGGATTTCGTGGCCGCGGCCGCGTCGATTCCCCTTGCGTTTCAGCCCGGGGAACGCTGGGTATACAGCTATTCCTACGACGTGCTCGGTTATTTCGTGGAAATCGTCTCGGGAATGCCTCTGGATGCATTCTGCGAAAAGCGGATATTCGCGCCGCTCGGCCTCAAGAATACTTATTTTACCGTACCGCGGGAAAAGGCCGGACAGCTGCCCAGTTCCTACCTGTACCAAAACGGAAAACTCGAGCTCGACGACTCGCAGAAAAACTCGGTGTACCTGCATACCCCCTCCGCCCTTTCCGGAGGCGGCGGCTGGTGGAGCTCGCACGGCGGAATCGTCACCACCGCAGGCGATTTCCTCATCGTGGCCAAACTTCTCCTGAATTTCGGAAAGCACGAAGGATCCCGCCTGCTCGGCAGAAAAACCGTGGAACTCATGACGGGCAACCATGCGGGAAAAATGGCCGGCAAAGGAAAAGGCTACGGCCTGGGCGTTGGAATCATAACGTCGCCCGAAGACTTCGGAGAGGTCTCCTCGCCGGAGGAAATCTACTGGGCCGGCGCTCCGTACAACCCGTATTTCCATGTAGATTATCGTGAGAACCTCATCGGCATCCTGCTTACCAACACGGGGCCGTTCAGCCACCGTTCCATGATGGACAGGTTCCGCCTGCTCTCGACGCTGTCCGCCGAAGAATAGCAGACAACTTGCGCTTCCACGTAAAAACCTGTTACAATCTGGCCATGTTGGAATCGAATGTTGACGAAGCACGATTTTTCCTCAGCCGAAAATTCCGGAGCGCGTGGTCATGGCGACCGGCGGGTATCCGCGCCGTACCTACCCGTACGCCGTGTCGCGAAGCCCCGGCCGGCTCGCGATAGATAACCCGCCCACTCTCCGGCCCCCTAAAACCATAACGATCGGAGACACATCATGGAACCCAGAAAAAGAATATTGACCGGCGACCGCCCCACGGGAAAACTGCACCTCGGCCATTACGTAGGCTCGCTTAAAAACCGCGTGCGCCTGCAGGACGAGTACGAGTGCTTCTTCATAATCGCGGACCTGCACACGCTTACCACCAAACCGGAAAAAGAAAATATCGAGCTGCTGGCGGACAACGTGCGCTCGGCGACCCTGGACTACCTGTCCTGCGGGATCGACCCGGCCAAGAGCGTCATCTACCTGCAGTCGGCGGTGCCCGAAGTAATCGAGCTGGCGCTGTATTTCCAGAACCTCGTCACGGTACCGCGCCTGTCCCGCATACCCAGCCTCAAGGAAATGGCCCAAGGCGCGGGCATCGAGGAAATGCCGCTGGGCCTGCTGGCCTACCCCGTGCTGCAGACCGCCGACATACTCCTGCCGCGCGCCAACCTTGTCCCGGTAGGCAAGGATAACGTCGCGCACGTTGAGATAACCCGCGAGCTCGCGCGCCGCTTCAACTTCCTGTACGGGGACACCTTTCCCATCCCCGAAGTGCTGGTCTCCGATTTCGGCTCGCTCGTGGGACTGGACGGCGACGCAAAAATGTCCAAGAGCCTCAACAACGCCATCTTCCTGTCGGACGACGCCAAGACCGTGGAAAAACGCGTCATGTCCATGTATACCGACCCCAAGCGCACCAGCGCCGACATTCCCGGTACCGTGGAGGGAAACCCCGTGTTCCAGTACCACGACGCGTTCAACCCCAACAAAGCGGAAATAGAGGACTTGAAGACACGCTACCGTCTGGGCAAGGTCGGCGACGTGGAAGTTAAGCAAAAGCTCGTAATCGCCCTGAACCATTTCCTGGACCCCATCCGCGAACGCCGCGCCAAGTACGAATCGCAACCGGGCCTTGCAGACGAAGTGGTCTACGACGGCACCATGCTCATGCGCCAGGAGGCGCGCGAAACCCTGTCCATCGCCAAGAAAGCCATGGGTATGTCCGCGGTCTGGAACCGCATATCCCGCAAGGCGGAGGACGTAAAGAAAAAGCGCGACAAGGAAGCAACGGCAAAAACGGAATGAGCCTCGACCAGAACGACGAGGGCGGCCGGCTGAAAATCGGCGATCACTGGAACGCCATCAGCATCATCGCCCAGAGCCAGAACAATCCTCTCAAAGCCATCGCCGAGTTCGTGGAAAATTCCATAGACGCCGGCGCCCGCAACGTCGCCATAATCCGCGGCAAGGAAAAAGGCGACCAGTACCTGAAGATCATCGATGACGGCCAAGGCATCGACGACTTCCGCTACGTAGCCACGCACATAGGCGACTCGGTAAAGCGCCAGCTAAAAGAAGGCGGCGTCAAAGGCCTCCAGGGAGAATTCGGCATCGGACTCCTGTCGTTCTGGACCGTGGGAGAAACCTGCACCCTCACCTCCACCGGGAAAAGCGGCCAGACGAGGAACATGCGCCTCGTCAAGGGCAACCCGGCCTTTTCTCTGCGGGACGTGCCCGCGCTGTTCCCGGGAACCGGCACCGAGCTGCACATAACGCCGCTCCTGCCTGGCTTACGGCAGCTTTCCACGGACAAGATACAGAATTACCTCGCCTCGGAACTGCGAGACCGCATCGCCAAGAGCGGCGTCAAGGTCCGCATCATCGACCGGGCGGCCAGGCGTGAGCTTGTCGTTGAGCCGCGGAAATTCCGGGGTCGGCTCATCCATTCCATACCGGAGACGAAAAGCCCGCTGGGCGAGGTGTACTGCGAACTTTATGTAACGGAGCCCTCGGGAGAAAACGCCATCGGCCTGTACAAACTGGGCACCCGCGTAATTCCCGATATCTCCAAGCTTGACGAATTCTCCTCGGCTCCATGGAATTCCAATATAATCGAGGGCATTATCGACGCGTCGTTCCTGAGGCTGACGCCGGGCACGCGCGACGGCATACTGCTGGACGAAGCATACGAATCGCTCATCGCGTCGCTTGCGCCCGTAGGCGAAGCCTTGAGCCTGGTTATAGAAGCGCAGAAAAAGGCCGAGGAAGAAGAAGCCAGCAAAGCCATCCTGCATAAAGTAACCAAGGCTCTCAAGGAAGCGTTTTTACTGTTGCCCAGCGAGGAATATTACTGGCTGCAAGCGCAGGTAAAGCAGACGCGGCCGGGCAAGGACGGTTCTGGCGCCGAGCCGGGGAGCGGCGGAGGCTCGGGGAATCTTCCGGGCAGCGCGGACGGCTTCGCGCCTGTTCCCGGCAACCTCGACGCCTCGGCTGCCCCGGACTCCGAAACTCCCGGCGGACCGACCGTTCCCCCCAACCCGGACGACGCTTCCTTTGGAGCCTATATACCCGAGGAACCGACGGGAGAAGCGTATAATGAAGACAAGCAGCGCAGCTTCTTCGAGTACGCCGGCGCCTTGTTCAAGGTAATCATCTCGCCGGGGTCCAGCGTTATCGGCGTAGGCGAATCAAAAAATCTTCACGCCATCGCCAGGGACAAGTCCAAGCGCCTCGTGGATTCCGGCGTCTCGTTCGCATGGCAGGTAACCGAGGGCGGAGGCGCTCTGCAGGGAGGCGATTCGGAATTCGCGGAATACCAGGCATCGGAAGAACCCGGAGTCGCCCTGATCGAGGTAAGCGCCACCCAGGGAGAGCAGACATGCTCGGCCACCGCGTACATAACCGTGACGGCGGATCTGATACCGCGCGGAAAAGCCGGAGGCAGCGGCTCGCGCCACGGCTTGCCCGGCTATACGTTCCAGCGCGCGCCCGGTGAACTGTGGCGATCCAAGTACGACCGGGACCGCGCGCTTATCATCATAAACAAGGCGCACGCGGACTTTATCTATGCCTCGCGGCACAACGCGGCCAAGCTCAAGTACATTACCAAGCTGTACACCAAGGAGCTCGTGCTGGCCAACTTCCCCGAATCAACGAAGGAAGAGCTGCTTGAGCGCATGGTGGAACTGCTTTTATACACGGAAGAAAACTTGAAGTAGCGGCTCCCGCTATTCGGGGGATTGCCAGGAAAAACCCGGAATTGCGGTGCATTCCACTGTTTCGCCGCGCAGAATTTCGGTAACGGGACCGTAGCGGCCGTCCTTGAGGACGTAGCGGAATACGGAACCAGTATCGGGGCTCACCAGCCAATATTCCCGTACCCCGAAGCGTTCGTACAGGGCTTTTTTCACATGCCAGTCTTTATACGCCGTAGACTCTGAAAGAATTTCGACGATAAAATCCGGAGCGCCATGGATGCCGTCGTCGGCGACCTTTTTTTCATCGCAGACGACCAGCACATCAGGTTGAACCACGGTATCCTTGGCGTCTTTTTTGGCATCGGCAAAAAAAACGTCCAGCGGGGCCATAAAAGCTCGGCATGGCTTTCCTTGAAGATGCTTCTTTAATGCATAGAAAATTTCACCGGAAAAATTTTGATGCGAAACCCGTGGCGCAGGGCTCATGGCAAAGGCGATTCCATCGATCAGTTCCCAGCGTTCGTCCTCGGGCCAAGCGCGCCATTGCTCAAGGGTAAAATGCTCGGCCATATTAAGCGCAGATGTTCCATTTGATTTGTCCATGACGCGTGCCTCTTGTTTTAATTATACGAACATCCGGCTTAAAGGACAACCACGCCGAAGGCGCATGGTCATCGAGGAGAAGAATGGGGAAGCAAAAGACCGAATCAACCTTTCAGGTCGATGACGGCTCCCAGCTCGGGATCTTTGATAACGGCGCTGTCCATGAGTTTTTGCAGCAGGGCGCTCTGGCTGCCCGCGTCCTTCATGGCCAGGGACTGCACCGCCACACCGACGCTTTCCTGAAGTTTTGCCTGAGAAAGTTCCATCGACATTTGCGCAATGTCCATTTTGAATCCTCCTATCTAAGCGGGAAATGCTGCTCGCAATGCCCGGAGCCTTTGATCGGCTGATGGCTGACGCGGCATTTGCCGAGCGCGCCCACATCCACCTTGATCTGTTTCTTTTCCGGGTAGTATGTGCGCTGGCCATCCCATTGAATGCACGAATAGCAATGCTTGGAACCGACTTCCTTAAATTCCTGCGACATCAAAGTCTCCTTGCGTACGATGATAGAACAGTATATCACCATAATTATCGGCACAAAGCTGAAATCGAAAAAAATATTCCGTAACTTCAGCCTCGGAAAAGGTCTTGTTACGAAATATTTCATGTTGACGAAAGTACCCAGGCAGGCAATTATGTCGGGGCACTGCACGGGCAATTACCCCGGCGAGGAGAATCAATGAAACCGATACGAGAAAAACTGGAGGCCTTGAGGGCCGAGATGGCGGCGCATGGCGTCGATGCCGTCATTATACCGAGCGCGGACGCGCACCAAAGCGAGTACGTTGCGGATTATTGGAAAGCCCGGGAGTATTTTTCCGGCTTTACAGGATCCATGGGCACAGCGGTAATAACGGCTTCGGCCGCGGCAGTATGCACCGACGGCAGGTACTATATCCAGGCCGAGCGGGAGATTTCCCCCGCGGGAATCGAGCTGCTCAAGGTGACTCCCGGCGGATTCGCCAACGACATCCGCCGCGCCGCTTCGTGGCTCGCGGCCGCTCTGCCTGGAGGCGGCACCGTAGCCGTGGACCCGCGCGCCGTCTCGGCCTCGTCGGCGGCTTTGCTCGGGAAGCTCCTGTCGCCCGCGCGCCTCTGCCTCGACGCGAGCGGAGACCTCGCCGGTAACGCCTGGACAGACCGCCCCGCGCTGCCCACACTCCCCATCTTCGAGCATCCGGTCCACTATACCGGGGCGGCCCGCGCCGAGAAGCTCGCGCGGCTCCGCGCGGATACGGCATCCAAAGGCGCCACGCACCATCTTTTGTCTACGCTGGACGACATCGCCTGGCTCCTTAACATTCGCGGAGGCGACGTCGCCTGCACGCCCGTCGCGTACGCCTACCTTCTGGTAGCCCCGAACCGGGCCACGCTTTTCGTGGAACCCGGAAAAGCATCCGCGTCCTTATCGTCAATCCTCGCGGCTGACGGCATCGATCTGAAACCCTACTCGGAAGTAGCGAAAGCGGTGGCAGGCCTCTGCGCATCCGACGTCGTACTCTACGATCCGGAGGCGTCCAACTGGTGGCTGGTTCAAAATATCGCCGTGGGCACTGCGCGGATGGAGGAAGCTAATTTCGTTACCAAGATAAAGGCCATAAAAAACGCGACCGAGATTGCGCACCTGCGCGCCTGCCATATCAAGGATTGCGCGGCGATGGAAAAATTCCTGTACTGGCTTACGAAGGAAGTACCCGCGCGCGCCGCGTCGGGAAGCCATCTTACCGAATACGGAGCCGATACCGCGCTCGAGGGGTTCCGCGCCACCGGAGAAGCATGGATGGGACCGAGCTTCCATACCATAGCCGCATACGGCTCCAACGCCGCCATGATGCACTACTCGGCCACCGAAGCAAACGCCAGCCGAATCGAGCCCCGAGGATTCCTCCTCGTAGACTCGGGCGGGCAATACATGGACGGCACCACCGACATTACCCGCACCGCCGTGCTCGGCCCCCTGACCGAAGAGCAGCGGCACGATTTTACGCTTGTGCTCCAAGGCCACCTTGCCCTGTGCGAGGCCAAGTTCGTGGCGGGAACCACCGGTACGCATCTGGACATCCTGGCCCGGCAACCCCTCTGGAAAGAAGGCCTGGACTACAAGTGCGGCACGGGACACGCCGTGGGTTGTCTCCTAGGCGTTCACGAAGCCGGCCCGCGCTTCGCCAACCAATCGCTCAGCGCGATCAAGCTCGAACCCGGCCACGTCATCACGAACGAGCCTGGAATCTACAAGGAAGGCAGGCACGGCGTGCGGCTGGAGAATACCCTGCTCGTGACCGACGCCGGCAGCACTCCCGACGGCGGAAACTTCCTGCGCTTCGAAATGCTGTCGTTCTGCCACATCGACCGGGAAGCCATCGTCGTGGACATGCTTTCCAAACAGGAGCGCCGCTGGGTGGACGAGTACCACGCGAAGGTGTACGAGCTACTTGCGCCCAAGCTTAATCCAGAGGAAAAAGCCTGGCTCAAGGGGCGGACGGCTCCGCTGTAAAAATTGTCGGGGTGCGCCTTGAGCTGCACCCCGGACGCTTTAAGTTCGTGTAGCTGTACGATGCGGAAGAATCTTAATTCAAATCGGTGAAGCCGAACCCCAACACAAATGAAACCGGATATTGATATGTCGACCTGCCCCATACCGGGGTCCGCCATTCAATGCCTGACGCAATGTTGAGAGACCATTTTTCCCCAATTTGAAATCTGTTTTCTACCATGCAACCGGCAAGCAAGGATACGGATCCTCCCCCGGTTTCATAAAAATCATATCCGAGCCCGCTATATGCCAATCCATAAAGCGAATAGCTATTTTTACCGAATAGCTGATGGCCAATACCCAGTCCAAAGTAAGTTTCGTAATAGAGGTCTTGTAATAAAAGTCCCATTACCGGAACAATATCAATATATCGAGTAGGGAAGCTAAACTCAAAAAATGCATCAGGATACCAGTTCTGCCTAAGCACTTCCGGGTTACCCGTTATGGGAAGTAAAATCCGGACCATCCCACCTGCTTCGGCTGTCGCTGAATATAATGAAGCGCAAAGAATCAGCGCGCAGAGCAAAAGCCTAGCAGGACGAATCACTATTTATTTCCGCACAGCACCAAGCGTTCAAGCAGATCCGCGACGGCGCCGTGCTCGTGGGAAAACCTCGAGTGATGCTTGGCCAGTCCCAGAATCTCGGGGATAGCGTCGGCGGGGGCACAGCCGAAGCCGGCCCACCGTATCATGCCAAGGTCGTTCTGGGCGTCGCCGATGGCCATGACTTCCGCCTGCGGAATGGATAACCTCGCGGCGACCCATGCCAGGGCATGTTCCTTGTCTGCTCCCATAGGCAGAATTTCCATGAAATACGGCTTGGAAAGCAGCACATTGGCCTTGCCTGCCAGGCGTTCCTTGATAGCGGGAAGAGCTTCCGCGATGCGTACCGGATCTCCCGAGGCCAGCAATTTGCTGCGAGGAATCGATGCGAGTTCCTGGGAATCCTTGGCCTTTCTGTTGGGCAGGCCGGTAAGCTTGCTGTCGCGTTCCGTCCAGTCGTTTTTCTCGCTGACGATAATCACGCCGGGCTCGTAGGCCTGCACGGGCAGGCCGTACTCCCGCAATACCTCAAGCGCGAAGGCGCAGTCGGCGGGAGACAAGGTTATTCGACGCAGGATTTTACCGAGATCGAGGGAACGGACTTCGGCGCCGTTTACGCAGATCATGGGCAAGCCGCGTCCTATCATGCCCAATTGCCGGGCATATGGCTCCATCGATTCTATGGTTCTGCCGGAGGCGAGGATTACCGGTACGCCCGTTTCCAGAACGGCTTGAACCGCTGAAAGATTGGCTTTGCCGATAGTAAGATCGGGTGACAGGAGCGTATCGTCGAGATCAAGGGCTACGAGTGAAACATGCATGCTTTATACTATAGCACAAAGTACAAAAATTGAAAATCGCACGGCACCTTCACATTGAACCGCCAAAACCTATCCTTCTTGATATGCGGATCGTATCGTTTTTGATATTCATAAAACTTAATCTATTACCAAGCGCGAAAAATACCGTGATTCCCGATTGACTCAAGCGTAATTTCCCTGCAGATTAATCGAGAGCGTCGTTGATCGCATCGGTAGCGCAATATCGGCACGGTTTCTGCTTCATAATCAAGGCTGATTCCCCTGGAGGGACGTCATGAAATCATTTGGAAACGAAAAGGAAAAAAAATGCCAAGAAAATTAATCCTGAGCATGCTGATTTTTTTAAGCGCGGCAACCTTGGCCGCCGATCTTTACTCTCCTGATCGCCCCCTGTTTACCACGGACACCAAGTATTTCCACATCATTTTTCCTGCGGATTCCCGGAGCGCGGCGGCCCACCTGGCCGGCTTCGCGGACGCGGCCTACGACGAAATCGCGACGCTCCTGAACACGGAGAAACGCTACCGAATTACGGTAATCATCACGCCGGACTCCGAAGAAATAAACGGCAGCTTCAATAATGTTCCATACCTTCATATTACCCTCTACCAAATCGCCAACGACTCGAACTGGGGGCTTGGCGCATTCACGGACACGCTGCAAAAAGTTTTTTACCACGAGCTTACCCATGCCGTTTCCATGACGCTTCGGGGCCCCGTGCAGAATGCGCTTGTCTCGATTTTTGGAACGCCGCTGGGATTTTCCATGTTTACGACACCCGGGAATCTAATAGAAGGCGTCACGGTATCCTTTGAAAGCCGCGACGGTTTCGGACGCGCCACCGATCCTCTGGCCGGGGCGACCATCCGGCAGGATATACTGGAAGGCCGCATGAAAAGCTTCCAGGAATCGGCGGGCGCCTTCGATGACTTTCCTTTCAGCACCCTGTTCTACCACTATGGCGGCTATTTTTCGCAGATGCTGCAGCAACGCTACGGCATGGAAAAATACGCCCAACTCTGGCACGACCTTGGCTCAGGCACGGGAATCGTGTTTGCGCTGGAATTCAAGACCGTGTACGGATTCACCCTGGCCGAGGCCTGGGACGAATTTCGCGACAGCATGACGATACGCGTCCCCGTCTATGCCGAACAGGCCAATCTCGTGGCGCCTGGCTTTCTTTCAGGCCTGGCAGCCTCGGACAAATTCCTGTACTACGCCGACGTATTCCGTAAATCGGTCTATGCCCTCGACCCCGCCACGGGCAGCGAAACTCGTCTCTTCCGCCTATCGACGGTTTCCCGAATCTCCGCCAACGAAACCGGGGAACGCCTCCTCGTTTCCGCAAGCGAGCCGCAGGGGGAACTCACGCGCCTCTATCTGGGCGTGTGGGAAGCCAAAAGCGGAAAATTCGACGTCTTGCCGTATAAAAAGCTGCGCGACGCCGCTTGGGCGGGTGAAGATAAAATATTGGCCATCCAGGTCGATGGCTTCGACACCGATCTCGTCCTTGCCGGCCCCGATGGCATAAAAACATTGCTTTCCGGCAATGAAAGCATCTCATACGCCAATCCCGTCCTGGCCCCGGACGGCAACTCCGCCTATGCCATCGTCAGGCAAAACGGAAAGGCCACCCTTGTTCGCGTCGGGCTTGCGGACGGATCCGTTACCCGCCTGCAACTGCCCGAGGAGATCAAGCATCTACGGTACCTTTCCTCCGACGGCACCGCGCTGCGCATGGGCTGGGACGACGACAAACTCTACCGCCTCGTGGAGCTGCAAGGCGACACCGTGCGCTGGCAGACGGTTCCGCCCACCGGCGGAGTCCACGGCCCCGTCGGGTTGGACGGTCGAGTCTACAGCCTCGCCATCATGTCGGACGGCATAGCCCTGCGCGCCTATCCGGAAGACAGGAGCGCTCTGGGCTTCCGCGAGCAGGCCGTTTCGTGGACGGACGCCTCGGAGCTCAAGAGCACGGTTTCCGTGTACGACCGGGTTTCCACGCTGAGCGAAAAAGGCTACAGCGGGGCAAGTTGGCTCATACCCCGCTTTTGGTACCCATACGCCAACCTCGATATCTTTGAACTTTCCATCGGCGCGGGAATTCTTTCCGCGGATCCCGCAGGACGATTCCTTCTATCCGCGGCCGCAGCCTACGACATCAATACCGAGCTGCCCGAATGGACGCTCTCCGCGACGAGCCAGGCTTGGGCCGCCGGAATAACCCTGAACGCCGTTGACAGCTTCATAACAAAATTCGACTCGCAGAAAAGCACTTCGAGCGTCCAGCGAATCAGTTCCGCCGCCTTGCGGATTTCGGGCGACCAGAGCCTTAAATCCGGCTCAAGCTTCTCGTGGGGCGCAGAGGGAGGCATCGACGCGTTTTCCTCGTTACCCGTTTTAGTCGGTTTCGCCGACGCTTACCGCTTATGGGACACGATGAATGCCGGCCTCCTGGTGGATGGAAGCTTCAACGACTACCTTCATGCGATGAATGATCCTTCGTACAGGCTCGGCATCGGTGCGAAACTCGCCTCCCGCTGGCTCTACGCTATAAGCCCGGCTCAAAACCAGCCGCTCGCCAGCGGCATCGAAGGCGGGTTTACGGCACAGGCAACGCCGCTTTCGCTGACCGTCTCCGGAGCTTTTGCGCCGTTCGGCAACTTTGGCTACGGTCCCGGAGGCTTTGCGCGGACGGATCAGGTCGATAACTTTGTTACAGACGCGACTTATCCCGTTTTTACGGAGATCGCGAGCGCGTCAAGCGGGCTCGCCGCGCGCTGGTATGCCCAGGGAGAGGCATCCTTGCGGATACTGGCGGTGCCGGTAAGGAAGGGCTTCCTGGCGCTATACGCAACCAGGCTCACCGCTTTGGGAGGCATCCGAACGGCGCTCTCCCCATCCATGCTGTGGCATGCGGATTCCGCCCTTCCGCTGGATTACGACTACTCGCTGTTCGGCCGCCTGTCCCTAACCTGGAAAGTCGCGGCGGGCATCGGGAATCATTTTCCCTTTGACTCCTACGCGGAGATTCGCTACAAACCGGAAAGCGGAAAGTACAGCCTCGGTCTGCAATTCATGTCCGGATTCTAAAGTAATTCGGCCGCCGGCAGCGCGGCCGCCGCTGGCGCGATAACGGGATCGATAGTGCCGAGGCGGCTGCGTATCAAACCGCGCTTTTTCCACAGCAGGGCAAACAGAAATATCGAGGAGACAAAAATAGCCTGGATCAGCATGACGAGCGGTTTCAGCTCCCTCAGCATAAAGAGGGAGCCGGTACCCACAGAAAAATCCGGATAGCCAAGCAGCATGAAGGCATAAAAATTATTGATGAAGTGGGCTCCCCACGCCGCTTCCAGCGACTCGTCCACGAGGGTTACCACCGCCATGGCGATGGCAAAAATACCGTACTGCGGGAGTATCAGGAGCAGGCTGTGCCCAATAATTTCGGGATTCCCGATATGCAGTAGCGAAAACACCAGCGAGGTAAGCGCAATGCCTATCCATGGCCGCCGCGTAAGAAGCGAAACCCCCTGCAGCAAGTATGAGCGGAAGACAAGTTCTTCGGCCCCCGTCTGCAGCGGCAATAGAAGCAGCGCCACGATCAGGCTCGGCCAAAAAACCGTAGGAGTGTAACTGAACCTGTAGTTGCCGGGCATAAGCGCAAAAGCAATAAGGTCAACAAGGACGTTCGCGGCCAACAGCACCCCGGCAGAGAAAAAAAAGCGCTTCCAATCGAAGTTCGCGCGTACCGTAAACAAGCTTCGTATCGGCCGCTTGTGAAACAGCTTGGAGAACAGCGCCAAGATCGGCAGAAACAGTCCCAACGACGCTAAAGTTATGGCCATATCCGCAACGGGTGTGGTCAAGAGCTGCCTAACACCTATTCCCGTGATCTCCCGCATTACATAAAGAACCGCAATCATAAGGCCGAACGTCGATACCACGGTAAACGCCGCTACCAACAGCCAGCGCCACCACGTGTTCTTTCCTGCTCTTGCGCCTTCAATAAATAAATTTGCCATGTCTGTACCCCACCTATTAAATTTTGCGACAGTTTAAACGTAATGTGCGTGCTCGGTCCAGCGCTTGGAGGCAATCCTGATTTCAATAAGCGCAGCGATTTGAAATTTCCGTTAAAGACTGTCCAGGACTTGGCCCAATAGCAGCGTAATATCATCTTCAAAATAAGGATCTTTCATATACTGGATAAGATCGGTAAGAAGGCCGTCGGCCATGTCGTCCAGGCTGCCTTTCATGGAAGCCGTGATGGAGCGCATGACGCCTTCCGCACCGAACATCACGCCATTGGCGTCGCGCGCCTCGATGATGCCGTCGGTATAAAAGCACAGAATGTCGCCGGACCGGAACGGCACGGTTTCATCCTTGTAGTCGTAGTGGTCCAGCATGCCGATTATCGGGTTGCTCGGCGCCATCTCGGTAAAGGTGCCGTCCGTATGGGCGAGCAGCTGGTGCGGGTGCCCCGCGTTGCAGTATCGGCACGTCATGGTGGAAAAATCGAATACGGCGTAAAACGCCGTAACATAATGGTCGGTATCGATAATCTTGGAAAATTCCTCGTTGAGCCGCCCAATTACCGTGGACGGGGTGCGCTCCCGCGATACCAGATAATCGAAGCTGCTGCGTATCATGGCGGTGATGAACGCCGGCGCCACTCCGTGTCCGGATACGTCGCTGATCATCACGCCGATGCGCTCGTCGGACAGTTTGATTATGTCGAAAAAGTCGCCGCCCACCATCGCCATGGGGATGTAGCGGTGGGTAAAGCTGACCAAATCGGTATCGGGGTAGCTTTTGGGCAACAGGCTTTTTTGCAGTTCCACGGCCAGGTTCATCTCGTTGATGTTCTGCTTGTTGCGTCGTTCCAGCACGTCCATGGCGCGCTTCAACTTATGCGAGCGACGCTTCAGCTTGGCGTTTATCTCCTCCACTTCGCGGGCGTGAATCTCGAGGCTTTTTTCATGCAGCGATTCTAGCGAAGCGTAGGCGGGCAGCGGCGTTATAAACATGAACCGGGAGGCCCCGGGCTGCATATACTCAAAGGCATGCCCCGTACTCCCGAAGCGGCGAATCTCCCAAGGTTTTTTTATCAGCGATGAGGTGCCTTTTTTGGAAAAATAGCCGATCTCGTCCCAGAGGTCGCCGCCCACGTGGATTCGAACGAAATCCGCCTGGAGGCTCGCTTCGAGCGGCATGCCGAGCGAAGGGCATATAAGACCGTCAAACGAGGCATCATCAGGATAGACCCCCAACAAAGCATCCGAAGAATCGAAAGCGAGAAGTATCGTATCGGTCGATTTGAGCATGCGCACTACGGTATCGCGAATGCGCATTGTTTCGGTTTCTTTCATTAGTAACGACAGTTTACCCTAGAATTTGAAAAAAAGGAATCTGGATTCGGAGTATAGGCCACAAGAGCTGCCAGAATATTTAAGATTCCACCCTAGGTAAAAAAAATACAGCAGAGGGCTTCGTCATTTTTAATCGTGTTTCAAAATGAAACAGGCAGGCAACTAGAAATCCTTTCACTGTTTCCCACCGAAACGGGCGTTCTACCAGGGCAAGATAAAAAATGAATAATTGCATTGGCGAGTATTTAATAATTTTATTCAAAATAAAGATTTATAAGCAACTATAACCCTCCCGCCCTCGAGCATAAATCTTGGCATGCTTCTTGAATACTAACTTTCGTAAGCAACTGCTTAACAAGATCTACAAGGAGGCACAATATGGATCTTATGAAATGGAAACGCGCTGCCCCATTAGACCTTTGGGATGCGTTTACCGGCATCCAAGGAGATTTGGATCGAGTGTTGAGCGCGTTTAAGGTTCCGGACGCAGCGGGGATTTTCGATTGGACCGCAGCACCTGCCGTCGACGTCATCGAAACGCCCGAAGAATACCAGATTCTGGCGGACCTGCCCGGAGTGGACAAAAAGGACCTGGAAGTTACCTTGACCGGCACGCTCCTTTCTATAAAAGGGTCGCGCAAGGAGGAATCCGAATCCAGGACCCGGAAGCAATACAGAAAGGAAACCTCTGCCGGCAAGTTCCGCAGGACTCTGGACTTACCGAGCCAGGTGGACGCCTCCAAAGTGGAGGCCGAGTTCAAGGATGGAGTCCTGTCGCTTCGCATCGCCAAGCGGGAAGAGGCCAAAACCAAGCTTATTACGGTCTCCGTACAGTGAGGGAAAGGAGTATGCCATGGACACCAGCAACGAAAAAGGCAACGGCAGCGTAATCGTGCCGCCCTGCTCTATCGCGACGGATGAGGGAAAAGTAACGCTCAAGCTGGAGATGCCGGGTTGTTCGAAGGAGAGTATAGACGTAAAGATAGAGGGCAACGAATTATCAATTTCCGGGGAACGGTCAATGCCCCAGGAAGGCGTAAAGTACCTGCTCAGGGAGCGGCGGACGGGCAAGTACCGTAAAGCGCTTACCATGGACGACTCCGTCTCCCGCGATGGAATGGAAGCCTCGTATGCGGACGGAGTGCTTTGCCTGACGCTGCGCCTCAAGGAAGCTGCCATGCCCAAGCGAATAGAAATATCGTAGGTCCGGGTAAAGGAACGCGTCCGTGCGTAATTACGGACGCGTTCCTTTTTTTCACCTTCGTCCAAACACACGCGAAAGCCCTATGCAATATGCAAAAGCCGCGATTTTCTGGTAGAATATACGGCAAGAAAACACGGCCGCGCCGAGCGGCACCAGGAGATACCATGAGTCACGAAATACCGGCCAGAAAAAACGTAGCGCAAAAAGATTGCTGGAACCTGTCCAAGCTGTTCAATACCGAGGAAGAGTGGGAGAAAACCCTGAAGACCTGGGAAGCCATGATCGACAAAGTCGCCGTTTTCAGGGGAACCTTGGCTAAATCGCCGGACGCTCTGTTCGCCGCCGTTTCCTACAGCAAGGAATATTCGTTGCTGGAAGAGCGCGTAGGCCACTATGCCCAGTTGCGCCAGACCGAGGACGAGGGCGATTCGTCTTCCCGCGCGCGCATGGGCAAATTCATGATGGCGGCCACGAAAGGCTCAGGGGCATGGAGCTGGTTTACGCCGGAGCTCATGCAGGTGCCCGACGCCTCCATCAAGGCATGGCTGGCGGAAGAACGCTTCGCCGAGTACCGCGTCTACCTCTCGCGCATCCTCCGCAACAAGCCGCACATACTCTCCGAGGGCGAAGAGCGCCTGCTCGCCCTCGCGGCGGATACGTCAAACACCCCGGCAGAGGCGTTTTCCGTGCTTACCAACGTGGATATGGATTTCGGCTCCGTCGATATGCCCGAAGGATCGCGCCCGCTCTCGCAGTCCACGTTCTCGTCGTTCATGCAAAATCCCGACCGGGAAATTCGCAAAAAGGCGTACAACCAGTTCTACAGCCGCTTCGAGGGACACAAGAACACCATAGCCACCCTGTACTCCGGCCAGTGCAAGCTGGACCAGTACCAGGCCAACGTCCGCAAATTCAGCTCCAGCCGCGCGCGCGCGCTGTTCGCTGACGACGTGCCCGAGTCTGTCTACGACAATCTCGTAAAGACGGTCAACGACAACCTGCCCGTCCTGCACGAGTATTACGAGCTCCGCCGCCGTGCCCTCAAGCTTGACGAGCTGCGCCACTACGACGTCTACGTTCCCATCGTAGGCGCGGTGAAGGTGGAGCACACCTGGGACCAGGCCGTGGCCGTCATCTCCGAGGCGCTCGCGCCTTTGGGTGAAGAATACGTAACAACCCTCCGCGCCGGGCTTACCGGACGCTGGGCGGACCGCTACGAGAACAAGGGCAAGCGCTCTGGCGCGTTCTCCTGGGGCTCGTTCACCAGCGACCCGTACATCCTCATGAATTTCAAGAGCGACGTAATCCGCGACGTGTTCACGCTGGCGCACGAGGGCGGCCACTCCATGCACACCTGGTACTCGGTGAAGGCCAACCCGTTCATGAACTACAACTACTCCATCTTCGAGGCGGAGGTCGCCAGCACCTTCAACGAGGCGCTCCTGTTCAAGCACATGCGCGCCACCGCAAAGGGCGGCGACCTCAACGCCTACCTCCTGGCCAGCCGCGTGGACGACATACTCTCCACCCTCTTCCGCCAGACCATGTTCGCCGAGTACGAGCACAAGGCCCACGCCCTGCTCGAGGCGGGCGAGCCGCTCACCGTGGACGTGCTTCGCGGCGAGTATAAAAAACTTATAACCAAGTACTTCGGCCCCGCCATGAAGTTCGAGGAGGAGAGCGACCTGGAAGGCCTCCGCATCCCGCATTTCTACGGCGCGTACTACGTGTACAAATACGCCACCGGCATCTCCGCGTCCATCGCCCTTTCCAACAAGGTGCTGTCGGGCGAGGCTGGCGCGCGCGCGAATTACTTCAAATTCCTGTCCTCCGGCGGCTCGCGCTTCCCAATCGAGGCACTCAAGGTGGCCGGAGTGGACATGTCCAGCCCCGAGCCCGTAAAAGCCGCGTGCGCCGAGTTCGGCACGCTCGTCAAGGAATTGAAAGCGGCATTGAAGCTATAATGGAATATCCTCTGAAAAGTTCAAGTTGAACCTGAATTCGTGAAATACCGGCAGCGGGAGAGTCGCCTACGAGCGATTCTCCCATCTGCCGGATACCCATATCAGACGAACCCTCCTGAATTCCGCGATCCTTTTCTTGACGTTTCCTCCTGCGGATCTATACTTAAAACGGTGATTTTGTTTTATTTAGGAGGTTTCCCATGTTACGCTCCTCGTTCCGCATTACCCTTATCGCAATGTCCCTTGCGGTCATCATGGCAGTCTTTTCCTGCGGCAATCAAAAAAACGGACCATCACCGGTAAAAGCAAAAGAACAGCTCTCCGAACCGGAAGCCGCGGCGCTGTCGGCAGAGATTGGAAACAAGCCCCTTCGAATCCTTGTCGCCCCGCGCGACCTTCCCGCCGAACTCGGAAACGCGTCGGCCCAGGAACGCTTCCTCAAATCCGCAGTGCGGCTCGTCTCCGATCGCCTCGGCGTCAAGGTAACCTTGTCCACAAGCACCCTCCCCGATCCTGCGGGGATTTTTACGAAATTCGACCTTGTCGCCTCATTTCTGCAGGATAGCCCCGAGCTTAGAAATTCAGCGCGCCTCATTCCATTTTTCCCGCTCCCCGGCAGGCTTCCCGAAGGTCCCGCAATCGCATGGTGGGCAGTCTCACCGGGACAACCCGTTCTCGCCAGGCTCATTGCCAAGACCCTCTCGGAACTTCGCGAAATAGACTCCTTCGCCGCCGATTTCGACGCCGCCGTGGGCACAGGTTCGGCGGAACGCTATTTTACGTCGATCCGCTACGACGGGGTCCTGCGGGCCCAATACTTTGACCCGACACCGGAGGCCGCAGCCTGGTTGAAAGCCCGGCGCGATGCAGGAGGAAAACTTGTCGCGGCCGTTCGCATAGGCGGGGCATACGGCTATGTGCCACAGCCGGACGGCAGCGTCAAAGGGCTCGATTTCGATCTTGCGGTCGCTTTTGCCCAGTCCATCGGGCTCGCGCTCGAGCTTTCCGTTCAAAAAGAGGTTTCCGCCTTCTTTACGCTGGACGGCATCATGCCGACGGACCTGAGCTCCGGGAATTATTCCTACACGCCCGATTTGTTAAAAAAAGTTGACCTGTACGCCAACAGCTTCGGCGTAAATCCGTGGCGTCTCAAACTGATAGCCATGCCGCTTATCTACCCGATCCGGGAACAGCTCGCGGGACGGGCAGGCGAAGAGGTCCACTCCATAAGCCAGCTGAGCGGAAAACGTTTCGCGATACTCAAGGACAGCATCCAGCATACCACCCTGAAAGATTTCGCCGCCAAGAACGGCCTTTCCTTCGACTTCGTCTTCCGGTCGAACGAAGACGAGGGGTTTCGATTTGTCCGGGAGGGAAAGGCCGACTACATCCTTGACGGAAGCGTAGTATTTGCCATCAACAGCGACAAAATGGCCGGACTGGCTCTTTCGCCATTCTTCTCCGAAATCCAAGGGGTAGCTTTCGGTCTCAAAAAAGACGACTTGGGTTTAAACGCATTGATAAACGGCTTTTTGGATAGCTCAAGGGAATCGGGGCTCTTACCCGGGCTTTGGACGAAAATTTTCGGAATGGACTATACAGCCTACATAAATGCCGTTCTTGCCGCCGCGGAATAAAAAGCGGGCTAAAAAAGGTCGACCATGAAATTCAGAACCAAGCTCCAGATTTTCGGGCTGCCTTTGATCGTTATTCCTCTGATCGTAACCGCGACGGTATATTCGCTCTTCGTATCCAGAACGATAACCGAAACAAAAAAGGAGCTATTATCTGCCCAGCTCAACCTTCTCTCAAACCGCATCACCGCATCGCAGGAAGTGCTTTCAAAGGTGGGATTTCAAGACAATGAGTTTTTCATCAAGAACGCGCTCGATTCAATTTCGATTAATTTTTCGAAACTTCTAGGCCCTGGCGAAAGCTTCATCATATTTTCGGAACAAGGCGAATACCTGAAGGGAAGCATCGATGCCACGGGCAATATTTTAGCGAAAACAGATCCATTGCAGGCCGCCATCAACCCTTCTGCCGGAATGCTTGTCGTCAGCTCTCCGTTTCTGCCTCGCCCGACCGCACGCCATCTCGTGGCTCACGGAAGGTTCGAACCGTGGGGCTGGTACCTTGTCGTGGCGGCCGATGAAGAGACCATCTACAGCTCCCTGCGGCGTGCGACGCTCGTATCGCTCGTCATTTCGGCGTTATCCATTATCCTTGCGACACTGGGATTTTTCCTGATTTCGGCGAGAATTTCCGAACCTCTGGCGAGATTGACGAATATCGCGCGAAAAATGGGGGAAGGGACTCTGGATATTCGTACAGGCATACAGGAAAACGACGAGATCGGGCTTCTTGCGAGCGAGTTCGATTCGATGGCCGGGCGCATCTCGTCGCTTAACAAGGGGCTGGAAAAAACCGTGCATGAGCGGACAAGCGCCTTGCAGGAATCCAACGCGGAGCTTTCCAAAACGATAACCGAGCTTCGCATCCTTCAAAATCAAATGATCCAGCAGGAAAAAATGGCGGCGCTTGGCGGCATGGTCGCGGGAATCTCCCATGAAATCAACACCCCCATCGGAAATTGCATTACCGCAGCCTCGTTTCTCGAGGACAGCGTCAAGGACCTCGAAATAAAATTCAACGACAGGACGCTGGACACCGAATCGATGGGCAATTTTATCGCACAGTGCAAGGAGGTCGCGCAGATAACCCTGTTAAGCCTTCGCCACGCGTCTGAATTGGTTTCCAGCTTCAAAAAAGTAGCCGTGGATCAGGAACTGGACGACATGAGTCTTTTCGACATCGGCGAATATATCGCGAACATACTCGTCAGCCTCCGTCCAAGCTTTAAAAAAACAAAGATCGCCATTACGACCGATCTCCCGGAAAACCTCGTTATTGAAAGCTACCCCAGCGCGTTTATCCAGATTATTTCAAATCTAGTCATGAACTCGCTTATTCATGCATACACCCCGACATCAGCAGGAATGATCGCCATCAAAGTATTAAAAGAGGACAGTTTCCTCACGTTGGACTATTCCGACGACGGACTCGGCATGGATACCGAAACGGCGCGAAGGATTTTCGATCCTTTTTTCACGACGACTCGGGGCCGCGGCGGAGTAGGACTCGGAATGCATATCGTATATAACATAGTCACGCTGAAATTGAACGGTAAGATTTTCGTAAAGAGCGAACCCGGAAAAGGGATGAACTGTATTATACGCATTCCGCTTAAACCTTAGCAGCTGAGCCAAACCACGCCCTGCAATCAAAGATGCCCTTGACTACCATACCGTCAAGACGGTAATAGTATTCTTCATGAGATCAGAAACATCCTTATGCCGCGACAGTAATCAAAACCTGGGAAAAGCAAATAAATCACTCTCGGTAAATCCCGGGGCCGAGCGCATATCCAGAACGCCAAAGGCACAAAGAAAAAAAGCGGCACACGCCGCCATAGCCCCAGTTTCGCTTTCCTTCGTTTTCTGCGCCTTGATGGATGCAGTTGGCTTCCTGCCGCTGTCCTTGGCGGGCAAGGAGAAATTTCGATGAAATCAGTACTGTTTTATTTTAGCGCTACGGGAAATACCGAATACGGAGCAGGACTTGTCAGGTCGGGCATCGAGGCGATCCCCGGCAACGAATGCGAATGCCTCGATATCAAGTATTATTCCCCTAAGCTGCTGAGAAACTACGACCTGGTCGGGTTCGCCTCACCGGTATTCGCCTACAAACCCGCGCTCAACATTCTCGAACTCATAGAAACCCTCCCTCCGGGAGACGGAATGCCCTGCTTCACTTTCGTGAGTTACGCCGGGGACCTGAGCAACGTCCACTGGATATTCAAGCGCAGGCTCCAAGCCAAAGGTTACACGGTAATCGCGCAGGGACACATGCTGGCGCAAGGCTCATGGACCACATCCCGCGCCCCAGGAAGGCTCGAGTACGAAAACGAGCCGTCCCCGGCCACGCAGGACGCCACCGTCGGCTTTGGCAAAGACATTCCCTCCGCCTTCAGGGCATTCCAGGCTGGAACTCAGATTCCCGTCAAGCCTGCATTCCGTCCGCTTATAACCCACCTTGTATCATATTTTTATAACAAAAAGGTATTGCGCAGCCTGTTCGTCACCAAGGTAAACGAAAAATCCTGCAACCGCTGCGGCACCTGCGTCAAAGGATGCCCCACGGGAAGAATGAGCTTCGACAGATTCCCCAGCCCTAAAGGCACGTGCATCGGCTGCTACCGCTGCATCAACCTGTGCCCAAAGAACGCCATAGAAGGCTGGTTTACCGAAGGCAACTCGCGTTACAAGGGGCTGTCTCCCGCACTAGCGCCGCGCCTCGACGGCATCGACGGAAAGGCTTAGTCATGAATATCCATAAATTGGTCCTGCGCGGGGACATCGAAGTCAACTGCTTCATCATCGAGCACGCAGGGGAATGCTTCATCGTCGACCCCGGCTACGAGAAACAAAAAATAGTAACATTCGTGCGGCAGCGGGGCCTCGAGCCGATCGGCATCCTGCTCACGCACGCGCACCTGGACCACATCGGCGCAGTCGACTGCTTCGAACTACCCGTGCACCTGCACGAAGCGGACCTCGGCATGCTGAAGGACGACTTGCTGAATGGCTTCGCGGTTTACGGCCAACAAAAACCGTTCTCGCTGGAGTCGCTGCGCATCGCCGCCTTCAGCGACGCTGAGGCGTTCCCCATCGGCGACGCGGCGGTCACTGCGCTGCACACTCCCGGCCACACCGCAGGCAGCGTGTGCTACCTGGCGGGCGAGGATATGCTTTCAGGCGACACACTGTTCGCCGGCGGAGTTGGCCGCTGGGACTTCCCCTCGGGCGACATGCAGGCCCTGAGCCGCTCCATCGTCATGCTCGTAGACAGCCAGAATGAATCGGTCCGCGTCCATCCGGGGCACGGACCGTCCAGCACCATCGGCAAGGAAAAAAAGAGCAATCCCTATTACCGCGAGTGGAAAGCCGCAGGGGCTTAAGGTCAAGAACCCGGCTCGTCATCGATTATTCAAGAACGCCCTCATTTCCTCATAGACGATCGCCGCGTGCTTAATAAAAATGTGGTGGTGAGCATTGGAAATTTCAACGATTTTAGCATGCGGCACATCACGACGAAATTGCGCGATGCAATCCCTGGTAATCGGGGGCCTCGTCACATTGTAAAACTCGCTCAATAAGGTTATTTGCTCATCGGTCATGTGCTTCAAGCAGATCTCCTCAACACCTAGTATCGCATAAATACTGAGCACGGGAACCTTTATTAAAGAATCTTCCGGTTTATAGCTACTCAGAGTTGCGTTCAAAGCAATTCCTATATTTTCAGATCCTTTCATCTCAACTTTTCCGTCAGGCCCAATGCCTACATTATGAAGGGCTTCTTCGTCCATTGCCTCGTTCCAGTTACCCGGGACACCCCAATAGGAATCATTATTTTTACAATAATGAATTAGTTTACCTATAGAGTCAGTGATGCCTTCCGGTTCCGGAATCTTAAAAGTCCTCATGGGATTCTTCGCTACCATGGTTTTAAAATTCTCGGAAGTTCTGTCATATGCAGCATCGAGGAAGATAAGCTTTTCAACCCGTTCCGGATGCAGTGCGGAAAACCGGCACAATTCGATATTGGCCATCGAATGCCCCACTAAAACCGCTTTTTCGATATGCAGGGAATCCATGAACAGGCGCAGGTCTTCCGTGAGGGTATCCACGTCGTAGCCTGTTTCGGGATAGTCCGAATCCCCATGCCCCCTGCGCGTCAAACCCAGTACGTGAAACTGGTCGGTAAAGCGCGGCGCGAACACGTCGTACACATGCGCATTATTGCCCATGCCCGTTAAAAACAGAGGAACATTTCCCGTGCCTCCCCAATCAAGATAGTGCAGACTGATGCCGTTTACCTTCGCGAAATCGCACTTGAACTTTTGCTTATCCATGCAATCCTCCCTGAGATATAATTAAATAACCTACTTCAGCCGACAGCCACGGTTTTCCGCCAGCCCTCGAACCAGGCCCAATGAAACTTCAGGCAACCCTTGATCCAGTGCGTGCCCTCCAGCACGACGCAATTGCGCAATACCATGCCCAGTAATTCCAGGTGCCGCAATCCCAGCATGTACGGGAACACAGCTTCTTCCTCTTGCGAGAACGGCATTGCCTCCCGATATCCTAACAGAAATTTCTCGAGCGCTAAATCTACCTTCTTCAGCGCTTCCGGGGTTTTTGCCTCCCAATCGTCGTTTGCGTAAATACCGATATCATACACGCGGTATCCGTAACCGCAGGAATCAAAATCAAAAAGAAAAATCTCGCCGTTTGCGGTCTTTATCATATTTCCGGTATGCAGGTCGCCATGGCAAAGACCATAATGAGGGTTCGCGCATGGGACCGAATTTTCCATGATCCGCCACAAGCCCCTGCCCGTCAGATCCAGCGACTCTATCTTCTCTTTTTCTTCCGGCATATACGTGCGCAGCCCTTCTATAGCCGATCGAATCAGATAGTCATGATCGATGCGGCGAACCGGGAACCGTTCGGGCCGGCTATCAAGCTCTCGATACAGCGACCCTAAAAGCTTGCCGATGGCTTTCGCGTCTCCATCATCGTAAATGTCGGGTTCTTCGCCTGCTACGTATTCGAATAGCACGGCGATCCTTTTGCCTTCGGGATAATCGATTTCCACCGACGATGCACCGCCAACGGTCTGATACACCTCAGGCACATTTACGCCTCGTGAAGCAAGGTATTCCATGATATCGATGGAAGATCGTATCTGTTCCCCGGAAGCGGGTTTTAAATATATTTTTAACATATATGTGTTACCGGCAGAACGGATGATATAACTGTCGTTTCCCGCCATCCCGGTACGCCAGAAACTTATGACCGAATCAGCGGAAATTCCGTACAGAGCGGCAACGATATCCAAGAGCGCGTCTTCATTCATCAGAGAGCGGTTGATCGCATGCATCCCAAACTCCTTTTAACCATTCGGCGCGTTCGTAATCCGCTCGGTTCCGCGCAAGGCGTCGCAGAGCATCGGCGAAGCATCATCGCACCCGGCCATCCTTACGCCCCTGTTGGCATAGCAATACACGCAGCCGTGCGAACATGTATTGTAAGAACCGATATCGCGGCTTGTCATGCACCCGCATTCGGCTCTCTGTCCTGTATCTTTTTTATAACGGATCGGCTTCCGAGTTATCCTCGAGACGAGCTCATCGTCGACGCATTTGCCATGCGGGATTCCAAGCGCCGTCAAATCGATTCTCTCGCAGCAACTAGCCATGGGCATGTCGACGCGATCCGCAATGGACTTCAGAGCTCCCGCCATGGCGATCATTTCGGGCTCGGTCGGCGGTCGAATTCCGTTGCCATAGAATTTTTTGCGTAAAAACGGGTATTCGTCCACGAAGCTGACGATGCATTTTTCGGTATGCCCGCCCAGGGCGGCACATAGTTTCCCGAAGCTGTCTTCATGGTAGCCCTTGCCGAAACTTGGCCCGGCCAGCAAGGGGTCGTACCTCCATATTACTTTATCTTTACCTATGAGTTCCGACAGCTCAATAAAAGTCTCCAGCGCCCGGTCTTTCGAACCTAAGCCGGGCTCGATGCTTTCGCCGTATGGAGTCAGCGTAAACTGAAAATAATATTTGTGGCCGAGGTCGTCGATCCGCGGCAGATACTCCAAAAAATTCTTCGGATCCTTGGTCCAGAACACGAAACAGTCCACATCTTCCGGGGTAAGCGAAATCCGGCTGACGCTTCCTTGATTCACCGGGTTCCTGACGAGCACCTCCCTGCACAGAAGCCTGTTCAAGAACCAAGCTCCGAAAAAAGCCGGGATATCCGTTCTTCGGCTTGCGCTCAGTATCAAAGCCAGACAACCTTCTGCTTCGATTCGTGTTTCCGTCCCAGGATATCCCCGTAGAGCTCGGGCCGGCGTGCCGCTATATACCGGCGGCCTCCCGAGTCCTGTAATTTTTTATAAACGCAATTTGCGATCGTGAATTCGTCGCCCAGCGAGCGGCATTCGGCGATTATGTCCCCGAAAGGATCGATGATCATCGAGCATCCATTCTTAAGTTGATCGCCATCCATCCCGATCGGGTTCGAGAATACAACGTATATACCGTTATCATAAGCCCTTGCCGGAAGCCATTTCATCAGCCAAGCCCGACCTTTCAATCCGTCAAACTCGATCCTCAGCGCCGTCGGATCGTCCATGCGCCTATCCCAAAGAACCGGATCCACGAAACCGGCTCCCGGGCGCGTGGACGGCGTGCACATCGTCACGTGCGGCATAAAAATCAAGTCAGCTCCCAGCAAGGCCGTGGCGCGCACGTTTTCGATTACGTTATTGTCGTAACAGATAAGGATACCGCACTTCCATCCCTTGATATCAAAGACGACGTATTCGCTCCCGGGCTTCAAGTGCGGATTGATGAACGGATGGAGCTTCCTGAATTTGGCGACCAATCCGGTTTTATCCACGCAAATATAGGCTTTATACAAGTCGTCTTCCATGTCTTTTTCAAAAAGCCCCGCCAAAATGGTTATCCCGGAATCCCTGGCTATCTCCGTAAGCCGCGCGACGCTCGGGCCCTCCGGAATGCGCTCAGCCAAATCCAGCATTTGCGCCTGCGACAGGTCCCTCGCGAACGTATAGCCCGTAATCGAACACTCGTGAAACGCTATGACGTCCGCTCCGGCGGCCGCGGCCTGCCTGGACATTGCGGCGATTACCGACAGGTTATATATTTTATCGGCACTTTTATTCTCGAACTGGGCGGTAGCCACCCTCAAATTATCCATACTGCGTCCTTTCTTCATTGGCACGGGAATTCTCGCCGACGAAAAGCCGGGGATGCCGCAGACATCGCGTCTGTGATATATATTATTTACAGGGCTTTCAGACGACTCGGGACGACGGCTTTCACGAGAGCCCTCGCGATGATGAGCGCAGGATCTATGAGGATCATGGGCAGCTTGAGCCTGCCCATGGCCAACGGAATCTCGGTGCAGCCCATTATGATGACATCGGTTATTCTTCCGGCGCCCTCCGCTCCGCAACTTCCCGCGGGTTATCCACGGCACGCTGGCTGACTGGCTTGCTCCAGTCCTTGATGCCGAACTCGCGGCTGTAGATGGCATCCCATACTTTTATCTTGTCCTCGTCTTGCGGCTCCAAGATCTGGAACAGGCCTTCCCGCTCGAATATGGTTTTATAGACATTGGAATGATACGTACCGGCGGTGGCCAACAATCCCACGGCGAATTGCCCGAATTCCTCTTTCACAAAACGGTAGGATTCCTGGATGATATGGTGGATCGTCACATGAATCTCATCTATATCCACGAAGGCCCTGACCTGGTTCATGATAATGGCCGTATGCGCCGTATTGCAGGGAATACCGATATGGGTAGCGCCCATCTGCGCGAGTTTTTTCATGCAGCAGGCGGTTACGCAACAATGCCTGGCGGATGGTAATATACGGCTTGCGGAACAATACAAGCTGAGCGCGCTTCAGCGTACGGCTTAACTTTGAAATTGCTACATCGGCCTTGGCATTGGCGACGTCAACCGCATCGAAACTTTGCGCGTCCCGATTGAACACGGCGCGTACGCCGAGCTTGTTGGCTATATTATAAGCAAGCTCCACATCCAGCCCGAGGAATTCTCCACTGACTTCGTCTACGTAAAAAAACGGTTTTTGATCGGCGGCCGTCATGGCGAATACGATAGTTCCCCGACGCACGATCTCGGAAATTTCCTCCGGGTAGGTTTCTATAACCTGTATTGCCGAATGGGATGCCTTGGTATTCAGCAGTTTAAGTGCCCGAACGGTATCGACAGGATTCAAAACTGCCCCGATAGCCAGTTCAGGGGCTTTTTCAGAAGTTTTAGCGCAGGCAGCCGTAAAAAAAAGAACTAAAAACGCAACGCTAGCCAGGATATAGCGCGTAAAATTAAGGTTTTTAGGATTCACCAGCCACTCCTGTCAGTAATATCGGCTGATTTATTCTAATTCACGCACTGTTTTGGTGGAAACGCTAGTCGGGCTTATGTTTCGCAAAGCAATCCGGGCATATGCCATGGGTAAACTCCGCTTTCGAGCGATTTTCTATGTACGATTCAACGTGATGCCAGTGATCCTCTTCATCCCTTATTTTTTTGCAGTATGCGCAAATCGGCAAGATGCCTTCAAGGGTTTTTATTTTCAATTCGCTTTCTTCTACTTTTGCGCTGATTTTTCCGATTATCATCACGACCATTCCGAAAGCAGACAGTACATGGAAGCCCACGAGAAAACCATTAAATATAAACGGATTGATGTTTATGAACCCAAAAACGATGATATAGATGCCCCAGGCAAGGAGGCTGATTCCCGCGACATTCCTGCCTGTTTTGTTTTCCAGTTTTTTATCAATCATTATTATTATGCCCGCGAAAATAAACAACACAGCCCTAAGGGACTTCAAGAGGGAACCGGCAAGCGACTGATGGTTTTTAAAGAGTAAAATGGAAACGGCCCAAGCTGTAATCCAAACCACAACTGCCAAAGAAGCCCATATGCCGTATTTTTTTCCTGTAAATTTATAAGCCCCTGCAATCAAGAGCAGGAATCCCGTTATATGGAATACCTCACCGAGAAGATAACTGAGTTTTGGGCTATCCAAAATGGTCTCGGACCAAAACAAAAAGCCGAGACTGTTGAAAAGAAAACTGGCGGCCCAGTACGTAGGACCGATTTCTTTTTTTCCTATTGCATGAAGGCATAAAAACCCGACACTGATGCAGACATACAAGCCCATGTATCCCAGATAGCTTTGCTGCAACTTGTCATAAAATAAAATCATGATTCGTTAAAACCCCTTGAGCGATATACTCACAACCGATTCCACGGAATATCGGAATCGGTCACGGCGACTTTGCTGGCGCATACTAGCACTTATCTCAAATGGGGGCAAGATTGAGAAGGCAACAAGATGCATAGGGAAAGTTTATCATCTATCCCTGAACAAGGTATTGCCTTTTACTAGCCAAGAAATTCCAAAAGCCTCGAGCAGGATCGTTTCGAGGATAAAAATCCAGATTTTAGTATCCAGGTAATTCTGATCGTAGAGGCAATGTAATATTCCTGCGATTATCAGACAGACGATAATAACCAACCCGCAGCCGATGTAAATAGCGTTTCTTATCTTCTTGTTTTTCGTCGGCTTTTTCTTATTTTCCGTCAATGTGAATATAAAAATCGAGTTTATTGCCAGCAGCAGGAAAAATAATCCCGCGCAAACTGTGTGCAAGGTGTTCGAAGTATCGATGTTCAATTGCAAAAATCCGGTATTTTTAAAAGCTAGATTGAAGCAAGGAAACAAGGCTATCCCGAAACCGAAAATACCGGTGAGCGACGATACGATATCATCGACCAGTTCATAGCCCCGATAGCTTATTAAAAACAGCGCTACGCAAACGAGAATCCCCTCAAAAGCGTCCCGCACGTTCGTATAATAATATGAACTGATCGACGGCCCCAATTTCAGGCCACTGATCAGCAGGCCGCCAAAAAAACAGATCAACGGCAACACCATGCCCAATACGCCGATGCTCCTCCGCAAGTTTTCGAACGAGATCATCGGATTCGCGTTTTTTACCCGCAGCGCCTTGAAAGAAAATGCCATCGCAATACTCCTTGCATACAATATTCCACCGGCTCAGTATAGCATCGAATTTCGGGTTACCCAGTAAAAATTCACAGTACTTATATTATTTTATTTTCTTTGTATTCCTCGATCATTTGCATTGCATAATGCCATAGTTCGTCGGAACCCAGTCCTATCCTTTGATTTACGTCCACTATCCTGTCATATTCAATATTATTTTCTATCCAGGAATCACCGCCATTGAGGTAATTCTGCATGATTGGCTCAAGCCTGTCCAAGGCGCCGGCGAACCTCGCCTCGGGAGTTTTTCTCTCCTCAAACTCTAGCCACAATCCCAGGTATTCATCCCGTTGGTCTTCGGGCAGCAAACCGAAAACCCTTAGGGCTCCCTGCTTTTCCTTGTCGTATTTTTCGGTTTGATTTTCAGCGTACACGATAATGTCTCCCGCGTCGATTTCCACAAGGTCATGCACCAACTGCATTTTTATTACCTTGAGCAGATCGATCTCAACGTTCGAGTATTCGCTCATAATGCACGCCATCAAGGCAATATGCCACGAATGCTCGGCGTCATTCTCTCGCCTTGTCCCGTCAAACAGTTTCGTCCGCCGAAAGATGCTTTTTATCTTGTCAACTTCGATTATGAATTGAATCTGTTTTCTAAAACGCTCGTCCATCGCGGCCTCCTGGGATACTTTTAGCCAATTCGCTTAGGACGTATGTTTCCCGCGTTATCCAATCGGATTTTTTATAGTCCGGTTTTCCGATATTTGCCTGATTGATCCTGAGGGCTTCTTCGATGCCGATCCAAACCGGCGTGAACTCGAGCTCGGCTTCCCACGGGTCCAAATCCTGTTTTTCAAATCCTTCATCAATCATCACTTCGTACGACTCCTTGGGGACAGACCCTGTCATTCTCAAAGCGCTTGGTCAGTGCTCTATTTCAGAAATTCCGTGAAGCAATACATTATTAACAACACTTATTCAGACGAGCAGGCCATTCTTGCGAAGCAATTGCACTTATATTCCCCGATTTTCCTCAATCCGTTTTTCATGTAGTATTTATTCAGGGGCTCAACGTCGTCACAAAGAAGGACAACCTGCCGAACATTTTCATAGTACTTCAAGATGTGCCTTAACAGCTCGGTCCCGATCCCTTTATTCTGGTACTCTGTCCTTACGATTATATCCTGTATCATTATCGCAGTAATGCTGTCCCCCAATATCCGGGCATATGCAACGATGATTCCATCATTTCTAATTACGAAATGCTCCAGGGAATTCATGATGGAATCCCAAAATCTGTCAGCGTTCGTCAAATAAGCCTTCCATTCCACATTCGAATAAAGATCTATCAACTCTTCCTTGAAAAAACACTTGCCACGCTCAACGTCCACACCGGCCGCCTTTCCGAAAATTAATGGTTTAAAAATTCCATCCTGATCCGCATTCTCACGATATGGTTGCCTTCCAGATCAATTCATGCTTTCCCTCTCCCCAAATATCCTTGATTACATAGACAGGATCGCCGAGTTTTTTACTCCAGTAGCGCTGCGCGGTCTCAAACCCCGAACATAAATAATAGTTCAGCCTGCCTGATTTCTGCATCTTCTCCATTATCAAGCCAGCCAACATATTGCCAATACCACATTTCTGATACTTTGGCGAAACATACGCGCAGCCAACTTCGAGTTCTTCATCTCCGACCCCACTTATATAGTCTTTAATAATTTGACTTACTGGAAAGAAAGCGCATACTCCCACGACAGCGGCATTATCTTTCGCAATCATGAAATAATACCGCGGATCCTTCTCAATAATGTCTTGATTGATTTTACTAATTTTTTCCTTTATTTCATCTTCGATCTCAAAAATGCTTACTATCTTATTTTTCCTAAACGTATCTTCAAAAGTCTCCTTGAGCAACCTTTCGATGCCCGGGATATCATCTTTTTTCGGGCGGCCATAGCTTATTTCCATTTATATTCCTTTTTGTTCGACGTTACGAAGAAACTGATGCCTGTATGAATTCCAACGTTTCTTTTTCAGGTTGAATGCAGGATGAAAAATACTCGTCCGCATGTATTCTGATAGCATTAAACGAAATTACTTTTTCTTTCGGCTCATATTCATCGCAAATCTTTTTTTCCTCACAGAGTAATTCCCGGATCCCCCCCCGGGTATCGTCGCCTGCATACATTGGAGATACTCCTTTCAAAGAGTTTACCCAGGGCATGTGTCCATCACCTCAATCAAACCAGCGGGCTCATATCCCGGAAGCCATGAACCCAAGACGCGCCTAGTGATCCTTATCGGCATTCGTCAAGAAGCCTATTGCCTCATCGACGATTTTTTCCCTTAATTCCTCGTCATCGTCTTTCTTGAAGCACAGACTATTGCCGTCTTTCTCCTGATAATATTTCTTTACCCCAAAACACATTGCTTTCTTGATCGTATCGTTATGTATTTTACATCCGCAACTTCTGAGCATATTCGACAGCGGCTTCAACAGATTCTCGGTATATATACCCTCATAGTCTTCGGTCATTCCGCCATGGGCAATAACGAGCGCGTTCTTTTTCGAGTCTAGCGTCTTCCCTTGGCAATAATTTAAATACGATATCTCCTGTAATTTTTCGCAAACAGCCGTTATTTTCGACGGTATGCCCGCATAGTGCGGGCAAATCATTATTACTTCACTATGCTTTTTCCAAAGATCATTGAGCTTATTGAAATCATCATCCTGGACGCAACCATTACCCTCTGAACAGGCTTCGCACATGTTACAAATTTTAATTTCATAGTCACGCAAGTCAACAACGTCCGATACGACGTTTTTTTGTTTCAATACCTCTTGCATCCGCAAGGCCAATAAAAGGCTTTGGGATTTTTCTTTTGCCGTAACGACATTCGAGCCGCTGATAATCAACATAAACTAGCACCTCCCATAATAACTGCCACTTGTCTTCATCTTCTTTTTCAATGATATCCCAGCACTAAGCCCAGGGTGATTATTATCGCGTTCCGACACAATAATTTCAACACCCTCGGGAATCGGCCACGTTACTCCTATCGTTTCATCATTCCATGGAACCCCGCCCTCGTCTTCCGGATGATAAAAATCCGATAATTTATAGAAGAATTCAGCCGTATCGGTTAGAACCAAAAAACCATGCGCAAACCCTTCGGGGATATAGAACATATTTTTCTTCTCGGCTGACAAGACCACTCCATGCCATTTTCCATAGGTTTTCGAACCATCCCGAAGGTCTACCGCCACGTCGAAAACCTCACCGCTCGTAGCACGAACCAGTTTTCCTTGTTGGTATTTTCTCTGAAAATGCAATCCTCGCAAAACACCTTTTGAGGACATGGATAAATTATCCTGAACGAATACCATGTCAAGCCCGGCTCTCCGGAAATCTTCGTAGTTATATGTTTCCAGATTATAACCCCTTTGATCGACGAAAACCTTAGGCTCGACCGTAAACAAACCTTCGATATCCGCGCAAGCGGTAAATTTAAAATGTCCCATTTTTCCTCCTTACAATAGATAATCCTTTTAAAGATTTGATGGAAACACAAAGAAGCATTTTTACATCGACTAGCGCGGCCGCGATGCTTTTAGGAATCTTAACCATGCTGATTTACCTCACTAAAATATGCCATGATTTTTAAAACGCAAATTTTGCAGACAGTATGCCTAGCAGATGACTTTCTTCATTTCGATATTAGAAATCACCTTATTTCTATATATTAAATCAGTTCGTTCTTCAAATCCTAATTTTTGCCAAAAAGCATTGCCGATTTGATTCGATTTAAGAACGACAAAGGCGATTTTGGTAATACCTTCATCCCTTAATCCTTCAACCGCCTTTTCCACTAATTTCCTGCCGATGCCTTTATTGCGCTCTGATACCCTAACTGCCATATGATGTATGAATCCCCGCCGTCCATCATGCCCGCTTAATATTACGCCAGCCAATTCGCCTTTATCTTCCATAACAAAGCATGTATCCGGATTTCGCTTTAAATATCTGGCTATTCCTTCTTGAGAATCATCCAAATTATTCAATCCGACTCCTTGCGTATTTATCCAGATATCGTAGACTTTCTCGTAGTCCTGAATCGTCATCTTTCGTAATTCCATTGTCTTGCCTCCTCATTCATCGCTATTTTTTCCATGCAAAGCGAATACCGGCAATAATCAAACGTTTCGTCTTTAATCCCGTTCTTCTCATGCTAAATATTTCACGACGTAAGTTTCACTCTTTACGCAATTTTGAAAGCACCTTAATAGCCTCATCATCAAGCGACACGGATTTCTTCGTCTCCTCATTCACTTGCACGACCGCTGTTTGAGCGAATGCGACGCATTTTTCTTTTTGATATAAGCCCTGTTCTATTTGAAGAGAACTTTTACCGATTTTTGAAATCCTTGTACCTATCATTATTTCTCCCGGCCAGGTTATCTCATTCAAAAAATCCAGCTGAATGCGGGCGATGACGAAGCTGCAGTTCGGGCATGCCAACGGATGCGCTGGGTTATAAAGTATTTCGGTCCTTCCCGTTTCAAAAAAAGACGAGAATACCGCGTTGTTTACATGACCTTGCCGGTCCGTATCGCAATACCTGATTTTATCGGACGTTATAAATGCAAAATCGCCGATAGAAGGAACCTCCCTATCCGACGGCTTCATATTCTCAACGGTTTCTTTCATATTCTTCCTCCTATCATTTACCAACGCCCAGATCGGGATCAGACATCGAAGCGGGATCTTCCCGAAAGCCGAGTCAAGGCGAGAGTTTCGGAAAAAACCTGCCGGTTTTCTTTACATACGCCTCATATTCTTTATTTCCAATCCTTCTCAGGGCCTCCTCTTCTTTTCTTGCTTGATACGGAATCGCCGACCATGAAATCAATCCCAGAAGAAACGGCGTAAAGCCGGTCGAAAAAAACATCAGGAGCGGGAACATGCCTTTTGCCACATACATCGGGTGCTTTATGATGGAATATGGCCCGCCTGTCGCAATTCTATATTCCGTGGCCATAGGCCGGTAGCATGGAGTATAATTTCTATTATACGTAATGGTCAGTATCCCCCAGCAGTAATACAATACTACGAAGGCATAAAAAATATAGTGAATACAGGAAGGTAATTTTATTACGATCCAGACCGGTAGATTATTATAAATATTTAATATACACAAAAAAATGGTAGCCAATAAATTTATCATCCCAATTCCAAATCCTACTACCAATATGCTTCGGGACAGTCGTGAACCAGGAGGAGGAATATTGTCAGGCATTTTTATGCATATCGTTCCCCGCGGGATTTTTTTTACTGAAAATCTAATAAATCCGGAGATAACGAGCGACACCAGAATTACCGAGCCGATAAACAGCAGATATTCAATGTTATTCATACGCTGCCTCCCTGCCTATTCCTGCTCCCAGCAAGCTTTATTTTTCACCAGCTTCCTGCTCTCGGCTATTCGCCCTTGCCTTCCGAAGTTCATCCTCGCAGGATTGTATTCGTGGAAGAACAGGCCTTCCTTGTTTTTCAGCGCTCCAAATACGATGTTTCCATCCGGATCGATAATGCACGAATACGGCTTCTGCATTTTGCGCGAAAAGCTCCCTGAAATATTCCGGAAAGCGTATTTCATAATAGATAGGCTCGCCGCATTATATGCCCGCTATTTTAAAAACGCCTTCACTGCCTCCTTGCGCATAGCAGTCATTATCCCATCCCCATAGCGCCTTTTTTGAATAATATTCCTGATTGCCGGTTTGTAGTATCTTTACCGAATTTTGTAGTATTCCATCTTTATTGGTTATCGCTCCTAGCAGTATTGCCAATTTAGAATTAATCGTTTCGCGGGCCAAGTCATCCATATATGCATCACACTCATTGAAATTCAGGGAACCGGGATCGGGCAGTTCTATTGGAGGATAGCCGGTCAATGCGCATTCAGGGAACATGATTATATCGGCGTCGGCGAAAATCACCTCGGCTATAAACCTGTTAATTTTCATATAGTTGACATTTGTTACTTTCGAGGCTTTCATCTGGCAAAGCGCAATCTTCATTACTTCCCCTCTATACCGCTAACCCAGCTTGGTCGACTTCTATCGATCTCATTGAAATACTGCCATTTTGTATTTCCTCGTAAATCGTATTTATTTTTGAGTTTTCGGTTGCCATTCCCAAAATATATAAAAGCGGAAGAAAGTGTTCATTCGTAGGTATCGACCTGCCGTGGTGCGGGAAGTATTTCTCGTAATCCAGCAAGTGCTTCATATTTCGATTAATTATTTGTTCTCTTATCCACGCATCCCCATCCATAGCCCAAGCGAATGGTTTTTCGTTTTCATTGAAACTTATATCCGACAGGTTATGAATGACGTTTCCGCTCCCAAGAAACAATATTCCTTGGCTGCAATATCGACCCAGTAAATTACCCAATGCAAAATGTTCGGCTTTTGTTTTATGTATATCCAGGCTTAATTCGAGCAGAGGGATATTCTGCTCCGGGTACATATGCTTTACGACAGCCCATCCAGCGTGGTCGATACCCCTCTCTGCGTCGATGTTAATACCGATATTCTCTGCCTGAAAAAAATCCGCGACCTCCGGCGAGCCCTTTGGGGAATATGCAACCTTATACAACTCGGCAGGGAAACCGTAAAAATCATAAATCTGCTTAGGTATCGGATTTCCCGTTATGAATGTCCCTTCTGTTTGCCAATGAGCAGAAATTACGACAATTGCCTTCGGCGCAGGAATAGTACTTGGATAGTTCTTTAAAAACTCGGTATACCTGTTAGTCGAGATTGCATTCATGGGAGATCCATGCCCGATAAACACGGGGTTAATAAGATTCATTATGTATCCTCCTTGCGCAAAGCACCTTCAACCAGCTCCCCGTGCGACTTTCTTAAATATACCGCACTGCAAATTCCAAAATTCTCTGTTTCTACATATTTATAGTGTTCAATTTTAAATCCTGCTGATTCGATCTCGCTTCTATGGGTTTTTTCATTTACAATTCTGCATGACGTTGCGGCAACCTGGATTTTTTTGCCGGATTCTAGATGCGTTCTTTCAACAGTATCGAAAGCTTCTTCAATATTGGTTCTTCTTTCCATTTCGCCATCACCCATATTCATCAAGAGAAAAATACCGTTATTTTCAAGAGATTCATAAATATTCGTTAAAAAGCTTTTTCTATCTTCATCTAAGACCAGCATATGCAATGTTGAAATGCTATAGGCATAATTATATTTTGTTTTCAATGGATTTTTGACGATATCCCAGATCAGAAAATTTCCCGCAGATGATTTTTCAAGACATTTGCCAATTGCGCTTTTTGATACATCAATCCCGGTAACATTGAATCCGTCATTAATCATTTTTATCGAATCCCTGCCTTCTCCACATCCGATCTCAAGGATATCCGAGCGTTTCATGATGGAATAATGGGAAATCCAAGCTTGAATCTCCTGCGTGGTTACTTTGCTTTCCCATTCCATATTCAGCTTGTGAAGCTCATTATATCTGAGATCATACGCTTCGTAATATTTCATGATTCCCCTCTAGCCGAACCTGATCGGCGAAATGACGGAATTAACCATGACTCGCCGACTCCACCTGGACAATGTTCAAACATCACCCTCTTCATCGATCCGCGTTCCGACAACGTATTTCATGCATCACATCGACCGACCCATTCCATTTCCTCTCTGGTCACAAACTGCAGCCTCAGCCCGAGCTGCGCCGCATGGTGCTGGGTATGCCGGATGCAATTAACATATCTTTCCATTTTAGTCATCGTCCTATAATAGTCGCTACCTGAAATCAGCAGCTCATCATTGGTTTTTTGATCGAGCGCTACGGTTATTTTTTCCAGGCAATGCAAGTAATATTTTTTGATGAATTCCTGCGCATATACTTTAGCGGCGATTCGACCTTCGAGTTCCTCATAATTTCCGAATTCTTCTTTATGCTCTTCATGGATTTGCTGTGATTTCAATTCTTTTTCGTCTTCACACATATTGAGGTCGCAATCAAAAAGCGCATGAAATACGACTTGAGAAAACGGATAGTCATCATGCCGTTCATGCCATTCTTCCTGGGGGCATCGATCAATGCAATCCTTCAACATTAGCAGGCTGGCGGTTAACTGGCTTTTCAATCCCTGAGCAAGAGCTTTCCCTCCCATAATCCCCTCCTGTCATATAGTGCAGACCTTAAGTTTTGGCAATCCGCAATTTATACTCTACTCCAAGCTTTATCTCTATTTTTTCTATTTCCTTTTTTATCAATTTTACCTTTTCCTTGCTATCCATTTCTTTAGGCAGCTTTTCCGCCAGATCCAATATTCTCTCCAAGTCTTCAATAGGCATATCATTGGCTATAAGGCAATATATACCTTTTGACTTGCCGTCATTGAAGTTAGATAACAGCGTTTGCAATATCCCGCATCTTCTTGCCAAGCTCTTTTGGAATTTTACTAAATCGTTTTTTGCTTCCCTAAAGTTTTCTTTCACGCTTCTATAAGAAATAAAGGAATCGCAGGTGCTCTCTTGTTCATATTTTGCGCAGGGGTACTTACCGCACTGAAAACAATACTCAACGCCATCATGTTTCCTATTGCAGGTCGCTACGGCACAGCTTGGATGCTGTTCGGAAAATTTTATTCCGCCGCAACCGGGACACTTTGATTTTCCTTCAGTATTAAATCTTGGACAAAGACAACAATTCAAGCCGCACAAAGAAAAATGCGGGTCTTTCCTGATAAAAGGTTCCATTATTTTCCTCCTACATACTGATGCTATTTTGCAGGACTTTTATTACCGCAATATCGTGCCTGCGCGGACTTAGGGATCAGCGCCAAGCCCATCCAGCGCTAATCCGCAGCTCCAACATAAATGTTCCCGATCCTGGTTTTATTATTTACGTTTATTATTTTCTCTTTTATCGCATGGGGATAGAGCCGGATATGTTCCAAATTCTTGATATCCAGCCATTCCACCCCGATTTGTTTTGCATCCGGATTATTTCCTGTTTTAACATTTTCTCTTGCGACGCTACAATGCCAATAAAATTCCACCTGATGAAGATTTTTATTAGCATTTGGAAAATCTTGCCTTGCTCCGATAAATTCCCTGATACAGATCAGTTCAAATATTTCTATCGGCTTTGTTCCAATTTCTTCAATGCATTCGCGAATCAGCGCATCATGCAATTCCTCGCCCCAATTTTGACCGCCACCGGGAATAACATAATATGGCCCGGCTTCATCCTCTTTTTTCACGCAAAGCACTTGTTTATTATTGATTATCACTGCTTTGCATGAATTTCTCTTTTTCTGTAAATCTGATTCCATTTTCGTTCCTTTATCTCGCGGCTGCGCAAACTGGTTATAAACTCTCGCCTCCAATGGGGTCAGACCCCGAGCCCATTCTTTGCTGCCGCCGCGATGTGTCGCTCATAAGCCTTTACCGCCTCCATTATCGCGAGCACGATTATGGCAAAAGCGATGCACAATCCGAGGTTCGCGCCGCTCAGGCCGATGACATGGAAGAAGGTTTGGATGCCGGGCGTGTAGAGTACCGACATCAGCGCCGCTATGACCGTAACGATCATTGCCAACAGTACTTTGTTCGTACGGAACGGCTGCTTCCAAAACGGCTCGAAGAACGATCGTGAACTGAAGGCGCGGCCCACCTGCATCAGGCCGAGGGCGGTAAACATGAGGGTTCCCCACATAAGCACCCTGGGGTCGGTGAACAGCGAATCGCGGTAGGCTCCGTCATTGATCCGCAGCAGATTCGGGAGGTCGAGCAGTTTCCATTGTACATAACCCAACGATAAAAGAAGGAACCCGATGATAGGCCCGATAAGTACGATGTGCCGGCCTACGCCACGGGATAATAGGCTCTCCTTCGGCGAATACGGTGGACGCTGCATGATATTCTTTTCCGCAGCCTCCATGCCCATACCCAATCCAAGCAAGCCGTCGGTGAGCAAGTTTGAAAAAAGTATCTGAATCGGCTTGAGCATGGCGGCGAGGCCGATCAGCGGAGATACCGCTACAATGATCACCTTCGCGATATTCCCGGAAATCGAGAACATTACGAAACGCCGCAGGTTGTCGTATACTACGCGCCCCTCTTCAACGGCAGCGACGATGGTCGCGAAGTTGTCGTCCAGCAGCACCATATCCGCCGCTTCCTTGGAAACGTCGGTTCCGGTGATGCCCATTGCCACGCCGATGTCGGCGCGTTTAAGAGCCGGCGCATCGTTTACCCCGTCACCGGTCATGGCGACGATGTTGCCCAGTTCCTGCAGTGCGCTTACGATGCGCAGCTTATGCTCCGGCGAAACGCGCGCGAAACAATTCAGGTCGGCATCCCTAAGCGATTCCTTGAGTTCCACGTCGCTCATTTTTTCCAACTGGACACCGGTGATCACCCGCCCATCGGGTTTGGTAATCCCCAAGTCCGCCGCGATGTGGCGGGCCGTATCCGGGTGGTCACCGGTGATCATGATCGTACGGATTCCGGCCGTCTTGCACTTTGCCACCGCCAGCTTCGCCTCGGGCCGGGCCGGATCGATCATTCCTATAAGTCCCAGGAAGACGAGTTCACGCTCATATTTGCCGGGGTCTTGGTCATGTGGGCTTTCCGCAAGTCCATGATAGCCGACACCCAGAACGCGAACACCGTTCGAGGCCATCGTGCTATTGGCGGCATGGATTTTCTCCCGGTCGTCGTCTGTTAATGGCCGCACCTGCCCTCCGCTGAACACTCGGTCGCAAATGGCGAGCATGTTGTCGGCCGCGCCTTTGGTGAAGGCAATAAACGGAGCCCCGCCCAGTCCTTCCGTCAAGCTTGATAAATTGGACGGCATCAAGCCATCCTTAGGCAATTGGTGCACGGTCGTCATGAGCTTGCGACCGGAGTCGAACGGAATCTCGGCTATGCGCGGCAACGCCGTTTCGTAATCTGTCTTATTGAATCTATAGCGCTGCGCCGCCACTAAAAGCGCTATCTCGGTAGGATCGCCAATACCGGTTTCGGCCTCCGGGTTGAGAACTGCGTCGCAACACAGCAGGCTTCCCAACACCAATGCCCCAAGCGCAGTCTGTCCCGGTTCAAAATCGTAGCTCTTCGCCTGCGTGTCCAGTACAACCCGATGATCGAACGTTTCCAGTTCCGTCACGGTCATCTTGTTCTGAGTGAGAGTGCCGGTCTTGTCGCTGCAGATGACCGTGACCGACCCTAGTGTCTCGACTGCCGGAAGTTTTCGGATGAGGGCTTTTCGTTTTACCATCCTCTGCGCGCCGATTGCCAGCGCAAAAGTCTGCACTGCCGGAAGTCCCTCAGGAACGATCGCGACTGCGATGGCGATGGCGATGATCAACACCTCCGCCCAGGTTTTGCCTTCTATGAAGACGCCGGTGAGCGCGACGACTACGGCGACGAACAACGCTATGAGCGCCAGAGTCTTCCCAAGCCTGTCCAGCTTCTTCTGGAGAGGGGTCTCCTCATTTTTGACATTTTGGATCAGGGAGGCTATTTTACCCAGCTCAGTGTGCATACCGGTTTCGACTACCATTGCTCCGCCACACCCGTAGCTGACAAAGGTGCCCATGTAAGCCATATTCTTTCGGTCACCGAGCGGAAGATCCCCATGCTCGAGTTGGTCCGCGAACTTCTCGACCGGTTCAGATTCACCCGTGAGGGTCGCCTCCTGGATGCGCAGATTGACGCTTTCGACGATTCGGCAGTCTGCGGGGACCACGCTTCCCGTCTCGAACTTTACGAGGTCGCCAGGCACGAGGTCGCGCGCGTTCATTTCCCGAATCTGCCCGTCGCGCACCACCCTCACCGTAGGCGAAGACATCTGCTTAAGGGCTGCGATGGCTTTCTGCGCGCGGTACTCTTGAACCACGCCTAATACGACGAACAGCACCACAATCGAAAAAATCGCGATGGCATCGATGGGCAGCCCGCCGCCGCCTTTGAACAGCAAAGCCAAGACACCGGCGATCAGCAGAATCACGATCATCACAGAACTGACCTGCTCCCATAGTATGTGCCAAACGGTACGTCTGCCCTTTTCCTGGAGCTCGTTCGTGCCGTACTTTAATCTGCGAAAATCCGCTTCGGCACTGGTCAGACCATTGTGCGATACACTCAATTCGGAGAACACCGTCTCAAGCGACATTGTATACCAGAGTTTTCCTTCGGTGGATTCGATGCCCGGCCGGGTAAGGGTTTCGCCAGGTATAACAGCCTGGTTCGTTCCAGATAGATGGTCGCTACTCATATAAAACCTCCCGATAAAGCTACTATTCCTGCGCCAGCAGGGTCAACCTGACATATTCTTATCCTGCCAAAGAAAGGATTGCACCGTTATACTTTTAGCAACTCTCCCCGGAAGAACGATATACTATGCAGATTCTTTTGAAAAGGCAGTATTCGCTTTCAAAATCGGTTAAATAATCGAACGATTAAAATCAACCATAAGCCGTGAGCTAGCCATGCATGGAAGACCAACAGGCATCACCGCCCTGGTAGTGTTCAAAGCTGCGCCGCAGCACGCAGGAAACGGTGTCGAAGAAAAACACAGGTTACCCTTGAGCAATGGGCATTGATTCCATCATTACCATCAAAAGAATTGAGCCCAGACCATTTAAATCAAGGAATACGCTTTGGACATCGGGAAGGGGATACTGTTATTGGACGTGATCGGCATCATTGTATTCTAATCCCGGTGGAACGAAAATCAGGATATGCAATCATCAAGAAGCTACCAGCTTGTCCACACAAATAGTCGTGAACAAGCTGGCGCTGACAGGCGCGGTTCAAGGATCTGCCGAGGCTTCCGGGTCCGTACGGATAATGAGGCTGGAAGTCAGTCTTTCTTCAATTTTTAATATAAGAGTTTATCATCTTGGTAATCTGGCCGCTTCTTAACATTTCACCAAGAATCGTTTCTATCTCTGTTTTCCGCGATAGGAATTTCGACTTTTTGGAAAGCACCAGCTGTCCGTCCATACCTTGATCGAAATTATATTTCGCAAGTACTATTTCATCGGCATAACCCAATGTCTTGGCATCATATAACAAGTTAATATAACTTCCTGCGATAACGTCGATACGCCCCAATAAAAGCATCTGGAACAACTGGTTTGAAGTGGGGACTTCCGACTTCTTCAATTTCGCGTCGGAATCGAATTTTTCAAATTGTTTTGCAGCCGTCCTTAAACCGATTTCCAGTTTATACAGATCCTCATACACATAGACGGCTTGGGTCGAGCCTTTTTTCATAATAAAACTCTTGATTGTGGGGATATATGCCGGCGTAAGATAGCTGGCATAGACAGCACGGTCTTCACGATATGACAAACCGCACACCATGTCCAGTTCCCCCGCTTCAAGCATGGCCAGATTTCGTTTGAAAGGATAGACTTGGTATTCTACGGTCAAATTGAGTTTTTTTGCGATTGCGTTGACGATGTCAATATTGATTCCCGAAGCTACACCGCCTACGCTCTGCTCCCATGGCATATAGCTTTCGGTGATTCCGACGATAAACGTGCCTTGGCCATTGACGAACGCCAATCCAGTAACCACAAATGCAAAAAGCAACAAAATTCTCTTCAAAAGATACTCCTTGGACGGCAGACTTTACTACTTAAGCAGGCTCTTTTAAATAGTATGCAAATTGGAGGATAATACAAGACAGCATTCGATTTATTTCACTCTCCGGTCTTAGATCCATGCACCATTGCTTTTTCAAAAATACAGGGACGCGAAGTGACGATAATTGCGACATTATCCGGAGTGGTTTGCGAGCAGTCGACGAGAAGTGCGGTGACGACCATCAAGAACCGTGTCATGGCCGAGTCAGGTTGAATTCGTTGATGAATTAAAGAACTCATTCGACAAATTCATAAGCGCCTATATCGGCGATACTGCCCATAGGGCGGTGGTTGCCTGCAAGATCAGTATTACTTGAACCATTGAGTCCGGTATTTCTGCACGGTGATGTTGTTTTTAATAGAAAATTACCCTCACCGATATTTTCCCATAATGGATCAACAAAAAGCGAGTGACTGTCCTGGCCGGTACTATTCCGGTAAGTCGAAGTATCGTCGGTAAGGTATGCAATTGGAGTTCCACCTTCGGTAGACCAGAATATTCCCAGTTTCGTTCCATTGCCAAAATAGCAATTGTAGTCAAAAGTGAAATTGGCCTGGGCATTGCTTTGGCCTGGCATGGGCTGTATCAAGATGGCGGAAGCAACATCGGGATCGGGATTGATCGCTGTATGGAAAATATTGTTGCGTATGTTGATACGCTCGGGAATGCCGGCGGAACCAAAAGAAACCACCTGGTGACCAGTACCGAAAGATGATTGGCGATTTTGGGTGGCGGACCATCCTCCCCCGGCGTTGTAGCAGCTGTTGTGTTCAAATGTTATGTCGCGCACCGTCGAGCCGGATACTCGCACCCAAATTTCCACAGCGGCCATCCCGAAATTCTTGATGATATTATTCCTGTAGATAATGTTATATTGAGCTACCACATCGGCATTACTCTGGTTCGTGACCGCGGTGTCGAATATCTGGTCAAACCGGCAGTTTTCCACGATGTTATCGTGGGCGTTCCGCTGAAATTCCACGGCATTACCGTAACGGATCATTGAACCGTCAGCGGCCTTGTAAAGAAACGCGCCTCCTATATAGCTGAAATCGCAGTTACTGATCGTTATGCAGCTTGTGTTGCCTCCGCCAATACCGTTAGCCGCACCATAGCGCAGATCAAGATTGTCGAACAGCAGGCAGGAACGGTTTGATTCATTGATAATATAACGATCCAGGGCACATTCGATATCTTGATATATCAAAGCGGGGTTTCCAGTCGAAAAGAGATACAAACGCTGGTTGACGGAATCGTAATAGTAATCCCCTTGAGCTGTAAGCTCATTAAGAGACCATTTTTTTACTCCTACGGAGGTTTCATGGTTAAAAATCAGGTTTCCAATGTCATATGGAGAGGTCTGGGCACAGTAATATAAGTTACCGTCATCCAAAATCCAGTCGCTCGCTTTTGATTTATTGATCGACCCAAGTAATAGGGGTTTAGCTCCGCTGCCATACGCACCATAGTGAGTAGGCTGATCGCGATATCCCGAAATCGGCACTATTTGCCCTCTGAATGTACATCCGCGTTTTAACAGTATTGCGTCACCTGCCTTGATTCCCGAGCTACTTATGTGATCAAGGCTTTGCCAAGCGGTGCTTGGGCTCGTCCCGCTGGCGCTGTCGTTACCGGTGGATGAATCAATATAGTAGATTCCATTTGAATTTTGAACAGCTGGTTCTATCCCAACTGAACAAGATGAACTAAATAAACCAATTGACAACATAATTGCAATACTGTAGTTACGCATTCAATCTCCTTTTCTATCAGGACTTTTCGATTATATCGCGCTCGCAGGCTCCATACAACATTCGCTTGACTTGCGAGCCGTACGTTGGCGCGCTTTGTGCAAAATCGAGCGGAGCGATAGCACAAACCGTGACGATACTCGAATCAAGTCAAAACGGTTGTTAGGATTTTATTGCTTTAAGAGTTCTTGTATCTCAGGTATTTCCGAATATTCCCATGCGAAATATCCTTCGCCAGTCTTGATATTTTTTCTCGCGCCATATTTTAAAAGCAATTTGCATGCTTCTAAATTATTGTTTTTTGAGGAAGCCACAATCGGAGTGAATCCATCATGGCCTACAGTGTTGATTTGGTATTTTGCATTTGTATTTAATAATAGAAGCAAAATATCCGTATTTTTATGCGATCTTGAAGCGATCAGAAGCGGAAATTGCAATGAATTTATTGTATAAGCACATACATCCGAGCCAGATTTAATGAGCAGTTCAACAATCTTAAAATTATTGTTATAACAAGCAACCATCAATGCGTTACGTCCCAATTCATCGGGTATATCTTTTTGACCTGAATTTATTGCCGCTTGCATTGCATTAAAATCATTTACTTCCGCCAAGCTGATTAATGATTGACCGAAAGAATTTGTTGCCAAGAGTAAAATGAGCGAAAAAAACATTACCGAGCTCTTCATTTGATCCCTCCGACTAGCGATAAAATTACAAACTACGTTTAGTCCTACATTGTAAAATTAGATAATACCTATTGCAATATTCTACGCGCGCAGGGTCAACCTAACATTACTCATACTACTCCCAAGTTTCAATTTGATATAAACCAATACAACGCCATCAGCATTGCTTCAAGCACTACCCCCCGCTCAGCCTCCGCCTCGTCTATCCCCATCTCTAATCCATCGCACAAAGAAAATAAAACGATAGGGTCAGAGTCAAAATCTAATCATTTCTCCGCAATAAACATTCCATATTCTTTTGGAATTTTAATTATTCCATTTGAATCTTTTTCATTATCCAGTATTTTGATAATTTGATCTCGATCTAGATTATCAGTATTCATAATTGTCGACATTGATAAGATATATTCCGCCAAGTCTTCGCTATTCGAGATTTCCAGGCTATCTTGATAATCAAGCCTATGTATTTTTCTAAAAAATGAGCTTAGTTTTCTTTCACCATTTTGAAGCGTAAACGAGCTTTCAATTACCATGGATATACCATATTTAGAAAAAAGGGCAGTTATATATTGAGACAATCCATTTTCACCGAAAGTAGCGCAATAAAACTTACCGCTGAATTTCAAAACCCTTGAGACTTCAGACAATGCTTTTTCAAGTGAGGGAACATGATACAACATCATATTTGCAATAATATAATCGAATGTTTCATTACTGTATGGAATCATTTCTATATCTATTGTTCTATATTCAACATTTGACAATGTACCAATATTTTTTCTTGCGGCATCCAGTATTCCTTCCGAGAAATCAGATATTACAAATTCCCTATATTTACTGATTGCTTCTCTTCTTCCTTGCCAGATATCTCCCGAACCGCAGCCAAGTTCCAATACGCTCGAACCTGTGAAATCTTTATAATTGCAAAATATCCAATCCCCGAATCCTTGCTTATTCGTACTGTATTTTGAGTGAAGTGAAATCCTGGCTTTTAAATTGGAATCGGTCTCATATTGCTTTTTTAAAATACCGGTATCACGCATGGCATTCATCAGTAAACCTCCCATTCCAAGCCCGAAGGCATCGTTCTAACATTATTTATTCTGCTCAAAAATTTTAATTCAATAAAAGCCTCTTTACTCCCGCAAACACCGTCTCAAGCATTGGAGCCCGCTTAGATTCCGCCTCGTCTATTCCCTTCTCCAACCCATCGCACAGAGCCATCAACGCATCTATCTTAACCGCAATCTGCTTCTGCTCAGCAAGCGGGGGAAGGGAAAAGTAGTTTTGATATTTGATTTGTAAAAATATGCGGAACTCCATTACTTCTTCCTGGATCAATATTATTAATAAAAAGATCAGACTTCAAAAAAATCTGTAAATATTTTGCTTTGAGGCAATTCAAGTAAAGACAAAATTTTGCAACACGCTGCAGTAGCAATGCAGGTAAATCATCTCTTGTAAGAACTGCATACTTTAAACCTGTTGTAAGAAGTGGACGATCTGAAGAAAAGACTACATCACCCCCGGAAAGCAAAAATTCTTGATATGGATCACAGATTTCATTATCAACAAAAACGATGTCATGCCAACGAGTTTTTCCATGTAAAATATCAAGATTTCTCAATAGTCTAATCCCAGAGTCTTTAAACCATTCGCTTTTAGATGCAAATCCATTGAGAAATTGGCATATATCCCCCAATCTCACCCACCCCCACTCTTCCGGGTAGGGGTGTTCGAGAAACAGTACGTAATCCGCCCGCTTATTCTTCCCTCGGGTGTGCAGCTTTCCGCGTACGATGATGCGGCCGGCGGTAAGCGGGTATTCCTCCCGCACCTGCAGCGCAAGGTCCCAGCCCGCCTTTTCAAGCGCCGGCGTTATATATTTAGTGCAGATGTCCCGTTCGGATAGCGATTTTTTGTCCATGGTTTATCCTAGCACAGTCCAGGAAATTACGCCACAAAATCAGCCCTTCCGGCCCACCCAGAGCAAGTGCTCGCCGCACGCCCTGCAGTTGGGGTCGTCGGCAAAACGCATGCCAAGGTCGATGCATGCGTCGAACGCGGATTTGTCCAGCAGCTTCAAGCTGTTCTCGAACGGGCCCAGGATGCTCTCTGCCACGTAATACCCTTCTTCGCGCAAGCCGAATCTGCCCATGAACGCCTGCGCCGAATTCGGGTGCATGAAGTACGCGTTGGTAAATCCGGGGTTTTCCTCCGACACGATATTGACGCCGTCCTTCAGGTAGCCGCACTGCTCGTCCACGCTTCCTTCGATGGAAGCGGGGGATTTCTTGAAGGTGTCGAGGATCGGCGCATAGGCCGATATGAACGACACGACGAGGATGCCGCCGGGATTCAGCGCCTCCAAAGCCCTCTCTACCGCAAGCGCCCTGTCGGTTTCCGCCGTCAGGTGGTACAGGGGCCCCATGAGCAGCACGAGGTCGTATTTTTTTGTAACATGCCTATCCAGCTCCAGCGCGTTGGCCGCGATGAAGTCCCGTATCGATACCTGCGCTTCGGCCGCCATCACCCTGGCGTGCGCGATGTTGGCCTCGGATAAATCCAGCAGCGTTACCGAATAGCCCTGCCCGGCCAGCCAGATGGCGTAGCGCCCCGGACCTCCGCCGATATCCAGCACAGTCTTTACGTCCGGCGAAAGGTACCTGGAAATAAGGCGCTTGGTTATGGCGAACTCCACCGGATGCCGCTCGAAGCGCTCCCACTCGTTGATGGCGTTCTCGTTGTAATACTGTTCCACTACTTTTGAATCGTGCATGTAAAAGTCTCCTTTATTTTTTCCTGAACACAAGCTCGACGAGCGGTCGCAGCGCATGGCCGTGCTCCGCCGCGCGTTCTTTCAAGACATGGTAGCGTTCCGCATTGCGCTCATAGTCACCGGGCAACTTCACCCGTATCGTCTCGAGCAGCTCCTCGGTCTTGCCGACAACCCGGCCGCAGTATTCTTCAACGTCGCGTTTTTCCATCTCGTACCGATTCTCCGCAAGCGGCTCGAAGCCGATGGCTGCGAGGTATGCGCCAAGTTCGCCCGCATCGACAAGGCGCACCTCGCAGTTGCCTTCGGCGATACCCAGGCATGCGAACAGCTCGTCCTCGAACGCCCGCAGAGCTTCTAGGTTCGCGATGGAGACCGACGAGGCTTGGGCATCCGCGAGGTTCAAGTAGATATCCCCGCCCGGCTTCAGCACGCGCCACGCTTCATCCAGAGCCTTCTTATAGTCGGGGATATGGTCCACCGACCTGTAGCATACCGCGAGGTCGAACTCGCCTGCCCTGAACGCCAGGTCATACGCGCTCATCACCGAGGAAAACACGTTGAGAATACCGTTATCGATGCAATATTTTTTTAATGTGTCCACCCTGGCGGCGTTAATGTCTATCGAGCGTATGTCCTTAAAGTGTCCGGCGATGCTCCGGGTAAACATGCCGGTGCCGCATCCGATGTCGATTACCTTTTTACCTTTGCCGTACAGCGATTCAATGAGCATGGCGCCTCTCTTTTCGAACGTATTTTATCAGTCTTCAACAGGTCCGACAAGGATGCGCGTGCTTTTATCAGGATGCATGCGGGAAAGTATTCCAACAAAATCGACGTTTCCGTCATCGATAATCCTTGCCCGCACGGGAAACCCATGCTACGATTTCTTTGCACCGAATGCCTTGCAACCTGGACGGCGGCGAGATACAGTCGCTTCTTAAAGTGGGCAACGGATACGCGCCGTTCGTGGACAAGGCTTACAATGTGATAAGCGACCACCCCGGCATCATGCCCGGAGTCTTCGACGCCACGGAGTTTAAAAAAGATTACCAACTGGCCAAGGACCTGCAGTCCATCTTCAGCCAGATCAACGAGCTTGCCGAGAGCCTGGGAAACACGCTGATGGCGGTAAGCTCGGACGCCATGACCGCCGCGTTGGAAGTCTACTCGGCCGCCAAGCAGAATTCTGACAAAGTCCCCGGACTCAAGATAGCCGCGGCTGAGATGGGCGAATTCTTCAAACGAACCAGAAGGGTTGAAAAGAAGGCCTAAAAACCCTGCAAGCCATAATAGGAGGAATTATATAAAGCCCGCGCGGGGATCTTGACGATCCGACGCGCGGGCTTTCTTTTCGACTGCGCCTCGGAGGCGAAACCTTCGGTCTCCGAGAATATCCGTTTCGCCTCGGAGGCGAAACCTTCGGTCTCCGAGAGTATCCGGTTCGCTTCGGAGGCGAAAGCTTCGGTCTCCGAGGGTATCCATTTCACCTCGGAGGCGAAAGCTTCGGTCTCCGAGAATATCCGTTTCGTCTCGGAGGCGAAAGCTTCGGTCTCCGAGGATATCCGTTTCTCCTCGGAGGCGAAGTCTTTGGGCTCCGAGGGTATCCGTTTCGTCTCGGAGATTGAGCCGCACATATCCTTGGTATACGCGTGGATGGATTCCCTGGTAGGCAGGCTAGTATTCAGCCAGCCACTTGCGCAAAACTCGCCGTGGAGTGTTATAATCCTCGGTACAGATTTTTATCCCAAAACAAAAAGAAGGATCATCGCCATGAAACGTAAGCATTGCCTCCAAGCAGTATGGTCAGCAACTGTCCTCGCCGTCTTCCTGCTGTTTCCTCTTACCGTAGGCGCGCAGGGACGATTCCCCGACGGGGCCAAAGGATTCAACCTGTGGCCGGGATCCTCCGCAGGCTCGTATTATGGGGTAGCCCACCAGGGCTCAAGCTGGTTCGTCATTTCGGCACAAGGCTCCGCCGGTCCCTTTACGTCGGTACAGCCGCTGTCTACCGGCGAAACGCTAACCACAACGGCCTTCGTGGTTAAGGACTCAAACTCCTGGTATCTGCTAGGGCCGCAGGGTGAAAAACTGGGCCCGTACGTAAGCCTGTCCCGGTTCCTTACGCCTAAAGGCGCACTGGAGTCGGCAAGTAGCCTGTACTCCGGAAAGCGCACCGACGGTAAGCTGGACCTTCTGTTCAGCGATGGCGAGCGCGCCAGGGTCATGGGATCGGCAGACTTCATATCAGCCACAAACTGGGCCGTCAGCCCGGACGGCAAAAGCTGTGCCGTGGCTATTTTCAGGGGGGCAGACTCAGGGATCCTGTGGGATTCCGTCATGCTCTGGGCTCCGGCAACGGCGCAGGTCGTGGGTATGGGCTTTAATAATGACGTGCTGCTTCTAGCCGAACAGGCACAGGACAAAAAATACCTGGAGGCCATAACCCGGAGGCAAGGCGCGGAATCGCTGCAGGCGGACAGCGCCACCATTCGCTTTCAAGATACGTCGAAATTGGTAAACTCCCTGCCCGTGCCGCCGGGTTACGGGCGTTATTATTATGGAACCCTACTGAGCAAGCAGCAATTCGGCGAAACGACGTTCTCCATCCTGCCCGAACTCATCGAGCAGATCATCCCCGCCTGGCCGCTCTCAGGCGCTCATGGCTTTGCGCTGCGCTACCAGACGGCCAGCGCAACGTTTCTTCTCACGCAAAAAGGACGCTTCGGGCCTTTCCCCGGAAGCATAGTCCCCGAAAACCAGTTTGCGCTATCTGCCTCCGGCGATGCCTTTGCCTTTACGACGGGCCGCCTGGGCGCGCAATACGTTCATCTGGGAAATACCACCTACGGGCCGGTGCTGGCGGTGGCCTTCCTGGATTTTGACAAAGACGGGCGCCTCTTTTTTACGGCGGCGAGAACGTCCGGGGAGCTGGTCTACCGCGAAGGCACTGCAATATCAGAGCTTGGCGACAGCGCCAGGGCGATACGGCCGTACCGGGTGGATCCGCGTACCGGTGCAAAGACGAAAGAGCTTTTTAACGGTTATTTCTACGTAGCGAAGGACGGCAAAACCACGCTGTTCCACGCCGCCGGCCCGGACGGTATGGGCGAAGCGGTAGGAGGACCCTTCGATGGAGATGGCTATATGAGCCTGTACCGCTTCGGCGACAGGCAGCGTTCAGTATTCAGCACATGGGGAAGTCCTCCCAAGGTATTTTACGTCGACGCCGAAAAATTTACGCTCGCGGAATCAGCTACTGGATTTACCTTCAACGCCGACGGAAGCTCCTTCGCCTTTCTTGAGGAGCTTGGACCTGAGGCTATCCGGCTGTACAAGGATTCTGTTGTCTTGGGACAATTCAAGTCATGCGGCTACCCCGCCTATATACCGGGTACGTCCGAGCTCGTCTACGTCAGTGACGGCAAGGGCGGGCTTACGCTCACCCGCGGCAGCGCCAAACCGCTCGCCGTGAAAGGTTCACGCATGGATCTCAAATATCCGGGCTCTGTTTCGGTGTCGGCCGACGGCGCAATCGTGGCGCTGCACTTTGGGGCGGACGTTCCGGGAGCGGCCAAAGACGCTCCTGCCGTGCGGTGCACCGAGCTTATGATAGGCGACAAGCTCTATACAGGTAATTTCGACGAGAAAACCGGCGTGGCCATCTACTGGGACCCCAAGGCCAAGAAAGTCGTGAGGATAGGAGAATGAAGGCGCGCTATAAATTTTTACCCACTTCGATTCTCGCGGGATTGCTAACCCTCTTCGCGCTGCTTCCCGCCAACGCTCAGGGAATCAATTCCAAGCAGCGGCACTACGCTCACTGCGTAGCATGGAAACAAGACGGCACCTTGCTGAGCGGATGGAGCGACGGCTTCGTTCGCATCAAGCGACCAGGCCAAGAGATGCAGAAGTTTAAGGTAAGCGAGTTCCACAAGGTCTTGGATCTTATAGCCCCCGAGGGAGAGGATTTTTTTCTTGCTTCCTATAGTCCGGACGGAAGCGGGCCCTCCATGTGGGTCGCGGTGGAAAACGCCACCGGCACGGCGCAGGCAAGCTGGGAAACCCACGGCATCAACCTGGGCAAGGCTTCTGCCTGGCTGCCGGCCATGAAAGCCTTGGCCTGGGTAGACGACAACGACAGGCTCTACGCGATGCAACGCCAGTCTGACGGCAGCTGGGAAGCGCTTGCCACGCTGCCCAAGCCGACGGTCGGTAAAGAGTCGTTCCTGGTCATGGACGGTGGAAAGAAGCTGCTTATACCCGCGATGACGCCCGAAATCCTCGACCTCGTTACCGGCAAAAGCAGTAGCGGGGGCGACCATGACTGGATGGTGTTCCGGATGGATCCGGCTACAGGCCTCGGGGAGCTGAACTACCGCGACCCGAGCACGGGGCCGCGCAACATCCTCGCCTTTGTGAAACCCTCGCCCTACGGCTTCGGCAAGGCTTTGGCGGAATTGAGCGGCCAGGGCGGCGAAGCACATTTCAGCGGCGACGGCAATACCCTCGTCTACAACGGAAGCATCGCAGGCCGCGATCTCTGGAGCGTAGCTCTGTTCAAAGCCCCGGACTGGAAGGAAGAGCCCTGGAAAGCGCCGCCTGGCGGGACGGCCTACTACCCCAACCACGACGGAAGCAAAGTGGCGGTCATCTATCCTTCCGGCGTTGGCGACGGACTCAGGATCTTTGACCTTAACGGCGGAGGGCAACTCGACAGCATCAGTCTTGAGAAGGAAGTCGTTTCAAGGAAACTGGCAAAGATCAGCTGGACCTGGAGTCTTTTCATGATCGTCTCCATTGCCCTAATCCTGGCAGGACGAATCTCCAACAGCCTGCGCGGCCGCGAACGCTCTCCGCTTGGATGGAAAGGCTCGCGGATATTTTCGCCATTCATTTCGCTTGCGGTACTGGCATACTCATTCTTCTACGTAAGTACGGCCACGGGAGCCGAAGCCGGCATGGGCGCGATTTTCTGGTCGGTGGTCCTTATCATCGGTTTGTTTTATTTTATTGCGTCTGCGGAAAATTCGGAAATCAAGGAAGCCCTGATTATAGCGGGCATAGCCGCAGTCGTAGCCTTTGCAGCCGACTTCCTGTTCCGCATGCTGCCCCGGGGAGACCTTTTCGGAAGCACTTCGAGCTCGGTACGCTGGTCGAGCGGGCGCGCATTCTCCATAGAAGGCTCCGGTTTCTGGCTCTACCCGCTCTATACCTTGAAACTTTCGGCCGGGGCCATCGCCTTCGATTTCCTGGTGCAAACAGCGCTGCTGGCAGTAAAAAAAAGGAAAGGCCGGTAAGGGAAACGGCCGCTATACATCGTACCTTCCCGTATAGACTTCCGCGATGGGCGTGCCGGTTCCGCACTTGGCGCAGGTGGCGGTACCGGCAACGTTGGCGCCGCCTACCAGTTTCCAGGTATCGTTATTGGGCTTTTCAAGGAGACTTCCGCATACGGGGCATTTCCATATCCTGCCATCGTACTGGAGCGACGCTTTCCGAGTTGACGACCGCGAGGGCTTCATGCGCAAAACGAGAGCTGGCACGACGAGGGACACAAGTCCCGTCAAGGCCATCGAGATCATATCGTTATAGGGCTGCGGCGTATGAAAAACGCGGAACGTGAGGAAGGCAGGCAAACCCATCCCAAAAACCAACGTAGAAACCACGGAGATGGCTATGATGATTTTATGGCCACGCAGGTTTTTATCCTTGGCGAGCCGACTGAGCAGCATGTTGAGCCAGGCGACAGTCCAGGCTATGAACACGGTTGTCAGGGTATCCGTGAGCCGATTCTTCTTGACGCCCGGATCGTACGCGAGGTAGAAGGTCAAGACCATCGCAGCGGTGAAGACTACCGTTCCGAGCATGGCCAGCTTCATTGCTTTTACTGATTTCATACAACGTTCTCCTGCCTGAGAATTGAATCACTCCGATAATTTTACAGTATCGAGCCGTTCCGGAGGAGAGTCAAGAAAAAAACCGTTCCCGTCATTTTCGGAGCGGCTCGAAATTCGGAGGAAACTAACCGCGCCCTAACGGAATCGTAACGGACAGTTGGAATAATCCAGGCATGAAACCATCAGACTCTAACGCACTGAGCCAGTACATGTCGCAGCAACGGCTACCCGAAACGCAAGGAAACGGCTTTTGCATACTGCTGGATATAATCGATTCCACTACGATGAAATCAAGGCACCACGACTGGAAGCGGCGCTTCATCTATTTTTACGAAGCGTTCAACAGCCTGATAGACGGCGTTTCGGCAAGGCTTGAAATGGAACACCCAGCCGTGCGGAAGTTTCTCGGGGACGCGGCGTTCGCTTATCTGCCGGTCTCGCTGAACGACAACCGCCCCAAGGTGATTCCGCCGCTCCGCTCCATCAAGCTCATCCTGTCTCACGTGGAGCGCTTCGAGCGCTACATACGCGAGAACCACGCAGTGCTGGGCATCCGCTTCAGGGTGGTGCTAAGCTACGTTACGCATATCCATCTCGTGGAGTTTCCGTCGGGCTCCGGTCCCGTGCGGGACGCGCTGGGGCAGGGAATCGACTTTACCTTTCGGCTGGAAAAATTCGCGACCGAGGAAGCTCCCTGCGTCAACGCGATGTTCAGGGCGGGCATGGAAAGCCCGGAGCTTGTAGGCCGCTGGGGAGCGTCCAGGCGCATGGCCGCGGTCAAGGGTTGGGCGGCGCCGCAGCCGTACTACGCGCTGCGCTGGCCGGACTTGGCCGAGGCGCAGGCTACGGAAATGCAGGCGCCTGCCTAGGGTTTTTCGCTGCCCTGGCTGTACCAGCGAAGTACGCCGACTTTATTTTTCTTCGCGTTATAGATCATGCCGCCGTTCCAGTACTCCAGCGCCGCGATAAGGCTGTTGCCGCCGTCATCCTCGTCGCTCAAGGAACCTCGGTAATTGGCCAAGGCGAGGAAATCGTCGAAGCGCGCCTCGCTTAAGGCCATTTGCCGCTCCCGGTAAAACGCGTTCCATTTTTCAAGATCCTTGAAACCCTCGCCTTCGTCCTCCACGATCACCCGGACGCGTTTTCGGGTATCGCACCACACGAGCAGTTTTTTATCGCGCTCTTGCCGATTGCCGTGCTTGATGCCGTTCTTGATAAGCTCGGACACCTGCTGGGAGAGCAGGTTCCCCTCGCGAAAAAACGCGGGGCAATCGGCCAGTACGAGGTCGGTAAATTCGCGGACTTTGGAAAAATCGCTTGGGAACTCGTAGCGCTTCATTCCCTGCGCGTCGAATAACTCGTTGCGCTCGTCAACTATCAGCTTCCTTATGATCAACTCCGATTTCATGCGTTTGCCTTCCGGGGAAAAAAGCCCGGATCGCCTGCTTGCCCCAAGGCGCTTTTCCTGTCCGGATAGGTCTTGAGTATCTGCAGGATATTCGTCATGCGGAGCACCTTCAGCGCGGACCCCGCCAGACCGGCTACCCGCAACTCGCCGCCCCGCTTCCGGGCCTGCTGCAATAATTGAATGATGGTTCCCACCCCCGATGAATCGAGATATTCCAAGGCGCACAGATCCAGCACGAGAATCGAAGCTCCGGTCGCGGTCGCTTCCATTGCCGCCTTGGAAAAAGCGGGAGCCGAATATAAATCCAGTTCTCCGTCCACTTTAACGGAGACCGCATTCGACGCTTCGTGACGCTCAACCATAATTTCCATGATTTCCCCTTGTTGCGAAGTGTAGCGCCATTCCGTTAGATTCTCGTTAAAGCGCGCCTCCTCCTCGAAGCATTAACTATTTTTTAACATTCGGCTGCTATCGTATGCACGGAGGCGAACGCAAACATATGGAAAAAGAAGACACCCTGCGCGGTCGGGTATTTCTTGCCGCACCCGGTAAAACATACGGAGCATCCCTTCTCAGGGTCGCCTCGAGCTTCTGGCACACGAGCGGCCGGACGACGGTTGCCGAACTTGCGGGCGAGTTCCAGGGAAAACCCGAGCTCATGTCCGTAGGCGTGGTGGACGGCGATGGGAAGGCGATGGGTATAGTCTCGCGGATGGGATTATTCGGCATGCTGGGAAAACCCTTCGGCAGGGAAGTCTTATCCAAGCGGCCTATCGCTGAAATAATCGAACAGGCTGAAACCTTCGACCGCCACGACAACTTGTTCCGCGTGGCGCAAAGCATCCGCGACAAGATAGACCTTTCCGTGGTTTCCTATTACCTCGTCGTGGGGGGCACGGGGGAATTCGCGGGTATATTTTCTTCCAAGGACTTGCTGTTCTACCTGTCCCTCCTGTCCCAGGAAGACATGGCCATGGCGGCCGCCCTCCAGGAGCGCCTCGTTCGAGGATCGGAGCGGCATTACGGCGACGGTTGGAGGTACGAGGCTTTCTCGCAGTCGGCCAAGGGCCTGGGCGGTGACTTCCACCACATGGCGGAACTGGGATACGGCAAAATTTTCATAGCGGTCGGCGACGTAAGCGGCAAAGGCGCCGCCGCATCCATACTTACGGCACTCCTTTGGGGAGTGCTTCGGTTCTACGATTTTTCCAAAGGCCTGCGCTGTCTCCTGCTGCAGCTGAACGAGGCCCTCATCGGCACGTTCCGGCTTGAAAAATACCTGACGGGTTTCTTCATGATCGCGGATGTCGGCGGTCGGGTGGCGGAGATTGCCGACATGGGCCACGGCCTTGCCTGGATATACAGGAAGGGCCGCGTGAGCGCCCTCAGGCTCCCGGTCATCAACCTGCCTATCGGCATCGAGACTGACCTGGACCCGAAAATCGTGAAGGTGAGGCTCCTGCCCGGTGACCGCATCATGGTGAATACCGACGGCCTTACCGAGCAGGAGGACAGGAACGAAACCGAGCTCGGTACCGAAAAACTGCTCGACACGGCTCGCCTGGCGATAGAAAATAAACAAGATTTACTCACGGCGATGCAGACCATGCTGGCCGAACACCAGGGTTCGATGCCCCAATTGGACGACGCGACGTGCATGGTGTTCTCGCTGGAGGCTTAGCCGAGCATCCGGCGTATTTTCCCGATGGTCAACGGGGCGCTGCCTTCGTAATGATTATTAACATTCAGGAACACCTGCCTTCCGCCGTCTATCAGCCGCACGACCGTTTCCAGGATAGGGCCCAATTCATCGTCCTTCGGGCGGATTATGGCGCTCCAGTCCTCTCCCGTGCGCTCTTCCATGCCTTCCCGATCCTCGCCGTGCAGGCGCAGGCAAACGCGTCGCCCGATTCGGTTGAAATGTTTTTGGATGCTTGTAGCTACGTCATCCATCCAGTAGCCCTGAAGGAATACCGGCGCGAAGTCATGGCGTTCCAGCAAGGCAAACCACCCGTCGTCCATCCAACGCGGATTGCGAATCTCAAAGGCGTAGGGCAAGTCGGCGGGAAGCGACTGCGCGAAGCCTTCGATACGCTCGAAGAACGCTTGCTTCGAGGGCATCTTTTGCTGATTCAAGTATTCGAACTGAAAAATGAACAAGCCGATCTTGGGGACCAGCGGACCCACGCTGCCCAGGAATCGCAGGAAAAATTCCGTATCGAGGAACAGGTCATTGGGAGTCAGGGGCTCGCCCTTCTTGCCCCGGTGATGCGAGAGCGTGATGGCATTTGGGCATTTTACCGTAAAGCGAAAATCGGCCGGCGTGGCCGCGTCGTACTCGGCGACCGTTTCCTTGCGGGGCAAGGCCGCGCTTGATTTTCCAAGCGACCAAAACCATTGGTCCACCTCCACCGTGGAATAGTTCCGGGCGTATTCCTCGAGATAATTAGCCGGCTCGGCGCTCGAGTAGAGGAGCCCTTGCCAAGAGGGATACTTCCAGCTGCAGGTACCCAGGTAGAGATTCTTTACGGAGTCAGGCCGAGAATCCGGCATACTACCACCCTTCGGCGAGGTCGCAAGGCGCGCAACCCGAGCCTTGTATTAAATTTTATTCGCCTCTATGGGCACGCTCGAGCGCGGAGATGTCGAACTTCTTCATGGCAAGGAACGCCTTGGTGACGCGGCCTACCGATTCGGGATTTCCGGAGCTCATCATTTCGCCGAGGACGGCCGGCACAATTTGCCAGGACAGCCCATAGCGATCCTTGAGCCAACCGCACTGTTCCGCCTCGGGTACGGCGGAAAGCGCCTTCCAAAGCGCGTCTATCTCCGCCTGCGTGTCGCACTGCACCATGAGGGACACTGCCTCGTTAAACGAGAAACCGTGCGGGTAGGCGCTGTCCATGGCGGCGAAATGCTTTCCGGCGAGCGTAAACGCGCCGTGCTGCACCGTTCCCGCCGCGTCGGGTTCCGCCCCTCGTTCGTAGCGGGCAATCATGTCCACTGACGAAGAGGGAAGCACGGACGCGTACAGGCGCATCGCCTCCTCCGCCTTGCCGCAATTGGCCCCCGTAAACATCAGCGTCGGCGTTATTTTACTTACATAGGGAATGCTTCCCATATACATGAGCTGCCAGGATACCCCGAAGCGGTCGGCGACCCACGCGTACCGTTCGCTGAACGGGTACGAGCCGAGCGGCATGAGATCGTTGCCGGAGGAAAGCTTTTCGTAGAGTCGATCCACCTCCGCCTTTTCGTCGCAGGCGACGAGGAACGAAATGGAAGGGTTAAAATTAAAATACGGGCCGCCCGATATAAGCGTAAACTCGGTGCCAGAGAGAGAGACGGTAATTATGTCCACTTGGCCCGAAGGCGTATCGCTTACGGGAGAGCTGTACAGAGTCCTGGAATCCGGAAAAATAGAAACATAGAGCGCGGCGGCTTCCGCGGCTTCTTTGTCATACCAGAGATAAGGAATTATTCTTTGCATTTTTTCCTCCTCCGTTTTAAATGTACTGGATGCCGGTTCCGGAGGGAAGGCGCTACGCGAAAAAATCGCTTCTGCTCAACGCGACAGGAGCTTGGGTTCGAACGTAAGGATGATCGTCGTACCGCCTTCCCGCAACATCCGTATCGTCCCGTCTATTTGCTCCGTCAGCGTTCGCACGAGCATGAGGCCGAACCCGGACGATTCCTCGAAGCTTATGCCTTCGGGGATGCCCTTGCCGTTGTCTCGCACCGTGATGGATGCTTTCATTCCAGACATGCTCGCGCTCAGCCATATTCGCCTGCCCGTCTTTTCCGCGAACGCGTATTTCATGATGTTCGTGACGAGCTCGTTCACGATGATGCCGATGGACTGCATCGATTTCGTGTCTATGGGAAAATCTTCCAGCGCTTTGGTTATCTCTACGGAGCCTCCGCTCGGAAAATTGCCCAATATTTCGTCCACCAGTGATGACAAATACGACCTTGCCGATACTTCGCCGTAATCGACCGAACGATAGAGTTTGTCGTACAGCACCATCATGCTCTGGACGCGGCATTCCGTATCCTTGAGCGCCGCTATGGCCGCGTGATCCTCCAGCATTTCGGACTGGAGCCTGAGCAGGCTTATTATCGTATTCATGCTGTTTTTAGTCCGGTGATGCACTTCCTTGAGGATCGTGTCCTTTTCGTCGAGCAGCGCTTTTATTTTTTTCTCGGCGTTTCTCCGTTCGGTAATGTCCTCGATCGCCAAAAGGATTATTTTCCGCTTGCCGTACGCTTGCCTGATCTGCCTCGCGTTGAGAAGCATTATGCGCGGGCCTATCGTCGCAAAGTCATGTTCCACTTCGTAGTTTTCAAAGGAGGTTTGCAAAGGCAGGATTTTTTCGAGGAGCTCGCGCAACCTCGGAATATCCCACTGCTTGTTGCCGAGATCGTATATCAGCTTACCCACCGTTTCTATGGGCTTTACCTTGAACACCTCGTAAAAAGAGCGGCTTACCGTTACCACCCGAAGCTCGCCGTCCAGGGAAATCAATGGCTCGCGTACCGTATTGATGACGCTCTGCGAAAATTCGCCGATATCGTCAGCCTCGGCCTTCATGCGCTCAAGCTGCACCCTCGAGCTTTCAAGACCGATTTCGGTTTCCCTGCGCTCGGTGATGTCGCGTATATTGCACTGGATAAGCTTCTTGCCAATTACCTCATACACGTTGCTGATAAACTCCACGTCGATGATCCTGCCGTCCGCGGTCTCCAGGGGAAGGTTTTCGTAGCGAACATAGCGAGTCTCCGTAAGCTCGAGGAACTTCTCCTTGTTCCCCACGATATCCCCGAGGATGCCCAAGTCCCAGATGGTTTTCCCCATGAACGAGTCGAAGGAATACCCTAGAAGACTTACGAGGAACGGGTTGACGTTTACTATCATCCCGGTATCCGCGTCGAGGATGAGTATGCCCTCCCCGGAAGTCTCGAACAGCATGCGGTACTTGGATTCCGAGGCATTAAGCCGGTCGTTTACTGCTTTGCGCTCGAGTAATTCTTTTTTAAGGTTTCCATTGGCCTTGAACAGCTTGAACGCCATCTTTATGGATGCGTCCAGCACCGTAATGCTGGAGTTCTTCACCACATAGCCGTAGGAGGTTATCTTTTCAGTCTTGGCCACGATTTCCGGCTCGGTATGGCTTGAGAGGAACAGGATGGGTATCTCGCGCCGCTTGAGGATTATCTCCGCCGCCTTGGTGCCGTCCATGCCCGGCCCAAGGTCTATATCCATGAGGACGAGGTCGATGCTGTCGTCGCGACTGAACACCTCGACGGCTTTTTCGGCGGTATCCGCAAGCACCACGCGATAGCCGATTTTTTCAAGAGGGTCCCGTTTGCTGTCCGGCAAAAGGGCAAGCTCGGCTTCGGCGTTTGCCTGCATTATTTCCACGGCTTTCTCGCCGGTATTGATGGTAAGAACCTTGTAACCGTATTTTTCAAGGAACATTTTTTGGCCCAGGGCGATGATTGCCTCGTCCTCGACGAGGAGGATGGTTTTTTGGGAAGATTCGTTCACGGGGTGCCTTATATGAGAATTCGCATCAATTGCGGTCGAGGATTATCAGGTGGCCAAAAGCGTGACGCGATCGGAAGGCAGATGATTCGGACTCGTAGCGATCATGTTAACTCTTTTTGACTATACTTACAATAGGCCGGGCAACCGACTATCGAGACAGGAAATAAAACAGGCGAAAACCCGCTCTCGCAAGTTTCCGCCCGAATAAAATCCGGACATGCGCCGGTTTCGATTTGAAGGATCTTCCTACTTTCCCGAAACCGTAACCCCTCCCGCCACGACCCAGGGAAGGCACATAGAACCGTAGTTGACGCGCTCGCGCGAGACGGCGCTGATGGACGTGAACAGTTCGGCCAGGTTGCCCGCGACCATGGTTTCGCTTACGGGGCGCAAGATCTTGCCGTCTTCGATGAGGTAGGAATTCTTGGCTACGCCGGAGAAGTCGCCGTTTTCGGACGGGCTGCCGCCGGAGAACCGCGCCAGGAGTAAACCTTTCTTAATGGACTTGATCATGTCCGCGAGGGACTTGTCGCCCGCGTCGACGCTGATGGCGCCGCCGCCCGAAACGCAGCGGGCTTTTCCGCTCTTGCGCGAGGCGTAAAAGCCGAGCGTAAAGCTCTTGAGCACGCCCTTGTCCACGAGCACGGCGTTTTCCGCGCGAAAACCGTCGGAGGTATAGCCGTAGCCCGCCTCGATGAGCGGGCCTTCGGGCTCCGAGCGTATCGTTATCAGCGGAGAAATTACCTGGGTACCCAATTTGTCCTTCCAGGGCGACGCACCGGTTATTAAAGGATAATCGCTCGTGTACACGCCGTCCAGCATGCCCACGAAGTCGCCAAGGCAGTCGGGGGTTATGACGAGGTCGCCGATGAAGGAGCCTTCCACGGTGGCCGTTACGGTCTGCTCGGCGGACTGCCGCATAAGCTCGTCAACGGTACCCCAGTCCTTCAGGGGCTTGTCCAGGTTGCGGTGCGCGGCGCCCGAGTAGTTGAAGCTGGAAGCCTTGTCGCCGTCCTTGCTCGTGAACATGGCTTGGAAGCCGTACATGCCCGAGAGTTCCTCGAACTCGGCACCGTTGGAGTTGGCGTAAAAGCTGGAGCCCGCGGTGAAATCAAGGATGCACTGCTCAAGTTTTGTTATAGGATATTTATCTTTTGCGTACGCGATGAACTCGGTGAGCCGCGCGTACATCTTCTCGGAATCCGGCTGCTTGTCGCCGTGGTCGAAACGCTCGAGCGGACGCGCGGGGGAGATGTCGTTGGCGTCGTCGGGCTCGCTTGATTTTGCCATGGACACGGCTTCCTCAGCGGCTGCCTTGATGGACTCGTCGTCGTATTTATTGAGGGACACCGTGCCCTTGCGCGTGCCAGCCAGGGCATACAGGCCCAGCGATACGTTTACGGTGGTACGGTAGAGCGAAAGCTTGCCGGCGTCCACGTTGAGTTCGCTCTGTTCGGAGCGCGAGAGAACGGCTTGGCACTTGTCCGCGCCGGCTGCCTTGAGGGCGGCCACTGCCTTGCGGGCTATCTCGATGCCGTTGAGTGTTACGCTGCTCATGCCCTGCCTCCTACGTTGATGCGGCACTTGATGGCCGGCCCGCCCATGCCCACGGGAATGGACTGCTTCTTGCCGCACATGCCCGCGGCGGTCCAGCTCATGTCGTCGGATACCATGGTTATCGTCTTGAGCATGTCGAAGGCGACGCCCGAGATGGTGCAATCCTTGATCGCGGAGCCAAGCTTGCCGTTCTTGATCTCGTAGCCCATCACCACGCCGAACATGAACTCGCTCGTGGAATCGGCCTGTCCATTGGAAGATCTTAAGAAATAATAACCGTCGTCCACACTGGCGATCATGTCGTCCAACTTGCTGGACCCCGGAAGGATGGCGGTGTTTCGCATGCGGATGAGCGGTTCGTCGTAGAATCCGTAGGCGCGCGCGTTGCCCGTGGGCTCCACGCCGAAATGCTGCGCGGAGTCCTTGTTGTGCATGTAGGACTTGAGCACGCCCTTGTCGATGAGCACGGCGTCGCGCGCGTCCGTACCCTCGTCGTCGATCCACAGCGGCACGGGGCAGGTCTTGCCCAGGGCGGTGTGGGCGAAGTCCACGAGCGTGACGAGCGGGCTTGCCACGGTCTTGCCCATGTAATCGGCCGCGACGGAACCGCCCAGCACGAGGTCTGCCTCGACGGTGTGGCCGATGGCTTCGTGCGCCAGGATTCCCGCGAGGTCGGAATCCAGAACCACGTCGAACTCGCCGGGCTTGGCGTAGACGCCCTTGGCTTTCTGCATGAGACGGTCGCCCAGCTTGTCCACCTGCGCATAGAGCGCGGCGGGATCGGCAAACACGTCCTCGAACTGGCCGAGGCCTCCGAAAACGTCGTACAGATCCACCGGCTCGCCATTGGCGTCCGTCGTCATGGACACTATGACGAGGGCTCGCGGCACCAGCGAATAAGCTTCGCTGCCGTCGGAGCTCAATAAGGTTTTTTCCATGTCCAGGCAGGAAACGTTTACCATCCGAGACTTGAGCGCGGGGAATTTCTTGGCTACGTAGGCATCGATGTTACGGCCGTAATCGATCAATTCTTTTTGCGAGAGGCGGGTTTTGCCCGTTCCAAGGCTATGCTGCGCCTTGGCTGCGCGGGATGGCAAAACAGAGGCGCCCCGTCCTTCCTTCGCCGCCAAAAAGCGGGCGTTCGCGGTGGCGTTGACGATGCTGGCCCGGATCTCCGCATCCGTAATCGCTGGTGTCGAGGCGAAGCCCCAGACGCCGTTCTTGAAAACCCTGGCGGATACTCCGCCTTGTGCGCTTTTCGCGTTTCTTACGATATCGCCGTTCAGAAGACCAATCCCCAAGGATCTGTTTTCCTGAATGCGTAGCTCGGTGTATTCACCGAAGAGCGCTTTATGGCGCCCTATGTCGCTATACTGCATGCGACCTCCGAAATATTTGGATACCCGCCGCCGCGCCCAATCGGCACGATTCAGCCTGCGGGTTCCTCCAAAAATAGCGCTGTTTCGGGTACTGGTCAAGCGATACTGACGTAGCTTTCTTTTTATGGTATACAATCACCGGTTTAAAGGACGGCATATGGACAACGAGGCTGAAAAACTATTCTCCGGGCTGCGCGACCGCGACTACGCGCGCGAAGGGCTGTTCGTCTGCGAAGGCCGCCTCGTCATAGAAAAGGCTCTTGCCGCCGGCGTGCATATCACCTCCCTTATCTGCGTACCCGCGGACGAAACCATGTGGCGCGCACGTTCGGAAGCGGAAAAGGCAGGCGGCAACGCTTTTCCCGTCACCGTCATGGACAGGCCAAGCATGGAAAAACTCGTGGGCTTCGCCTTTCATCGCGGCGCGATAGCCCTGGGGGACAGGCCCTGGCCATCCAACCAGCCACCCAAATCCGGTGCCTGTCCCCATGCGCTGGCGCTGTGGCAGGTGAGCGATCCGGACAATCTGGGAGCGCTTATACGCAGCGCGGCCGCGCTGGGGGCGACGCGGGTGTACCTGGGACCGGGCTGCGCCGACCATCTGGGAAGAAAGGCGCTGCGGTCGAGCATGGGCTGCGCGCTCTCGGTGGAAACGGTGCGCGTGGATTCGATCGCCGAGATTCGACAGGGCTTGCAGGCAGGCGGGCGCATCGTTGCGGCTGCGCTCGTTCCGGGCGCGCTAGAACCGGCCGAAGCCCGCGCGCGAAACGGGGAATCCATCGCAGTGGTGCTCGGCAACGAAGGCTGGGGACTTCCCGGGGAGATAGTCGAAGCCTGCGATGCCGCCGTCATAATCCCCATGGCAACGGGCATAGATTCGCTCAACGTGGCGGCAGCGGGGGCCATATTGATGTGGGAGCTGTTCCGGAAATTTGACACGGCACACTTGATACATGATGATTGAGTCATGAAAAACGAACGCGAATCACCGAAACAGGAAGAAGAAGAAGAAGAAGAAGAAGAAGAAGCGATCGAAATGGCGAACAGGGCGCTGAGACTCCTCCGGGGCCACGAAGCCGGGGGTGACCTGCTCGCACAAGCCGCGCTTAAAAAAGCCCAAAGGAGCAACGACCTCGACGCCCTTACCCGCGCGTGGTACGCGATGGGTTTCGTAAAGATGGACAAAGGCGACTACCACGAGGCCATCAAGGTGGCGGAGCTCGCGCGCCAGGACATCGCCGCCAGGTTCGGCCCGGAAGCCCCGATGCCCGAGATACTCAACACGCTCGGCACCGCGTACAGCCACCTGGGCTGCTATGATATTTCCATAACATACCTGACGGAGGCGCTTCGGGCCGCCGAGCTCGGAAACGACAGGATCGGCAAGACCGGGATCCTCAACAACCTCGCCCTCACCTTGAATGAACTCGGGCAATACGACAAGAGTCACGCCTATCTCGCCGAAGCCGTGCGGCTCAACGAGGACGATCCTTTTACGAAGGCCAAGCTGCTGGGCAACCTCGGGCTTGCCCTCAACGAGGCCGGCAAACATCAGGAGGCGCTGGAAACCCTAGACGCGGCCATCGCCCTCTCTAAATCGGGCAACTACGCTTCCATCCTCGCGGACGCCAACGATTCCAAAGGCAGAAGCCTGTCCGCCCTCGGAAAGATCAGGGAAGCCGAGGAGGCTTTCGACGAAACGCTGGAGTTCCTCTCGAAGCGGGACAAGGGTGAAACCTGGATGACCACATGCAGGCACCGCGGCCAAATGTACCTTGATCTGGGACGCACGCCGGAAGCCCTCGATTCATTCACCGCCGCATTTCAGGTTGAGCCGGACAAACAACCCTTCATCCAGCGATGCAGGATTCTTTCCCTGCAGGCGGAGTGCTACAGAAAGCTCGGCCGCTGGAAAGAGGAAGCCGATTGCCGTTGCGAATACATGCAGATGGAGATGCAGGGAGCAATCTCGCGCGGACGGGAAAAAGCGCTCGACAGCCGACTCGCCGAGGAACAGGAAAAAATCCTCGGCCTCGAGATACACCTCCGTCAGCGCGCGGAGACTATCCTCCGCGTACAGCGATCGTTCATCGAGACTCTGGCGTCCGTAACCGAATTGAGGGACGAAGGAACGGGCAGCCACATCCGCCGCGCCTCGCATTATATGCGGCTGCTCGCATACGAGCTCGCGTCATCGGGCAAGATGGACATATCGGAAGAGCGCATCGACGCCTATATCACCCTTGCCTGCCTCCACGACATCGGAAAGGTTTCGGTTTCGGACACCATACTGAACAAGCCGGGCAGCCTGACCCCGGAGGAGCGCAGGCTCATGTCAAAACACGTTGATACCGGGAAAGATATAATAGACCGGATGGGTTGGAATAATATAAACACGCTGTACGCGACGCTTGCGAAGGAAATCATCGAGTCGCACCACGAGCGCTGGGACGGGTCGGGATACCTGCGCGGGCTCAAAGGCGAGGAAATACCGCTAGGCGGAAGGCTCATGGCGGTCGCGGACGTGTACGACGCGCTGCGGGCAAAGCGCCCCTACAAGGACGCCCTGTCGCACGACGAAGCCCGTGGATTCATAGTCAAGAGCGCCGGAACTCAGTTTGACCCGATGGTGGTTGCCGCGTTCGACAAGCTACACGAGCGCTTCGACGAGGTATTCACCGCCGCGACCTGACCGACCGCGGCAACATCGCTACTTGGGTAACGCCGTTGTTATTGCAACGCCGTTGCTATTGCAGCGCTGTTGCTATTGCAGCGCTGTTGCTATTGCAGCGCCGTTGCTATTGCAGCGCCGACTCTATGATCGCGCGCACCCTGTCGGGCAACACCTTGCGGTCGTCGGCCGACATTCCCGCGGTAGGGACGGGCGGGTGCACGACCATGCTAATGGCCGAAGGGGTTATTTTTTTATTCTGCTCCCAGGTGCGGTACGACCCGTTTACCGTTACCGGCACGATTACCGCGTTCGCGCGGGTGGCCAGCTTAAAGCTGCCGTTGCGGAAAACGCCGAGCCTCGAGCTACGGCTCCTCGTACCTTCGGGAAATATGCACATATCGCTGCCGCGCATTATTTTCCGCACTCCGCGGTCGATCGACGCCTTGCCTTTTGCCATGCTGTCGCGGTTCATGAATATGCTTCCCATGGCGGCGATCCAGATATTGATGAAGGGCAGGAACAAGGCCTGGCTTTTTATTATGAAGCCGATGGTGCGCGGCAGGTACGCGAGAATCATCACGAAATCCATATTGCCCTGATGATTGGATACGAACACCACGGAACCGCCGCGAGGGACATTTTCCAGCCCGCTTACCGTCGGCTTGGTACCCGTACCCCACACGACGGTCTTGGCCCAATACCGCACGATGATGCCAATGATGGGTCTGCTGATAATGCGCAACCCGCACCACTCGAGGATCAGCACGACGAGGCCGATGGGCATCAGGAGGAAAATGGAAAACCAGAAATACGAAAAGAAAATTATTGTTCGCAACATGTGCCGGATTATTGCAGATTTTGGCGATTTTTGCAACAAGCAGACCGCGTCAAGGCTGTGAGCGGCGGTTTTGAAGTTTTAAGGATGAAAAAACCGTTCCAAGGGAATGGCGACCGGGAATTCACACCCAAGCAGCGTGAACAAATCGTAACGACTCGGGATGGCGGCGCAATTTAACTTTACTTGATGCCGGGAATTCATTATACTTGAAATGGACCTTTGGTTACCTGCGTTCTTTCTTCCGGCAATTACCGGCATGGAGGCATCGTATGCGTTTTCGTCCGCAAAAATACTGTATTTCGATGGCCGTACTGGCAGCGATCCTGACCGCTTCCTGCCCACTGCTTCCCTCCAGCTTGATTCATAACACCTCGGATGAAACGACGGCATCCACCGTACCCCCGGCAATCTCCGGACTGCTGGCCTCTGACGGCGGCCCCATGGCCGTGAAACTCACCTGGTCGGCTTTGGATGCCGCGGCCGCCAAGGTTCTGGTGGCCTACGTTCCGGAGTCCGGCGACTGGACGCCCTCGGACGGCACGGAATACAAAACCGGCGACATTATCGGCGACGTCGTCATTCTTTGGACGGGCACCGCCACGACCTGCACCACGTACGGGTACCTGATCGGGCAATCCGTGCACATGCACGTCTACGCCGTTTCCTCTAAATTCGAATATTCGCCCGCGGCGGCCGCTTCTTTCGTCGTACCGGAACCGGCTCCGAAATTCGCAGGATTCGACTTCAGCCTCGGGGAAGGCGATTTCTGGGAGTACAACTATTACTACTCAAAATATGCTGACTACGGAAACACGAATTTTTCCTGGACGCGTAATTTTATGGTAATGCTCGGCGCGCCTTCGCAGATCGGGGGTAAAACGGCCTACCCCCTCACCCTGCAGAGCATCGGCATACGCTTCGAACCGCGATGGAAGTGGTTGGCTCTCGAGGATTCGGTATTGTATGGATCCTTGTATTCCACCGGCTTGCCCGAGTCCGCAACCTGGACCACCATCCTTGACGCAAAGACCGGCTACTGGAAAGGCGGCGGCTTCTTCATAACGCGGGCCGAAACGGACTACTCCAAGGCAAGCGAAAGCATCCAGGTCATCAATGGCGAAGTCGCGTCCATCGTTACCATCGGTTCCGGATCGGCATCCGAGGCCGACTACACGTATGTGCCCGGCTACGGGTACGTCGCCAGCGGCGAAGAGTCCCACTACAGCACCGCGGAGTATTTTATCCGTGATATCGGTCCCGGCGGCTACGACGAATCGTTCTCGCTGCTCTCGTTCGGCTCCGGAGGCTACCAGAGCTCGGAAACCGAACGCGTAAGCTTCGTGGCCAGCTCTCTCAAGTCAACGACCCCACGGGATTTCCAGGCTACGTGGAGATATGCCCAGAGTTCTTTGGGAATATTTAATTTCGTTAAGATAGGCCTAGGCCTTGCAGGCAAGAAACACGAAGAGAGCATGGGCGGCACGCCGATTGAAACGGCGTTTGTAACGACTGCCGTAAAACGGAACGAACTGCACACACTCTTGAAATCCTACTCGGCCGAATGGGTGGAAGCGGTTCCCGCCGCAGCTGCGGCACTGGCGAAACAGTCGCGCGATTACTTGCCCTCGCTGGAACTTCCGCCCCTGCTGCCTCCCGGCGTCCCCGGAAAAACCGGCGGCTCGACCGAGCTCATCTCCATCGCGTCCGACGGAAAAAATTACGAGATTCCGTCCACCAGCGCGAATTTCGCGGCCATGAAGGCTGCCATACTCGCATTGGTTCCCGCGTCGCCCTGAGCGGTCGCGGAATCTTTATTCAGTTGGCGGACGATATCGAAAGCGCGCCCAGCTTGGAGAGCTTTTTCGTAACCGCGTCGTATGTCCACAGGCTTATTCCGGCGGGACCCGCTACTATCAGGAAATCGTCGCCGGGTATCAGGTCGTAAGTCTCCCCGGTCTCGGTCGAGGGTATGGAATCGGTTTCCTTGAGCCGGTCCACCAAGTTGGCGCCTGCGTCCCGCACATTGGAAACATCGAGAACCTTGACGCCTTCCGCACCCTCGGTCACGAACAGCGTATCTCCAAGGAGCCCGAGCCCTCTCGGCCCGCTCATGGTCTTTCTGACAATATCGAGGGGTTTCGTCAAATCCGATACGTCAACGGCTATCAGCTGATTCGTCCCCCACCCCCAGCGATCCTCGCTGAGCGTCACGAAAGCCGTATCTTTTTTTTCACCGCCCACAGGTCCCACCGGGCCCACCACGACGGGATCTCTCGCGGTGAAGTGCTCCAGCGTGGCAAGCTTTACGGGAGAGAGAGGCGAGCTATCCGGAGAATCGGCTATATTGTAAATATAAAGCGCCGAGGCGGAACCCAGGAACAGCGCGTCCTTATAGGGGAATATAGTCTCGATGCTCCAGCCGGCGTTCGTGGAAGTGGGCGACGAGGGATTCACCGGGTTCGTCAGGGAATACGCGTTCAGCGACATGGAATCGACGGTATAAAGGTACCACGTACTGTTTGCGGAATCTTGGTGCAGGGCGAACCGTGCCATGGAGCCTGCCGCGCCCGCGCCGCCGGAGCCGCCGGTTTTTACGGAATCCGCCATTGCGTAGACCACGCCCGGCATGGTCCATTGAATCCTGGTTTCCGAAGTATAGCCCACGACGACCATATCGGCGGGGATCGACTCTCCGAACCAGACGGAGGTATCACTGCCGGCAAACCACTGGTAAGGATTATTTGGGAATACGTTGAGCTTGCGGCCGACTTCGCTGGCTGCCAAAACATCGCCCGCTGCGTACGGCAAGGTCAGCTCGAGGATTACCAAATCCACGAAACTGTCCGCGTAGAGATAATCTTTTCCGCCGACACCCAAAAACGCGATATCGATATTTCCGGGTATCTCTATAAAACCGAGCCAGACGGGGGCTGCCGGGTCCTTGAGACTGGCTACGCGCACGCCCTTGTTCATTTCATTGACGAAAAGAAACTGCCCATCGGGAGACCGGACAATCTTCCCGAGACCTTCGACCGAAGGAGCCGATGGTTCGGGGAGAAGGGCGACCGCCGAGCGAACGTCGGACAAGGCGCGGTACACCGGTTTATAATAAGTTACGGCCGAACCGCAGGAAACCGCCAGAAAACAAATCATCGATACTAGGGCAAAAATGGCCGCTTTCAAGTGTTTCATCGCTGCCTCCTTATGAACCCATTCTCAAGTATATTGCTTATTCCGGCGAAAATCCAAGGCAGTCAAGAAATAGGATCGAGGCAGATTAAAAATCAGGGGCGCACGACCCTGAAACCTATCCCGAAATTCATGTTGTACGGTTTATAGCAATACCGCACGGCCACGGTACATTGGGAGGCGGTCCCGTACCAGCCGCCGCCGCGGGGGACTCGGCATTTTCCCGCGGCCGCGCCTACAGGGTCCTGCACTACCGCAGGATCGTAATTTTCTGACCAATCCCAGCACCATTCCCATACATTGCCCGACATGTCGAATAAGCCGAGGCTGTTCGCGGCCTTCAGCGCCACTGGCTGCGTAGTGCCTGCACTATTGGCTTCGTACCAGGCAACGGCGGCGATATCGTCGCTGCCGGAATAGGCAGTTCCCTCGGGCTTCGATCCGCCTCTCGCGGCATATTCCCATTCTGCCTCCGTCGGCAATCGATAGCCTGCGGGATTTACATTGAGGTTTACGGTTTTTCCAACGACGGAATAGGCGGGACTCAAACCTTCTTTTAAGCTTAGCGCGTTACAGAAATTTATCGCGTCCAGCCAGCTCACGTTTTCTACGGGTCTATTTTCGGAATTGGGTTTGCCGGCATGGTTGCTGGGATTATTCCCCATTACCGCTTGCCATTGGGCTTGCGTTACCTCGGTTACCGCCATCTGGAAATCTGAAATGGATACCTGATGAATCGGTTTTTCTTCCTCGCTGCCCATGGTAAAGGTCCCACCCGCAACTTTTATAAACGTCATAGCGCTATTTTTACCCGTCTCGACGTTGTTCTTGGAACAACCTGCAAGGACGCAGACGCAAAACAAAGCCTGGAGGACATATTTCATGGCAATTCCCTTTCGGTATGAATAAAGAGATAAAATTGATATTAGTTCAATTATGAACCATTTGTCAAGAACATCCTTTTCTTGCGAATTTCACGTTTTCGATGTCACATGTACCTGGCTGAGGTCGTCTAACGTAACCATGATGCAACCCAGTCGTGCATCTATTGCTATCCGAAAGGAAGGTTTATGAAAATCCACATTGCCGTTTCTCTCTGTTTCGTTCTTGCCATGTCGAATCTTGGAGCCCAGGATGCTCCGAAATTCATCGATGGACCCAATGCCTACCTGGGCCAGAAGCTCCCGGGGAACACTCCGGTCATTTTTGCCCCAGGCATCATTTCGATTCCAGGGAGAAGCGATTCCACCGTTTCGTTTTCTCCGGACGGGAAAATGTGCCTCCTGTACATCGGCAACTGGCCCAGCAGTTACGTCATGGTTACAGAATTCAAGGACGGAAAATGGACCGAGCTTAAAAAGGCCTGGTTCTCCGAAAAATACCCCGTGGACGAACCGATATTTTCGCTGGACGGCAAGCGCATCTACTACTCGTCTCCGGGAGCCGGCTCCACCGCGGACATTTGGTACGTCGAACGCACTGCCGACAAATGGGGGGAACCGGTGAACATGGGTACCCCAATAAACACGAACGCTGATGAATTCCACCCCTGCATCGTCGGAGACGGTTCCTTCTACTTTTCAAACGCGCGGGGCAGCGCCACGGTCAGCCGTTTCGTAAACGGCGCGTATCAGCCGAGAAAAATCCTTCCCGTTCCCATAAACTTCACGTTCAAGGACAATTGGTGCGATACCTACCTTCCTCCCGATGAAAGTTTTATTTTCTTTACTTCCAATCGCCCGGGCGGGATTGGGGATTCGGACAATTACATCGCCTTCAAGAAAGCCGACGGCACGTGGACGGAGCCGAAAAACATGGGCCCAGAATTCAACTCCGCGAAGGGAGACCGCTCGGCCGACCTGAGCATGGACGGCAAATATATCTTCTGGAGCCGCGATGACGACATGTACTGGGTAAAGGCCGAATATATCAACCAATTCCGCTAAGCCTGGCAAGAATAAAAAAATACCGGCAAGCGCGTCGAGAGACGCCGCTGCCGGTATTTTTATTTTCCGTCATGCTAAAATCGGGCGTGTTACGCTATTAAGCGTGCAGCACGACTTCCTCTCGCTCCTCCAGGAACTGCGCCTGGTACAGTTTCTTGTAGTAGCCGCCCAGCGCTAAAAGCTCGCGGTGCGTACCCTGCTCCTGTACCCGGCCGTCGCTCATTACGAGGATGACGTCGGCTCCCACGATCGTGGACAGGCGGTGCGCCACCACGAAGCTCGTGCGACCCTGGAGCACCACCGCGATTGCTTCCTGAACAAGGCGCTCGGTCTCGGTATCCACCGAGCTGGTCGCCTCGTCCAGAACCAGAATCGCGGGGTCGGCCAGCACGGCGCGCGCCAGCGAGACAAGCTGCTTCTGCCCAGTAGATAAAAGCGAGCCGCCTTCGCCGACCGGCGCCTCATAGGCACCCTCCAGTCCCACGATAAACTCGTGCGCGCGGGCCAGCCTGGCGGCGCGCTCGATTTCCTCGTTGGTGGCGTCCAGCTTGCCGTAGCGAATATTGTCGCGTACCGTACCCGTAAACAAGTACGGTTGCTGCAGCACGTATCCAAGATTGCCGTGCAGCCAGGGCAGCGGCCACTCTTTATAATCGCGGCCGTCCACGAGGATGCGGCCGGAACTGGGCTCGTAAAACCGGCAGGCCAGATTCACGATGGTCGTCTTGCCCGACCCCGTCTCTCCAACGAGCGCCACGGTGGTGCCCGGCTTTATTTCCAGGCTGAAATCCGTGAGCACTTCCTGGCCTTCCAGATACGAAAAGGAGACATGGTCGAACTCCACTTTTCCGCGGAGCTTAGGCACCGGGTTTCCCGCGGCCACCCGTTCCGCCTCCAGAACCTTAGCTTCGGGCGAGTCCACGATGTCCGGCACCGCGTCGATGAGGCCTACCACTCGTTCCGCCGAAGCTTGCGCATATTGCACATCCGCGAAGATTCGGGCCAGATCGCTGACGGGGTCGAAAAATTGCAGCGCGCTGAAAATAAAAGCTACCAGCGTTCCATAGGTGAGCGTATTGCCCAGCACCGAAACGCCGCCCTTCCAGAGAGCCAACCCGGTGCCTATATAACCCAGCACGATTACGATGGGCAGATAGAATGCGGCCAGGCGCGCCTGCTTCACCGAAGCGCGCCGCATGGTTCCGGTCAACTCGCCGAAGGCTTTGTTTTGAACCGCTTCCGCCGCCATGGTCTTTACCACGCGGGCCCCGCGGATGCCTTCGCTGAAGGCCTGCGTTATCTTGCTGTTGGTCTTGCGCACCGTCCGAGAGCGTTCCATAAGCGCGCGCTCCACGAATATCGAGACGATAAGCAGCGGAGGCACCACCGACAGCGTGATAAGCGCGAGCTTCCAATCGCGGGCAAACATGAGACCGGCCATCGCAAGCATCATCGTGCAGCCCCAGATCATGTCCACCGCGCCCCAGGCTATGATGTCCGCCAGTTTGCCTATGTCGCTCGTCAGGCGGGCCATGATCCAGCCGGAGCTCGTCTTGTCGTAGTAACTGAAAGACAGGTCCTGCAGCTTGTCGAAGGCGGCCTTGCGGATGGAGTAGTTCATGCCCATCTCTATCTTGCCCGCCATGGCGATGAAGCGCTGTATCACGACGGCCTGCAGGGTCATGAGCGCCACGTAAACGAGCGCGGCCCATGGCAGCAGGCCGGGTTTCTTGGCGATTACGACATTGTCCAGTATCCAGCCGGTAAAAAACGGCGACAGCGCGTCGATGCTCGCCACCGAGACCATCATGAGCGCCAGTATGCCGAAGCTTTTTTTATACGACATCGCGTGCCGCAATATGCCCTTCCAGGTAGCAAGCCTGAACGGCTGGCGAAAATCTATCTCTTCCATATAATAAATCCCTTATGAACACCTTGAAGGACGCGAAAGTCCTCCAAGGCGAGCATTATAATCCTATCACAGACGCCGAAACCCCCAGGGGCTTTCGGTGTCTCCGTAAATATCCGGCCGCGAATTACGCCGCGGTAATTTCCTCAGGCGCGCCGTTTGCGCCATTTGCAACGGCGTCGCCATCTTCGACGGCGCTTTCAACCAGGTTATCCAGTGCATCGACGGAATAATCCGATTCCAGGCCGCGCTGGATTTCCCATACGCGCCGATACAGGCCAGGCCGTAAAATAAGCTCCGCGTGCGAGCCGCTGTCCGAGATCCTGCCGTCTTCCAGCACAAGGATCCTGTCGGCCGCGGCCAGGGTGGTCATGCGGTGCGACACGATTATCGTCGTGATGCCGCCGCGCTCTTTCTTAAGGGCGGCGCGTATCGACGAATCCGTCTCCGTATCCACCGCGGACAGCGAGTCGTCCAGCACCAGCACGTCGGGCTTTTTAAGGAGCACGCGCGCTATCGCCGCCCGCTGCCTCTGCCCGCCGGACAGGGTAACGCCCTCTTCGCCCACGGCCGTCTCCCAGCCTTTCTCGAATCCGGCTATCACGCCGGACAGGCCCGCGGTCAGCGCGGCCGCTTCCAGCTCTTCCGCCGGCGCCTCGCCGCCCTTGCCCATGGCCACGTTCTGCGCCAGGGTCCTGGAGAACAGGAACGGTTCCTGCGGCACGAGGCCAACTCGGTCTCGCAGATAATTTTTACTCACCTTGCGCAGGTCCACCCCGCCTATGCGAACTGTACCCGAATCCGGGTCCGACAATCGGTTCAAGAGCTGCACGAGCGCCGTCTTGCCCGACCCGGTCTTGCCCAGAATCGCGACGGTCTCTCCGGCTTCCACCCTGAACGTCAGCCCAGCCAGAACCGGCTTCTCGGCGTCCCAGGCAAAGTGCACGTTGTCGAATTCCACCGCGCCTCGGAGGTCCGGCTTCAGTGTCCCGTCGCCCTCGAACTCGGAAGTCTCGTTCAGAATCTTGCCCACGCGCTCCAGCGACACGAGGGTTTTGCCCAGGTCGGTGAGCGTTCGGCCCAGCTGGCGAACCGGCCACATTAGCCTGGCGACGTACGCGATGAACACCACGAAGGTTCCCATGGACAGGCGGCCTGAAATGGTGCTCAAGGCGCCTACCACCAGCACCAGCCCGGTCTGCGCCATGCACATCCAGCCGGAGATGGACCAGTACCAGCCGAACAGGTCGATAAGCCTGCGGGTTACATCCGTATAATGCCTGTTCTTTTCGTCGAACCTGACGCGCTCGAAATCCTGCCTGGCGAATGCCCGCACCACGCGCACGCCCTGCAAGGTTTCCTGCAGCGTTCCCGACATGGCGCCTTCGGCCTCGTCGGACTTGCCGAACGACTCCTGTATCTTCTTGAAGAAAAAATACGAGAACAGGATGATGGGCGGCACAATGGGCAAGGCCACGAGCGTCATGCGCACGTCCACGCCCAGCATCACCACGACCGTAAAGACGAGCAGCGACAGGGCCCTGCCTATGTCCACGAACTGCGACGACATGAACTTGCGTATCGTGTCAACGTCGCTCGTACAGCGCTGCACGAGGTCGCCCGTATTGGCCGTGGCGAAATACCGGTACGGCAGCATGTTAAGGCGCGCGAACAAAAGATCGCGCAGGTTCTTGGCGGATTTCTCGGCCGCCAGCGACGCCAGCAAGCCGCGAACAAACATTAACAAGCCGTACAGCGTTCCCGCGGAGACGAGCCCCAGCGCGCACAGCCAGATATTCCGCTTGATGAGGGTAGTCCCGCCCAGCGCGGTCACGAGCGCCTCGAGCCATGCGGGCAGGGGAATCTCCTTGCCGCCGAGCACCGCGTCCAGCGTATAGCGCACGATAAGCGGGTCGGCAAGGGATACGAGCGCGGCGGCGGCTATGGCCGCGAGGGCGCCCAGGAACATGAGACGGCTGCCCTTGAGGGCGCGCCACAGGATTTCAAATCGTTTTGTCTTCATTTAAATCACCATGCTTTTTCAAGCTGCAAAAACGGTTGCGCGATTGAGGAACGCACGCGCGCGAATACGGGTAGACTGCACCGGGACGCGCAGATCCATGCAAAGATGTGGGTTGTTGTGCCGACGCCTTCCCCGGATAACCGGAAGAAAGGGCGCCAAAAAAGACGGGAGAAACCGGCGGGCGGTTTCGGTTCTGTTTTTAGCGGACTTTCGCCGGGAGCAAGTACGACGCGACGAGTGCGATACTATATGATCTCATCAATAACTCCTCCAAGAGCGAACTGTTGTAACGTATTGTAAAGTTGAACGATATTTCGTGTCAAGTGTACAGAATGTTTTTATAAATTCTAGGGCGCGTCTTGCTACACCCGACGACGCATGATACATTTCACGCAGGAGCATAAAATGAAATTAACGGTAAAACGAATCGATCCCGCATTCCCGACGCGAGTGGCTTTTTTAGTGGCAATCATCATGAGCCTCGGCGTGCTGATAAGCATCATTTTCTCGAAAACGATGGGAAGCTATACTTCCGGAGTATTATTTTTTCTGATCATTCCGGCGATGTTGATTTTTTATCCGCTCGGAACTTATATCGAGATACTTCTGCTCAATATGCTTCTCAAGAAAAAAGGGCTTGTACTGGATATAGAAAAACTCGACGAAAGCTCGGACATAATCGAAACGCCGTGAAAAATAAACTTCCTCTCCTGACGATCTGCGCTTCGGCGCTTATCCTTACCGCCGTGCTTCTTCCAGCTTCCGCGCTGCCCGATGGACCTAAAATTCCGGGGATGGATAAGCTCGCGCACGCCCTCATGTTTTTTACGTTGGCGGTAGCGATGCAGCTTGATTTCAGCCTCGATGGACGCAAGCGGCTTTTTACGGCATTCGCGTTTGCGCTTCCTTTCGCCGGCCTTACCGAAATAATCCAGCTCTTCGCGGACCGCCGATCCACGGAGTTGCTGGATTTTATCGCGGACGCGATCGGCTTCTGCCTCGGCCTTCTTTTCCGACGCCCCTGCGCCGCCGTGGCGCAAAGGCTATGGCAGGCCATCGCCGTTAAAAAGGCGTCCTAGATCTAAAGCCTCATGGTTTCGGCGTAAACCGGCGTTCTTCGCCGCCGCGTATCCTTGACACCACAGTTTGCGCGGCAATCCTTAGCCCTTCGGCAACGACCTCCGAGCCTGAAAAATTCACGATAATCTCGAGCCCTCCATCATAGACGGTTTTTTGAACCAGACGATCCGGACTCAGCCAGGCGAACGAAATCATGCGGGCGGAGTGGAACTTCTCCGCCAACGGCTGCAAAAAATCATAACACGATTTTATTATCGCTCCTTTTTCGCGCAGCCTGTCCGGATTCAGGTTGTACGAAGGCGCCGTCTGGTATAACGCCTGCAGCAGCTGTACCGTTTTTTCCTGCCCCTGAAACTTGAACGGGTCCGCGCCCCAATGATTGCTCAGTACCGCCGAGTCATGGAACACGGCCTCGAACAATGGAATTCTCGTACGCGGGTCAAAATATCGCCTCACGAATTTTTCCTTCAGCGGAACGGCCTTGAAATACACCTTCGGAGCCTCGGGCGGCCAGTACGCGCCATTGAAGTATTTTGATTCCCGGTTCTTGAAGTCAGGGTCTTCCCAATAAAATACCGGACCAAACAAGCCTTCCGAATACATGAGCGAACCCATCGTCAGCGCATCGCCGCCTTCGGAACCGACGACCAATCCCTTTTCCGCCCTGAGCCAATCGAGCCTGGAGGCTCGCGACGCCTGGATTTCCTCCGAGCTTGAGGGATGCAGCGGATTCCAGTCCTCGCTTATTTCCCCTGCGGCGTCGCAATCCATAAAGTACGAAGACAGCGGGGCTACGGATAAATTCGACTTCACTCGAGCCAAGAAATATTTCCTCGCGGCGAGAGGACTCAAAATCCTGCCCTTACCCTGGAAGCCTTTTAGATAGCTGCCTTCGCGGGTCATCATGCCGCCGGTTTCGTACAGCTCCGCGGAAAACTGCGCCGTAGACCAAGTCTGGTCGCTTCCCTTCCACGATGCCGGGTGAATGCTATTGTACGAGTCATAAATTCCAAAGAGGTAACCCGCCTGCCCGCACGCTTTCGCGGTCTCTTTGAATAATGGCGCGGTGCTATACTCGTCGACGGTCAGCAAGGCTCTGTCGATTCCCAGCCGCTTCAGCTCCGCGATCATGTCCGGTGATACGCCCTTGCCCCATAGGTATGCCTGCAGCGCTCCAGGCAGCAAGCCGCGTCTGGCCTGCGGTAAATCCAGGAGCTTCATTTCAAGCGTCTTGAATTTACCCAAGGCCTCAAGCCGGTCCCGAAGCAGAAAAGCAGGCAGCAGGGGGTCTGACCCCACTCTAAGAGCCACAGTCTTGCGTTCAACCCCGCTACGGCACAGGAAGTTCTGCCGCAGTTCGATTACTGATTCAGTCAGCCACAACTCATTGCGGAACGGCGTTTCAACAGTCCAGGCTACAGTCCCCGCCGAATTCGTATAACCCCATGCTGGTAAACCGGTGCCCAAATCTCGGCCGCCCCGCAGGTAGTCCATCCATTCCGCGTCTTTTACCGATACATAGCGCCCGTCGGCCATAGGCCAGATCAAGTTTTCCGCCTCCGTCAAGGGAATTGAAGGCCAGGGGACAGACCCCGGCTTTTCGGTGGAAAACTCAAACAAAACCGTAGAGCCGGCCAGTTCGGCGTGTACGGTTAAGGCTCGGTCGGGGAAATAAATAACGGCCGAGGTTTTTGCCTTGGACTGCACTTCCCCCGCTGCTTCCAAAATACCTTTCGATACAAGACACCAAGGCCCGGTACCGTCGCGATATTTTGTTTCCAGAGAGAGAGAATCGATCGATACGGAAAAAGCGCCGTTCCCAAGGACGATGGGCGCAACTGCGGCAGCCCCAAAAGCAGGTCCTGGACAGGACAGGCAGAGTGCCAGAATAAACGCGAAAATCATTGTTCCTCCTGTAAAAATATTCTGGATCTTACAGGTTGAATAAGGCTATTTTATGTCGCAATCGTGATTTTTCGCGGATACTATTCCGGCATTCCACGCGTACGATAAAAAAAGGCCCCGCGGAATGCGGAGCCTTTTCAAGAAATATGTTACAGAAAATTCTTAGCGTCGCGTTATTTTACGACTCGTGTTCCTTCGTTTCCGTCCACCGCACCCTGCGCTTTTTCAAGACTGGTGATGATGACGAGCTTGCCGCCCATCTTTATGAAATCGCACGCGGCTTCTATCTTTGGCCCCATGGATCCCTTGGGAAACTGTCCCTCGGCCATGTACTTGTCGGCCTCGGCCACGGTCATGACGTCCAGGACCTTCATGTCGGGTTTCTTGTAGTTGATCGCGACTTTGTCCACGCCGGTCAGGATGAGAAGCTCGTCGGCCTTGATCTGGCTGGCCAGAAGGGCGCTGGCGCGATCCTTGTCGATCACGGCGTCCACGCCGGTCAGGGTTCCATCAGCCGCGCGGCATACGGGAACTCCGCCGCCGCCTACGGCGATAACCACTTTGCCGCTTTTCAGCAGCTCATGGATGGTTTCCTTCTCGATGACGTCTACGGGAATTGGGCTTGCCACCACGCGGCGGAATCCTCTGCCCGGATCTTCCTTCATGATCCAACCCTTGGCCTTGCAGCCTGCCAGGTCGGCTTCCTTGAAGAACGGTCCCACGTACTTGGTGGGATTCACCATGGACGGGTCGTTTTTGTCCACCACTACCTGGGTTACCACGGTTACCACGTCTTTTTTGACGCCGGCCTTGATCAGCGCGTTGATGAGACTCTGCTGGATCATGTACCCTATGGACCCTTGGGTATCCGCCACGATCACGTTGAGGGACGAGGGCGGAACCTGGCTGGAACCCGCTTCGTTGCGGATCAGGTGAACGCCGGCCTGCGGGCCGTTGCCATGGCTCAACACGACGTGATGGCCTTCTTTGATGAGGCCGACGATGGCGGCCATGCTCTTGCGGGTATTCTCAAACTGCTGCTCGATGGTACCTTCGGTGCCTTCTTCGATGAGGGCATTTCCGCCCAAAGCGACGACAATGGTCTTCTTGCTCATAGAACCTTCCTTTTTTGCCTTTCCGCTTCGATTTTCCGGTAAAACAACCTGAAAACTTACGGAAAGACTTGTTAGCATACCCGAAATGCTTCTTGCGGGGCAATTGGTAGATAAATATACCCTGGAAAATTTACAAACCGGTGGTATACTCAATGCTTATGAAACGATACTTCGGCGCCCTCATTATTCTTGCCATACTGGCCATGGACTCCTGTACGCGCGCTGATTTATCGCCGAGCGTGCGAATTTATCGTCCCATCACCCTTACGAGCACCACAATTTTACCGGTTTCCGCAACGGCAGCCGCGCTTCAAATTTCCCTGATAACGACAGAGACCGACCTCAACGCTATCGCCTACGACTCGCAAACCGGGACAACGCTCTCAGCGACCGTCTCGCATGGCCTGGGAACCGGGGCTCTTTATCGCTGGTTCCTGAACGGCGCGATCCTCGAAAATCAGACGAGCCAGACAGCCGAACTGCAGGTACTGCAAGCCGGTACGTATGAACTGGCCGTCGAGCTCAGTAGCGGCGGATTCAAATACGTGCAGCAGCTTGAATTCAGGATTCAATGATGGCGAGCCGCAATCGCGCTCAACCCGCCGCTTTCTTCTATATAATAGTAATTGTCTCCCTGCTCCTCGCCGCCTGCGACATGCCGGTCGCCCCAAAACCTACCCGAAACGCGCTGCCTGGCAAGTCTATGGAAAGCTCCCGATTCATACCTGGCGGCAGCGGATACGATACCGCTTCGATAGCCAATTATCGCGTCAGCGGTGTCGGACCGACGGATCTCGTGTATGAAACGGTTCTCGTGCCGGCCGCCTCCATAGCCGATTATTCCACCGGAAGCATCGCTCTCGGCGACTGGACCTTCCGCATCGAAGCCCTGGACGCCTCGGAATCCGTGCTTGCCGTGGGAACGGTCGCCGTTACGGTTACCCGGGAAAGCCTCACCCAGCCATTGAATCTTACGATGCCTGCCGGTAACGGTACGCTTTCCGCCAGCCTATCGTGGACGGAAACCGATGTCACGGGATCCGCATGCGAGGCGGTAATCCAGGCAGAAGCCCCGGACGGAAGCATCGTCACGGTCTTCTCCGGTCCGATCAACGGCGGAACGCAAACGGCAAATCCGCTCAGCCTCGCCTCTGGATCCTATGTGCTCAGCGCTCAAATAAAAGTGGACGGTTTCGCGGTGTGGGGAACCACACAGAGCGCGCTCATCGCCGCTGACAAGGATACGCCTGCCGCCTTCGTAGCCGCAGACGGCAGGATCAACGATAAGCCGGGCGCCTATCCGGCGATCCCGGAAGGCCTGACCCTTCCCGGCTTCAGCACCCGCATCCGAGGATTACGCGGCGGAATGGACATACGGTACGCCGTCAACGCCCCCGCCGATGCTTCCTCCACGCAATATACTGGCGTAAGGATTCCGCTCAACGCCTCGGTGGTCACGCTGAACGTGTGGGCACAGAGCACTTGGGGAATCCAGGCGAGCCGAGCCTTTACCTATGATTATTCGGATGCGGTCTGCGTAAGTCCTGCCGGAAACGATGCCGACTCTGGCTCCGCCGCCCATCCCAAGGCAAGCCTCCAGGCGGCGGTCGACCTGCTCGCGGATTTGGACCTGGGCACGGCCCAGGAAATACGCGTCGCAGCGGGCACCTACGCCGACGACGGCGGTATCCGCCTCGCGGGAGACCTGATCACGATACGCGGAGGCTACGATCCGGCTTTCACGGCCTCGGATCCCATAGCCAATGTAACTATTCTATCACGCGCGTCGGCCGACCCCGCCATGGGCGCCGACTTTCCGAGCCCGGCAATCTTTACCGAAACCGGCTTTGCCGGTACCATGGCCATCGAAAACCTTACCGTCAGGAATATAATACCCGCTTCCCCCGCGAACACCCACTCCACGGCCGTTCTCGGGGCGGGCGACACGCCGCTGACCCTGCGCAACTGCATCCTCTCCGGAGGATTCGGCACGATACGCTCGGCGGGTGCGGCTGCGGTCGGTTCAAGCCTGATCCTCAGAGACTGCGTAGCGAACGGCGGCTCGGGCGGAACGGCCATCGGCGTTATTTTCAGTAACGGCGCGGTTGGCGAGATAAGCCAGGGCTCGGCCATAACGGGGCGCACGCTGACAGCGGGATATTCGGGACCCGCGTACGGCGTCCTATCGATTGCTTCCAGCCCCACGATTACGGGGTCCACCATTGCGGCGGAAGACTCAGGTGACCCAGCCCACGCCGATATCAGGGCCGCCATCAGAATTGAGGGAATCGGGCCGGCCCCGATAAGCGTTTCAGCCAACACGCAGATCCGCGGGGGAATGTCAAACGGGCAAAGCGCCGGAATCTACCTGGAAAACGTCAACGCTACAGTCGCCAATCCCTGCATCATCGAACGCAACAAGATCTACGGCGGCCATGCGGCCAGGGGTGACGGGATCTACCTGATCTCAGGCAGCGCGTCGAATTCGGGGATTTCGATTCGTAATAATATTATAGCTGGCAATAGCAGGGCCAAGGGGATTTCCCCAAGCACTATGTCATCGGGCATTTACCTCAGGGCGGAAAGCGGGAGCTTGACCGCGCCCGAGATCGTCAACAACACGATCTTGGGAACCTTGGCGGATCAAGGCAGCGGCATCTTTCTCTTTCCTTCCAATTCGGGAAGCGTGCCCGCCTGCAGGACCAATCCCGCAATCATCAACAACATCATCATTGCATGCGGCGACGACTCCGAAGCCTGCATAAAGGAAGCGAACCACGCAGGGGATTCAGACGCCAATCCGGCATCCCTGGGATACAACGCGTATTTCAGCATAAATGACGGAATCTACCCAAGCTATCCCCATTTTTACGATGACGATGTCGAATCGGGTTGGACGACCACCGACACTTTCGACTTTGCCTTGCTGAGACCAACCGCGCCCGGCTGGAGCGGCCTCTGGAACGGCGTCACCGGTTCGGCGAGCTCCGACCTCGGCGACACCTTTTCCGGTGGCAGCGCCCGACCTTCCGACGCAGATGCATTTTTTGCCTATGATTTTTCTCCGACTGCGAGCGCCGTCAACGGCATCGTAGGATATATCGCGGCCGGGACGCCCACCGACGGCGGCTTGGACCTTTCCGCCGCGGGGAATGCCGCCGGTGTCCTTATTCTTTTTACGGACGATTTTACGGGCGCTCCCCGGGCCGCGCCGACTCCCTGGTGCATCGGAGCCTATGAGCTTGAGCTGCCTTGACGAAGAGGCGGCGACCCGCTCCTGTGCGCACTATTTAAAATAAATAACCTATTCTGACAAGCGGCCGTACGGTATTCAGGGGAACCCCGATATAGTAAAAGGCCTGCCAATCGGCTCCGGCTTCCACGATAAACCGGCGGATGCGATACGCGACGGACAGTCCCGCCAGCACGCTGGAATCCTGGCTTACCACGCGCAGGGGACCGGCTATGCCGTCGCGCGCCACGGTGGTTACGGCAAGACCGAAACCGCCGCCCGCGTTTACGAAGAGCGGAAGGCCGGATATCGGCTGCCAGGACAGGATAAGGCTGGTGCTCACGCACAATTCCGCGGCGCTTGCCATCGTCAGCACCACAGGGTCGGTTACGCCTTGATACGAGGCTGAATCGACGCGCACCTCCACGGACAGCATGCGCAGAAACGCATTTTTGGAAAACACGCCGCCAATGGGTAGATTGAGCGCCAACTCTCCGGCCAAATAGCCGTGGCCATACGCCGCAGACCATAGAGGCGACATCAGGAACGCGGGTCGCCATCCCAGGAAAACGCTCGAAGAGCGGACATCCGCCGGGCTGGCCTTGGAAACCTCGACCGGATTTACGGCTTCTACCGGGATTGGAGCTACTGCCGCCACCGTCTCCGGTTCCTTGACCGGTTCAGGCGTAACTACCGGTTCAGGCGTAACTACGGGTTCGATCGCAGAAGGCGGAACCGACGCCGGCACGGTAACAACCGCTTGAGGCGAAACCGCAGCCGGAACCGGAACCGGAACTGCGGCCGGCACCGAAACCGTTGGCTGCTCCGGTTGCTTTACGGGGAGCCGCGCGCCGGCCATCGCATCGATGACCTGTACCGTTATTTTTGATTCAAGCCCGCCTGGATTGGTCACGATGACATCATAATCGCCGGCAATTTTTTCCGCCAAATTCAGGGTAACCAGTATTTTTGTGTCCGTAACGCTGATTATCCTTCCGGGCGGTATCGAGGCGGCGTCGCCGCGAAGGGCAAGCCGGAGAGACAGGCCTTGCCTGAAACCTTTGCCGAGAACGGCGAATTCGGGATAAGCCCGATCGTTGGCGAGAATATCGGGATCTATCGCGGCTACCTCGGGGGCAACGCGCACCAGGACTTTGACGGCGCCGGACAGCTTGGCTACCCTGCCGCCCGGATTCTCGAGCACCAGGTCGTAGGCACCGGAAGGCAGGCTCGACGTATCCAGCTGAGCCTCAAGCGCTCCTCCCTTTTCCGTCACGGAAGACGCGGTAATCTCCGTTCCCCTGGATTCCAGCCGCACGATCGTCGCGGGCAGCAAACCGATGCCCGCTATGCGCATCCGCCCGAAAGGAGCTCCGGAATAAAGTGAAGATTCAATTACTGATATGTTTTTTATATCGGCGCTCACGCGCACCGCAAAGGGAGTCCACACGCCCTCCGTGGATGTTTTCCTGAATACGTTGTAGGCTTTTATCATTATTTCGTAAGAGCCCGGATCCAGGGACATTTCCAGGAAGGTGGTTTCCACCGATTCTCTGAAAAACGGCTCGGACTCACCCACCCTGCGAATAAGCACTTCGTAGTTGCGCGCGCCTTCTACGGCATCCCATTCCAATCTGGGCAAGGGGGCATCCTGGGCATACCCATAAAAAACAAGCGAGAAAAACAGCGCGAGCGCGGCAATGGCGTTTTTATGGTTTTGGCGGCACATATAATTCCTTAGGGGAGACCAGAGCGGGGGAAATCGCGGCCTTGGGGCTCAGGACCATGGAAAACTCCTTCGAAGTTTCAAGACTGGAGCGCTCGAGGGAACCATCGGCGGCGAGAGAGAGGGCCTTGACGGTAAATATGAATTCACCCACGTCGAGGTTCTCCAGCTCGCGAAAAACGTAACTGGCGGCTTTTTCCACGATCCTCGAGAAAATCCGGCGAGAGCCCTGTTTTTGCGAAAGGCTTATCTCGTAGGCAGTGGCGCCGGAGACCGGCATCCAGGAAAACGTGAATGAATCGGCGTTGGTCATGTCGTTCCTCGAGCCGCCCGACGGATGCGTGATCTCCGGAGTCGGAAGCGCCTGCACGGCGCCGACTCGGAATTTCTCCTTTGCCACGGGAAGAAGCACCCCGTCAAAAGCCTCGCCCTCGATCGACACCGAGTATGAACCGGCTCCAGGGGTCGGAAATGTAACCGAAACTTCACTGGTCCTCTTTTCAAGGATCGCGTGTCCCGGCTTTTCGGCGGACTCAAGCCTCACGCTGTACGAAGCTTTCGGCTCGGAGGCCCTCCAGGAAATTTTTATTCCGCCCCGGAGCGCCGAAAGTCCGTCTATGAGGCTTCCTTCCTTCGGCAGCGTAATCTTGGGGGCCTGGGTAATCCTGACCATGGATACGCCGAAGCTCGCGAAAGAAGCCTGCCCGGACTTGGGCGTCTTTCCCTTGGCTTCCTGTAAAGCCTGCACAGACCAGGAATACTCGCCCGAGGAAACGAGGCCCGCAGGAATCTCGCAACCGGTCTTCGCGAGAACCTGCTCTGCCACGGGTTTGTCCTCTCCCGCCTTCCAGAGCGCAAAGCGGTAACCGGAGGCGCCTTCGACCGCGGACCACTGAAAAGATACGCCGGACACTGAAACAACCTCGAGCTGGAAGGCTTGAGCCGGCTGCAGGAGCGTTGGAGAGCCGAGAGGCTTCGTAAGCGTAAGCGTTCGCGGCGGCGAGCTGCCGTCCGGGCTGGAGACAGTCCAGAAATATGTGCCGTACGATGGAATGGACAGGGACGCGCGGGATGCCGTCGTGGAGGTTCCGGTCACTTCATTCTTCATCGCGGAATCGGAGTAGACGGACAGCTTGACCTCGCCCGTGCCGGTCCACCCGAAACCTACGAGCGCGGGAGCCCGCTGTTCCAGTTCCAATTCGTCGGATGGGGAAACAGCGACCGGCGCGATTCGTTTCGTAACGGTAAACGCCCTCGCGGCCGACGGCTTGGAGGAGGTTCCGTCCGCGGCCATGGCTCGAACCGTCCAACGATATTCACCGGCATCTACTTGCAAGACCGGCTTCGCGAACGTGGAGGAGCCTGACCAAGTCGCCACTATCTTACGAGGGTCCGCACCCGCGAACACCGAGAGCTCATAGCTCTTCGCGTCGGGGGACGCATTCCACGCAAACACGGTTCCGCCTGCGAGCGCCGCCGCCAGGTCGATCTTGCTGCCGTCCTCCGGCAGGGCAATTGCGGGCGAGACCATCTCGGCCTGCTTCTTCAGGATAAAAGATCGGGTCTCAGAATATTTTCCCGCGGTAATGCCGCTATGGTCGTAACGCGCGCGCACGCGCCAAAAATAAGTTTTCTCCGCGAGCGGCGGCAGCTGCGCCGAGGCGTTCGAGGTAGTGCCCCGCAGAGTAACTGCAAGGAATTCCTTGTCTTCCGCCAACTCGTATTCATAGGCCGAAACGCCGGCCGCCGTTTTCCAAGTCAGGCGCATGGCGGGAGCTTCGTTCCTAAAGCCGAACTCCGCGCCGTTGGCCGGGGCCAAAGCCTCCGGCGCGATATCCGCGACCACCGAAAACGGCTGCGCCTTGGACAGCAAGCCCGCGGAGTCGCCCAAGCGCCAAAAATAGTCGCCGGCCGCCAAAGGCATGCTCGCCGATTTTCCCTGCGAACGCGCAGTCTGCGTTATTAAAAAATCTCTTGAGTCCGATACTTCCACCAGGTACGGCGGCTTCGCGTCCGCCGATGACCAGGTAAAGGAAACATTCACGCGGGGACCGTCGCCGAACGCTATGGAGCCGGCCGTCGGCGCCAGGGGAACCAGCAAGACTTCCCTCACCTTGGTTTCTCCCGAGCCGATGGAAACGCTCTGCGTCTCGGTTATCGTATTGGTGCCGTCTTTGTCCCGCACGGTGGCGCTTCCCCCGCTTACCCCGACGGCCAGGGTTTTATCCACGCTCCTCTTTATGTCCAGAGTCCCTGCTGCCAGCGATATCTCGGATTTGTCGGCCTTTATGACGATCTGGGCGGCCCCCGCCTTGGTTCCGGCTTCCTTCGGGGAGGAGCTTCCGCGCCTCGCGATCACCGAGCCTTCAAGGAATTCTATGGTTTTTTTCGTTTCCGAAAAATCGAGGATCACGAGGGAATTCTCCTCAAGCAATATTTCCGTATTGTCGTCCAGCCTCAGCAGGGCGGAAGATCCCGCATCCGTGCGCACGGCGTCCAGGTTGTAAAGGCGCTCCTCGCGGTTTATCGGCGTCCAGACGACGCGGTCGGCCGAACGGCGCTGCGCAACCCGCTTTTTGGAGACCAGCGTTCCGACGGGAACCTTGCTTCCGGCCACGCCTTGCCTGTTGATATCGAAATATAACGCGGAGAGGAAAATCAGGGAAGCCGCGATCCCCGCCGTCAGCACGACCAGGTCGCGCTTTTTTTTCGTCACGTGGATTTCTCCGCCGTCGCGGCAGCCAGGATCTCGAATTTTTCCTCTTCGGAATCTTCCACGATATGCTTGGAATCGATCCGTATATCGTCGATTCCGAGCATTTCCCTGAGATCGCGCAGGTCACGGGGACCCTTTTCGTCGCTTACGTGCCTTATCACCGCGAACACGCGAAGCGGCTCTGCTTTTCCCTTTACGCGGATCATGGGCATGGGCTCCACGATGTACTGCCCGCGCAACTGCGATAAGGTATATTCGGAAACCAGGATGTCCGTGCCGAAAGGCTTGTTGAGCGACTCGATGCGCGAAGCGAGGTTGACCGTATCCCCGATTACCGTGTATTCCATGCGTTGGCTGGAGCCTATCTGACCTGCCAGCACGGGACCGGTATTGAGGCCGCAGCCTATCTTGATCAGCGGCTTGCCCGCCCCGCCCCTGCCCATGTTGAATTCCTGCAGCGAGGAGCGCATGTTCAAGCTGGCCTGCAAAGCCAGCTCGGGATCCCTGTCGGTGCTTACGGGAACGCCCCACACGGCCATTATCGCGTCGCCGATGAACTTATCCACGGAACCGCCGGTGTCGTTGACGCAGCCGACCATGCGCGTCAGGTACTGGTTCAGGAATTCGACGACCTGCTCAGGCTGCATGCTTTCGCTTATCGAGGTGAAGGAGCGTATGTCGGAAAAGAATATCGTGGCCCGCCTGCGCTCGCCCCCGAGCTGTATCTCGCCCTTCATGGCAAGTTCGGCGACCGTCTTGTTCACGAACTTGCCGAAAGCGGACTTTATCTTCTCGCGCTCGGCCAAGCCCCTGCCCATCTCGAAAAAAGTCTCGGTCAGCGCGCCAAGCTCGTCGCGCGTGCGCGGCCGAATATCCAGCTCGTACTCGCCCCGCTCCACCTTGAGCGCGGCGTCCATCAAGATGCCCACCGGTTCCGTAAGCGTCCTCGAGAAGAAATAGATGAGCACGATGGAGAGCGAGAGCACCGCTCCCATTATATAAAAATTACGCCGCTGGATGTCCGAGACCGCCTCGAACGCCTTGTCGGCGGGGGCCGAGGCGATTACCCCGAGGTCGCCGAAGACCGTCCTCTTGAACGAGGCTATGTACGAGACGCCGTCGGAATCCCTGTAGCGTATCTGCCCGTTGTCCGCGGGGCTTTCGCGCATCGCCTTGACGATGGGCGAAGACCCGAAGTTGACCCGCGCGGCGAGCAGTGAGGTATCGGAGTGCAGTATCAGCTCTCCGTCGGTATTGACGACCCAGGCGCTGACGATTCCGCGCGGCTTGAGCACTTCCGCGTAGCGGTCGGAGTTTACCAGGGCGTACAGCGCGCCGCTGTAGCCGGCCTCGCGGTACGGGACCGCGACGCCAAGGGCTGGCGAGCCGATCTCGGGCGTCGCGTTGAACATGGTCGCGGAGCCTACCGTGCCGATGCGCGCGATGGCCCTCTCCGCGTTCTTGGCGTTGATGCCCAGCGCGGCGAGCGCGGGCTCGTTGGGCAGGGACACAAGCCCGGGAACCCCCACGTAGAGGATGTCCGTATTGTTAAGAAAAAATCTGGAACCGGCGTCGCCGGCCGCCGTCCCGGAGCTGAGGTCGAGCAGGAGCCTCGCGCGCGATACGAGGTTCTGGGCGTCGTCGTCAATCTTGATAGCGCTTATCTGCGATACGGTATGGTTGTTCTCCTCCACGCGCACCGTGGCGTCCTGAAGGAAAAAAACCGAGGCCAGCAGGGTCATGGCCGAAAGCGAGGCCATGAGGAGCCCTGAGACGACACCGATCAACTTTAAGCCGATGGGAAACCGCACCCTGGAACGAAGCACGGCCTTGGCCTCCTTGCTGCGTTTCCGGCGCCCGGCAAGCGGCACCATGCCATTGGCCAAGGACTCAACCAAGACGAAATCCTTTGAATCGGCCAGAACGTGGGAGCCCGGTACGATCAGCTCGGCCGGCCTGCCCCGGATCGAGAAACCGTCAAGCGGGCATGAATAGCGGATGCGGGGAGTTTCTCCCCCGACATGTGGATTCTTTGCCCGCCTGGTTTTTTCTTCGATGGAGACGCCGTAGGTTATGATGGCGAAATTCTGCGCAAGCCCGGAAACGGTTCTGCGGGGAAGATAGAAAAGCCCGGCCAATAATCCGGCCGCGGCCAGGGAAGAAGCGGATTTCGCCAAGTCGTCAAAGCTGCCTTCCACATCCTCCGGGGAAAAACACAAGGCATACAGACCGCAGCCCCGTTCGGCGGCCGTCGTTTCCAGCGCGCGGGGAACGGGAACGGCACCGCGCAAAAACCGCGTACTGGCGTAGGGAGTACCTTGGTCGCCGGCGCCGACCGTCTCCGACATGACCGGTTCCAGCTGAATCTCCCGGAGCCTGCCAGCGATCTTGAGAAGGCCACCAGAGGAATCCCCTTGGGCAGCGACGGCAGCCTTGTGGGCGCGTGCCGCGGAACCGGCGAATCCAGCGAGGAGGGCAGAGCAGGCGGCCTTATGAAGCAGCCCCGCGGCGATAGACTGCGTCGTAGCCGGATGCTGCTGAGAGCTTACGGCTCCAAGGGCCTCATGGGCATGGGCGCCGGCGATTCTCTTAAAAACTTTTGGGTGCATTGTACGAGAACTATACCATGGGGATTCCGCTTTTTCCAGAAAAAACAGCTTCTCCGGGTTTGACAGAAACCGAGACTGCATTCATACTGAAGCGACCTGACGGCTAAGGGCAGTTACCGCCAAGCCCCAGGACATCAAGGAGAATCTTCATGAACCGGAAAATCATCAATACCAAAGAAGCCCCCACTGCTATCGGACCCTATTCGCAGGCTGTCCAGACAGGCAGCCTCCTGTTCTGCTCCGGGCAGCTCGGTTTGGATCCCGAAACGGGAGAATTGGCGGCGGGAGTGCGGGACCAGGCTGACCGGGCCATGAAAAACATAGCAGGTTTGGCGCGGGCTGCCGGCGCCTCCGTGGATTCGATAGTCAAGACGACTATCTTCCTCAAGGACATGGCCGATTTCGCCGTCGTCAACGAAGTGTATGGATCATATTTTATGGCTGAAAAACCAGCCCGCTCGACAGTGGCCGTCGCCGGGCTTCCCAAAGGCGGACTCGTCGAGATAGAAGCCATAATCGCGCTCTAGCAAGGAAACCATCTTGTTCAATTTCGATAACGCGCCGGACAGGACCTCTTTCGACTCCATCAAGTGGAGCTATCTGGGCGATCGCAGCCCGAACTGGCCGGGCGGCGTGATTCCCATGTGGGTCGCCGACATGGACATTGCATCGCCGCCCGCGGTGGTGGAAGCCGTGGTAACCAGGGCCAAGCATCCGGTGTACGGCTATGCCGGCAAGCCCGAGAGCTTTTTCCTCTCCTTTATCGAGTGGATGAAAAAACGGCACTCCGCGGACATCGCGCGGGAATGGCTGGAATTTTCCCCGGGAATCGTTCCTGCCATAGCCACGGCAATCCGGGCCTACAGCGAAAGAAACGACGGCATCGTGATAATGCCGCCCGTGTACCACCCGTTCCGGGCATTAATAGAAAAAAACAAGCGCACGGTCCGGGAAGCCCCTCTGCAATTGGTGGATGGACGGTACAGGCTCGATCTACCCGCGCTGGAAGCCGCCTCGCGCGGTGCCCGCATGCTCATTCTCTGTTCGCCCCACAACCCGATCGGGCGCGTCTGGAACCGGATGGAGCTCGAGGCCATAACCGACATCGCCGAAAAAAACGACCTGATCGTGATCGCGGACGAGATACACGCGGATCTGGTCTTTTCTCCGAACAAGCATATCGCGTCCCTGAACGTCGGCAAAAAACTCAGCAGGAGGCTCGTATCCTGCTGGGCGCCGAGCAAGACTTTCAACATCGCGGGCCTGCAGACCTCGCTCATAGCCATTCCCGACCCGCAGCTCCGGCGCGCGTTCGCCGACGAGACCGAGGCCGGGGGAATCAGCGGCCCCAATTGCATGGCCTGCGCCGCCGCGCAAGCCGCATACGAGAACGGCGAGACCTGGCTCAACGAAGCCCTCGTGTATATAAAAGGTAACTTCGACCATTTATCGCGGCAGCTTGCGGCGAGGGTTCCCGACATAACCATGTACCCGAGCGAGGGAACGTTCCTCGCCTGGCTGGATTTCAAGCCCGCGGGGCTTTCTGGCGACGTCTACGCCGCGGTACTGGAAAAAACGGGCATTTGGCTCGATCCGGGTACGCGCTTCGGCACCGGCGGCGAGGGATTCGCGCGCATGAACCTCGGCTGCACCCGAAAGACGCTGGATCTCGCCATCGACAGGCTGGCGACGGCGTTCGGGAAAAAAAACTAGGCGCCGGCCGAAACGCGCCTGAGTCTCATAGCCCCTTGATAGCCGGCCTCCGCCCCGACGACGATGCAGAGCGCCGAGATGCCTCGCGCCGTCCTTGAATATTCGAGCACGGCCGCGATGTCCCCGGCGGAACCGACCCTGTTTCCCAAAGCCGTCGCCCAGGCATCCGCGAGGGAAGCGTCGTCGGAAACGACGGTGCAGGCATCGGCCGCCCCGAAACTCTTCGAGTGTCCCAGGCGGCCGGCGGAACTCGCGACGCCCCAATCGCCGGGCGGCAATTCTATTCCGATGGAACCGCCGAACCGCGAGTATCCCGCGTTTACGGAAAGCACCAGAGGCTCTCCGACGCTCAAGGCGCAATCGCCGCCATTCTCTATGAAGACTTCAACTGGTCGATGGTGTTCCATGAGGAAGCGGCAGGCGGATCCCGCGATGGTTCCGGCGACGGCGGCCATGGGACCGACTCCCGCTATGGCCGCGGCCTCGGACATTCGGCGCACGACATCCGGGGCGTCGGCCTCCGGAGACAGCGGCTCGTAGCTTGCTGAAAAAAAAGGGTAGCGCTTGATGTAGACCTGAAGCGCGTTCCGCTCGGCCGCCAAGTGGGCGGCAAGGCTGAAAGCCATGGCGGGATCCCAGGACGCCGCGTCGACGCCCACCAGAACATCGGTTTCCCCCGCCTGAATCTCAAAGGTACGGAATCTGCCCTCCTTGGGCATCAGGCGATATTTTTTTTCCTCGCTCATGGAATCCCCCGCGCCGAAAACTACCCGCTCAGCGTGCCGCAGGGCGAAGAGCGTCCCGCATGCAAGAGGGGGCGCACGCGCCGCAAGCCGTGCACAAGGAGTCGTCGTAGCCCAGCTTCCATTCGGGATTTCCGATGGTCAGGGCCCCGGTGGGACAATGCGCGGCACAGGCGCCGCAATCCACGCAACGCGCTCGCAGATAGCCGACTTTGCCGAATCGCGCATCGCTGGCCTTTTCCTTCTCGGTGGCGGCGTCTCGCATCGTCAACGGCCGCACGACACCTACGGGCGCCAGGGGCTCATAGGGAGCGCGCACGGGAAACGTGCCGTCGAGAACCTTGGCTTTGAGCTCGACGCACAGCGCGCGGGCTTTGGCCAACGACGAGGTGCAGCTCGTCTTCGCAGTCACGCCGTTTATCGCCACTTGGCCGGAGCGCAGATCCTCGTAATTGGTTTCGAGGACGACCGGTCTTTCGGGCTTGGAATAATCCTTTACTAAAACAGTTATGTCTTTATTACGCACGGAGAGGCTCCGGGCTATTTTCGCGTCCAGTACGGGAATGGCGAAGGCTACGCCGACGAACAGGGAAATACCGTAGCCCTCCACGCGCGCGCCAGCGACGAAATCGGGATTGGCTTTCTTGGCGTCCGCCTTCAAGGCCAGGGTCCTGGCGCCCCGGATCGGAACGCCGGCGGCGTTTACCGGCACCGTCGTGTCGTATTGGGTTCCGGCGTCTATTACGGTACCTTCCGTTCCGGCCATATACACGGGGCTTCCTTTTCCGATGGTGCGCAATTCAGGGTCGTTCATGAGAGGGCTGAGCTCGCCGGAGGTCGCGTAAGACACGCTCTTGCCATCGGGTTCGATGACGCCGAGATACGTGCACAGGCGCTTCTTGCCGGAGTTGACGGCGGCGCCGTAATTTTGGTAGGCGTTCCTCGGGTTGAAAAAATAGAAATCGTTGAGGTCTTCCTTGCCCACCCAGGTTTTTACGCTTTTGGCGGGATAGCAATCGGTGCCTTTGCCGGACGCCTCGAGCAGCACTTGCCTGCCGGCGATTAAATCTTCTATAACATGGCCGCCGCCGTATCCCGGCTGGGCCTGGGATTCCGCCGTGGCGCCCAGATAGCCGTCCACCGCGGCGACGCCGCCGTATACCGGCACCCCGTTGAGGCTGAGGGTCTCCATGCGGATAGGCGGGCTGCCGTGCCCGAAATTAATGAATACTCCGCTCGAGCACATCGGCGCGTAGGTCGCGACGGTAACCACGTCCACCTTGTCCACGAGATCTTCGGCGGAACATCGCTCCGCCAGCGCCTTGAATTCCTCCGCGGTAAAAACGACGGCCTCGCCCTTGGCGATCTTGGCATTGATATCTTCGAAACTTTTCGCTGTACCCATGAGTGGCTCCCTTTTTCCGGCTTTCGCTTCGTTAAGTATTATAAATGACAAGGCGACGCAAGCGCCGCTTGCGCCGCTTGCGCGCTGAGCCGACGATAGCCCATGAAAAGAAAAAATGCAAGGGTTTCACGACAAAACCTAGCGGGAGAAAGCGTGAATTTTCAGCGAGGGGTCGAAACTCAGCGTGTAGTAGTCTAGATAGCGCAAGGGCAAAGGATCGGTGGAAGTGGAGCTGAGATCGAAGCCCAGCAAGCCCAAAAAACCGGTAACAATATCGGATCGTTTCGCCGGCACGTCACCGAAGGTTATAAAACGATAATACCGGCGCCCCGTCAACGCGCCTAAGGGTCCGCGCACGAGCAAAATCTCGGCTTCGACGCTCACCGAGCCCGAGTCGAGTTGCCGGGCCATGCTGCCCGAAACATCCTTAAAGACGACAGCGGCCCGACCGGGCTTGGAATCTTGCACGTACAGCCACGCCGCGGGAACGTCCGGCTCAAGGGGATGGCGCCGCGCCGTCACCGCATAGGATAAAAAGACAAGGGCGGCCGCGGCGGCCAGCAGGCTTAATCCCGCGCTGCGGGGAAAAAGGGAGGACAGGACTCCCGCGGATAGTCCACAGATGCAATAAAGGTAAAAATGAGGAAAAAAATCGCCTAATCGATACAGCAGGATGAAGGCAGCGGCCGAACAACCGATACTGATGCTTAAGAGCACGAAAAACAGCGGGATCCTGAAGCGGATTCGCGGGTCTTTCTTCAAGAAAACTAGACGCAGGGGCATTCCCGCGGCAAGTCCGGCCGACAGGCAGGCGATCAGGGAAAGCAGCGTCGCACTGTCGAAAAACCGCTCGGTATCTATCATTGCGAATTCATGCTAATACTATTCAGGCGTTGACGCAAGTGCGCCTTTTAAGGCAAATTCAATTGCTAACCGAACTTAATTTCCTGTATGCGTCGACAGAGGAGAGCATCGTGAGCGAAACGCCCCGGATAACCGATAAAAAGATACCGCGCCAGAAAAGCGCCTCGAGGATCGCCTTGCGGATAATCTTGTGGATCGTATTGCTCGCGATCGGGATTCCGCTACTCGCGGGCATCGCGGTATTCGCGCCGACCCTGGTTGACAGGAAGGATCCCGCGCGGTATATCCCTTCCGGATTCGACTTTTACGCAAGCACATCCTCCGCAAGCAATTTCGCCGTGCAGGTACTCAACCTCAAGGCTCTGGACGCCGCTCTGTCCGGGACGGGGACTCAAGGGCTCCGCTCGACGGTACGCAGCCTCCGTGCCAACCCTTTTCTTCAAACAAAGCAATTCAGGCAATTGGCGAACGTACGGGCCGATGCCGCATATTACCCCGGCGGCGATTTCGTAGCCGTAGCCGAGCTTGGTTGGCGTTCCGGCTTGACGAGGCTGGCGCAGCTGTTCGGAAAGCAACTCACCCGATGGATACTTCCGGTCAAAGGCCTGGAGTGGAACCCCGATTCGATTCCCAAGCGCTTCGAATATCACAGCGGCGAAAACACCGTCTATGTCGCCGCCATAAAGAACCTTCTTATAGCCTCCTCTTCGGAATCCCTGTTTACGGACGCGCTTGGCGGAACCGCCTTTTCGGAAGAAGTGCAAATGCTCATGGCGGAGAAGGCCCGGGGGAACCTGCGGATACTGGTCAACACCGCGAGCTTGCTGGCCGAAACGGCCGCCGGCAGCGGTCCCGTGCCTTCGTTGCTGCGCGCGGTTTCGTTTCCCGCGCTTTCCGTGGCGGACCTGGACCTGTCCGACAGCGCGGTACGCCTCATCCTGCGCGCCAAGGCGGAATCGTCCGACCCGGCTGTCTCGACCCTGCTTGGCAAACGTTCCAGGACTCCTGCCGCGCTGAGCGCCATGCCCGAGTCCGTCGAGTATTTCAGCCTGCTGGCCGCGGGAAGCCCCGGATTCCTGTGGGCTAATTTTTCCGGCAAGCTCGGGGAACAGGCCCTTGCGGCCAAGGATTCGGCGGACAAGGCCGCCAAGCTCCTCCTTGGCAAGACAAGTGATGAAATATTATTCTCATGGATGGGCGACGAAGTCGGCGTCTTCGGGACCGCCTTCGGCCCCGCACCGGTATTCTTCGTAAAAATCTCCGACGAGAAGGCGCGCCGCCTCGTATTCGACGAAGTGCTCGGCTCGCTCGTCGCGGGCCGGGACATCTCGGCAACCGTGAACGGCGTTAGAATTCCTCGGATAATCTTCCCGGACTTCATCGACGGCTTCCTCAAGTCGCTTGGAATCGATCTCGTGGAACCGTTCTACATGACGGAAGGCGGATTCCTCTTCGCCTCGTCCTCCGCCGAGACCCTCGCGGCCTGCGTGGAGCAGATGCGCGGCGGCAAGCTGCTTTCCAAGACGGGCAGATGGGACTCATCGGCCGGACGGGTTTCCGCAGAGAGCTCCATGATGGCCTATTACGACCTGGGCAGGAGCTCGCCGTTCTTCCTCCGTTCGTCCAAGGGAATTTCGGCTGCATTAAAATTATATAACAGAGGCGCTTTTTCGGTATCCTTCAGGAACGGCGAATTGCGGATAGAGATCGCGGCGGTCAGGGAAAGCACGGCGGGAGCCTCGGAAGTCGCCGGATTTCCGGCTGACTCGGGCTCGAGGATGATGGCAGACCCCGTATGCGCGATAAGCCCCCAGGGGGAACCCATGGCTTACTGGACCGGCAAGGACACCGTCGAGGCCATGAACCTTTCGTCGGGCGAGCGATTCTCGGCGGACATGGACGCAAGCGGCTTGCTCTGCCTCGCGCTCAGCGGCAAAACGACGGAAAACGTATGGGCAGTCTCCGAACGGGGAACGGTTTATTGCCTCGACCCGAATCTGGGTCTCCGCGCCGGATTTCCGTTGGTAACGGGGCAGTCGCCCACGGGCATTCCCTCGATATCGAAAGGCAGGCTGCTCGTTCCCGTCTCCGAAGGACCGTCCATAATGATCGTAAGCGCCGACGCGACGAAAACATTCTCGGCAAGCCTGCATGCAAAGCTCAGGTCACGGCCGGTCTCGCGGGAGGGACAATTCGCGGCACTGCCGCGCAGCTTCGACTCGATGCTGTATCTGTTCGACCCTGCCGGCTCCATCGCGGCAGGTTGGCCGGCACGCCTGGAGGGGCTGGCTTCAGCCGAGCCAGTCATCGCCCCTGGGCTTGAAGGAGGCTCCATTGCCGTTGGCGCCGTCAGCGAAGCCGGCAGCTTCAGCCTCTACGGCGCGGATGGAATTCCGCTGGATGGATTCCCCGCGAACCTCGATGGAGTATTCGACGCCGCCCCGGTGTGGTCCGCAAGCCTCTCGTCGTTCCTGCTGCTCTCTACGGACGGTCTCCTGTGGCGCGTCGGAAGGGACGGAAAAACGGAAGGGCCGGCAAGGATACAAAACATAAAAGGCAGAAATTCGCGCTTGCTCGTCCATGATGCGGACGGTGACGGACGAGAGGAAATATTCATAGGAAACGACGGCAATACCCTTCAGGGACTCAGGCCGGATTTTTCTTCGCTCCCGGGATTCCCGTTGGCGGGCAGCGGCCTCCCGGCTTTCCTTGACATTGACGGCGACGGAGGCGAAGAGATAATCTGCCGCAGCGCCAACGACATGATACACGCATATAAGGCGGAATGGTAGAAAATGAAAACTATGTCAATTTTTCTTCGGCTGATTCCGGCGGTATTCATCGCATGCTTTCTTTTTTCATGCGCAAGCATCCAGAGGGACATTGCCTATGAATCCCTTCCGGGCGCGAAAGCCGAGGATTTAGGCAGGCTGGAGCTCGAGCTCGTCCGGCTCCGCGCAAACCCGGACGCGAAAGCCCTGGCCGCGGCGAGAAGCAATCTCGAGGAACTCGCAAAGACCCCCAATACCGATCCTCTTTACCGCGCAAGGCTTTTTGCACTCGATTCCGAAGCGGCCCTGCTCGCGGGAAAGCCGAACGAGGCGGAAAAAAAACTCGCGCAGTCGCGGGCACAATACCCCGGGGACGAGTTGGCGCTGCTTGTCGAATCCAGGCTCGAACCCAGCCCTGAAAAAAAATTAGCATTACTGGAAGCAGCCATCGCGAAGGCCGATATTTCCGACAGGCTGACAGCCGAAAAAGCGGCGATACTCCTGGAAACCGGCAATTATCGCCAGGCGCTTGCGCTGTTCGACGCTTCGCTGCCAAGGCTGCCTGCCGAATACCTCCTCCTGTTTTCGCCGTTCCGCGACAAGGCCTACGCTCTTCGCGACCTGGATGGGAAAATAGCCGGAAGCTCCGCGGCTTACCTGAGCGCCAAGCCGCTATCCCTCATCGGCATGGTCATAGTCACGCAACAGGAAACCGCGCTTCTCGACTGGTTTACCGGCGGGGCCACCTGGGCTCCGGGAGTGCTCTTCGAGCGGCTCAAAGGCGCTGGCTGGTTTTCCGATCAGGCGTCCAAGCCGGAGTCCACCGGCACCCGAAAAGACGCCGCGCTGTTTCTCTGGCAATTGCTGTCGCGCGGAAAATCCGAGATGCTCAAAAGATACAGCGCGCGTTATGCGTCCTCCGCCGCGAGTCCAGTGCCCGACGTGGCGTATGGAAAGGCTTGGTTCGACGCTACGCTTGGAATCGTCGAAGAAGGCATAATGAACCTTCCGGATGGAAAAAATTTCATTCCGGAAGAAGAAATAAGCGGCCTTGATTTTTTCGCCGCGCTTTCCGCCGCCGCGAAGTTCAAGTAGGCGCCGCGTGTTTACCCGGGAATTGCTCGAATCGGTCGGGGACCTGAAAGGCGCAGGCCCCGCCGTTTCCAAGAAACTCGCAAAGCTTGGAATCTTCAGCATCGCCGATCTGCTCCTGTACCCTCCCAGGGATTACGAGGACAGGACAGTGCCGCGCAAGATAGCCTCCTACGCCGAAGGTCCGGTCAATTGCGATGTTATTATAGCGGCTCACGAATGGTTCGGCTTCGGGCGCATGAAGACGCTGAAATTATACGCGGAAGACTCTTCGGGTTCGCGAGCCGTGCTCGTCTGCTTCAACAGGCCGTTCATGGAAAAAAGCTTTCCGGAAGGCTGCAAGGCGCGGCTTTTCGGCAAGCTCGAACACCGGTACGGCGAGCTGCAGTCGGCCTCTTTCGAGCTTGAGGCGATTCCGGACGGCTTGGAAGCCGCCCCGGGGACCGCCGACGCGACGCTGCCCGTTTACCCGCTCACGGAAGGGATCAGCCAGGGAGTTCTCAGGAAACTGACCGGGCGGGCGCTCGAAAAATGGGGCAAGGTGGATGACGAGATTCCCCCGGGCATCGCCACCTTCCGGAAACTGCAGCGAAAAACCCAAGCCCTGCGGGACTTGCACCATCCGGCCTCTCCGGCCGACGCTGCGCTGGCGCGACGCTCGCTTGCCTACGAAGAGCTGTTCTACTTTCAGGTAATGATTCTCAAGCGCAGCATGGAACGGCGCCGTGACAGTATCCAGCGCAATCCGGTAAACGGCTCCCTCGCCGGCATCCTGAAGGAACGCCTGCCGTTTTCGCTGACGGCAGACCAGGAAAAAACCTTGGCGGAAATAAGGGAAGACATGGCAAGCCCCTGGCCCATGGCCAGACTTCTTCAGGGGGACGTCGGCTCGGGCAAGACGCTGGTGGCCTTCATGGCCGCGCTGTACGCGGTGGCGGGCGGCGGTCAGGCGGCGCTGCTGGCGCCGACCGAGTTGCTTGCGAGGCAGCACGCGGACAACGCCGCGAAGCTACTTGAACCGCTGGGCATACGCCTGGCCTACCTATCGGGCAACGTAAGCGACTCCTCGCGCAAACCCCTGCTCGCGGCGCTTGCCCGCGGCGACATAGACATAGCACTGGGCACGCACGCCCTGTTTTCCTCCGATGTCAGTTATAAAAACCTCAGGTTCGTCATCGTGGACGAGCAGCATCGCTTCGGAGTGCTCCAGAGAATCGCCCTCGGCGCCAAGGGCAACAAGCCGGACATGCTTATGATGAGCGCGACCCCCATACCCCGGACGCTCGCCCTCACCGCCTTCGGCGACCTGTCCGTGTCGACGATCAGGACGATGCCTCCGGGACGCAAAGAAATAATCACTCATTTGGCCAAGGACGGCAACGAGCGCCGCGTATACGATTTCGTAAAACGCGAGCTTCATGCGGGCAACCGGGCCTATTTCGTCTATCCCCTCGTCGAGAATTCGGACAAGCTCGAACTCAAGAACGCCCAGGCCATGTTCGATCACTTGCAAAAGGACGTATACCCGGAGTACGGCGGAGGCTTGATACACTCCAGGCTTCCCGAGGACCGGAAGCGTTCCACGATGGCAGCTTTTTCCAGCGGAGAGATACGGTTTCTCGTGGCTACCAGCGTCGTGGAAGTAGGCGTGGACGTTCCCGAGGCTACCTGCATGGTCATCGAGCACGCGGAGCGCTTCGGCCTCGCGGCGCTGCACCAGCTGCGGGGACGCGTGGGCAGAAGCACCCGGCAATCGTACTGCTTCCTAGTCTGGTCGGAGAAACTGGGCGAGGACGCCAAGCGCCGCGTCATGGCCATGAAGGAGACGACGGACGGATTCAAGATATCGGAAGAAGATCTCAGGATCCGAGGCCCGGGCGAGATTACGGGGACAACCCAGGCGGGAGCCCTTCGGCTTACGTTTTCAGATCCTGTGCGGGACACGGAATTGCTCGAGGCCGCCCGGCAGGACGCCGCCGAATTGCTCCGCGCCGACCCCGACCTCACGGGCAGCGAGGGCGGAGTCGTAAGGGCCGTACTGGAGCGCGCCAGTCCGTTCGCGGAAAAAACCGTCGGAACCGGCTAGAGCTTCAGCTCGTAGAGCCTGCGAGGGCGCCCCGTCGTGGACTTGTTCTCCAAAGCCACCACGTCCGCCCTGCCAGCCGCCGCGATGCCCTGCAGTATCCTCCTGGCGCTCCGCTCGCTCACGTCGAGACCCGCCGCGAATTCCTCAACGTCGAATCGATTTTTTTTCGTCATGATCATCATCGACCGGATCTTGGTGATGTATGCCGCGCTCAAGCCGGTTTCCCTCGCGGCTTCCTGCACGCCCACATCGGTCTCGGAAATATTGTAGCGCAGCATCTGCAGCTCCGAGGATATCGGGCCGATTATCTCGCCCTCCACGTCCACCGAGAACAGGCTGGATCCGGCGAGCGCGCATGAGCGGTTCAGGGCCTTCCTGGCATTGGCCTCGGCGTTGAACGACGTCTGCCCATAGCCGAGCCCCGCGCAAAAATCTATGCCGGTATGCGTGGCCGCCTTGAACAGCTTCTCGAGGCCCCGGCCGTCGTCCATGGCGCCCCGGGTAGTAAATAAAATATACTCATCGTGGCCAAAGGGGAACATCGACCCGAAAAGGCCCTTCGTGTAGTCTATCAGCAGGCGCTCGAAGGTGTTTCGCAGCTTGAGATACTCGTATTCGGGAACGACCGAGGCCTTCCCGCCGCGAAGCCTGAGTATCATGACGGAGATCTGATACGCTTTCAGCTTGTTGGTCTCGGCCACGTAGAGCGCCCTCTGGATATATTCGCGTATCAGGTACCTGGTGGGGAATATCCTGTAGCATCGTACGCCGCGCTCCACAAGGATGTCCCGCGTCCTGTCGCTGAGCGCGGTCAGGGCCACCTCGGTCCGGCCGGACTGGAACAGGGCTTCGTGCATGTCGGCCAGTTTCTCGTAGGAAGTGGTCTCGTCGTATTCCACGATTTCAAGCGCGTCGAACTTGAAACCAAGCTCGGCCGCCGTCTCCTCGAGGTCGTTTCTTTCTATCGAGTCTACGCTGACGCGGCCGTAGCCCTCGTTTTTATCGCGCATTTCCCAAATGGCCCGGATGATGCTCGTGCCGATGCTTGGAATATAGAGGCACGGCTTTTGCAGCCCGCCGGCGTACGTGCCTATCTTGTAGGGAATGATTCCGGAAAAAAGAAGCACGTCAGCCTCTCGCTCGATATCGGCGGCGAGCTGTGCGCTCTCTTCTTTTTTGCTGTAGATTCCGGGGATCAGCTCGAGCTTGTCCCCAAACCCCGCCGCGACATGCTGTATCCGCCGTACGGAATCTCCCGGCCCGATAAGCCCAATCCTGGTTTTCATGTTAATCCGCCCGTCCTGCCCGCCGACGCCTATGGCGTGACCGGTGCTTTGAGTAATAATTTTACAGGAAAAAAGCCGAGACTGCAACAAGCGGCCGGAGACTGCGGGTCTCCGGCCGAAGTTGCATCAGGTCAGATATTTGATGAGGAGTTTCAGATTGGCGGAAATGCCGTCCATATGCGTGCGCTCATAGTGATGCGTCGCGTCCACGCCCATGCCGATGCAGGCGAAATTCACCTCGAAACCGGCAATCGCCGCGACCGAGGCGTCGGAACCGTAGCGGAAATGAACGTCGACCTTATAGTCGATTCCGTTGGCCTTCGCGATTTCCACGAGTCTTTGCCTGAAGCCGATATCGTAGGGCGTCCTCGAATCTTTGGCGACGATGGTAACGCAGTGTTCGCACGAAGTGTGCCCTACTCCGACCGTGCCTATATCCAAAGCCAGGAACTCGTCGACCTTTTCGGGCATGACTGAAATTCCGTGACCTACTTCCTCAAAATTGCTGATGTAGAAATGCGTGGTGAATTTCGGGGTGATCTTGTTATCTTTCAGGTATTTTATCGTGGCGAAAAGTACTGCGACGCACGCCTTGTCGTCCAGGTAGCGCGCTTTTATATAGCCGTTTTTCATGAACCGGGGCTTAGCCTCGAAGAATACGAAATCACCCACGGCTATACCCAGCTTCTCCGTGTCTTCCTTGGTGCGCACCGTTTCGTCTATCCGCACTTCCATGGACTCTTCCGTTCGGGGGGAGTCGCGCACGTCGTCGGAAAAAATGTGCACGGATGCCTTTTCCGGAAGCAGTACCCCCGTGAACTCCACGCCTTCCGTCGTCCTCACGATGGCGTTCTCGCCCTCGAAAGACTGCCAGGCGTATCCGCCGATCGGCGAAAGCTTGAGCCTTCCGTTGGGCTTGATCTCCTTGACCATGGCTCCCAGCGTATCGATATGGGCGCCTACCATTTTATGAACCAGGTCGTTCTCGCCGCGTATCGTGCCGATGAGGCAGCCTTTCTTTGTCCGCGCGGGCTCGATGCCGAAGCGCTTGAATTCCAGCTCCATTCTTTTCATCGCCTCGCGGCAGTCGCCGCCGCAGCCGTTGACGGCCAATATCTCGGCGAGAAAATCCTTGACGTAATCCATGTCCAATGCAAGTTCCATCTTAATTCGCTCCGTTCTTGATTAAGTTTCCGTAAAAATGACAGGCCACATACCTATGGCCTCCGATATCCTTGAGCTCCGGGGTCTGTTCCGTGCATATTTTTTTCTTGTACATGCAGCGGCCCGCGAACCTGCAGCCCGCCGGCGGCTCTATCGGACTGGGCACGTCGCCTTCCAGGATAATCCGCTCTTTTCTCCCGGACTCTATCTTAGTCTTGGGGATGGCGGAAAGCAAGGCCTGCGTATAGGGGTGCAAGGGTTCCACGAAAATGGACTTGTAATCCGAAAGCTCCACGATCTTTCCCAGGTACATGACGGCAATCCTGTCGCTTACGTGCTTCACCACGCTCAAGTTATGGGAAATAAACAAATAGGTAAGGTTGAATTTCCTCTGCAGCTGCTTCATGAGGTTGAGTATCTGCGCCTGTATGCAAACGTCAAGGGCGGATACCGGCTCGTCGAGCACCACGAATTCCGGATTTATGGACAGCGCCCTGGCTATGCCTATCCGTTGCCGCCTGCCGCCGTCGAGCTCGTGCGGATACGATTCGATCAGGCGCTGCTCGAGGCCCACGACGTCCATCACCGCCTTTATGCGGTCTTCCATCTCCGCGTTCGTCTTATATATTTTGTTAACGTACAGGGGCTCGGCTATCAGTTTCTGCACGGTAAGCCTCGGGTTCAGGGAAGAATAAGGATCCTGGAACACGATCTGCATCTTGCCCCGCATCTTCTTCATGCCCGCGAGGCTGTACTTCGCGATATCCTCGCCCTTGTACATTATCTGGCCGGACGTAGGCTCGTGCAGCCGCAGGATGGTCCTTCCCATCGTCGACTTGCCGCAGCCCGATTCCCCCACCAGGCCGAGCGTCTCGCCTTTGTTAATGAAAATATTCACGTCGTCGATCGCGTGCAGAAGCCCTTTTTTCGTCTTGAAATACTTCTTGAGGTTTACCACCTCGAGTAATTTTTCGCTCATGCTCGTTCACTCCCTTCTACTTGTACAGATAGCATCGTACGAAATGCCCGGACTCCACCTCTACGCGTCCCGGTTTCACCTTGGCGCATTGCTCCATCGCCTTCGGGCACCTTGGGTGAAAGGGACAGCCGGAAGGAAGGTTCGTGGGATCGGGCGTAAGCCCCGCGATCACGTTGAGGTCTTCCTGGTCCGTATCGATGTCCGGTATGGAATTGAACAGGCCCACGGTATAGGGGTGAAGCGGCCGGGCGTACAGAGCCTTGGTTTCGGCGTACTCCACCACGTTTCCCGCGTACATGATCGCGGCCGTGTCGCAGATTTCCGCCACGATGCCCAAGTCGTGCGTAATCATGATCATCGAGGTCTTGTATTGCACCTTGAGCTTTTTCATGAGCACGAGCACCTGCGCCTGTATGGTAACGTCCAGGGCGGTCGTCGGCTCGTCCGCGATGAGCAACGCGGGGTTGCACGCGAGGGCGATGGCTATGACGACGCGCTGCTTCATGCCGCCGCTGAACTGGTGCGGATAATCGCAGGAGCGCTCCTTACGGATCCCCACGGTTTCCAGCATCTGCTCGGCCTTGGCCATCGAGTCGCGCTTGGACATTTTTTCGTGCAGCCGAATCATCTCGGCTATCTGCTCGCCCACCGTGATCACCGGGTCCAGCGACGTCATGGGGTCCTGGAATATCATGGCGATCTTCCTTCCCCGGATGTCGCGCATCTCCTTTTCGGTTTTTTTGGCAAGGTCTTCGCCTTCGAAGATTATCTCGCCCGCCACGATCTGCCCCGGAGGGTTCGGCACCAGCCTCATGATGCCGAGGGCGGTCGTCGTCTTGCCCGCCCCCGTCTCGCCCACGAAGCCGAGCGTCTCGCCGTAGCGGAGGCTCAAGTCGAGGTCCTCCACCGCGCGCACCAAGCCGCTGGCCGCTTTATAATGTATGGATAGGTTTTTTATCTCCAGCAACTTATCGCCGTCGTTCATGATATCCTCACTTCCGCTCGCGTTCTAATTCTTAAGTTTCGGGTCAAGCGCGTCCCGCAGCCCGTCGCCGAGTATGTTCAGTCCGAATATCGTGGTAACGATCGCAAGGCCCGGAAACAGCGTCATATACGCATAGTCCCGTATGTATCCCCGGCCGTTGGAAAGCATCGATCCCCATTCGGCCGCGGGAGGCTGAATGCCCAAACCGATGAAACTCAAACCGGCCGCGGTTAAAATCGCGAAGGCCACGCCCAATGTGGACTGGACGATAATCGGGGCCATGGAGTTAGGTATTATGTGGCGCATGATAATGCGTGCGTTGCTCGATCCGGCGGCCCGCGCCGCCTCGATGAATTCCTGGTCCTTGATGGAAAGCACCGAAGCCCTAACGATTCTCGCGTAACCGGGAATGGATGATATGCCTACGGCGATCATCAAATTCACCAAGCCCGGCCCCAGCGCCGCGACTATTGAAATCGCCAGCAATATCTGCGGTATGGACATCAGCACGTCCATGACCCGCATCAGGAAATTATCCACGCCCTTGCCGTAGAATCCCGCGATGGCGCCCACGGTGCCGCCCACGATCACGGAAAAACCCACCGCGATGAATCCCACGCCCAGAGATATCCTCGAGCCGTAGACTATCCTGCTGAAGATATCCCGCCCGAATTCATCGGTGCCGAACCAGTGCTGCGCGCTCGGAAAATTCAGCATATTCTCGAGATCCTGCTTGGCGCTCGGATACGGCGCGATAAAATCCGCGAAGATAGCGGTAAATATCAGAACGATTAAAATATAGAACCCGATCATCGCCAGCTTGTTTCTGTTCAACCGTTTCCATATGCCCAGCAGTTGGCTGGTTTTCTTGACGTTAATTATCTCTCCGACAGCGTTTTTCGCCTTCAATTTTAGCCTCCCGGTCGCTTACTTATACTGTGTCTTGATTCGCGGATCGACGTATGCGTAGAACAGGTCCACGATCAAATTCACGAGACTGAATGCTATGGCTATAAAAAGCACGCCCCCCTGTACGACGGGGAAATCGCGCATCTTGATGGCGTCCACCATGAATCGACCAACGCCGGGGATTGAGAATATTGATTCCGTAAGGATGGCGCCTCCTAAAAGGCCGCCGAACTGCAGCCCCAACACCGTTATGATGGGTATCAGCGCGTTGCGCAGCGCGTGGTTTACCACGACGATTATTTCCTTCTGCCCCTTTGCCCTTACGGTGCGGATGTAATCCTGCCGAATTACCTCCAGCATGCTGGAGCGCGTCATGCGGGCAAGCACGGAAATTGACTGTGCGCCGACCGCTATCGCGGGCAGTATCATGTGCTTGAGTGTGCCGTAGCCGGAAGCCGGAAGCCAGTGCAGCTGCACCGAGAAAAGCAGGATGAGCAGCAAGCCGAACCAGAACACGGGCATGGAGATGCCTATGAGGGCGAACACCATGGACACCGAGTCAAAAATCGAGTATTGCTTGACGGCGGAAATTATCCCGATGGGTATGCCGATGATCATCGCCACCAGCATCGCGGAAAACGCCAGCTTCAGGGTCGAAGGCGCGTAATTGAGTATTTCCTGGAGCACGGGCCGCTTTGTTATATAAGATTTACCGATGTCAAGATGAGAGATCATCCTGTCGAGGTAATGCACGTATTGCGCGATGAACGGCTTGTCCAGCCCCATCTGATGCTGCAGCTCCACGACCGACGCCTCGGGTGCCGACTCGCCCAGGATAAGCCTGGCCGGGTCCCCGGGGGTAAGGTATAAAAGCGAGAAAACGATGAAGGTCACTCCCAAAACCACCGGCACGAGCAAGACAAATCTGCGCAAGATATATTTTATCATTGCCACTCCTTCTATAGCTATGGATCGCTTGAGTCAAGCGCTCCCGGGGGCCGCGAAAACCCGCATGGCTACCGGCTTCCCGCTTGTTTCTTTGAGCATGAAATTACGACTGACGGGGAGAATCGGAAAAGAACGGCGGCGGCCACCGGCAAGCGGAGGCGACCACCGGCAAGCGGAGGCGACCACCGGCAAGCGGAAGCGACCACCGGCAAGCGGCGGCGGCCTCCGGCAAGCGGCGGCGCCGCCAAGTCAAGTTACTTTAAGGTAACCCATGCTTTCATGTGATATCCGAATACGCTGGGCTTGAATCCGCTGACGCGCTTGTTGGCGCCGACGACCTGCTCGGCGTTCATGAGGAACACCCAGGGAGCCTGCTCCACGATCTTTTTCTGGATCGTGTAATACACGGCCTGTCGTTCCGCGCCATTCGCCATTCCGCGGCCCTTTTCAATAAGGCCGTCCACTTCGGGATTCGCGAACAAGGTATAGTTCGAGGATTTCATCGTGGAATGGAACGGGCCGAAAAGCGCGACATCGGGGTCGGGCGACTGGCAATTCCATCCGAGGATGAACATATCGTGCTCGCCCTTGAGCAGGCCGTCGAGGTAAGCACCCCACTCCAGAACCTTGATGTCCACGGTGATGCCGATCTCGGCAAGCTCGCTCTGCATGATCGTCGCCATGTCCACGCGCTCTTTTTTCTCGTTCGTCCATATCGACGCCTTGAAACCGGTGGCATATCCCGCCTCGGCGAGAAGCGCCTTGGCCTTGGCCACGTTGTATTCATGCGGCTTGAGCGATTTATCCGAGAAATTGACGTTCGGAGCGACGGGGCCGACGGCAACCTGGCCGATGCCTCTCCAGACCGACTTGATGACAAGCGGCGTATTTATGGCATAGCTGATCGCCTGGCGGACGCGAATATCGTTGTACGGTTTTTTCTGGGTATTGAATCCCATATAGGTGGTGGAATTGTCCACAACCCGCAGGATCTGCAGATTCGCGTCATCCTGCACCCTCTTCAAGTCGTTGGCGGTAACTTCGTAGGCAATGTCCACGCCGCCGCTTTCAAGCTCGATGACGCGGTTGGTCGGTTCGGGAATCACCTTGATGACCATCTTGCCGAAACTTGGCTTCTTTCCAATGTAGCCGTCAAAGCGGGCGAGCTCGATCATGTTGCCCTTCGTCCAGCTGACGAATTTAAAAGGACCGGTTCCCACGGGATTCATGGCGTAGTTATCGCCGCCGGCTATGACGGCCTTCTCGCTGAGAATGCTGCCCGCGGAGAGAATGAGCCCGCCGAGAAATCCTGTAATCGGTTTCTTGATCTTGAAGGAGATCGTATAGTTATCTTTAATTACGAAGCTTTCGGTATCGATCTCGCCCGTTATGTGGGCGATGGGACCGGCCTTGGCCGCGCGGATAAGACTGAACTTAACGTCGCTGGCCTTCATTTCCTCGCCATTGTGAAACTTGACGCCTTTTCTGAGCTTGAACTCGTAGCTTACGGGGTCAAGCTGCTTGAAGGACTCGGCGAGCATGGGGATCACTTCGCCTTTATCGTTGAGCTGTACGAGGTTTTCATAAATCTCGCACATGATGTTGGACGAGGCCACATCGTTGGTCAAGGTCGGGTCGAGCGATTTTGCGTCATAAGCCGTGGCTACGAAGAGCGTATCCGTGACCGGGGCCTTTGCCGATGGCAGAAAGAGCACCGTCAACGCGAGGATGATACCGATGCCGAGTATCTTTTTCATCATGTTTCTCCTGATAATATGATTTCATAACGACACATGCGCTATGAAGAGCCGTTTACTTATGGCCATATATTAGCCATGGCCATAAGTACACAGTATCATGCATCAGTTTTTACGTCAAATTAAATTTGTTTTTTTCTTTTTTTGCTATGACCGCACGCCCAGACGCCCTTTTTCCTTGGCGATCCCGAATTTTGCCCGTATTGAATAGTTGAAGTTCAGTTTGTCGTTTTGCACGCCGTCACTGAAAATAAGTCCATTTTCGCCCATTTTCGACTCGACGCTGAATTCGCCCGCTTTCAGGATCTTGCCGTAGACAAGCTCGGTTTTGCTGCTGACGCTGGGAAACGGTTCCCGCACCGCGAAATACAGGCAGTCGTCGTCCCAGGATCCGCCCTCGGCAGCCGGCTTGCCCGCAGCGGCCTCTGTCTTTGCCTTCAGCTTCTTTCCCGATGCCCGATCGCTTATCGCGCTGGCTCCGGTTAAAATGCTTTTCATCCAGGCCGATCTGCCCAGCGGCGTGGAAACCACGATGCCGCTGGACGAGTGAAATTCCTCCGAGTCCCGGAATCGAATTTTATAACGGGCGGAAGAATGATTCGCCACCCCGACGAAAAAATCGTTGACCGCGTGCAGGCTCTGCCTGTCCGACAGCTCCACGACGGCTTTGGTGATCATCTTGACGGCGATGCGCTCCGCGAAACATGCGACTATCGCCTCCGCCGCCTCGCCGGGATCGAACTGCGCAAGACCGCCGTCCCACCTCGCCTTGTCCGGGTTGAACCCGATGATCAGCTGCGAGTTCAGGTACTTCAGGGTATTTGCGATGATTCCATCCTGCCCTATGGTCGCCACCACGTCGTCCGCGCCGAATTGGTAATTGGGCACCTGGGCCCAGTCCACGAGATGCAAGCGGGAAACCTTCCCGACGTTCCGGCTTAAAATCTCCAGGGCCGCATAATAGTTTCGGTGCTCGTTCTCGTAATCGGCGAAATCGCCTTCTATATGTTCAATGTAGAATTTAACCTGCTGAACCGTATTGAAGCGCGCCACCAGGTGGTCGAGCCTCGTAGGTTTTTTAATTATAACCACTTTTCTCGTGGTAAGCGCCATTACTTGGGGGCTTTCATGAGCGAGGAAAGCAGGTCAGGCGATATATTCAGCTCGCCTATCTTGCCCGCGCTCTTGGACAGCGTCTCGAAGGCGGAGGCTATCAGCTGCTCAGGCTTCATGCCCGTCATGGTGAGCGCCCGCAGGATATCGGGATTCACGCCGGCCAAAGTCTTCATTACCGCCCCAAGGGAATAGGCGCGGGCATCCGCCTCTATCTTGCGGTTGGAGGATTCCTGAACGGCGAGCGTCTCCCGCTCCTTTTCCTGCGAAATCCTGAAACTCATCTCCTCGGCGGCAAGCTGGTGCTCTTTCTGCTTGATGGCCCGCTCTGCCTCCATCTGCGCTTCCCGAATCTGCCTCTTCTTGTTCTCGATGGCTATTTCCGTGTTCAGCTCGTTTTCCTTGATGCGCCGCTCCTGCTCCACTGAAAAATTGCGCCGCTCGTAGATCGCGTCGTCCGCCTCCTTGAGAATCTGCTCGCGCGCCGAGGCTTCCAGGGCGCGGGCGGTATCGCTGCCGGGGGTTATGGCCAGGATGCTGACGTTGGTAATCTCGATGCCCAGGCTGCTGATGTATTCCTCCCCGGCGAGGGCCGTGCTGATTACTTTGGTAAGCTGGTCGGCCGAGCGGAGCATTTCCTTCAGCGCGCGTTTCTCTATGTCGCGCTTGGCAATAGTTTTTGTAATGTTGATTATCTGCTGCCCGATTTTCTCCTGCCCCTCGGACAGGTAATACAGGGTTCTGCTGTCTATGGAGAAATTTATGTTGTCCTTGATCTTGGCCGGATCGGCGATTCTGTATATCACCTCGCCCTGGATGGACACGCTCTGGTAATCCACCGTTATCTCCTCGAAGATGAACGGCGCGTTGCGGCTCTCCACCGGAATTCGCAATATGGATGTTGAAGGCGCCCAGTACCAGAACGACAATCCCGGACCGGACTCGATCGTCTTGCCGTGCTTGATCCTATAGACGAAATCAGACGGCTCAAACTTGACGAACTTGATTCCAAACATAGATGTTCCTCCCGACGCTCTCAAATTGCCTGCGGAAATAATGATAAGCCACGAAAGCGATTACCGCAACGATCTATGGTAAATTTCCGGATTCTCAATCGCGCAGTATTATATTGAAGCTTTCCACCAAGGCTAAAACGTCGGGGACGGAAAAAACGGCTTTTTGCACTTTATTCACCCTAGGGTCTATGGCGTAGCCGCGAGCCTTGTAAAACGACGCTTTCTGCAGATCGGAGTTATGGAACAAGGTGTTTGAAAATACCGAGTTGGAAAAATCCGCGTCCTGCAGGAACGTATTCTGAAAATACGAGTCCCGTATCTCGCAGGAGCGAAAGACGGATTTTTTCATGGACAGGTCCGAAAAATTGCAGGTGGTCATCTTGCAGCCCGTAAACTGCGCGTCCAGGAGCGTTTGGTCGCAGGAATAAAAGTTAACGCCCATGAGCTTGCAGTTGGCGAAGGACGCATCGATGAATCGCGATTTTTTCGTCTTCGGGTTGCTCAGGTTGCATTCCTCGAACCGGCAGCCGTCAAAAAGGGAGCCTTCCAGCGCGCTTTCGGAGAAATTGCAGCCGAAGAACGAGCATTCATCGAATTCAATCCCGGAAAGGTCGGCGCCCGACCAATCGATATTCCTGAATTCCCTGCGGGAATATTCGGCCTCATCCAGTGTTTCCATAGGGCTACACTTTAGCACAGGCCCCGGCGGCGGCCAAGGGGCATCGATTTGACTTGCGCACCGTTTACGTATACTATCCCGGCACGCCCGTGGAGGATTCTATGCCCGCAACCCTTGTCGGTATCACGCTCTGTCTTGCCATAGCCCTGCCTTCCTGGTTCCTCGGAAGGACCGTCCCGGTAATCGGCGGGCCCGTCATCGGCATGGTCCTGGGAATAGTCATCTCGGCGATATTCCCGCGACTTCGCTTCGGGCCCGTGGATCCGGGAGCTGGCATCAAGTTTACGTCAAAAAAACTGCTCCAATATTCCATTATACTGCTGGGTTTCGAGATGAACCTCCACCGCATCGCCGAAGTGGGGAGCCAGTCCCTGTTCGTCATGCTTTTTACGCTGGCGGCGGCGTTCCTGACGGCTTTTTTATTGGGCAAGACGCTCAGGCTTCCTGCTACCACGACCGTGCTCATAGGCGTGGGCACGGCCATATGCGGAGGCTCGGCGATCGCCGCAACGGCCCCGATTATTCGCGCGAAGGACGAGGACGTAGCCCACGCCATCTCCACGATATTCCTATTCAACGTAGTGGCCGTTTTTATTTTTCCTTACCTTGGCCGCGCGATAGGCCTCGGCGACACCGGTTTTGGAATGTGGGCGGGTACCGCTATCAACGACACATCGTCCGTCGTGGCGGCGGGCACGGCTTGGAGCACCTACTCGGGCAACGATACGGCACTGGCTTTCGCGACGGTCGTCAAGCTGACGAGAACGCTGATGATCGTGCCCGTCACGCTGGCGCTTACCGTGTACGGAAGCCGCCGCGACAAACTGCAGGGGGAGGCTAAGCCCGCCGGAAGCTTCAGCTTTGCCAGGATATTTCCGTGGTTCGTGCTGGGTTTCATCGCAACTGCCATCCTGAACACCGTCCTGCCGATTCCCCGGGAGGTTTCAGGCAATTTGGTTCTCACCGGAAAATTCCTCATCGTCATGGCAATGTCGGCGATAGGCCTCAACACCAATCTGGCAAAGCTCCTGAAAAACGGCATCAAGCCGATCCTGCTGGGTTTAGGTTGCTGGTTCGCGGTTGCGGTGGTTTCTCTCGCCGTCCAAAAATATATGGAAATCCTGTAAGCAGGAAGGAGCAACTATGGAAATATTCCTGGATAAAAATTCGATAATGGAGGCTCGAGGCAGAGTCGGATTGCCTATTCCCGCTAATATCCCCGACAGCTTCATTGCCCGCATCAAGCGGCTTCTCGCGGTTTTCGCGTGGATGCAGGAAGATTACGTGAAGTTTTTCTCGAAAGATAAAAAAATCCTGGGCCAGGAACGGGCTTCTCTCCGAGATCATTGCGATGAAATGTTGAATGCCGCGATAGGGGCGATATTTCAAGCCCTTATCGCGGCCAATCCCGAAATTACGAACCCCGAGCAGGAAATGACAATTCCGGGCGAGGAAAAAACATTCTGGGTTAAACGCTCCGGCCTACTGTGGCACATGCGAAAGAAAATCCGGCACGATTCGGCCTCGGATATCAGGACCCACCTTAAGGTAATTAGCGAATGGCCCCTGCGCAGGCTATTGGAGCGAATGCGCGAACGCGCGGAAGACAAGGAGATAAGTCCTTCCGAACTAAGGGAATTGCTTCCGGATGTCCTGGATCTCGCGATGCAGCTTATGGAATTGCGGCAACACATCAACGGTTGCGGAACGAGCCAATAGCGGCGAATGCGGCTTGCTGTGCGGAAAAATGCTCCCGCGCAGCAAGCAGGTTATTTTAAATTCCCAGATACGCCTTGCGCACCATCTCGTCCTTCTGCAGGTTCAGGGCGGTGTCGGCCAAGACGATGCTTCCCGTCTGCAGCACGTAGCCGCGATGCGCGATCGAGAGCGCCATGAGCGCGTTCTGCTCAATGAGCAGGATCGTCGTCCCCCGGGCGTTCAGTTCCTTGATGATTTCGAAAATCTGATCCACCAGAACCGGCGCCAAGCCCATGGAAGGCTCGTCTAAAAGCAGGATCTTCGGATCGGACATAAGGCCGCGCGCGGTGGCGAGCATTTGCTGCTCGCCGCCGGACAGCGTACCGCCCTTTTGGTCGACGCGTTCCTTGAGGCGCGGAAACAGGCCGAAGGCATACTCGACGCGCTTCTTTATCTCCGCGCGGCTGCGAACCAGATACGCGCCCATTTCCAAGTTCTCGAGAACCGTAAGGCGCGGGAATATTCCCCGCCCTTCCGGCACGAGATCGATGCCTTCCTTGTGCACGAGATGGGCCGGCATGGCTGAAATATTCTTTCCGTTCAGCAGAACCTTACCCTTCTTGCAATGGAGCAGACCGGAAATGGATTTAAGCGTCGTGGTCTTTCCGGCCCCGTTGGAGCCGATCAGCGTTACGATCTCGCCTTCTTCGACCTTCAGCGAGATTCCCTTGAGCGCATGGATGGCGCCGTAGTATGTATGGACTTCTTCGAGCTCGAGCAGGCTCATAGCTTCCCCCTCATGCGGACAACCCGGACGCGGCGCCGCGCCCAAGATAAGCTTCTATAACCTGGGGATTCGCCGCTATCTCTTTCGGCTCGCCTTCCGCGATTTTTTCCCCATGGTCCATGACGGTGATCCGTTCCGATACGTTCATGACCACCCGCATATCGTGCTCGATGAGCAGGATGGCGATTCCAAGATCGTCCCGAAGCCGGCGGAACAGCTGCAGCGCGTCCTCGCTCTCGTTGGGATTCATGCCGGCGGTCGGCTCGTCGAGGAGCAGGAGCTCGGGCTCGGCCGCGAGGGCGCGCGCTATCTCGACGCGGCGTTGCGCCCCGTACGGCAGATTGCACGCAAGCTCGTTGCCCAGGCCGTGGACTCCGACGTATTCCATGAGATCCTGCGCCCGGTGCTGGGCCTTGAGCTCCTCGTCCCTGAAGCGCTTCAGGCGCAGCAGGATTTCCAGCGGAGACTGCCTGAGCCTCGTGTGCCCGCCCACCATGATGTTCTCCACCACGGTCATGCTGTTGAACAGCCTGATATTCTGGAACGTCCTGGCTATCCGGTGCGCCGTGATGGCGTCGGGCGCCATATGGTCGATGCGCTTGCCGTTGAAGCTTATCGTGCCGCCGTCGGCCCGGTACACGCCGGAGATCGTGTTGAAAAACGTAGTCTTGCCCGCGCCGTTCGGCCCGATGATGCTGAAGATGCGCCCGCGCTCGATGAAAAAGTCCATCTTGTTCACGGCCACGAGGCCGCCGAACTTTTTTATAACGCCGCTGGCGACGAGAAAAGGCTTTTGGTCAGGCATTGTTCTTCCCCTTTTCCGCGGCTATGGCGGCGATCTGGGCTTCGTCGATCATCCCGTTGGGCGGCTCGTCCTCGCAGGCGCACTTCAGTTCGCGCTTGCGTCGCTCCGCCGGAAGGAGTCCCGCCGGCCTGTAGATCATCATGAGCACCAGGATGATCCCGAAAAGCAGCCGCTGGTATTTGGCCGGGTCAAGCTGCGTGGACAGGTTCTTCCAGGCGAAGTTGATGATGGGGATGACCGCCTCGCTCTGCCTGAGTTGCGACAGGAACAGCGAGAAGCTTTGCAGTATCTGCAAGTTAAGAATAATTACAACGGCGGCGCCTATGATGACGCCCTGGATGGACCCGATTCCGCCCAGTATCACCATGGTGAGCACTCCGATGGACTGCATGAAGTTGAAGGAATCCGGGCTTACGAAGGTGCGGCTCGCGGCGAAGATCACACCCATGGCCCCGGCGAACGATGCTCCCACGGCGAATGCCACGAGCTTCATCTTGTTGGCCGGTATGCCCATCGCCTTGGCAGCGAGCTCGTCCTCGCGTATGGCAGTCCACGCTCGGCCGATCTTGGAATCGTCAAGGCGGTAGGTAACGATGATGGCGATTATCACGACGACCAGCGCGATGAAGTAAAACAGGATATTATAGAACTCGGCGGTCGTTACAACCTTGCCTATCAAGGGTCCGAAAACCGAGTTGAAGGTATCGACGACCCCCGACGGCAGCGGTGGCCGCTGAATCGGCGTTATTCCCTGCGGGCCGTTGGTCAGGTTAAGCGGCTTGTCGAGGTTGTTGGCAAGCTGCCTTACCACTTCGCCGAAGCCCAGCGTAACGATGGCCAGATAGTCGCCGCGCACGCGCAGCACAGGAAGGCCCAGTATCAAGCCTACCAGGGCGGCCACGATGATACCCAGGAAGATGAACACGTAGAACCATTCGGGCGTCAGAAGGAAAGCCGTGCCCATCGGCGCCGTTCCGGGAATTTCGCGCAGCAGAAAAGCCTGTTGGGAACCGAAGAATCCCCAAAGGTACGCGCCTACCGCGTAGAAGGCCACGTATCCCAGGTTCAGTATTCCCGAGAATCCCACGACGATATTCAAGCCCAAGGCCAATGCGGAGAATACCGCTATCTGAAAGATTACTTCAAGGTAGAATATATTCCGGGCGCCGAGTATCGGGACCAGGATGACCGCTATGAGCACCGCCAGCGCGAGCTTTACCGTCTTGTTCATCTTAAGGAAATAAACCAAGGCGGACGCCAAGGCAAAAATGAGGAACGCAAATATGGACCGGGGGCTCAGATACACGAGCAGGGTGCCCACGACCAGAAGAATGCTCGAGACGAAATAGGGAGCTCGCCCCGTATTGAGCCATTTGAAAAGACTGTTCAGCGATTCGCGTAATTTTATTTTCATCGCATGCTCCTATGCCTTCTGGGAGACTTGCTCGCCGAGCAGGCCGGACGGGCGGAAAATGAGGATTAGGATGAGGATGGCGAAAGCCAGGATATCCTTGTATTCAGATCCCATGGCGCCCATGGTGAACGTCGTGAGGTATGCCCCTGCGAAGCTTTCCAGCATACCAAGGACTATACCGCCCAAAAGCGCGCCGGTCAGGTTTCCTATTCCTCCGAGCACCGCGGCGGTGAACGCCTTCATGCCCGGAAAGAATCCGACGAAAGGATCGATGCGGGTAAACTTGAGCGCATAGAGAACGCCGGCCGCGCCGCCGAGGGCGCCGCCGAGCAGGAATGTGAAGGCTATTACGCCGTTTACGTAGACGCCCATGAGCGAAGCGCTGTTCCTGTCCTGCGCCACCGCCCGGATGGCCTTGCCGATACGGGTTGCATTGACAATATAATTCAAGCCGACGAGCATGAGGACGGCGGCAATTATTACCACGATTGATTTGACCTGGATATCTACGATAATGGGTTCCTGAGCCAATTTGAAGGTAAAGAGCTTTACCCGTTCGTCAAAAGGTCCGAAGGTCGGGAATATTCTGTGAAACTGGCCGCTGGTGAGGCTTTCCACCAGGCGAATGAGATCCTGCAGAATAAAGGAAACGCCGATTGCGGATATGAGCGGCACGATCCTCGGGGCGTTTCGCAACGGACGATATGCCAGCCGTTCCACGATGACCGCGGTGGTACCGGCCACCATCATGCCCGCCAGCACTGCCATGAGCAGGAACAAGTAGGAATAAAACGGCGTGGCTGCCGACAGTACACCGACCCGCTCCAGGAGGAGGAGGAATTCGACCCCGGCAAAAGCGCCGATCGCGAATATCTCGCTGTGCGCGAAATTGATGAACTCGAGCACGCCGTACACCATCGTATAGCCCAGCGCGATGGCCGCGTATACGAAGCCAAGGGTTATGCCGTCGATGAGGACTTGCGGCAGGATGGAGATGGTATAAGGAAGTATACCGACTTCCAGGGTATCGAGCAGAAGCTTGTCCGCGGCCGAATTCTTGAAAAGGGCGGCGAGCAGCAGCATGACTGCGGAAAAAAGAGCGCCGGCACCGACGACGAAAACGATCATACGGCCGAGGGGACGTACAATCTCGCGCACGGATAGCGGCAGCTGGGCAATTCGCATAAAGCCTCCCATGAATCGTGCCGGTAGGCACGGCGTGCTCGTAAGCACGGCCCCTGCCATCAGGGCGGGGGCTTCCTACCCGAAGGAAGGAAGCCTCAACCCTGGGGAGGGCTCCCCCGCCGCAAGGCGGGGGCCCACCTTTCGGTAGGGGCGAGTAAAAACAGACCGGATGTTATTTGGGGGGTTCGATATCCAGTACTTGGGCTATCTTGTTGGCTGCCCACTGCGCGGGATCCGCGGAGGTTACCTGAATGATGAAATACTTGGCTTTGGCCAGGTCACCCTTGCTGTTGAAGTTCATGGTGCCGGTTATACCTTTATAATCTTTCAGTGCGCGAACGGCGGTGGCTACCGCTGCCCTGGTGGGAAGCTTCCCGCCGGCGGCCTTAACCGCGTTCTCTATGGCGGTGAGGACCAAGGCCATGCAATCGAAGGATTGCGCGGCGAAAGGCTGGGGCTCGGAACCGAAACGGGCCTTGAAATCCTTGATGAATTTCGCGGTTCCCGGATAGGCGCTCGCCGGTCCAGCTACGGACGAGAAGAAGGTTCCCTTGCCGTCGAGAAGGGTTTTTCCGCCGATCTTGGTGGCGTCGCTCGAGTCAAAACCGTCGCCGGACAGGAAGTAGCCGGTAAAGCCTTTTGCGCGAGCCTGCTTAAACAATACGGCCGACTGGTCGTACATGCCGCCGAAATAAATAAGTTCGGGCTTTGAGGCCAGAATCGGGGTAAGGATGGAGTCGAAATTGGCTTTTTCCTCGGTACCGGCGAATCCGCGGACCTTGATGCCGAGTTTTTCGGAATCGCGCTTGAAATATTCTGCAAGCCCCTGGCCATACGCGGTCTTGTCGTGGATGACGTAGACGCTCTTGATGCCCTTTGCCTTCGCGAATTCAGCGCCTACCGTGCCTTGAACATCGTCGCGACCGCAAATGCGGTTTACTTCGAGGTAATTGCGCTCGGTGACTTTAGGATTGGTATTGGCCGGGGAAACATTGACGAGGCCGGCGGAATGGTATTCTTCCGATGACGGAATCTGGACTCCTGAGTTATAGTGGCCGATGATAGCGAGGATCGCGGGATCCGCGACGATGTTTTTTGCGTTGGCGACGCCGACATCCGGGTTACCCTGATCGTCGAAGGGGGTCAATTCGATCTTGAAACCTAATTTCACGAGTGAAGCGGAGAGCTGCTCCAAGGCTAATTGAGCGCCGTTCTTGATATCGGTACCGACCGCTGACATGCCGCCCGAAAGGGGACTCTGAGTCGCGATCTTGATGACAGTCTGCGCGCCGATTGAAGAAACGGCAAAGATGAACATCACCATTATTGCTATGCTAGCGAAAAACTTTCTTCCCATACACTTAACCTCCGAATTCATTGAAGAATGCATTACGACGCGCTAAAGCGACGCCAGGATGATAAGTAAATGGCCCGGTATTGTTCGGCCGCCTCCTTCTTTCCAAAAACGGAATTAAAATAATGATACTTATAAGAATACACTGCTAAAAACCATCGATCTTCGCATTAGATAAGTTTGTAGCGACATTTTGTCTTTGTCAACGAAAATTATTATTTTGTTAAAGGCTAATACGAAAAGGTTAGGGCTATATCCGTAAGTTGTAGTGGATTATTAAAAAGCTCCTGCAAACCCGGGATGGATCGGCAGGAGCTCTATTTTGTCAATTGAAGAATTCAATGGAATCAGTTGCGTCTATTGGCGTAAGAACGACAGAGAATCCATATCGCAAGAATAAAAATCCAGACAAAATATGTGTAATAAAGGATTCTTTGAGCAAACCCCACACCCGGCAGCTCTAAAATAGCCATAATTACGCCAATGACGAACAAAACGGAGAAAAGTAAGCCTGCCGCAAAGGAAACCCTAGCCAACATAATTGCCTTTAAATGATCCCTGAAAGCCCGCGCCAGGAAAAACGGGGCGGCGACGGTAGCCGCGAGTCCGATGACGCTGACCGCAAAGTGAATCATCCCAACCGCGGTTTGGCTTGCGCCGCCGGGTTCTGCAGGAAATACGCCGGACCCGATGGAGTCGAAAAAGCCTTCCGCCGCTATCATGAGCGAGCCCAGAAGGGCCGGAAGGCGGAAACTGCCGGCCGGGGCCTTCGCCGATCCGGACACGCGAGTCAGCGAGAGATACAGGCCGAGGGCGAACACGAGCTGCAGCGCGCCCGTTACGATGAACATGACGGCCGTTGGCGCGGCCAGCGGGGTCCCCGGCACCCCGAGCTCGGAAATAGTGGCGTTTACCCAGTTGTACCCGGAGGGGACGCCGTTCGTCAGGGCGAGGCTGGCCCATGCGACATAGACGCAGGCGTAGAGCGCCGCCGAAATTCCGCCGACTGCCCCGGCTACGGGCACAATAGCCGTGGTTATATTATTTTTCATCACTTCATCCTTCCGTCGTGGACGGCTATCCAGTGATCGTCCCCGATGCGTTCCTGCACCGGGTCGCCCGCGTGCAGGTCGGGGTCGTACATGCGCGCGGCGTGCGCCGATGGAACGGCCGCCGGCATCTGCGACCATTTGCGGTCCAGCCTGGGCACGGAATCCAGGAGAGCCCGGCTGTACGGGTGCTGCGGATTGCTGAACACCGCCTTGGTATTCCCGCTTTCCACCATCACCCCTTTGTACAGGATTACCACCCGGTCGGATATGTAGTAGCCCAGGGACAGGTCATGGGTAACGAAAATCATGGACAGGCCGTTCCCGCGCATGACGCCCAGCAGGTTCAGCACGTCGATGCGGGTGGAGGCGTCCAGCATGCTGATGATCTCGTCGGCCACCAGCACCTTTGCCTCGAGCAGCAGCGCCCGCGCGATGAGAATGCGCTGCAATTGGCCGCCCGACAGCTGATGCGGGAATTTATTGCGCACCTCGCCGGGATTCAATCCCACACTTCGTAATTTTTCATTTACTTTTTCGTTCCAGGCCGCATGGGGCGTCTGCGGACTGAATTCCCTGTGGATTATGTCGAACACCCTGTCGGCCTTGAAGATGGGATTGAATGTGGAGAACGGGTCCTGGAAAACGCCCTGGACTTGGCGGTAATATTCCTTGAGGTTTTTCCTGCCCCTGATCTTCGCGATATCCTGCCCGGAAAAGAATATCCTGCCGCCGGTTGCCTTCGTAAGCTTCAAGACCATATTGCCGATGGTGGTCTTTCCCGAACCGCTCTCGCCGATCACGGAAAGTATCTCGCCTTTCTTGAGCTCGAAGCTGACGTTGTTCACGGCCCGCGGCTTTCCCTTGCCCGCGGAGCGGTAGTGCTTGCTGACATTTTTCAGTTCGATCATCGACCGGCCTCCTTCCAGCAATACACGGTTCTCTCGCCCGGAAGGTTTACCGCCGGCGGCTCGGCGCCGCAGCGGGAATCGGCCACGGGGCAGCGATCCTTGAACCGGCACCCCGGCGGCGGATTTAGCAGAGCCGGCGGGCGGCCCGGAATGCTCTCATACGGTTTTTCCAGATAGGTCACGCCGATCTCGGGCATCGATCCGACGAGCGCCTTCGTATACGGGTGGCGCGGGTCGTGGATTATGTCTTCCGAAAGGCCGATCTCCGCCACCTTGCCCGCGTACATTATCATGATTCGGTCCGCTATCTGGTACAGCACCGGCACGTCATGCGTTACGAAGGTAACCGAGCGCACGAATCCTTTGTCGCGGAACGCCACGATCAATTCCGAGACTATCTTTTGCGTGGAGACATCCAGCGCGCTCGTGATCTCGTCGGCCAAAAGGAGGCCCGGATTGAGCAGCGTGGATATTACCATGACCACGCGCTGTTTCATGCCGCCGGACAATTCCAGCGGGTAGCGCTTGAGCACGCTGCGCGGCAGGCGCACGAAATCCAGGCGGTCCAGCAGTTCCTTCTCCACGTTTGCATAGGAAACCGAACGCGTCTCCAGGAGGTCGCGGATGTAGCGGCCAATTTTTACCGTGGGGTTCAGCGCGTTGAGCGCATACTGCGGTATCAGGGACAGCTGCTTGTAGCGATACTCCCGCATGGCGTCCGTGTCCATGATGGGCAGCGTTTTGCCGTCGAGCTCCGCACTCCCGGAAATATATTCCATGGGAGCGGCCAGATAGACGAGGGCGTTGGACAGCGTGGATTTTCCGCAACCGGACTCGCCGGCGATCCCCAGGATCTCGCCGTCCTTCACCTGGAAGCTCACGTCGTCCAGCGCCTGCACGTGGCCGCGGAGCGTCTTGTAGTATACCTTGAGGTTCTTTACGTCCAGCGCCATATTATAGCTCCCTCAGCTTGGGGTTGAACACCTCGTCGAGACCTGTGTTCATGAAATACAGAGCGGATACGATGAGGGTAATCGTGGCTCCCGGCGGGATGAACCACCACCAGTAGCCCAGGTTTATGGCGTTCTTCTGGTAGGACTCCTGCATCATGAGCCCAAGTGATATTCCCTTAACCGGACCGAGGCCTATGAAATCGAGCGCCACGGCGTACAGTATGGCGCCGCCGAACAGCAATATGAATATCATCACCACGTAGCTTGCCATGTTCGGCGCGATCTCTTCCAAGATGGTGCGCAGGCTGGATACGCCCGAGATGCGCGACAGCGAAACGAAACCCCGCGACTTGAGCGAGAAAGTCTGGCTGCGCACGGCCAGGGCCACCCAGGGCCAGGACGTGCAGCCTATTATCACGCTCTGTATCGCCACCCCCCGGTACGGGAGGTACGCGGCTATGATGATGAGTATGGCAACCGTGGGTATGACCATGAGTATGCTCGTGAGCATCATGAGCATCTCGTCCACCCAGCCGCCTTTATAGCCCGCGAAGAATCCCACGGCCAGGCCGATCAGCGTGCCCATCGTACCGCCCAGTATGCCGATGAGGAAGGTTGACCTGATACCGTAGACGTACTGCGACCATACGTCCTCCCGGATGCTGGTGGTGCCCATGATATGCTTGAGGCTTGGGCCGCCCACGCTGAGAGCCACGCGGTCGCGCGGCTGATACGGCGTAAGCAGGGGGCCTACCAGCATGAGCAGCGCGAAAAATACTATGATGAAAAACCCGAGCTTGAGCTTGAAGTTCCGCGACGCGAAGTACAGGAACTCGTTCTGTTTTTTTTCCTGCATCGTCAGTCCCCTATCATGGAAAGCCGGACCCGTGGGTCCAGCACGGCGTAGAGGATATCCAGAAGGAAATTACCCACCAGCACGATAAGCACGATAATGAGGAAGCAGCCCTGCACCAGGAAATAATCCTGCCGCATGATTGCCGTTCCCAACTCCAGACCTATGCCCGGATAGGCGAAAACCATCTCGGTGGTGATTGCTCCTCCCACGAGCATGCCCAGCTGCACGGGCAACCCCGATATCTGCGGCAGTTGCGCGTTTTTGTACGCATAGCGCCTGATGAGCTTGTCCGACGCGCCCAGCGCCTTCAGGTAGCGCGAGTAGTCGGCTTCCAGCTCGTAGATGATCATGTTGCGCATGCCCACGGCCCAGCCGCCCAGCTGCACGATAAACAAGGAGAGAAACGGCAATACCCAATGGTGGATATAGTCGAGTATAAAGCGGAAGCTGTAGACCTTGGGCGGAATCAAGCCCCCAAAAGCCTTGCTTTGCGGAAAAATTCTTAACCCGGTCGCCAAAAAATAAACAAGCAGGATGCCGAGCCACAGGTACGGAGTCGAGGAAAGCACGTACCAGAAAGGCAATATCCTGTTATCCAGCTTCTTGTTCCTGGCCGCCGCGGCTCCGAGCCTGTTGCCGATGAGGAACGACAGGATGAGCGCGGGCAGCGTTACGATGAGGGTAAACGGCATCGTGGCCTTAATGCGGTCGATGACCTTTACCGGGTAGTTGATGAGGCTCTGCCCGAGGTTGCCGGAGGCCAGGTTCTTCAGATAAATAAAATATTGCTGAACCATCGGCTTGTCGAACTCGAACCGCTTCGTCAGATCCTCGTAGACGCGCTTGGCGTTTTCCGCCTTGCGCGAGAATTTGGAGACCATGCTGATGATGGGGTCGCCGGGCATAAGACGGGGTATCAGCCAATTCAAGGTGATGGCGACCATGAAGGTAAGCAGGTAAACGCCCAGCTTGCGTATCAGATATTTTCTCAAAACAGGCCTCCGCGTAAGATCATCTCGGCAAACGGGCCGCCTTGTGCCGAAATCGGCATAGGCGGCCCGCGGGTACTGAAAGGATGCGAGAATTATTTCTTGAGCTTGATCTCGGAAAGCATGAGAAGCCCGCCCATCTGGAGCTTGTCGATATACAGCGAAGGATAATTCTTGTTCGTGCCGTCCTCGCCGGGCCAGTTGGTCCATACGGAATTATTGGCAACGAACCACATGCCGTTTATCCACAGCGGCATGCAAGGAAGCTCTTCCAGTTGGATCTGCTGGATCTGCCGTACGATGGCGTTTCCCTTCTCCGTATCCGTAAGCGGCGTGCGGTTCAGATCCTGCACCAGGTTGCGGAGTTTCTCGTTGTCGTAGCGCCCGAAGTTTCCTGTCCACTCGTCCTCGCCGATGGCGGTATAGGTGGAGAACAGCCACATGTAAAGCGTGTATGGGCTCATGGAAACGTAGGAACCCCAGTTATTGATGAGGCAGTCGAACTCGCCTTTCACCATATCCGTCTGCCACTTGGACTCGTCGGGGAACTCGGGAACGGCGTCGAGGCCTACCTTGATCCACTGATCGGTAAGGATTCGCAAAGCGTCCTGGAAGTCGGACCAGCCCATCGGCACGCTTATTTTTATCTTCATCTTGGTGCCGTCGGGATATTCGCGGAAGTTGTCGCCGTCGATATCCTTGTAGCCTGCCGCGTCGAACATGGCCTTGGACTTCTCCATGTCGAAGGAGTAGCCGTACTGCTTGGCGAGATCTTCGTTATTATACGGCTCCCAACCGGGCACGGACAGCAATCCGAGGCTGTTTTTCGGAACGGTTATGACTTTTTCATAGGCGACATCCGCGATTTCCTGGGGGTTGATGGACCAGGAAATTGCCTTGCGGAATTTTATGTCGCTCCAAGGCGCCTTGTTGACGTTGGGCATGAGGTACACCACATTGTCGGGGGTCATGTACGGCGCGTTTTTAAACCAGGTATGGAGCTTCTTGTTTTTCTTGAGCGCGGTTGGCAGGCCTGGAATATAATTGTTGGCCATGTCCAATTCGCGCCCTTCGCTTACTGCCGTCATGGCTACGTTGTTGGCCATATTCTTGAAATATACGATGCGCAATGCGGGGAAGGTTCGCCCAAGCGCCTTGATTCCCCACCACGTGTCGTCTCGCAGGAACACGACGCGGTCTTCGCCGAAGGATTCCAGCTTATAGGGGCCCGAGCCGATGGACATCTCCATCGTCACCTCCAGGTCCGTAGCTTCCTCGGGATTGATTTTTTCCCAAAGGTGCTTGGGCAGGATGGGCCACGTATAGAGTTGCAGATTGATGGAGTGATAGGAGGTATCTTTAAATAACACACTTACCGTTTCGGGGTCTATGACGGTAACGGAATCGAGGTATCCGAGATAAGGATTCGAAGGTGCCGCGTAGGCAAAGGTAAACTTGATATCCTCTGCCGTCAGGGGCTGGCCATCGCTCCACTTCATGCCGGTCTGCAATTTTATGACGAGCGTTTTTCCGTCTGCCTGCCAGTCCACGCTTTTGGCGATCCAGGGAAGAAGCTTATTCGTCGCCGTGTCGTAGAGCATCAAGGGCTCGTATACCAAGCCCCGAATACCTGCCGGAACTTCCCAGCTGATAGGGCTGAACGATGTAGGAACCGAATAAAGGCCTCCGGTAACGAAGACTGTTTCGCTCCGCTTGAAGCCGCCGATGACTTCGTCGCCTATTTTTGAACAACCTGAGGCAAGGGCCAATGCCAAAAACGCCAGGAAAACCGAATTTCTACACTTCATGTGCACCTCCAGCAGAAAATCTGCAAACTTGTAGGGGAAGAGTATAACCGGATATTGATCCTGTCAAGTTTTCTCGTGAAAATCAAGCTGTTTTTTAGTTTTCCCAGGGACAGG
>CAZAJF010000003.1:0-58898 GCA_964485395.1 uncultured Treponemataceae bacterium | reverse complement strand
CACCTTGTTTGTAAACATGAGGGACAGGCACCTTGTTTGTAAACATGAGGGACAGGCACCTTGTTTGTAAACATGAGGGACAGACCCCTTGCCGACAAACATGAGGGACAGGCACCTTGTTCATAAGCAGGAGGGACAGGTACTCTATTAGTAAGTATCAGGGACAGGTACTCTGTTAGTAAACATAAGGGACAGACCCCTTGCCGACAAACATGAGGAACAGGCACTTCGCTCGTAAACATAAGGGACAGGCCCCTTACCGGCAAACATGAGGAACAGGCACTTCGCTCGCAAACATGAGGGACAGGCACCTTGTTCATAAACATTAGGGACAGGCCCTATAGCCCCGCAGCATAGCTCTCTATTCGAGGCGCTTGAAGCCGGGGGCTGAGGAGCATGCCCAACACTATGCACGGCAAGGGAATGCCTGTTTTAGTTCACACGCTTCCCCGTAATCGACGCTCGATAAACTCGAGCTTGGAAAGAAGCGCCTCGGGGAAGTCCTCGAAGCTGCCGTAAAACGCCCGGATGCCCGGCAGGTCGGAAACCCATTCCTCGGGTCGTACGGCCAGGAGTTCGTCCATGGCCTCGGCCGATACGTCGAGTCCGGCAAGGTCCAGTGCGCCTGGCGCGGGCACCAGGCCGATGGCTGTCTCCACCGCGGCGCCGTCGCCGTCGCAGCGCTCGAATATCCACTTGAGCACGCGCGAGTTCTCGCCGAAGCCCGGCCAAAGGAATTTGCCGTCCGGCCCTTTACGGAACCAGTTGACGTAATAGAATTTAGGGTGATGCACGCCGGTGCGCTCGCCCATGCGCAGCCAGTGGTGAAAGTAGTCGCCCATGTTGTAGCCGCAGAAAGGCAGCATGGCGAATGGGTCGCGCCTGAGTTGGCCTACGGCACCGGTCGCAGCCGCCGTGGTTTCGGAGGATACGGTGGAGCCCATATAGACGCCGTGCTCCCAGTCGAACGCCTCGTGCACGAGGGGGACCGTTCCCGCGCGACGGCCACCGAAAAGTATGGCGCTTATGGGAACGCCCTTGGGGTCTTCCCAAGCCGGATCGATGACGGGACACTGTTTGGCAGGCGCGGTAAAGCGGCCGTTGGGATGGGCCGCGGGGATGCCTTTGTTGGGGTCGTACGGTTCGCCCTTCCAGTCTATGAGACCTTCAGGCGCGTCGAAGCCGATGCCTTCCCACCAGACGTCGCCGTCCTTGGTTCTGGCCACGTTCGTAAAGATGGTATTTTTCTCGATGGCGCGCATTGCGTTGGGGTTGCTTTTTAGGCTGGTACCGGGTGCCACGCCGAAGAAGCCCGCCTCGGGATTGATGGCGTATAATTGGCCGTCGTCGCCCCATCGCATCCAGGCGATGTCGTCGCCGATGGTTTCAACTTTCCAGCCCGGAAGCGTGGGCACCAACATGGCCAAGTTGGTCTTTCCGCATGCCGAGGGAAAGGCGGCGGCGATATATTTTTTTTCACCCTTTGGATTCGTGATCCCCAGGATGAGCATATGCTCGGCAAGCCAGCCCTGATCGCGCGCCATGGCGCTTGCTATTCGGAGTGCGAAGCATTTTTTACCGAGGAGTGCGTTGCCGCCGTAACCCGAGCCGTAGGACCAGATGGCCCGTTCCTCGGGAAAGTGCACGATATACTTGTTGTTGGCGTCGCAAGGCCAAGGTTTGTCGTGGCGTCCCAAGGTAAGGGGATAGCCGACGGAGTGCAGGCACTTGACGAACGGGCCGTCGCGGCCAAGGGTCTCCATGACGTTGGCGCCCATCCTGGCCATGATGCGCATGTTGAGCACCACGTAGATGCTGTCGGTGATTTCGACGCCGATGTGGGACAGCGGGCCGCCGACCGGTCCCATGGAAAACGGGATGACGTACATCGTGCGCCCGCGCATGGATCCGAAGAATCGCTGGCGCAATTCGCCTTTCATCTCCTGCGGGTCAGCCCAATTGTTGGTGGGGCCCGCCTCTTCTCGGAACCGCGAGCAGATGAACGTGTTGTTCTCCACCCGGGCAACATCGCCCTGGTCGCTGGCGACGTAATAGCAACCCGGGCGCTTCTCGAGTTTCTTGAAGCTGCCCGAGCGTAAAAGCCTCTCGGCCAGTCGATTTGCCTCTTCCTGTCCGCCGTCGCAGACATACACATCGTCAGGCATGCACATTTCAATATTCTCGTCGATCCAGGAACGCAATTTTGGATGACGGATAGAGTCGATATTCATGAAGAGTCTCCTTTTTGAACCCGGCTCATGACAGGCGGGATTCGACAGGAAGCCGTAGCCCCTGCTACTGTTTTATACCGAAAAGCGCGAATCGGCAAGGACAAACAGGAAGAAAAGATGGCGGAGCATCAACCAGACATTCCAAGAGATTATGTCATAATTTTATTGCATCTTAATAGAAGCCTAATCGAGAGACTCGCGATACAATTCCATAAGTTTAACAAGAACGGAGTACCCTGCATTCGAGTTTGTCAGGATAACGATGCCGCGGCCGCTTGCAAGTTCCACTCCATAAAAACATTTCCATCCTTGATTGCCGCCGGAATGGCTTACGATGCGTTTTCCGCTTTTGGATTCTCCGATGAAATATCCCAAACCCATGGACTCATTGAATTTCGAGTGAGCGACGGCGATGGCGGAAGTAGTTATCAACTGTGCGGATTCCGGGGAAATGACGACACCTCGATATCCGTGAACGGAATGTAGCCTATACATCTCGCACAGCACTCGGGACAGGTCCCCTGCCGTAGTATATAAACCGGCCGCCGCCTTTTCGGCGAACAGGAAATTCGGCAGCTCGTTTCCCGCCATCGAATACGGCTTGGCTAGCAGCGGCTTGAGCGCTGACGAGTATTCAAACGTACTTGCGGCCATCCCCAAAGGTTCAAGCACCGTCTTTTTCATAAAGGAAGAAAATCCATCGGGAGCATTCTCGTCCATCATCAACTGCAGGAAGGTATAGCCCCCACCGGAATACGACCATGCGGATCCGGGTTTCCTGACGAGCTTGACAGGCCCCGAATTGACTATGCCCTTGCGTGGTCCCGTACCTCCCGACAGCGAATCTTCGAGCGTGGGCACTGGACTTTTTGCGGGGTCGTATCCCATATAACCGTGCATGCCCAGCCCTGCCGAATGCGACATGACGCGCCTGACCGTCACTTCGTCGCGATTATATTTTGATTTCGGGAGGGTCCAGCGCTTTACGTAATCCTGAACGGGTTTATCCAGGTCGACGAGTCCGCCTTGAGCCATGTTCATGAGCCCCCAAGCGGTAACGCTCTTTGAAATGGAGGCCACCTGGAATATAGTATCGTTCGATGCCTCGCGAACGGCATCCTTGTCGGCTAACCCGAAAGCCTCTTGGTAGACTATCTCGCCTTTATCCACCAAGGCTATCTGGATGGCCGGGAGCCGCTCGCTTACCATGGCGGCACCATGCAACATGAAATATCCGGGTAAATCGGCAAACGAAACGGAATCCGGTGACCCGGACGTTTTCGTGGCGCAGGAAACCAGGCAAAGCGCCAGAATCAGCAGCACCAATATTTGCGAATATTTTTTCACTCTATGCTCCTAGCTTACATCTTTCATCACGCGCCTTTTATCAGCAGGCGCATTTCAAAAAGCGAATCTTCAAAGAATAAAAATAATAACCGAAATAGCTGAAACCGCCGAATTCAAAATCACGGCCTGCCATCAAGCGCCTGGCGGTATATCTCCCCCTCTCGGGCCTTCGCCCGCCATGGACGAGCCTGGTTGAGCGCAAAATCCCATCGAGGGTCGGCATCATCCAGGAGAGTTACAATAAAATCACGCTGGTCGCGGGGGCATTCGGCTATCACCTCGCCCGTCGGGGAGATCAGGCGCGACGACAGCGCGTCGCTGGTATTCCGCGGCACCGAAACGCTGATCCAATAGCAGTTCGTGGCCGCGTGGGCCTGCGCCTGGTATCCGAATCTTTCATCGTCGGAATACGATGAAAAAAGGACGCAGTCCACGCCGGCTGCCTCGTAATCGCGGAACAGCTCGGGAAACTGAATCTCTATGCACAAGGCGCAGCCGAAACGCCAGCCGTCAATCTCGAAAATTCCCGTACGCTTGCCCAATCCGCCCGAGGTGCCGAGCGCGGCGTCTTCACCGGGGCAGTACCAGTCGGCGAGTTCGGAGAAAGAACACCAGCGTTTATCGTAGCGCGTCACCAGTTCTCCGCGGGGCGAAAAAACATACAGGCTGTTATGCGGGCGCGCCGGTGCGTCCTGCCTGTGGCAGGCACCCAGCACGGTCCAAATGCCAAGCTCCGCGGAGGTTCGCGAGATAAGGTCCAGCTCGCGCTGGAGCGAGTCCCAGTTGAATTCGTGCCAGTCGGCGATCTCTGTCTTTGCGTAGCCGGAAAGGGCTCCTTCCGGAAAATGCGCGAGAACCGCCCCGGCCTCTCGGGCGCGCCGCATGAACTTGCGGATCTCCGATCCGTTCTTGCGTACGTCTGCCTGGACCAGTGGTTGCCCAACGGCGATGCGCAGGGGTTTTCGCGGATCGGGATCGCTCAAGTGCCCGAGTCCTGCTCGATTAGTTTATCGAGCCGCCATGCCGCCGCCACGTATCCCTTTTTCTTTTTTTCGCGCAGCTTCACGAAGCCCTTGGGTTTTTTCCGCTCCAGTTTGTCGAACGAGTTGGAGGGCATGGAAACGACGACCGCACCGCCGAGCTTCAAGGCGCGGGCGGCGGACGGCCAGAACGCGTCGCCGGGATCCACTCCCGGTATAAGGTCGGGGAATTCAAGCATCAGGTCGTAGGCGTGCTCGGGCGCGCATTCGACGAAAGAAAATTCCGTCGGGGTTTTCGCAGAAGGCACGACTTCTGCGGAATCGACCGCCGCGCGCTCGGCGGACGCAGGTTCGGCTGATACAAGTTCGGCGGACGGTTTTTCATTGAGGAGAATATTGCGCCGGGCAGCCGCGTTGGCCAAGGCATCGCGACCGCACAAGTCGATGCGCGTCTTGCTGCGGGCTCGCAGATAGCAGGCCAGCCTGCCGGAACCGGGGTTGATTATCAGGGTATTCCGCACGGTGGCCCCCGTCATGGCGATATCGCAGAGTTCTACGGCCAGCTCGGTGGCGAACGACGGCGTGTCGAATTCGGGCAGGCCAAAATATCCGGCGTGCCGATAGCGCTTGGTTCCCAGGGTGTCCTGGCCGCGCGAACGCTCAACGCCTTGCCAGAACGAAGAAACCACGGCGCCCGACGGAGTGGCTATTCCTTCTGCCCGGGTAAAAATAAATGCCATATGGCCGCTGCCTTTTTCCGTCGCTACGATACGGGCACCGCTGGCCTTTACCGAGTCGAGAGCCGCTTCCGCGATCGTGTTTACCACGACGATCCCGGCCATGCCCCGTGCCGTAAGCGCCCCTCCAAGTTCGCGGAGGAAGGAATCCAGTACCGGCGTACCGGCCTTTGCGGGAACGTTGCACAAAATCAGATCGAAGCGCCGGTCGCCCAGGCCTTCCAGAAAAAGCGACGTTTCACCTACCGCTGCCTTGAGTTTATTTTTACGCGCGTTATGCAGCGAAAATTCCACCGCAAGCGCATCTCGGTCGCGCAATAGAAGGCTCGGGCTCGCCGCGTCGGGGCCTTTGAAGGCTCGGGCGCATGCGATGCCGAGTACCCCCGTACCGCAGCCGATATCCAGGATCGAGGAGACCTGTTCCGGTACGGCGTGCTTGGCGATTGATTTAAGCAGCAGTTTGGTGCCCGTATCGATGTCGTTGGAACTGAACAACGCATGCGAAAGATCGAAGGTTAAGTCCTGGCCGCAGAAACGGAGCGGAACTACTTTAAGGATAAGCGGTTTTATGTCTGTCATGCCTCAAGCATAGCATGGCGCGAGAAAAAAGCAAATGATCATGGGAACATCCGATAACCCATTGATTTTGCCATGCCTTCTATAGTATGTCCTTGACCCTCCCCACCTGGCCCGATTCCAGCCGAACCTTGATGCCGTGGGGATGAGTCGGGGAATTGGTCAGGATATCGGCAACGATTCCCTCCGTGAGCCTTCCCGTGCGCTGATCCTCTTTCATGACGATGGTAACTTTTATTCCCGGCCTAATGCGGCTTCTTTCCTGTCCGTCCATTTTTCCCCCTATAGTTTTGCGCTCACCGAAGCGTCCTCGAACGATGCCATGCATTCCAGCAGCAGCGCTGCAGATTCCATGAGGCCCATCGCCAATACGGCCCCCGTGCCTTCGCCAAGGCGCATCGAAAGATCCAGCACGGGTTCCAGCCCCAGGAGACCGCACGCTATCGCCTGCGCCCTCTCGACGGACTTGTGGCCCACAATCAAGTAATCTTTTATTCTTGGATCGATCGCCCAGGCGATCAGTCCCGCCGCCGTGGAGATGACGCCGTCCAGCACCACGGGCACCCTGCGGGAAGCCGCGGCAAGCGCCGCCCCCGCCATGCCGGCGATCTCGAAACCTCCGACCGCCCGCAGGATCTCCACACCGCCCTTGGGCGAAGGCGAATGAAGCGCCAGCGCTTTTCGCAGAACCTTGATCTTGTGCGCCAATCCCGGATCATCCATACCGGTGCCGCGACCGGCTGTTTCCTCCACGGGAAGCCCGCCCAGCATGGAGATTATCATCGCGGCGGATGACGTGTTGCCGATACCCATCTCACCCAGGCCCAAAATATCAACCGGATTCCGGCCATGAATTTCCAGGAACGCATCCATGCCGTTCTTCACGGCGACCGTTGCCTCTTCGCCGGTCATCGCGTCGCCCAGCGCGAAGTTCCGCGTGCCTTTGCGCACCTTCTTGTCCAGCACCATTTCGGAATACTCGATTTCCGCGTTTACTCCCATGTCGATTACACGGAGACCGGTGCCATACTGCGCGCAAAGCACATTGATGGCGGCACCCCCGGCGGCAAAGTTGCGAACCATCTGGGCGGTTACTTCCTGCGGAAACGCCGATACTCCTTCTTCGGTAATGCCGTGGTCACCGGCGAACACCAGCATCAGCTTGCTGTCCGTCTTCGGCTTCAGCGTATTTTTAATGGCGCACAGTTGTACGGCAAGCTCCTCCAGCTTGCCAAGAGAACCCAGGGGCTTTGTTTTATTGTCCATCTTGTATTGTGCCTGCGCGCGCAATTCCCCGTCCAGCGCGGGAATGAAGAGCTCCGTCCGAATTTCCGACAATGCTGGTTTTTCGGGAAACCGCGGGCACGGAAGAACTTGCTGTGAAAAATCTATCACCTTATGGCCGGCCGTAAAATCGAGTATCAGTTTCAGCGGGACACCTTGAATAACCGTGGCAAAAGCCTTTCCTACATCGAGCGGCGCGACGAAACCCTGCACCAGGGGAGCAAACGAATCGGCATGGCTTCCAATAAAATCAAGTGCCTCGGAAAAGTCCCGTCGCGTCAACCCATAGGCTCCGTGTATACGGAGTTCCTTATAATGCGCCAGATTCAGCAAATCGCTGGAAAGGTTTTCATTCTTTGCCATGCCGCTGAAAAATGCCATCGTGCCGCCTTTTTTCAGCTTCGTCAGTCCATTGGCAAAGGCTGCGTGGTCGGCGCACGCATTGACGCAATAGTCGTAGTCGCCTCGCACCTCGGCTTTTACGATATCAATCTTATTGGCTTCGCGAATATTCGAAACGGCTCTTATTTTTTCTTCATTTTTTTCCAGTATCGTTACTCTTAAGCCTCTATGTACGCCCAAGATTCCGGCAAGCAGCCCCAATGTTCCCGCGCCGTATATCAGCAGGCGTTTCCCGGCTTCGGCCTCCAGCTTTCTAAATGCGTTCAGCACGCATCCCAGCGGCTCGGTGAAAACGGCCAGATGCGGTTCCATGTCCGAGCTCAGCTCGATGAGCTCCAATCCGTCCACCGGACAGTCCGTGGAATAGCCTCCGTTAAAATGAAAACCCATGATCCGCATGCTATCGCACAGATTCTCGTCCCCGGCCAAGCAGTACGCGCAAGTGCCGCAGCATTTCGCCGGCCATGCGACATAACGCTTCCCTGTGGACAAGTTCCTGAAAACCGCCTCATGGCCGAGCACGCGCGGCAAGGCAAGATCGCGTTGCCCCTCATAGAACATTTTAGCGTCCGTCCTGCAGATACCGCAATATTCCACGGCGTACTCAGTAGTTCCATCGCCGCCGGACATATCGAACTCAAGCGTCTCAAGGGCTGTCAACTTTATTTTCACGGCTTATTCCTCATAAAAAACCTCTTCGCTTATCACGAGCCGCACGATGGCCAGATCACCATATATATTCTTAAGAATCCGGTACCGGACGATCACCGCATCCAAGGAATGTTCAGGAAACACGCTCGCCTTATCCAGGCCGCACAGAACCGACACCCCGTCTTTGTCCTGTATGTACGACCCACCGGTTTTCAAGGCCAGCAGATTCAGTTTTCCGTCTTGCATAATTATATCCTTGAAATCAGGGCGTGCAGTTTTTCCAGTCCGGCCTCGGGATTCCTGTTCTGATACTGCACCCACTTCATGAGGCTTTGCATCGCGTCCCCTCCCGCCAAGATAGCTGAAGATTTCTTCACGCCGTCGGCAATGCTCGCCGTGTTTCCGGAGACATAGAGCGCCAGGGCCGCATTCAGAGAGACGCTCTCATTTTTCGCGCGGCTGCCCAGACCCGAGATTATCTTTATGAAGTCTATCGCTGCGGCCTCGATATCCTTTTCAGGCGAAAGCGATTCCGGTTTATGCAAAGCCAAACCGAAGTCCTCGGGCCGGAAAGAAGCTTTGCGCACCTTCCCGTTTTCGCCAAGCTCCGCATACATGGTTTCCCCGCATACCGAAGCCTCGTCCATGCCCTTGTCGGATCCGTCGATGCCGCCAAAAAGCACGAAAGCCTTCCGGAATCCCGTCTCTTTCATGACGGCCATCACGGGATCCACGGCGGCAGCCGAAAAAACGCCCCTCACGGCGACGAGCGGGCGCGCCGGATTCGCAAGCGACGCGGAAATATTCAACGTGGAGCCAAAGTGGATTTGCGACAGGATGCGGCCCAATGCCAAAGGGTGGATATTAGGGCTCATCCCGTTGAACAAGCCGATATTCGCATAGCGAACGCTTTTGGCGACAAGCTCCGCGGAACACTCGACGTCCACGCCCACGGCCTCGGCCATGTCCACCGTACCGCACACGGAAGAAAGCGCTCGGGCGCCGTGCCTGGCCATGTGCACACCGGCTTCCGCCGCTACCAACGCCGCAGCGGTGCTTATATTGAAGGTCTTGAACGTGTCCATGCCGGTACCGCAATTTTCAACCAGCGGCAAGTCTTCGAGAGACGAAACCTTGACGGTATCCAGATCGTAAATCGCCCGCCAGGCGCCCGCGACTTCGTCCTTGGTTTCGCCCTTGGCGGACAATGCCGCCAAAAAGGCCCCTTGCTGCAAATCGCTCGTCTCATCGTTCAGGATAGTGCTGAAGGCGCTTCGGGCTTCCTCGCCCGATAAGTCTTTTTTATGGATCAGCTTCGTGATGAGCGCGCCGAATTCCTTGTGCCTGCCGTGAATCATGAAATCTCCCGCACGCAAGGAAAGGAGAAAGGATGTTATGTTTTCAGTACGGATTTTAGCCGGCCGAAAAGGATACACCCCAACCCTTTACACAACGTGTCGCGTAAAAAGATGAGCTGCTTCCAGCGGCAGAAAAATACACAGGTACACTGTAGTTCGGCAGGTCTTCTGGCTTACGGATCACCCTACTCGCCGCGTCTTCCCGCCGGATGGCAGTGACATAATGCGGTTTTCGTCCCCGTTTACAGCAACGGCTGGCATGCGCCGGATTCTCACCGGCTTCCCTTCTCAAGAAAATCGAATATCTGCCGTGGCGGATATTCGATTTGGTTTATTCAACCGAACCAACTACGACTATACAAAATATCGAACCGATTGTAAAGCGTCAAACCAGGACACATGGCGATCGCTAGATTAAACGGTCCCGGCACCGCGTTATTGAAAAGACTTGTCTTCTTTCAGTTAATCCGCCAACTCTATCAAAGCGCTCGATGGAACCCATGATACCGTGTCCCCGACTCTGATCCGGGTCCAGGTATCGCGCACTTCCGTTATCCATGCTTCCTGACCAGCTTTCCACGGGCTCGCAGGCCAAGGTGAATATACTGACGCGTCGCCTTTCCTTCCTTGGGTTTCAGTTATGACTATGGCCATTTGTCCCCTGGCCGCCATGCTTCCCGCGGATGCCATCGCAAGGCAAATCGCCGCGAGGCCAAAAGCCAAGGCTGACTTTCGCCACCGCGCATTCCTGGTGTAAATATTTATTCCTATGGATAAAACAGCGCCGCCGAATAAAAATGCGGCTGCGGCGGCAAAATACAAGAACCAGGGCCAGATTAAAAACCCCTCCCGCCCCGGAGCCGTCGTCCCGGCCTTCAGTCGGGCTTGCGCCAGATTTTCCCAAGCCTCGCCGCGGAAGCCGTCGCGCAAAAGGTATCGCCGGTAATCAAGAATGGCCTTTTCCGCCTGGCCGGCCCACCACCGGGCATTCCCTGCCTCGTACCAATCTCTCCAATTGTCTTGCGCATCCGCCTCGAATAATTCGGCCGCCTTCACGAATAATTCCCGCGCTTTCGATTCGTAACTATCGCGATCGGCCATCGATTTCAAAGATTCAGACTTGAGCTTGATGGCCTCGTCGAATATCGCCCGCGGAGACTCCGATGCCACCAGGGATAAATTAATAACCCCTAGAAAAACAACGAGCATCCATGGCCTTCCGTTCACTTGCGCCTGCTTCATTTCCACGGCTCCATCGTGTCCCGCATGTTTTCCCAGCGGCTACCCCAGGCTTCGGAATCCCGGCTATCCGCGAAAAAAGCCTCGTCCCAATCGCGAACCTGATTCTCCAGATAAACCCAGCGCCCGGTTTTCATCAATTTAGCCCTCCAATTCTCACCGGCCTGCAAAAGCCGATGCAGCCTGTAGCGTCCTTCTTCCAGCGCACCTCGTCCCTCAACCGCGGCCAAAGGACTCAGCCCGAGGAGCCAGGCCTTACGTTCCGCGACAAGCTTGCGTCGAGCGGAATGCTTCCATAATCCCGCCAAGGCGACAAAAGCTCCGGCCACGGAACCTGGCAACGCGAATACCCACCATGGAAGCGAGGGAATCGTTCGCGGCTCCAAGCCGTTCGAATTCATCATAGCTTGCGTATTCAAAATAGCGTCGGGCGACGCGGTCCCGGAGGCGGCCTCAAGTTGCGATCCAATCGTGGAGCCATTTTGCAATGCGGTTGACGCCGTTGACGACAGGCCGGGAGCTGCTGCCTTGGAACCAGAAATATCGAAGGCCAGCGGCTTGGTGCTTACGAATCCATAACGATTCGCCGACGGATCGAAATAATTCAGCGACAGCGACGGGACGACCAAACGGCCTGGACGCCTTGCGCGCAACACGAAACCGCGTCGGCCCGCTTCCTCTTTGGCGGTGGAATCCGCGCTCACCTGAAAATCGGAATTGTTCAGGCCGGCAGTTACCATATAATCGAGATCTAGGCCGGGCTTATTCAACGCGCCTTCCAACCGAAGCGTAAGACGGATCGGTTCACCGACTGAAAACCCCAAACTAGCCGCAGGCACAGATTCCCATGCAAGCTGAAGCTTGCCCACCAAACCCGAAAACGGAGAGGGCTTACCCTCCGAAGGCAGATCTTTCACCAGAAAAACCAGAGGCTGCGCCTGCGCAAGCAAAGCCCGATACACGGGTTCCGTTACGAGCTGTCCGAAAAAATCCCTGGCTTGACGAGTATCCACCGCGCCTTCAAAGCTTACCATGGTTCCCGACAGATCAAAGCGACCGGGCTTGGAAGGCTTCACCCTGAACTTGATGGTCAACGCGGTAACCTGCTCTCCGTTTCTTTGCTCGATCGTCTTTTCGCCTGTCAGCGTCCGGCCCTTATACTGAACCTGGAAGGTATTTCCCGATGCGGAGGAAAAGCTGCCTTCAACCGGAACGATATCCGGATCATCGAGTATCGGCAGCGTGAATTCCGGATTTTGCACAGACTGGCCTATATACCAGGTAAGCGAGTATTCGACGTCCAATCCGGGAATGCACGATTCCGGGTTAAGTTTTTGTTGCAGCTCGAATCGCGGATCGCGCATCGCGGCGATTACTTTCCAATCAAGGGCCGGAAGCCTGATTATTTTTCCGCCCACCTTCAATTCCACGCCGTTAATGTGATAATTTCCTTCTTTCATGCTTTTGAGGCTCCACGAGCCCGACCACGACTTGCTCTCGGTCTGCGTAACTCGGCCATTGACGGAAACGATCGACGTTGAATTGCTGGGCGCGCCGCCTAGAAAGAAAACCTGCACATTCGGAACGGTCAGCGCCGGAGGTTCCACCCTGTCGCTGCCTCGAACCTCGAGATTCAAGGTCAGGCTTTGCCCGATGCTGGCCTCGGTAGCCTCAAGAGCCCAACGCGCCTCGACCTGCCGGGCAAAAACGCTTACCTGAGCCAGTAAAACTATAGCCAGTACCGCTTGCAGGCCGGGAGAAATAATCGTATTCATCTACCAATCCTTTTCGACCGAGGGCTGTCCCCCGGCTTGAAAATCCTGTCTCTCGAGTCTCCTTTGAAGTTCGGCCTTCAGAGCCTCGTTCAACGCTCCGGGTTGTTCCTTTTCACGCACCAGCCCGGATAGATCCTTGGGCGCCCCTTTTTCCGCCTCGGATTTTTCCTGTTGGTTGCCTTCCTGTTTCTGGTCCTGCGTCTGTTTTTCCCCGGATTGCATATTTTCATTGTCCTGCTTGTCCTGCTTGTCCTGCTTATCCTGCGTATCCTGCTTCTCCCGATTATCATCCTGATTCTTTTGCCGCCAGAGAATCTCCAGATTAAAGCGGCTTTCATCGACAAGGATGGATCCTATATCAACGACGCGCTCGAAAGCGGCGATGGACCTGTCCAACAGTTCTTCTGACGAACCATGCTGCTTGGACCGTGCTTCAAGCTCTTGCGCCCAAAGAAAAAACAATTGCGCCCTGCGTGCCTTGGTCAATCCTGATTTGCTCGCAGCGTCTTCCAGGCGCGCAAAGCCGGCGTCGTCGGCAGGGGTTTTCCAAGGATCGGCGCCGCCGACCGCCCCTGGACAAGATGATAGAATAATTACAAAGAGCAGAAGAAAAAAAAGCCAGATGGCCAAGGTACCTTTTTGCCAATATTTCATCGATGCGACTTTCTTCCGGCGAACCCACGACGCAGAAAAGCGTCGAGAGCCAACAATGCCAAAACCGGCCACAGGAGCCACCAGGAGCCTTCTTTCCAAACTACCCGGGAGCTTACGGATTCACCGGTATCGGCATGGTGCTTGCGATACTCTTGGCTGAAGGTCCACAAAGGAAATTCCGAGCCAAAATACAGACCTCCGGGTACGGCCTCCGCTACCGACTTGAGCAAACCCTCGTTCAGCGAGGAATTTTCTTCGCGCCCGGGAATTTGCGCGCCGCCCAGGCTGCCTACGCCCCATACATACAAGGACATGCCGGAATCCGCGAACTGCCGCGCGGCCTCCACGGGAAAGCTTTCCTGATCGCCGCCGTCGGTAAAAACCCATACGGAGAGCATTCTGCCGGGACGGCTAAAATCTTTCTTTACCGAGCGGAGCGCATCGCCGAGCAAGGTTCCTCCTCGGGAGGTAGAGGTCGCATCGAGCAATTCGACAGATTGCCTGAAAAACCCGTAATCGGCGGTAAGCGGACATTTCGGAACGCTCGTACCCGCGAAAGCCACGAGCGCGACGCGGTCGCCCGCGAGGCCGGGCAGCACATTAAGTAAAGATTGCTTAACTCCAGCCAGTCTGCTGATGCCTTGCCCAGCCCCGGTCAAGTCCACGCTCTCCATGGAACGCGAAACATCCACCAAAAAAACGGTATCCTGGGACAAGGCCCTCGTTTCTATGGGCACGGGGTCCCATACCGGCCTGGCCAGCGCAAGCACGAGAACAACGCTTGCCATACCGAGCAGCCAAGAATGCAGGGAAGCGATTCCATTGGTACCTTTTCTTTTATTAGGCTCGGCACGACCGTCGAAGGCAGGTTGCCTCTCGGTTTTCCAGGCGATAACGCTGCGCCGTCCCCGGTACTCAAGGAACCAAAGGAACGCCGACAGCGGAAGGAGAAAGAAAGCCTCCGGATGCAAAAAGGTCATGCATCCCTCCTTCGCAATAAACTATAGCGGCACAGCACGACAATAAACGTCAGGGTAAAAAGCGCCCACAGGCCAAGCTCCAGAGCAAGCTCCGTTTTCGGGGCCTTTGTCCGCTCGAGCTTCACGGTTTCGCGCTCGGCTATTTCCCTGTAGAATCCAGCCAAATCCCCGATGCCTTCCGCCCGGAAATACTTGCCCCCGGTCTTGGCCGCTATCGAGGTCAAGGTGGCCTCGTCGATCGCGACGGGCATTCCGACAGCCTGCTGGCCGAAGGGAGTATCCTGCATCAGGATGCCTTCCCCGCCCAAGCCGATGGTATACACCGTGGCGCCGACGGCCTTGGCGATATCGGCGCCTTGCTCGGGAGTCCTGTCGCCGCGGTTGTTTTGTCCATCGGTCAGTAATATTATTATACCGGATTTTTTTTCGCCTTCAGGGTTTTGGTGCGCGGCGGCCAACACAAGCGCGTCGCCGATGGCCGTACCGTCCTCGTCCTGATTCTCGGGAACCTGCAGCAAATCAAGAAAGTCCAGCAGTACCGATTTGCTGCCGGTCAAGGGAGTATTCGTCTCGGGATAGCGCGCGAAACTCACGAGCGCGAACTGGTCATCCGGACGCTGCAGGAAAAAATCGCGCGTAACCTGCTTGACGCCGTCCAGCCGCGTAATGTTTTTCCCGCCGTACGGTATGATCGCGCCCATGGATCCGGACCTGTCCAGCGCCAACGTTATTGAAAGCCCTTCCAGGTTTTCCGCGCCGGGGTCCACCATGCGCTGCGGCCCGGCGAGCAAAACCACCGTAACTGCAAAAAATATAAACGTGAAGAATTCGGGAAGCCACCACAGCACGACGCGCCATGTACGTCCCGACGCCTTCATGCGCCTGATCGAGGACACCTTCGCTCCCTTGCGCCGAAACAGCGAAAAAACAAACCAGGCAAGCGCGGGTATCAACAATAGAAGCCACCAGGAATTTCTCAGCATCATGGAGAAACCTTATCCGGCAAAGAGCCCGCGCTTTTTATAGTGCCGTCCCACAGCCCTTGCGCATCCAAGGTCTTCAGCTCGCCTGCCTGCCCGGCCACGCTAGCCACGGACCAGAGCGCCTGGCTCTCCGTGCCGGCCGACCATTTCCAGTCTCCCGACGCGGTAACTCGGAAGCTCCAGCGCACCTTCAACCCCTCCGGCAAAAAATCCACAGACAGCGGCCGTATCGAAGCGCCATCCGCTCCGACCAAGCCGGTATCCGGAAGCGCTCGCGCCCCGGGCAACAAAGCCTCCACGCTGACAAGGTCGCCGATTTTAGGTTGGGCCGGCTTCCAGAGGAATTTTTCCCCGACCGGGCCCGTCCATTCGAAACTGCGCCCGGCACCGGAACAGCCCAGTGCCAGTAGAATCGCGACAAGCGGTATCGCGAAAACGAAGTTCCGAGCGCTACGCACCCAGCACCTCCATGCGGCGGTGAAAAAACTCCATCAGCGGCGGCAAGAAATCGTCGCCTGCGGTAAAATGGCTGTACCAAAAACCGGCCTTCCGAAGCTCCAGCCTGATTTGCTCCCGGTCCGCGAGGGCCGAGGCTTTCAGGTTGGACCTGGCTCGCGCCTGCGAAAGATCCACCCAGGCAAGCTCCCCGCTCTCGGAGTCTTCCACCAAGCTCAACCCGCCGTCTCCATGGCCTTCCTCAAGCGGATCGCTTAGGTGAAACGCCAGTACTTCGTGCCGGCCGGACAATGCCCGAAGCAATCTTCCGTCGAGGGCGGCCGAAAAGTCGCTCAGTATAATTACGGTGGCATGGCCTGACACGCGCTTTAAAAAAAACTCGGCCACGGGGTTCAAGCTGGTCAGCCTGGATTCCGGCTTGAACTCCAGCGCGTCCTCGAGAGCGGTCCACAGCTGTGCCTCCCCGCGGGCCGGAGTCCTGTGCAATTCCAACCGGTCTGAGAATCCCATCAGGCCGAATTTATCGCCCTGCTTCACAGCGGCCCAACCCAGCACCGCAAGCATGCGCGCCGCCAGTTCAGCCTTGCGGCCGGTCATGGAGGCGGACACATCCAGGGCAAGCCAGATATTCTGCTGACGGTCTTCCGTAAACTGGCGAAGCTGAGGGCGCCCCGAGCGGGCGGTGGCTTTCCAATCCAGGCGGCGCACGTCGTCTCCCGGCACGTACTCCCGCAAGTCGCGGAACTCCAAACCCTGCCCGCGCATGTTGGATGCCCACTCGCCCATGAATCGATTATTCACGAGCCGAATCGCCTGGATCTCGAGCTCCTTCATGGACTGCCTGAGAGCCGGATCCATCATGGGGCCTTCACTCCCTCAAGCAGCCTGGCGACGACCTTGTCCGTGTCCAGGCCTTCCGCCAGCGCCTCGTAGCTGAGCAGTATCCTGTGCCTGAGTATCCACGGAGCCAGGGCGGCCACGTCCTCGGGCATCGCGAAATCCCGGCCCTTCCAAACGGCGCGCGCTTGGCATGCCTGCAGGAAGAATACCACAGCGCGCGGCCCGGCGCCCCAGCGGATCGCGTCCTTCAGGTTAATATTATATTCCGCAGGGTTTCGCGTCGCGCGCACGAGGTCCACGATGTATTCCTCGAGCCGCTCGTCCAGGTGAACCTTGGAAGCCAGCTTACGCAGCGATTCAAGGTCCGCCGCCTGCACGACGGGATTCAGGGCAAGGGGATTTTTTTTCTTGAGCCGCAGCACGTCGAGTTCCTCGGCCCGGCTGGGACATCCCACCTCCACCTTGAACATGAAGCGGTCCAGCTGCGCTTCGGGTAACGGATACGTGCCTTCCTGCTCGATGGGGTTTTGCGTGGCCAGCACCATGAAAGGCCTGGGCAACTGCATCGTAGAGTCCCCGAGCGTAACCTGCCGCTCCTCCATCGCCTCGAGCAAGGCCGACTGCACCTTGGCAGGAGCCCGGTTAATCTCGTCGGCCAGTATGAGATTCGCGAAAACCGGCCCTCTGCGCACCGTAAAATCGCCGCGCTGCGGATGGAATATCTGGGTACCCACCAAATCGGAAGGCAGCAGGTCCGGTGTAAACTGGATGCGCTGGAATTCCAGTCCCAGGATGGCCCCAAGCGAGCGCACCGCAAGCGTTTTGGCGACGCCGGGAACCCCTTCTATCAAAACATGCTGGCCGCAAACCAGTGCCAGGCACAAAGCCTCGACCAATTCGGCCTGTCCGACCAGGACCTTGGCCATCTCGGCGCGCAAGCTGCCGAAGGCAGCGGTTGCCCATTCAAGCGTTTCATCGTTCATGACATATGGATACCTCGAAATCCCATTCTTAAACACTGCAGCGCAGATTTGGTTTCACTTTTACGTTATTTTTTTATGGAAAATGAATCCCCACCGTCGTCTCGAACCGGTCCCCCTCGCGTACCCATATCGGATCGTGCACGAGTCTGTTCAGCGCCGAAGAAGGCTCCACGCACAGGCTTTTTGCATTCGCCGTTTTTTTCCAGATGGTAAGCCGGTTGAACACCAAAGGGTCGGCGTCCAGGTATATTTTTCGAGGCCCGTCATATAGGACTGTCCGGCGGACATCGTGCCCGATCAGGTTAAAATCCGGCGCGCCCACTATATCGTACAGCGGGAGGGAATTTTCGGTGTTGTCGGTCTTCCTCAGGAACCCTGAGGCGCAAAGTTCCTCTTCCGCGTAGCCTGCGTGGTTGTTATTGGCGTGGGTGGCGGGTGTCGCTATTTTTAATTCACAAGGATTTCCCACCGCGAAATACGGATGCACGCCGGGCGCCAGAGGCAGCGCCTCCCGAGAGCGATTGGTCACGGCAAGCGTCAAATCCAGCCCGTCTTCGCACAGCGCAACCGTTACCGACGCTCTGAATTCATAGGGGAAAATGGTCAGGCTTTGCTCATCGGACTGAAGCTCCAGAACGATGCTGTACTCATTGCCATCTACTCGCGAAAAGACTTGGTCCCGAAAAAACCCGTGCTGTTTCATGGAGTACAGCGTGCCCTTATGCAAAAATGGAGCGGAGAGCGGACCAAAAAACGGTAGGCAAATGGGTATGCCGCTATGCCCTATGTCAGCCTCGTCATAATGCAGAACCTCGTCGAGCCCATGGCTGAGCGTAAGGACATGCGCGCCATGGGTATCGACGCGCGCGGTCCAATCGCCCAGCCTCAGCGTATGGCAGGCACCTATCGTCTTTATCATCATGATTCTCCATTATAAAAAACAGGGCCACTTGCTCTGTGGCCCCGTTTATCAAGTGCATGCTTTTTCAGCGACGCGTCTTGGCTGTTCGTTTCAGTAGAATTCTATCTTGCTTTCGTTGACGCCGAACGGTGAAGTGCCGTATTGAATGGTGCTCGATCCTGGCGCGATATAGCCGAACTTGGGAACCAGGCCGAGACTTCCGGAAAATACGATGCTGATTCCGGTGTTCAACTTGACGACTCCGAACCTGTATAATTCCAGACCTTCGTCGGGACTCACGATGGTAGTCTTGACGCCGTCGGAAAAATTGATCGCGTATAATCCGGAGGCGGTCGTCGTCAATTCCGAGTAGTACAGCTTGCCGTTAACCAACTCGTAGCCGGATGCGTTCAATCCGCTTACCACGACGCTCGGCGAGGAGATGTCGCCGGTCGGCCCGTCCATCAGCTTTACGAGCTTGATGCCCGCCGCGGAACGGAATGCTCCAAACAGAGAGCCGTCCACAGGATCGAACGAGAAGCGTTCGAGATTGGAAAAACTGTCGAACAAGGTGCCGATCACCAAGGTCAGGTAAGGGTTGTGCACCAGACCCTGGTCGGTGGCGCTATCATAGAAAATAGGCGGAAACTTGAGCGCCTGGGCAGCGCTGATGCGCGGCTCGCCGAGCGTAAACAAGGATTCCAGCGCGATGGCCTTGTTGGCGTCGCTGTTGGACGTCATGTTATACGCGATGACCGGCGAGAGAGAGCCCTTGGCGACGGCGGAGGGGAAAAATTTCTTAACATGAGCCAGGGCTAGATCCTCATTCACCGCGCCTGATGCGTCAAGCAGCAGATCCCTGAAACGCAAACCCGAGGGTCCCGCGGTGTATACGTTACCGGTAAAAGCCACGTACAGTCGATAGAGGGTCGTTGGCAAATACTCGCCATTGACTAAATAAGGATAAAACATAGTCGTCACGTTAAGGGAGACACCGGACTTGAGGGTATAGGTAAAGTTTTCATCCAGCCAGGTTTTAAACCAGGCCATATTATCGCTCTCGGTCCAAAAAACGGAAAGCGGCGCGGTGGTTCCCGCTTTCAGGCTGATGGAGGAGAAAAAGTCGGTGGTTTGCGCGCTCACAGCGGCAGAATACTGAACGCCTGTTCCGCTGAAAGAGTAATCCGTGGCCACGACCGAACCAAAAAGGCCGTCAAAAACGACTGATTTTGGGTTGTTCGCGCTAGGCGGATAAAAAATGCTGTCAAATTTTTGCGTCGTGTTCACGTTCAGGGATGCAACCGCCCTGTTCAGGAATACTCCGTAATAGTAGTCGGCGTCAAACCCGGCCTTGTCGGACAAAAGCCCGTACCAGAACTTATGCTCCAACTGCGGCGTCGTGCCGCTCGGGATGCGCGCGGCATCCAGCGTAACCTTGTCGATATCCACGATATCGAAGTATTTAATGCCGTCAGGCACCAGGGAATCCTTAAAAAACGGCGCTACAAAATCCTTCTGCAGCTGGGGGACCAGAGCGCCTGCGTCATCCTTGAAATAGCGCGCCTTAAGCTGCCTCCTATTTACGAACCCTTGAGCGTTCTTGAAATCCGAGGCCCAGCCGTACACCTGGAACCACTCGCTTTTCCCGGTCGCGGAATCGTAGCGCAGCCTCACGATGCCGTCGTAGCGCCTGGAGGCCAGTTCCGGATCTGTAATGTTCCACCCGCTCAGGATTATGTCTTTTCCCTGCATGAATACGTCTTTTACCCAGCACTCCGGGGAAACCGTCTGCATCAGCGTCTTCACGTCGTTGGTAACCGGATTATACACTTTCAGGAACGTGCTGGTATTCAGCTGTTCCGCGATTTGGCCAAGGAAAAACAGGTTGCTTCCATCCGAAAAGAAGCGGGAAATGGTCACAGCCGCGTTAGGGCTAAACGTCGTAGAGACGCCCTTGGCGAAGCGGCGCAAAGATACGCCAGCCGTACCGCTTACCGCGTAATAGATGGATCCGTCATCCGTAAAGGCCACCGGATTCTGCGCGCTGCGCCAACCCTCCGTTGCGATTCGGTATATCGCTTTTTCCGACTCTATAATCTCGACCGTTTCGTCTTTATTAACCCTGAGGAACGTTGCCGTCATGGTGCCCAAGGTTGCCGTAGTCTTGAAACTGATATACAAAGCCTGGTCTACGGGATGCACCGCGATAAAATCGATTTCAGGCAGCGTTACGCCGGGGCCGGGCTTCAGTACATCCTCTATCGAGCCGCCCTCCAATATCTTTACGAGGGGTGACGAGTCCGCGGCGCGGGCAGACGCCTGCCCAAAACCTTTAGGCTGCCCAACGCTTACCGTTGCCAAAGCCTTCGTGCCCGCAAGGCTTACCGAGAGAACTCCGGAAGGCACAAGCTGAGATGCCGTGCTATCGGGAAGCACCACGCCGGGGTCTGACCCATCTACCGCAGGCTTGCATGCTCCAAAAAAAACAAGCGCAAACATAAGTGCCAACCAACCATATCGCGCGCGATCAATGCCAATTCGTGCCATGGAGTTCTCCTTGTTACATCGTACTGTAAAAAACGGGAGAGCCTGTGCGGCCCTCCCGTTGTCGATACACAATGTGCGCACTGCATGCGGCGCGCGCACTGGATGCGGCGCGGGTTAGTTACCGCTGAATACCTCTATCTCCGAAGTAGCCGAAAGACCGGCCGATTCCTGATAGGTAATTTTATTGCTGTTCTTAAGATCCACGAAACCCACCATGAGCTTGCCCGTTACCGTGTGCGAACCGGTAAAGAACACCCTGGAAAGGGCAGCGGAATCCGCCACGTTGTACTTGTACAACTCCATGCTCTCTACTTCCGGGATCAGGTCTTGCTCTGCGCCAAGACCGTCCAGCATAAAGCGCTTGAGGCTCCATATCGAGCCTCGGGTTATGGCATAGTACAAAGCGTCGTTCTTTACCTGCAAGGCTGCGGCCGTCATGTCTTTTTTAATAACTTCTTTAACCGCTACATTGGTGGTGCTGTCCCACAGTTTAGCCAGGTTGTAGATGGAACCAGACCAATCTTTCTTGAACAAGCCGAAAATCTGGCCTTTGGAATCCAGGCTGAACGTTTCCAGATTGTTGAAATCCAATCCGTCGGTAACGGTCGTACCCCAACGCGTATCCGGTGCATATTGCCAGAGCCCACCATTAGACATTGCGGCAGGATACGTAGGCAAGCCAGAAATGCTGAATATGGCGTTTATCAGAGCCTTTTGAGTAGCGGCTTGATCGATTGCGCCGGCCGAATTAGCCATTATCACTTCATACGGTTTCTGGCTGTACCCACTGGGATTAGAAATCGAAATAGCCGGAGCCGGACAATAACGCTTCAGGAACGACACAACCGCATCCGTATTAATAGAGCCGTTTGCGTTAATATAGCTTGGCCGCCATGTCCACATGGTTTCATTCGAGCTTTCTTTATATATAGATATATCTACATAATTAGCATAATCTGAACTCAATGTGGAGAAGAACCCGCTGAGCGCGGTGTTTGTACTGTCCGTGCTGGTAAGGTCATATGTTTTGGGCACGATATCTTTATAGAAATTCTTTACCCAGGCAGTATCGTCCCAGGTAGTCGAGGTATTTCGGTAGTTACCCAGAACACCTTTTTTATCATAAAGCTGGTTGATATCGTTCTCTTCAAACTCCCAGGCAACGGGGAGCCGCACTTCGCTCTCCGATAAAAACGAAGTTGTAGGGTCAAACGTTACGGCTCCATTTACTTTCGCCGCGATTCCGGTCACGTTCAGCTGAGTTTTCAGAACCTGCAGGAATTCAGCTGCGGTTGCCATACTGATTGCCGGATTGTTCGGACTCGTTTTCTGGGCGACATAATAGTAACCTGAAGAGAAAGACGGGTAAGCATATGAGGCTACCGGGTAGGAGGATACGGTGGAGTAATCGAAGAAATTCTTGATAAAACCATATCCAACCGATGTAGTGGTGTAATTAGGAACTTTAAAATAACATCCCATGATAACACTAGCACCCCAGTAGGCGTTCTCACCGTTCCTAGTATACCAAGTCACGTCAATCGGAGTGGGTCCAGAGTATGTATCAGTAGGGACATACACAACTTCTTGATCTCGCTCTGCCGTTGTAAAAGTGAGAGCTCTTTTGTCCCAAATAGTAGTACCGGAACCCAAGTCTTTATAGCTCAATGTAGCTGTATTCGTTCGTTGCTTGGTAAAATTTAAGAATTGAGCGCTTGTGGCACTTTGCATGCCGGAAATAAGTGTAGTTGTGTTGAATAATTGCTCTACGGTACCTGTGCCAGAATAAACAACGAGAGGACCAGGAACTTTGTTCAAACCTTTATAGAAATTGAGAAGGAAATTCCGAGTATTATAATCCGTAGCAACCACTCGGAAACGACCTAACAATCCCACTCGATCATAAGTTTTTGAGGTATCGTTCTCCTCAAACTCCCATGCTATTGGATAGTAGGATTCTTCAGCGGAAATCTTGGAGGTAGCAGGATTATACTGAGCCGCACCGTTAGTTTTAGGAGCGAAGGTCGCGTTATCTACATACGATGGGGTTGCACCATTATTGGTAATCAATCCTTTGATATAGCTTAAGTACGCCGCATTATCCCAAGTACCATCAAGCGGGTTACACCCAGCTGCCGAAGTACCGGTTATCCAATAATATGAATTACTGGTAAGGAAATAATACGTAGAGGGATAGTTGATAGCCTGTAGAGCCGGAGTGTAGTCAAAAACGGCGTCTATGAACTTCTTACCGGCCAGTACCTGGTCCGCAGTGTTATAAGTGTTGCTGATAGAGCGAGGCACCACGGCGCCCGGCTTCATAGCAATAGTCGCAAAGTATTTCTTAAGATTAGCGCTTTCCATAAACCTGGTAAAGAACTTGGCTGAATCCACCGTACCATCGGCATTCATCATCGCATCGGTACTGGGAATATTTCGCAAAGATTGCCATGTCTGCTCGAACATGGAGTAGAGGATAGTACTCTCTACGTTTGCACCGAACAGCGAGGGGAAATTCCCGTTGGAATCCTTGGCTTTAAGAACTGCGACATCGAATCCCGCGCTGTCTTTAAGGAGCAGATACCAGAAATAGCGCTCGTCGTTGTTGAAGAAATCGGTAATAAACTCGGTGGAGTTACGGTCTATGGTAATGGTCTTGGTAAAGTCTATGCCGTCCGGAACCAGGCCGTCCACGAAGAATGGCCGTATGATGGACTTGAGCAGGGTGGTATCCAGTTTTCCCGCGGCATCGGCAAAGACCGTCGTAGACAATTTGTTTACGGAGAAATTTCCGCCGGTTCCTGAATTATTGGTATCGTTGGAATATCCTACCACCATCGTTGACGTAAAATTATCGGCGGCATCTTTGCTGATTCTAACCAAGCCGTTATAGCTTAAATTCGGCTTGTCCAGATCGGCGTCCGGGATTCCCCAGCCATGAACGAGAATGTCGGTGCCCGAGCGTTTAACGGCGCGTATCCACAAGCCGTTTCCGTCGGCTTTGTAAAACACGTCTTTAAAGGTGCCGTCCTGCTTTACCATGCGCATATAGTAAGCTCTGTTGGTCTCGGTATTATTGCGGCCTACATAGTAAAGATTCGTACCGTCCGTAAAAAAGGCCTCAATCTGAACATTGGCGATTTTTTTGGTAACAGCCGTGGCAACGCCGGCGGCATAGCGCTTCAGAACGGGACCGTCACCATCCCACATTGCGTAGAATATGGAGCCGTCGTCGTTGAACACGACTGGTTTCTGATTGGCTCCGGCGCCTCCGCCATAACCCTGGAACTTATTTATATAACAATTGCCTTCTACGATCTCAATCTTATTGTCGCTGGTCAGCTTAATGAACTGGAGCGATTGGTAGTTATCGCCAGTTTTCAGCTGGAAAGAATACTTGAAGTATACAAATACGTCGCCCGTTGGCGAAAGTGCTAAAAAGTCGATATCGGGCAGGCTTGCGGTGCCGTCCGTCTGAAGGACGTTTTCCAGCGTGCCGTTCTCAAGAATCTTGACGAGGGGAGAATCGGTAATGGCGCGCGGAGAAAAGCCGCGACCCATGGATTGGGCGACATTGCTGGCAGACTTGGTAACCAAAGCCTTGGCTCCGCTCAGGTTAACCGTGAGACCGCCTACTACTTGCCCTCCGCCGGGGTTAAGGGGATTATTTATATCTCCGCCTGGATTAATAGGGGAATTACAGCTGCCCAGTAAAATACTGACGGCAAGCACCAAAACCGTTACAAAACTGAGTTTGCTTCTCATCATGGTCTCCTTTTTAGACACAAACAATAAAACCAAACCATTTGCATAAAAAAAACAGCATACAGGTTTCCAGTTGTAATTCTACCATGTAATCTTCTCCTTTTCAATGTTTCAAGCAGAAATAACTTTTTTATAGATTTTTTCGTACCATGCGGTATTTTCATAATATTACAACAAAACAACGCCAACCGCGAAACAGCGCCATAAATCGCTTAGTTAGCTATCATTTGTTATGTGTGATTCACGTTCTTCTGCAAGAAGGCAAAATCCGGGGCCTGGAACATTGTCTCTGCGCAAATGCATGGAGCCTCCTTGGCAATGTTTCCATTCACCGCAAGCTTCGCAGGCGCCGGTCCTAAGCCCATGTCGCTGCCTAAAAATCTCAAAACGGTCATTCCAGACAGATTCAAGATCGTCGCGGGCAACATTGCCCTGAATGAACTCAGGCGAGTTATTATTACAGCCCCCGATGCTGCCGTCGCATAATATAGAAGCGAAATTTATTCCCGACCTGCAGAAAAAAGGCTCATCCCTTATCTTGGCGTCCTGAGCTATAGGCAGATACCCTTCGCAGCTGTACGAGATGCTCAAGCCTTTTTTCTTGTACCGAAAGCGCTCGCTGGCTATCCAATCAAGCAGAACCCTGGTTTGCGCCGCGGAAAGCGACAGTTGCGGGTCTGCCGCCGCCCGTCCCGAAGGAAAAATACGGAACAGGCGCCAGCTGGTAAAACCTTTATCAAGGAGCAGCGCGGCTGTAGCGTCAAGATCTTGTATGTTTTTTTGATAGACGCACGTTACCGCGTCGCGAACCTGAATGCCGGAAGCCCCAACGAGGTCCAGCGCGGCTGTACATCGTTCATAGGCATGCGGGTGGTTACGCAGGTAGGTTATCGCGTCAAGGCCGCCGTCGAAAGACAACGTGATGCTGGCGATGCCGGCTTCCTTGAGACCAGAAATCACGGCCTCGTTTAGCAGGAATCCATTGGTCACCATGCCCCAGGAAAAACCGCGTTCCCTAAGGCGCTTACCGATGGTAAAAAGATCTTTACGCACGGTAGGCTCGCCGCCGGTAATCACTATAAAAGGCTTATATTTAAAGTGTGTCTCGAGGTAATCCACGACGGAAAGCCAGGAATCGGTACTCATCTCGGGCAGGCCCGCGGTCGTCGCGCAGTCGCTTCCGCAGTGGCGGCACGCGAGGTTACAGCGCCTCGTTATCTCGAAAAACAGGTAAAGCAGGCGGTGTTCGCGGGTTTCCAGTTTTTTATAGGCGTCGTAGGCCGCGCTGCGGATTAATCCGGGTATCACGGAGTTTTAAAATTCATCGGAACGATAATTGTGCTGTCCGTAAATTTTATATCGGTTTCCGTAGCAGCGAATTCGCCGCCGTTTTTCACTCCGTCCATGTCCTCAAGCAGCAATTTTTCCGACCCCATATACTCGAAGGAAAAATCCTGGAATCCAAACTCATTCGTATAACCCATTGCATGAGGAACGGCATAAAAGTCTATCAAGGTTACTTTTATACCCGGGAGGCGAAGACCGTCGTTTGACTTGGCTATTACCTGGCACGATTTAAAATTATTCGGGACCGGCGCTCCGTACATGGCGGTAACGACTCCGTAACAGGCCGACAGCATCAGCGTGATCGCTCCGGTGGCCACGAATTTAAGCATGCGCGATACTATTTTCATGCATGAATTATGCTGCCGTTTTCTAACCGTGTCAACGTGGGGCAGAAATACCAAGGGAAGAATCCACCGGGAAACTCGCTTGAATTTGTTGAATCTTGAAGCTGCGGGTCTCGCACTTGATTCTTTTTCGTTATATACTATTTTGTATGGAACCTAATATCCCCGGAATTTCCATTCTTCCCATCGAGCTCGAACGATACAACCTCCTTGCAAAATCGGGAGCGCTCGACGACCTGACCATCCTGCGAAAGGAAAATCAGGAGCTGGACCGCCTCTTGAACGATACCGCCGCGCTCTTCGCGCTGGACGCCGTGGATAAAATGATCGATTCAGTAATCTCCCGTCTCCTTGAGCGCTTTATTCCCGGATATCTCTGCTTCATGATCGAAGGAGCTTCAGGCGATTATCTCAGCCAGTATTGCTTTAAAAACATGAAAAAAGCCGATTTCGTCATTGCCAAGCCTTCGTATGAGCGCCTCAAGGTGGCGTTCGATTCGGTATCGTATCCACTTACCCTAACCGAGATGGAAAAACGCCTCGGCACCATGGACGCCGACATAAAAGCCCTGGATCCGGATCTGTTCTTCCCGATGTGCGGGCTCAGCGGAATCTACGGCGTCGCGATCCTGGGTAAAAAGCTGGTGGGCAACGAATACAGCCCGCTCGAGCGAATGTACGTAGACCGCTTTATCCGCTTTTTATCCATAGGAATCCAAAACAGCCTTCATCACGAAAGTTCGATAACGGATTCCAAGACAGGCTTGTTCAACAACCGTTACTTTATGCGAAGGCTCGAGGAAGAAGTGCAGCGCGTTCGCAGGCACAGCTCCACGATGGGCCTTATAATGGTAGATGTCGATCATTTCAAGCGATTCAACGATACCTGGGGCCATCTCGCCGGCGACGAAGTGCTTAAAATGCTTGCAGGCACCATCAAGACCGAAGTCCGCAACGAGGATATTCCCGCCCGGTTCGGCGGCGAGGAATTCTGCGTACTCCTCATAGAATGCAACGAGGACAGAATGATGGACGTAGCCGAGCGAATCCGGCGCTCCGTAGAAGACATGCAAGTTACCTACGGCAAGGAAACGCTGAAAGTCACCATCAGCCTAGGCTGCTGCGTAATGGATAAAGACTGCCCCGGCAAGGCGGAAGACGTCATAGAACGCGCGGACAAGGCCCTGTACCGGTCTAAGGACGGCGGGCGAAACCGCGTCAGCGTCTTCCGGAAGAGCCTCTTGGACATGGCGCATTCGATACGAAAATAAGGGTTACGCTCCTTCGCTTCTTTCCTTGTTTACCTGCGCCATAAGTTCGTAGCGGCTGGAAATATTCAAATTCTTGTAGAGCGCGAAAATCCGGTGCTTGACCGCGCTCAGCGAAACCTTTTCGTTGTACGCGATCTCCTTGTTGCTTGCCCCGGCGAGGATGGCTTCCAGAATCCTTCTTTCGGTATCGCTCAGCCCGAATCGCTTGGCTATGTCCTCTTCCATGGACGCGCGGCTGGACTCCGGAAGCGGCGTAGAGGAATCCTTGCGGATACCCAGCATGATAAGGGCTATCCCCGCATACATAAAGGCATAGAACAAGGCCAAAAAATCGGGCCGAGACACTTCGATGATCCGAACCAGCATGTCAAAAACCTGAGATAGCGCGATTGCCAGGCAACCGAACCGTATGAACCACGAACGGCCGCTTCCCGGATACGCCTTCCTGAAAGCCAATACAAGGCAGGTAGCGGCCACAACGGCTTTGGCGACGCCGAAAGGCAAGTAATAAACACTCTCCATCGAAAGCAGGGCCCCTACGGCGCGTGAAAAATCAAGTCTTAGGATGAGCCGCACGATGACGAGCAGGTGCAGAGAGAAATAGGCCCACCAGGCAATGGAAAAGGTCAGGATCTTTTTCCAGGTGCCAATCCTGAAAAGCCCGATTACGAGGAAGTATGCCGAAAGCAGCACGAGCGACAGATGGATGAGGCCGGCTTCGTTGGAATCCTCGAAATTATGCGGCAACAAACCCAGTGACGAAAGCCGGCTGTAGTTGGATACTGTAAAAACCAGGGTTCGTACGATGTGGGCGGAAACAGACAGCGCGAAAGGCAGCAGCCACGAACCCTTTTCGGTAACGAGCTTGAATATCAAGAACGATATAAGCACCAAGCCCAGCGCAACGCCCGATGTCTGTACCAGAAAAGCAAGGTGATTCATAGTGGAGTCATTATACACATCCTTCCTATGATTGGGCAACTCGTTCCTGCCGGTACGATGCGGGCGAAGCGTCGGCTTTTACTTTTTAAACGTATAGCTGCTGTCTCCTGCCGTATCCTCCGCTTTCCAGGGACCTTGGCATTCATAGGGAAGGGAATTGGATACGACCGGGAATTGTTCCTTGTAAACGGAGGGTTCTTCAATGCCGTCATACTTGTAGATATTCGCGTGGATAATCTGGAGCTTGTCATAGATGTTTTCCATCTGCCAATATTCATCGCGTATGACTCTCTTGCTTCGATCGTAGAACCATCGATTCCGCTCTGATAATAAAAGTTTACCATCGGAATCGAGGTGCCAGACATCCCAGCCTTACCCCTGATTCGTTGTAGCTTTGGTATTCCGTCAACTTCCCGTCGGCATTCCAGAAAAACCTATAGTAATACAGTATGGCAGTCAGGCCTATTCAACTTGGGAGAGGGCTTACATCGCCTTCCTTTCTAAAAAAAATTGGAATACATTTAATAAATACACTACTCTTTTCCAAGAGTTGAATGCATATTATAAATGAGGGAGAACAGAGCATGCAAAAAAATACAGTAATTGTTTTTTCGTTTATATCGACTTTTTTAATAGCTGCAGTGAGTTGTGCCAAGCCGCTTGAATGGCCGAAATCGCCTTTATATGATTTTCCCCAACCTGAACCTTCACAAGGGCAGCCGTTGGACTTGCAGGCCGCGATGGAGAAAATAGCCGGGCACTACGCGCATTTCGACGTGGTAGCTTATGAAGATACCAGTTTAAAAACACCCATGCGAACCATGGTCGTCTCATACGGGTTTACCGATTTTCGCATCCGCGACGGTAAGTTATTTCAGAAAGACCGCTTCATAAGCGCTTCGCAGAAAATCAACCAGAAGAGCGTCAGCTCTTCCTTCGGGGACGCGGCCGCCCAGGCCATAAAACCCGAAGAGACCGAAACAGAACTATTCTTCAAAGACGGCCGCTGGCATTTATACCGACCGGAAACCCACACTCTGCTTGGAATCCGCGGGGATCCTCACTTGCCGCTGTCGCGCGACGCAAAAGATCCCGCGATCATAGACGCCGACGGGGACGGCAAGCCTGGCGTAACCGTAAAGCTGAATATCGGGAATTTGATAACCGGTGAGATTTATATAATGCGAAGGGAAATTTCCTCGACGCACATGGTTCTGAATGCGAACGGCAGTATTACCGGAAACGTCGTGGACTCTTCGGAACAATTCGTCATCGGCGCCTCGTTGGCCATCCTCAGGCAACCTTCAAACGCGACACAGTTGAAAGATCCGGGAATGAACCCGATCCTCCTCGTTCCAATCGATGAATCCATCGATACCCCCGAGGAACTCATGGCGATGCGCGATACTCTTTTTCCGCCCGAACCCGAATTCGTAAGGCCTTAAGCATGGCGGTGGAGGCAATCTTGCCGGTTAATACAGCGATAGGCACTCCCGCAGGGCTATAGCTCCACTGCCCCGCTTGGAATACTCGGGGTATGGGAGTGTGCACGGACCTGGTGGACTGCTGTATTTTTTGTACCGCCGGTAATTTTCCGCCGGTAAACGCCCACCCGGTAATGGCGCCATTGGAGCTTCCTACGGTGCGCTCTATGGTGAGCGGCGAGGATGAAAATCGATCGATAACATGCGCGGACAAACCCGGGTAGAGCGTGCGATCGATCACCGTAAGTATTTCATCCTCCAAGGCCGATTTGAATTCCTCAAACCAGCCATCGACCTGCAGGAGGCGGCAGAGCTCATGCTCGAATAAAACGGATACGATCAGACCGGTTTGATTTTCCGGTGCCATAAGCGGAATTCGAAGTGCTGGAATGGATATTTCGTAGCTGGTATATGCACAGAAGCGCCGTAGCCAAGAATAAACTAGGGCTTTTCGCTCTGCCAAAGCCAAGGCATCCGAAGGCGCTGTTTCCCCTCCGTCGAACGGTCCCTCTATTTGTTTTTTTAAACTCAGCAGCATCGCATCGAGCTCGCTCGTATGAATGCCGTTCAGGCCGCGACGGTCCGGGGTATAAAAAAGGTGGCCATGGGATTTCGCCGCAAAAAATGCGGGCGGTAAATCCACTCCCAAAAAAAGCGTAAACACGGAATCGCCTCCGCGATGCTTCGCGAGCTGCGCTTGTTTTTCTGTAAAACGGCGTTTTAGTCTGGCGGGAAGAATACGGTCGGGGTCGATACTTCGATACAGAGTCTTAAGGTCGGCCGCCCAGAGCAGCGTCCGGTAACCGTATTCGTTACCTTGGCCGTCTCGCACCGTTTGCCCATGCGGGTCCACCGATACGACGCAGGCGCCCAGGCGGATTTCGCTGCCGCGGGAACGATTGAATTCGTACAGGGTATCGGCGAGAACCCCTGTACCTCCGGGTGGATATAAATAATCGAGATACAGTCTAAAATAGCTCATGGCAAAAAAGGTCGGCGTACGGCGAAAAAAATGCTGGTCGATGATGTCCTGAAGCGAACGGTTCCGCGTAAGTTTTTGCAGGAATTCCTCGACAGGCCCGCTCATGCGGTAAATGCGCCCGATAGTAGCGACGAAACGGAAAAGCCAGGGAAAAAGAGTGCCAAAAAGATACGGCAAGTCTTTAAGGAGATTCCTGAATAATGGGTTCTCGATGCCATACAGGACGTCCATGTTTTTCATTATTTTTCGTATGAGCAGAATGATGCGTTCTACTTCCGCACCGTTCTCCGGATACAGGCTTTTCAGCAAACCCTCATAATCGGCCAGGTTTTCCGCAGTTTCAACGTTGATGAACGAATCCTCGATACCCAGCGAGACCTTGCTGCGCACAAGTTCCAGTTTTAATCCAAGCTCCTTGAGCATGGGAAGAATGATACCGGAATCCAGCAAGGCGCGAACCCCGCCGTCGTACATGAAACCATTCCTTGAAAAACTATGCACCAAGCCGCCGCAGTATTCGTTTTTTTCGAGTATCAGCACGGACTTACCGGCCTTGCGTAAAAATGCCGCGGCCGTAAGCCCGGCCATTCCGCCCCCGACGACTATGGCGTCATATCGCATGCCCGTTAATCTTCCATACCGCTGAGCTTGCAGCTGGCACGCCACACCTGTTTGCCCAGTTCACGGTCCAGGGCATGCGGCGCCGGTTTTTCTTCCCGCGTAAGGTTAAAATACTTTCCGCTTACACCGGCCAGCTCCGGGGAAGCCGCCAGGTAATGCAGGGCAATCCCGGAGATCGAGGCGTCCGCAAGGGTTCGCCAGACAAAAGTGCGGTTATACCATCGATACAGTCTACCGTTATTGTTGCCCACATTTGTCTTGACGGCCCCGGGGTGCATGGCATTGATAGTGACCTTGGTGCCGCGCAGCTGATCGGCGAATTCCCAGCAGCACAGAAGCTGGGCGGTCTTCGCCGCGCCGTATGCCTGCAGGCCGCGATAGAGGCGCCGCTGCCAGTCAAGGTCGTCGAGCTTGAGGCCAAAGAAGCGATGGCCCTGGGAATTCACCTGGATGATCCTACCGGACTCCTGTTTTTTCATGACCGGCAAAAGCGCCTTGGTTATCATGAAGGAGGCCAGGTGATTCACCATAAATACCGTCTCCAGCCCGTCTGGGGTAAGCACCCTCGTAGTCATATGCAGCCCGGCATTGTTGATCAAGACGTCTATCGGCCGCCTTAATTCCAGGAGACTACTGATAACTCGACGCACTTGCTGAAGCTCGCCAAAATCCGCCGTCAGATATTCCACCGTGCCCAAACCGGTAGCCCGAAGCATGGCGGCGACGTTTTCAGACTTTTCCGCGTTTCGGTTAACCATGAGGATATCCGCACCGGCGCCATGCAGGGCTTTGACCGCTTCCAGTCCAACGCCGGAGGTAGCACCGGTTACTACGCAGAGTTTTCCATCGAGTCGATCTTCGGAACGTTCCGGTGGACACTTGGCGTTCTGGATCATCTGCTTCATGTCCGGCCAGTTATATTCCTTTAAATATTTAAGCATGGCGGCTTAGCCGAACTTCTTGTGCATAAAGGTGCGATAAGGCTTTGCGAACCAAGGGATATTGTCGAATATATCACCCCACAAATCATAATAATCACGTTGGTGCGTAATCTTACCGGCATCGTTCAACGTCAGCTTAGTGCAGCCAAAAATCGTTGAGCTTGGCGTTTTCTTGAAAATCATAGTCATTTCCCATTGCATAAATACGATGGACCCGCTCTTTACCAGCGTAACGATCTCCATGCGCAATTCTTGGCAGCGTTTCGTCAGACGGTCGCATAAAGCCTTGAAATCCTCGATGCCCTCCACTTGCTGGATTGAATCCTTAAAGACGATATCGTGGTCATAGTACGGAAAGATATGCGACCAATCGGGTTTACCCAGGGTATTATAGGTACGAGCCCAGAGCTCCCGTATCTGCTCTTCCGATTCCAGTTTAAAAACCGCATTACCTGACATAAAACCTACCTTTCAGACAAAAAAAATCTTCTTTATAACGCAATGGCATATTCCTGAAATATATGTCGCCACGTTCATCTTTTTCGTAAATCTTGATAACAATGAACCATGCTTACAACCAATTATAAGATTGAATTTTATTATAGAAATAGTCAAGAAAATAAAAATTTACCGGACTGATTGGCTTAATCCTGGCAACCGTCAATCAAACTGCTGATTTTCCGATGCAAACCACACGGCTAATACTTTACGTCGTGGCGGGACGACTCCTTAGGTGGCTACTGGCAGTATTTTTACGCATCGTTTCTAATTATTTTGCAGCTGATGCAAAGTATTTTGATTTATATTGATCGTTTAGTGTTTTTAAAACGCCTGCTACATTGGCAGAACATTAAATTATTCTTCATGTTTAAGGGACGTTCCTTTATCAATATTAATAAATATCCGTATTATATAGAATTAGTAAACTGTTTTCAGTTTTGGATTAAAATGGTAATTTAAGTTTACACTGCTTGCTAGAATATAAATATTATTTGACAAACATAAGATGAATGCGCATAATTTAATACCTGATGTTGTTGCCAGGCATGGAAATTATCAATATAACCAAAAGCGTATAAAATCGCTTATAACGCAGGTTGTTTTCTGGTTTTCCAGGCAAAATGATTGTACATAGTAGTTATGTTTTACTTGAACTTACTGAAGCGGCACCGGGAAGGTGGACAAAGTGAGCAAGTCTGTACAACAATCCGAAGACGCTATTCGCGAACAGCCGCTTGTAGAATCGGGTTCTGCGCCCTGTCACCTGGATGCCGCAGGAAAAGAACTGGCCGAACTTAAACTCGCCCATGAGAGCCTGCTTCGCGAGTATAACAAACTGCTACGGGATAACGAAGCACTCAACGCCATAATAAATACCGTCGTAGCCCATGATTCATTGCTGGAAGTTCAATTTGACGACGAACTCCAGAAAGTAAAATACCAAGCCGGGCATGATGCCCTCACGCAGATATATAACCGTTTGAGCTTCAATAGCTATATGCAGCAGGAATTCCGCAAAATACATGAAGACCACGGCACCCTTTCGCTCATCATGATGGATATCGATCACTTCAAAAAAGTTAACGACACGTTTGGCCACGGAAAAGGCGACGAAGTTCTTATCGCTATCACTTCGTGCATAAAAAAACTGCTCCCCGCACTCAGCGTTTTTTCTCGATGGGGCGGTGAGGAATTCATGATTCTGCTGCCAGGTTTCACGATCTCGCAAGCACGGTCATTGGCGGAATACCTCCGCATCTCCGTAGAAAAGCTTTTTATAACGGACGTAGGATTCGTTACCTGCAGTTTCGGGGTTACTGAATATCGCAAAGACGAACCTTTGGAGAATTTTTTCAAGCGCATAGACGACTCGCTCTATGACGCCAAGGAGAATGGAAGGAATCAAGTCAGAAGCCGTTAGGAAACCAGGGAGGAGGAAGCATCATGAGCGCTGACATGAAGAGCTGCATCGCCGAAATACTGTCGATTACCGGCGAGACCTACAAGGGGCTATGCATCGTAGCCGGGCACATTAGCGGCTTGTTCGATCTGCTGAAACCGGATGCTCCCATTACCATCACGGAGATGGCCAAGCGAAAGGACTATCAGCTCGAAAAGGTGCGCGGCTGGGTGCATTTCGCCGAAGGCGTCGATATCGTGGCGGTTGACCAGTCGGAAGGCGTTACATTGACAACCAAGGGGCTACTGCTTACATCTGCCTCTCCGGTAAAAGACGTGCTCGCATTCATCGAGGGACTTCCATTCTTGATCAAGGCCGCGGACCAGGCCGACGTTACCTTCAAGAAAAACCAGAGCTTGGACAAGCTGTCCGATGGAAAAATAACCAAAGAATACCAACCCAGGGTAAGCGACAACTTCTCGGCCACCCTGATAGATCATATCAAGAAATTTAACGTAGTTGAATCTGACAAGCTCTTGGACGTAGGATGCGGCAGTGGATCTTTTCTCCGCTCATTGAGCAAAGCCCTGCCCAAAAACCATTTTACCGGCGTGGACGTAAATCTTTTCGCAATCGAGAGAGCTAAGAAAGAGAACATCGCGCTGGGCCTTACGGACAAGATAAAGATGCTGGTCGGCGATATCGAAGAAGACCTGGGTTCCTTCGCCGACAATTCCTACGAATGGGTTTCCGCAGTCAACATTCTGCATTTCGTGCCCAAGGGCAAGCGCGACGAGGTGATTGAAAACCTCGTGAGGATTGCCAGAAAAGGCGTTTTCTTCAATGTGTGCACAGCCGATTCCAATACCATCGCCCTTACGGCCAACGCCCTCATGAACCTCCTTTGGAACGATTTCACGGGATTCCACACGAACCCGGAACTCGAAAAATTTTTCGCCGATCTTCCTAAAAAATTTAAAAACGCCGAAATCCAGACCACGGGAATCATGCAAGGAAGCAGCCAACTCGTAACCATCCTCAAAAAAACGTGAAACCAGTGGAGATAGCCGCGCCATGAAAGTAATCGAATCGCTGCTTTCCTTAGGAACCAGCGAGCAGGACGACATTCAGGTAACCCAGCTTGCCAGGCAGGTAAACGGTTTAAACCTGTTCTTTACGTTCGTGGCGGCATCCGGGGCCTTGCTCGTAGGCTTTACGATACCCCATCCGGGCTTGCTCATAGCGGTACAGGTGACAGCCGCCTTCGCGTACCTGTTCTGCCTCCTCCTGAGCGCGAGAGGCTATAGAACTTTCGTGCGGCGGATAACGATTTATATTTTTGAGCTTCAAATGTTCTTCATCATAATATTGACGAACGTCTCTACCAGCGGCGTATTATTCGTCGTCATTATTTACCCGCTCCTGGCGGCGCTGTTCGAGGTATCGCGCTTCAAGCATATGGTCATAAGCTTCGTAGAAGTTATCATAATATTCCTGATACATTTCTTGCTTCCGGATCTTGAGCTTAGCATCAAGCGCTTCTATAGCCTCGACCCTTCGGCCACCACGGTAATGACCATCATATCGCTATTCCTGATTCCCTTTATCTCCGCCGTGGTAATAGACCTTTTCTTTCGGGAAAACCTCAATGCGCGAAAGAAGCTCAGGGGCTTGGTTAACGAGATTACCCTGAGCAATAAAAAGCTGGAGATCTACGCGGAACGTTTGCGGGACGAATCCATGCGCCTGCAGGCAGAGGTCAATATCGCACGAAAGATCCAGACCATGGTGCTGCCGTCGGTTGAGGAGACCGAAAGCGTGCACCTGCTGGAGATATCCTGCATCATGATGACGGCCGACGAAGTGGGCGGCGATTATTATGACGTCATCCGGATAGACGATACCATAACCATAGGAATAGGCGACGTGACGGGACACGGCCTTTCGTCGGGCGTAATCATGCTTATGGCCCAAACCGTGATACGCACGATGGCCGAGATGAAAATAACGAATCCGGCCGTACTCATGAACATCATCAACCGCGTGCTGTACGCCAACATCCACCGGATCAAGGAAGACCGCAACATGACCCTGGCCTTAATCACATACAAAAACAAGAAATTCGTGGTCACGGGCCAGCATGAATCGGTAATACTCATTCGAACATCCGGCCAGGTCGAGATCATCGACACCATGGATCTTGGTTTCTATGTTGGCCTCATAGAGGACATTACCGACAAGATTGGACAGATAGAAATAGGGCTTGAACCCGGCGATCTCATGGTTCTGTACTCCGACGGGATAACAGAGGCGGAGAATCGCGAGGGAATACAATTCGGCCAGAATGCGGTTTGCGAGACGATTAAGAAATACGCGTTATTCCCCACTGAAAAGATAATCGGTAAATTCATGAAAGATCTGTGCAACTACATCGGGGACTCGATCATCCAGGATGATATCAGCCTCGTGGTAATCAAGCAAAAATAAAGAAAGTACGAGGAGGCATAAAAATGCCAACGGTGCATACCATGGGAAATTATACCGACATCCAGTTAGACCGAAGATCGGTCAATCTTTCCTTTTCGCTGCCTGCCCTCGAAGTCATGAGCTTTTGGTGCCGCTGCGGTCTCATCGCGAATTTCGGCGCGTCTTATATGGCCGTGGCGCATCCTTCAAAGAAAAACATCGCGAATTCCCTTTCATTCATCTTGAATGAACTTCTCGAGAACGCGGTGAAGTACGCGCAGCCCCAAGACAGCCTCATAGACCTTTCTCTCCTGCATAAAGAGGATTGCATCATCATCGATATCTCAAATCCCATTGCGCAAGAAAAACTAGACCCGCTGGAAAAAATGGCCAGGAACCTCGTTGATGCCGATTACGTAAACGAAAAATACATCGACCTGCTCATAGCTACCGGAAAATCGAACGACAAGTCCGGTATCGGTCTTTTAACGATAATCAACTACTACCAGGCTGTACTAAGCTTCAGAATAAGCGATTCCTTGACTGGCGACGATTTTTGCAAGTTTACCATTCAGGCAAAGATGAACATCGAGGAGCTGTAACATGAGGATCAACGAGGAAGCATTCCAAGTAGCGTACGATAATGAGACTCATATAGTCGCATTCTCCGGATCGCTCCGCATGAACGATCTTTCCGAGTTCGACAAGATCAAGAAGTTCATGCGGGAAGCCTACGACCTCGACAGCCCAGGACTTATTCTTAACTTCGTAAAACTGGATTTCATGAACAGTGCGGGAATCAGCACGCTCTGCAAGTTCATCTTTGAGATTAAAGATTTGATTCCGTTTAAAAGCGTAACGATCGTAGGAAATTCGAATATACTCTGGCAGCAAAAGTCTTTTGAAAACCTGAAAAAAATCTGGAACGAATTGACCATCCGCTTCGAGTGATGAGTCGCCGGCTGCGACTCATCCGTGTTCCGCGCCAAGTTTTATTCAGGAATCAGTATCAAGGTGTAAAACCTGAAAGCGCGAAACCCACTTGTTAGAAGCGCTTTACCGAAACCGGCCACAATGACATTGCCTAAGGAGGACGAGAAAGCGTTCTGACAATAACTTATTTAAATATCGGAATATTATCTACTCGAAAAACGAATCCGATACCGTGAGCCCGCCTGTCTCCAGTGTTCCCGCGACAGGTTCATATGCCTACCTCGCAATTCAGGCAGGTTGAACGATGGCGTAGCTTGTAGCTTACCTGGTCGTTTTATATTTCGCCGACCGACAGAATAAAAACTACGCCTCCGAGTCGCAGCGTAACGGCTTAGCGCTCATGAACCAGGAAGCATCGAAGTCCAGTTCATAGCCATACTGAAAGCGGAGGGATCCTTTGGAGGAAACTTATAAAATTAACAAAATGTTTAATAAAGACCAAATAGCATCCTCACTTTTTACAAATAGCTATTTAATAAAATATTGAACAAAATCAAGTACCCCTAAAATCAAAACCAATACACTAAATTTACTCAGGAATATTTTCTTCTCTTTGTTATCTGCTATTACCATTTCAATATTATGCCGTATTATTAAAAATGATCTTATCATTATTGAAGTATCAGTATTTTTTATCACTTGCGGCTTGCAAAGCATTTTAAAAATAAAATAAATATCAAATAATGCCTGGAAAGCTGATATTACCATCGGAATTAACAAATTATTACTTTTCGTAAAAATCCATAATATTACAATTATTGAAGACATAATGCTAACTGGAGCTAATAAAAAAAATATGAATTTATTCTTTTCTACTGAAACTGGAATAATGCAAGCACCATAAAATTTCTCTAAAACAACAATTACCTTAATTTTATTTATCTCTATCTCGCATAATAGAGCAGCAATAAAGTGCAACCCTTCATGCATGAAAGGAGAAAGCAAAATAAAAGCTCGAAAGAGATACTTACTTTGTTGGTCAATAGGAAATACTATTTTTAAAAATCCAATAAAAACAAAACCACATCCTCCTAAAATCCATCCTAATAGACCAATATTGCTAACCTTTTTCTTAAGCCTGCTAAATATTGTCAAATTTTCCATTTTCTTTATGCTCACTTTCAAATATCACAAAAACAAATAATCAATATTATGCAAGTTTAAGAACAAATTTTCAAATGGACACATTTTTCTGAATAGTCTTATATAAGGTGTCCATTATCTTAAGAATTAATTATTCTAAAATACAAGCTTTTTCTTTTAGTAGATTTTTTTTACCCTAGCATCCACGGTTATAAGTCCTTTGTCTACTCCGGAATGTCACGGCATTGCCTCCGATACCCGGCGGGCCAGGGATAGAAGCGGAATGTCGCCTATGGCAAAGCCATAGGCGACATTGGAGCGGATAGCCCGGTGCCGTCGTGCTCTGCCGCCAGGCATCGCGCGACGGCAGGCCCCATACTTACTAATATTTATATAACTTTCAGAACGGCAGGGCGTGCGGCAGGTTCAGCTTTTCCTTGACCGCGCGGAAGGCGGCCTTGAGCGGGTCGTTGAAGGGGACGCCCTTGTCCTTGCGGTACACGGAGATGTCGTACTCCTTTTCGCCGGCGGTGTAGATGCGCTCCGCCCCGGGGGCTTTTTTTGAGGCGCGCAGCTGGCGCGATATCTCGCCCACGGATTTCTTGAAGAGGTCCAGTTCCACGAAGGCTTCCACTTTCATGGCCATGAAGAAATGGCCCAGCTCGATGGGGGCGGGCTTGCCCTGCGCGTCCACGCCCACGAGGGCTTTCATGAAGTTGGCTTGCGACAGCGCGGCCGAAAGGATTTCCACGACTGTGGAATAGCCGTAGCCTTTGTAGCCGCCGAGGTCTTCGCCCTGACCGCCGAGAGGCGTGAGCGCGGCTTTATCTTTAGTAAGATCTATTAACACTTGCTTGGTATCGTGGCGGTACATGCCGTCCTGGCCTATCACCCAGCCGTCGGGAAGTTCCTTGCCCATGCGGTCGTAGAGCTCGAGCTTGCCGCGCTGGGTTACCGAAGTGGCGCAGTCCAGCATGAAGGGGAAGGGTTCGTCGCTGGGAGCGCCCCAGGTCATGGGGTTGGTGCCCAGCATTGGCTCCACGCCGAAGGTGGGCGCGATGGACGGGCGGGCGCTGGTGCCGGTAAGGCCGATCATGCCCCGCTCCACCGCTTGGTTGGCGTAATAAAATGCCGCGCCGTAATGTGTGGAGTTGCGCACCACGGTCATGCCCAGGCCGTTCTTGTCTGCTTTGTCCACGGCCATCTGCATGGCGCGCTTGGCTATGTAGTGGCCCATGCCGTTGTGGCCGTCTATGACCGCGGTGGTGGGAGTCTCGCGCACGATCTCGAAATTGGTCTTGGGGTTTTGGGTGCCCGCCCAGATGCGGTCCAGGTAGATGGGCTTGAAGCGCCCGACTCCATGGGAATCAACGCCGCGCTTGTCTGCGGCAATGAGTACGTCCGCGCATACGGCCGCTTCTTGGGAAGGTACGCCCACCGCCTCGAAACCGGCGCGCATGAAAGCCTCTACTTCATTGAAGGCCCACCAGGTGATCGATTCGCTCATATCCATACTCCTTATACGGGATTACCCGCTATTAAAGATTTTATTTGCCGACACAGTCTAGCATGAAATCCTGATTAGGAATTGACAGAATAGTAAAACCTCACTATATTTTATCATTGATTATTAAATCAATGAAAAGAGGCGCGCATGTCTCCGCGAGGACGGGAACGCAACGAACAGCTGCGAACGGATGCGGTGGAAAAAATTACCGCCGCTGCATTGAGGGTTTTTTCCGAATACGGCTATCACGGCGCCACCATGAAAATGATCGCCGAGATGACGGGCTTGAGCTACGGCCTTGTCTATCATTACTTCCCGTCCAAGGAGGCCGTTTTTTGCAGCCTCGTGGATTTTGCCCTGGAGAGTACGATAAGCGGCATGAACACCGTCTTGGACATACCCGGCACGGCATGGGAGAAACTCGAGCGCTATGCCGCCATAATAAGCCAGACGGCCTTTATGGGAGATTCCACGCTATATTTCCTTATCATGATTCAGGCGCTGACCCAAGGCAAAAGCATTCCCGGGCTCATGGAATCCATAGAAAAGCGCAGCGCCGGGTATTACGAACGGCTGGTACCGCTGGTCGCGCAGGCGCAAAAATCGGGGCAGGCCGCCGAGGGCGACCCCGTTACGCTGGTGTCGGCATTCCTGTCGTTCGTGCAGGGGCTAGCGCTTCTCGCTTTTCGGGGACAGGGCTCGGGAAAAAAAATCGGTCCTGAGTTATTGCTGAGCGTGTTGAGAAAAGGAGCCGCATGAATGGAACACGATGATTTTGAGCCGGTAGACGTCGCGGTTATCGGCGCGGGCATGGCGGGATTGTCCACGGCGGTGTACGCCAGGCTTTCCGGTCTTTCGGTGCGAGTGTTCGAGAGGCATTACCTCCCGGGCGGTTTATGCACTGCGTGGAAGCGCAAAGGCTATGTCTTCGATTACTGCGTGGATTACTTCCTGGGCACGAAGCGTGGACATGGTTTCCATGATATCTGGAAAACCCTCGGCGTCATGGATTCAACGAAGTTTCGGCATATCGATTCTTTCGGGCGCTATGTCGGCGGCGATGGGAGGGTGTTAAATTTACATACCAACCACAAAAGCCTGCATGATCATTTAATCGAGCTTTCTCCCGCCGATGCCATGAAAATTCGTGAACTGTGCAACGGCATCCGCAAAGCCGGACATATGCTGATGGGAGAGTTCTCGCTTGCCCCGGACAACCTGCCCAAGCTGCTGCGCTCACTCCGCGCTCTGCCTACGATGGCTCGCTGGTCGGGCGTATCGGTGGCCGACTGGTGTTCGGGCTTACTCGATCCTTTGCTGAGGGAAGGAATCCCCGCCTTGCTGGGATCCGCGGAGATACCGATCTCAGGACCGATGATGGTGCTTGGCCTTATGGACAGAGGCTTCGCGGAATATCCCCTGGGCGCATCCTTGCCCATCGCGACGGCGGTGGAGAAGCAGGCAAAAAGCCTAGGCGCGCAATTCGCTTACCGCTGCGGAGTGAAACGCGTCATCGTGGAGAATGGCTGCGCGGCAGGCATCGAACTGGAAGACGGGCGCGTACAGCGCGCGCGGCATGTGGTAGCCGCCTGCGATGCCCGGAAAACTTTTGACGCGCTGCTGGAAGGCAGGATAGAAAAAACAGGCTACGAAGATTTGTTCGAGGCAAAAATACTTTACCCAAGCATCGTGCAGGTAAGCCTGGGAGTCCGCATCGACCCGTCATGGAAAATCGAAGGCATGCCCAAACGTATCAGCTTCCCCGTACTCAATCCCGTTATGGTCGACGGACGGGAACATAAGCGCATCGCCGTCTACCAGTACGCGAACGACCCGCGCATGGCGCCTGAAGGATGTACGGCGATCGTCGTGCAGTACGAGGCCGATTACGACCGCTGGGCGGATTTGCGCGCGGATGCGAAAAGCTACTGCGCCGAAAAGAGGCGAATCATGAACGAGACGGTACGCGCGCTCGAAGAGCGATTCCCCGGCATCGGCTTACGCATCGAGGCGAGCGACGCGGCCACGCCCACGACCTGCGAGCGCTACACCGCCGGCTGGAGGGGCAGCACGCAGGGTTGGCTCATGACTCCCGCGCTCATGAAAAAGATGATGTCCGGCGGAGCCCTGCCCAAGACTTTCGCGGGCATCGGAAATTTTCAGCTGATAGGCCAGTGGGCCGAGCCTGGAGGAGGGCTTCCACCCGCAGCGAGGATGGGCAGGGACGCGGTGCGGGCGATCGTGAAAATAAAATAGAATTATCTCACGGCACAATATTTTATTAGCAGGTTGCGCAACCTTGACAAACAGTCGCGCAGCAGAGGAAGATTCCGGCAAGCCGAAAACCTATCTCTCCGCCGACCTTCTGGGCATCCCGTTCGGTAGATATCAGCTTGCGCTGGAAATACCGGTATCACATTCCACATCCCTAATCGCGAAAGGCCAATACTTGGACATCAAGTATGGCACAGTGTACAGCTGGGCATGGGATTTATCGGAATTTCTTAACACCTTCAGCGAAGGCGACAACCCTCCGATTGATTATTCCACGATCAAGAATCACAGCATGTTTTCAGTAGCGGGAGGAGCCTTCGGCATATCAAAATATTTATCGAAAAAACCTTTTATCCCTACTTATTTTGGCGGAACAATTTCTTATGTTTTTTACAAATATCGAAGCATATCCGAGGCTCTATTAGATTCCACTGCAAAATCATCCTGCATGCCCATACATTCCGGAACCATGGCGGGAAGACTCGGCGCAAAGTTTCATCTAGACGACCATATTTCCTTCGATACTTTTTTAATGGTCTCACTAAGCGGTATTTACTTCGATATGCAAGATTTTTCCAAAAACGCCAGTTGGGATTCGGACTTCTTAAGCCTATTGGATATCTTTTCTTTACAAATCAACTCACTATATTTCATACCTGGATGCATTGTCGGATTTCGTATCGCCTAGGCTTTTTAACCCAACGGTGCACCGGGTACCGGATAGCATGCCCGCACGGTTTCGCGTATGGCTTCCTCAACGCCGCCGCGACCGTAACCCAGCGCGGCCGCCGACGAGTCGCCGTCCAGGTAGAAGCGCCGCGATTGAATATCCTTGAACAGCCGGGCGTGATCGAGGCCGGATTCCTTTCCGCCCTTGCGATCGTCGGAACGGGACTTGAAGCCGTAGAGGCTTGCCAAGCCGGTGGGCACGGTAACTATTTTACGATTTGGAAACCCCATTGCTTCCAGCATGATTCTGAGCATGTCCTTCCACTCCATGTTCACGTCGCCGATCGGATAGCGAGTATTGCGAATGCCGCGCTCCACTGCGCCCGCGACGGCCTCGCCGACATGCTCCGTGGTGATCATGGCCGTGCCGCCTTTGGTGAACATGACGGGTTTCATTTTTCGGATGCGATCCAAAAGCACGTTCTTCCACAAGGGCATACGACCAGGCATGGTACCGAAGATATACGGCAATTCAAGCGTCATCACGTCCATGGTCTGGCCGCCTTCCAGGATCGCGCGGTTGGCCTGTTCGTTCCTGCATTGGATATACGGATGATGCTGCGCGAGGCGCCACGTCGGGTTCTGCCGGTCGAAATAACAGAAATAGGAGCTCAGGACAACGCAGCGCTTGACGCCCGCCTCCCTTGCGGCCCCGACGACGTTGCCGCAGGCCTCCACGAGATACCGGTGGAAAAATTTGTAGGCGGGAGCTTCGGGCGTTACACGGTCGTCGGGACCAAGCGCATAGACCAAGGCGTCATACCCCGCAAACGTCCTGCGCAGTTCGTCCCGGCTCATGGTGAACGCGTCGCCGAAACCGACGCGCGCTTCCGGGGGAAACCAGCTGCCCAGCTCGATATCAGGGAGCGAAAGAACGCCGACGTCATGCCCCCGCTCCAGGAGCGCTCGAAGCGCGTGGAATCCCAGCAAGCCGGTTCCACCTAAAATAAAGACCTTCATGTGCGCCTCCTTGCCAAAAAGCATCGGTGTGCTAGACTGTATCCCAATGAAAGCATTAATCACCGGAGCCAGCGGCTTTATCGGCAGCCACCTGGCGGAAACATTGCTGCGCGGCGGTCATCAAGTCCAGTGCCTTGCCCGCGCGAAGAGCCGGCTGCCGCATATGGAAAGCGCCGGAGCGCATGTCATCCGCGCCTCATTCGAGGACGAAGCCGCGCTCGCCGAGGCGGTACGCGGGTCGGACTGGGTTTTTCACCTGGCGGCGGTCATCAACGCGCCGGCCTGGGAAGACTATCATCGGGTTAATACAGTATACACCAGACTGCTGCTTGACGCCTGCGAAAAAAATGCAGTATCGATCAAGCGCTTCGTATTCGTCTCGAGCGTTTCCGCCGCCGGCGATTCAGGCCCGGGGCGGTATCCCGACGAAAGCGCGCCGTGCAAACCCGACGACTGGTACGGAAAAAGCAAGCTTGAAGCCGAGGCTGCGGTTTTGTCGTTTGGCACGCGCTTCCCGGTAACGATTTTACGCCCGCCCTTCGTAATCGGCCCGCGTCAAAAAGAACTGCAGCTGATCATGAACGTCCTGAAGGCGGGAATCCACATGACCATGGGCAACGGCCAAAAGCAGTCCATCCTCATTTACGTGACGGATCTCGTGGATGCCATGATCCGCTGCGCCAAAAATCCCGCAGCCATAGGCAAGACTTATTTCGTAAGCGACGAACGCGCCGAGGGCTATTCCTGGAAGGAAATTCTCACGACCATTTCCGAGGCCATGGGCAAGAAATGGTTCTGGCTTTCCGTACCATTTCCGGTACAGCTTTTTTTTGCCGGTCTCGTGGAACGTTGCGCCGGGCTCTTCGGGGCAGTATCCCCCATAACGCGCGACTATGTGCTTAAAGTGCGCAACTCGCACTGGCTATACGACGCAAGCGCGATTCGCAGGGAACTCGGCTTCAAGGCGAACCACAGCCTGCGTCAGGGAATCGAGGAGACAGTGGCGTATGACAGCGGAAAATCAAAGCCTCGCTGATACGCGCGATCCGTCAATCCTTCACGAGCCTGAGGCTGAACGCGCATCGCTTGTCGATAAATATCTTGTACCAGGCGGTCGGGGTAAACTTGAATTGCCACATGTCGCGAGAGTCGGATGGATATTGCGTGGATGACCAAAAAGCCGCATATGCGCCATGGTCGAAGAATAATCCGGCATCCCACGATCCTGCAAGCAGGGCATTAAAACCCGATCCGCCGGAAGGTCCGAGTAGCTTTGCTCCCGGTATAGTTCCCGCTCCGGCGTTGCCCTCCACAGAGAGATACGCTATCAAATCTTCCCATTCTTTTTCCGAGGGTATGTGCCAACCTGCCGGGCAGACCGCCAACGCTCCCAGCCAATTGTAGAACACGGGATTCTTTTCTTCCGTTGGATCACCCGCGGCTTCGCGTCTATAAAAACTGGCGTACGTGCTGCCTCCACGCGAGTTTCGGCCTTGCGCCATAGAATTTCCCGCCGGTGTTTTGGTGCAGCGAAAATTCGACGCCATCCATGTTTTCCCGGCCAGAACGATCGTTTCGTAGGCATTCCCATCGGTATCGATAAATTGCTGGGATACGAGCTGGAACGATGCACACAGAAAAATCGACGCTACGGCTATCAACTTTACTAATCTCATAATATTTCCCCTGACTAGCTGACGGTTATAGTTCAATATTGAACCATTTGCTTCGATTTGTCAACCTTCTATCCATGAGTCGCTTTCTTCTTCTTGGGTTTCGGCAAGGGAAGCTCTGCACAGGTTATCCTGACCAGCTCGCTGATCCATTCGCGATCCTCGAATTTATCTTCGATAAGCAAGCTGGGCTTGGCACCCTGATACGCGAATCCTTCGACGACGTCGCCGATGAATGCGCGTCCGCCCGCAGTAGGCTTAATAAACAGCTGGTTGTTGCAGACGAGACCGATTACCTTGGCGTCGCAATAGAGCGCATACTCGCCGAACATTTTCCGGCAGCTCATCACCCCGGCATCCGCCATTTGTTCCATCATAAAATCGACCAGGTCTTGGTCAGTCGCCATACGGTCACCTCCTACGAAGGCTCCAGTATACCATGAAGACGAAAAACCGTGGCAGCTGCATCTTTACCGGCGCCCCACGCTTGACAGCTTGGGGCGCTGCGGGGAAAATGGCGCATGGACAGCGAAAAAACATACAATGACAAAGAAATAAGCACGATTTTAGAACGGGCAGTGGAACTTCAAAACAAGGACCTTGTCCTGGACCGCTCGCGAATAAGGCTTTCGGACCTTGAAAATATCGCCAAGGAAAGCGGGATAGACCCGGAATATATCCGCCTCGCCATCAACGAGCCGCAGATGCGCTCCGTACGTAAAAACAAAGGCGACAATCCCGGCGGAATGCCGCGCTTCGTCGAAACCGCCGTCACTATCGACGAAGACTTGAACGCGGACCGATTGGAAGATCTTTCCACGCGCATATCGGCCATCATGGAAGAACCCGGCAATCTCCAGATGTTGGGCCGTACTTTGGTTTGGACCCGCGACCATAACGCCGTTTCCATGAACACCGGCGTCCCCTTTTCAATTACCATCCGCAACCGAAACGGCAAAACGCTCATAGAAGCCAGGGAAAACGTAGGCATGTGGGCCAAAGCCAACATACTGGCATTGGCGGGGTTGGCGGGAGCCCCCCTTGGCTTCGGAGCCTCTCTTGTACTCGGCCTGAACGGAATAGTCGATCTTGGAATACTGGGAATGCCGGCCCTGATCCTGGGAGGAATGGCGCTTGCTTACTTCCCCGCCCGGGCCTACTGGAAGTATTATTGGAATAAAAGAAAAAGAAAACATGAGCAGATAGTCGGCCAAGTGCGGGAAGAAATCCTGGCCAACGTGCACGTCGACGTATTGTCCTGAACCAGGAGGCACATTCATGCAAAACCCTATTCTGCTTCTGGCCGCCCTTCCGGCAACCGTACTCCTGTCGTTCTGCATACATTGGCTTACGATAGCTAAAATCGATACGGCGGAAGATCGGCTGCCGCATTGCAGAGGCGCCTATCTGTCGTTTTCGTTCCAGCTCGTCCTGTACGGCTGGGCTCTGTTCTCCCTGCCGGGAAGACATGATATACTTTCCCTGCTCATACCGCTGGGCATGACTTTCTCGTTTTTCGGCGACCTGTTCAACCTGCAGTTTCGCCCCATCGAGCGGCTCACGGGACAACCCCTGTTTTTCGGCATTCTCTGCTTCACAGCTTCGCAGATATGCTATATAGGAGGCATGGCTTCGCTCGCGTCCATATCGACACTCGCGGCCGAAGGGCACCTGATCCTGTTTTTGGCCGTTCTTGTGGTGCTTCCGGCCATCCTATTCCGATTCAAGGTGTACAACCCCGAACGCCCTAAAAAAATAATGGCCGGCGCCTTCATCTATGGATTCATTTTGGGCGGCATGGCGGCATTCGCGATTTCCGCAGCTCTCGTTTACGGCGGCTTCTGGTATGCGATCGCAGGCGGAGCGCTGTTTTTCCTGCTATCGGACGCCATCATGGGAGGGACCACCATCAACGGGCGGAAACATCCCAAAACCGAATACCAGATACCTTGGATCACCTATCTCATAGCGCAAGGCCTCATCCTTTTCGGGTACGGCCTAACACGCCTGTAACAGTGTGGACACTGCGAATATTCGAGACGTCTTTTCGCGTGAGCACACCGAAAAATCTCCCCTTGCGCATGTCAAAAAACTCACATAAACTGGGTCGGGTATTTACCAGAACCGACTGAACAACGGCAAGGAGCCATCATGGATATTTCCGGACTTGAACCACGCGCCCTCTGGACCAATTTCATGGCCATCTGTTCCATCCCGCATCCGTCGCACCACGAAAAACAACTGGGCGACTGGGTTGTCTCCAAAGCAAAAACCCTTGGCCTCCAATTTACCCAGGATTCTTCCGGAAACATCATCGTCAGGAAACCCGCCTCCGGGGGCAAGGAAACCAGTCCCGGCGTTATCATGCAGGCCCACCTCGACATGGTACCCCAAGCCAGAAACGGTTCAAAGCACGATTTTACGAAAGATCCCATCAGGCCGCGCAGAAATCCTAAGGATACCGAGTGGCTTATCGCGACGGACACCACATTAGGCGCGGACAACGGCATGGGCGCGGCGGCGATGATCGCCATAATGGAAGATAAAACCATGGCGCACGGCCCGCTCGAGTTCCTGTTTACCGTCAACGAAGAAGACGGAATGACAGGCGCGCGCGAGATCAAGGCCGGTGTTCTGGGCGGAAAATATCTTCTCAACCTCGACGGGGAAGAAGTCGACGAATTGACGATCGGCTGCGCGGGATCCAACCGAACGGCCTCCACATTGAAGCTGCCGCTGGCAAACAGCCCTACGGGGATAAAATGGCAGACCGTTCAGGTTTCCGGCCTGCTCGGCGGGCATTCGGGAATGGACATTCACCGCGGGAGGGGCAACGCCAACATCGTGCTCTGCCGCTTGTTGGCCAAAGCCGACAACTCCTCGCTGCTGTCAAAATTGCAGGGCGGCGACGCCTCCAACGCGATTCCCCGGGACTCGAGCGCCCTCGTGGGAATCCCTGAAAAAAACTTCGCGGCATGGAAGGCTTCGCTCGATGCGGAAACCAAGGTTCTGCAAAAAGAATTCGCGTCCAGCGATCCGGGGTTTTCGGTTTCGCTCTCAGACGCTCCGGCACCTGACAAATGCCTGTCGGCAGGCGACTCCAAAAAAGTGCTCGATGTCATCCGCACGGTTCCCAACGGCCTTGTAGCCATGGAACCGGACATGCCGGGGGCTACGCGCACATCTTCCAACATGGGTATCGTAACCTTGAAGGCCGCGGACGCGAATACCGCGACGCTCGAGACTTTAGCCCTTATCCGCAGCTCTTCGGACGCCGAAAAAGAACAGCTCACCAAATCCATAGACGATGCGCTCGCGGCGGCCGGGGCAAAGGTCGAGAGAAAAGCCGGATCGCCCGCATGGACTCCCGAGCCTAAAAGCCCGCTTCTCAAGATCGCCACCGACTCCTATACCAAGCTGTTTGGCTCGATGCCTAAAGTAAACTCCACCCACGGCGGGCTGGAATGCGGCTTGTTCAGGCCGGTGTATCCCCAGTGGGACATGATTTCACTCGGGCCTACCATACGATTCCCCCACTCGCCCGACGAAACGACGCACATTCCCTCCGCGGCGATATTCTGGAAATATTTGCAAGAACTCCTGGCCAGACTCGCATAACGCCGCTTTCCGGGAGAGACTTCCGGAACCATACCGGTTTTTTGGGTTCACCGGAAGAATAACCTTGTTTTTTTTGGTCGAATGACTATACTTTTTGCAGGCATACTACAATAGAGAGGACATCGAGAACCTTATCGTTTACGATGTCCTCCACATTTAAAGACAATTCGTAGAACGAATTGTAGAGGTACCTCGAGGAAACAACCAAGTTTTTAGAAGTACCCACAAGCGAAAAAAGCCACGGAGAAAAGTAATGAATAAAGTATTCGAGTTTGTTTTCAAGCCGTTCATCAAACCTTATCTCCAAAGCGATATCCGCACCCGTAAAAAAGCGCGCGTCCTCGCGCCCATCGCCATGACGATCGGGACGCTCGGCCTGGGTCTGTGCCTGGTCATGGTGCTTACGGGCGCGGCCGCCGTGGCGGGCGTTCTGGTGGGACTCGTGCTTTTCTGCGCGTTCGTGCTGTTTCTAATGGCCATCGGAAAGTACGGAACGGCTTCGGCTGTGTTTATGTACGGGCTGTTCCTGGTAATGTTCGCGGCTATAAAGTTCGATGCCTATCAAAACGTATACGAGACTTACGTTTTTGCGACGCTTGGCTTATTCGTAATAATCACCGTTGGATTAATCGGCATCTCGCGCATACACGCGCTTATAATCACCGTGTTGGTCCTCGCAGGCATATTCGCCCTCTACTGGCTTGATGCCAGACCGCTTGATAGCGGCGTAATCACCATGCTTGCAATGCAAAACCTGGCAACCTGCGGAATCATCGTAATCGTAGGAGGGGTTTTTACCGCAACAGTGATCCGCCTGCAAGGCATGCTGGTAAACGAAAGCGCGGAATCCGCCGAACTTGCTAAAAGGCAATACATAGAAATGTCCGCTGCGGTGGCAACCGCAAACGAGGCCGCGTTCAAAATCGGTAGCCGGCTCGCCGAGGCTTCCGATTCGCTTTCAGCCTCCGCGCGCTCCCTGCGCGACACCGCGGCCGCCGAATCGGCCGGCTTAAGCTCCCTTGACGAGACGCTGGCCTCCAACGCCGCGGGCGAGACCGAGGTAATCAAGGCTCAGGATAAAGTGCGCGAGGCGCTCGGCGAGTATTCCACCAAGGTGCTCGAGGCCAGCGCGGCGGTTTCGCAGATGATCCGCGCGGTCGAGGAAATCGGCCAATCGGCGGGAGAGCGCCAGAGCGGCGTGGCAAGCCTCGCCACTATGGCCCGCGACGGGGAAGACCAAATCGCGGAAGTAGCGCGCACCATCGGAGGCATCGTGGTGTCCACCGGGCGCATGGACGAAATGAACACGCTCATCGGCGACGTGGCGGGCAGGACGAACCTTCTGGGCATGAACGCTTCCATAGAGGCGGCGCACGCAGGCGAGGCCGGAAAGGGCTTCGGCGTAGTGGCCGAGGAAATCAGGACACTGTCCGAGGAGACCGCGGAAGGCTCACGCACGATCGCGGGCATCCTCATGGAAACGCGCGACGTCGTGGAAGGCGCTACCAGGGCCAGCACGGAGACAAGCGAATTCTTCTCCAGGATGTCCGAGGAAATACAGCGCGTCTCGTCGACGCTCAGCGATCTGTTATTGAAACTTCGCGAAATATCCTCGGGCACCAACGGCGTAAGCCAAGCCATCGAGGGATTCACGGCATTGGCGAATTCCGCGGGCAAGGCGGCGGACGATACGGGCAAGGCGCTCAGGGCCGCGGCGACCCGCTCCGCCGCATCGCGCCAAGTCGCCGCGCACATGCGCCAGGAAGCCCTGAACATGAGCGCGTCCTGCGATTCGCTCCTGACACAGGCTTCCTCGCTGAGCCAATTGGGCAAGGAAAACGTAATGCGAATGGAAGAGCTCAAAGCCAAGGTGGCTGGAATGGGAAAAACGAAAGGCTGATGCCGGAAATTCGGTTTGCGAATTACTGCGAGGCCTGCCGATACTTCGCGGCCAATAACCGCGTCGCGGCCAATAACCGCGTCGCGACGGACGGGGACATTCCCGTGGAGCTGCACCATGTGGCCTACCATGACAAGGAATACGGCTTTCCGCTGCCAAGCGACGAAGAGCTCTTCGGACGCCTCATCCTGGAGATAAACCAGGCGGGGCTTTCCTGGGGAACGATACTCAGAAAAAAAGATAACTTCTATAAGGCCTACGACGGCTTCGACATCGAAAAAATCGCGGCGTATTCAGAGAAAGACAGGATGCGCCTGCTTTCAGACCCGGGCATAATCCGCAACAGGCTGAAAGTGGACGCCGCCATCGGCAATGCCGGCCGGATACTCGCCCTGCGATCGTCCCACGGTTCCTTCAAGGCATGGCTGGACGCGCATCACCCGGCCGAGAAGACCGATTGGGTAAAACTCTTCAAAAAAACATTTCTGTTTACCGGAGGGGAGATTACGGGCGAGTTTCTCATGAGCACGGGCTATCTTCCCGGCGCGCACGTTCCCTCATGCCCGGTATACGCCGCGGCAATAGCGGCCGGGGCACCGTGGGCAAGCTCCGTCAGGAGATAACGGACTGTCTTCCTAGCACCAGCAGCCTTTCCGCGATTCGGGGTATATCCACAGGCCATAAAGGCTCGGGTCTCGGCCGCAGGCAGGTTCCCTCGATTGGGCGACAGCTCAGGATTGCGGCTTTCCATGCGGACGGCAGCTCGTTTTCCCCGCAGGCCGCGCCTAGCAAGGCTCCGGCGACTGCCGCGTTCGTATCGGTATCGCCGCCCGCCAACGCGCTTTTCCTGATGCCTTCCACCAGGCCAAGACCCGAGAGCAGGCAGCTGAAGGCATTATGCAGGCACAGAAGCACATGCCCCATGTGCGACTCGTAATCGCGCGGGAATCCTTGCGCCGCCGCCTCCAAGGCTGAAACAACAGTTACGGAATATTTACTCAGGTTTCGGAGCCCGAGGTCGCGCACGGCGTCTATGGCGTTTCTCCACGCCGTTTCCCCGGCATCGCCGCGCAGAAGCGAGACTATGGCCACCGCGAATGCCGCGTTGGAAAGAGCGCAAACCGGGTTGGCATGGGTAAGGGAAGCATCCTGCATGGCCCATGCGACGATATTTTCCCTTGGTTGGAACATGGCGTAGACAGGAAGAGGCGCGAGCCGCATGAGCGCGCCGTTTGCCTCGGATTCGCTCCGGGTCGCCGCGCCGCGCAGCGCCGCCGAAGAGGGCGAGACGTCGGCCGCTCGGCGTGAAATTCCCGCAAGCGCCGCACGGGTCGTTCCGCCTTCGTCGAAGGGGTGGCTGTCGTGCCAGAAAGCGTAGGCCAAGGCGGCTTCGTCGGCGTCGTATTTGCCTGCGCGGAGTATGGAGCGGGCAAGCATCAGGGCCAGTTCCGTATCGTCGGTGGGCTGCCCGGAAAGCGTGCCCCAGACGCCGCCGTCCGTCAGGTTGAAATCCTCCGGCACGGGATGGAGCAGGGATATTTCCCGGGAGCTCTTGAACTCCACCAAGGAGCCGAGGGAATCACCTGCGACCGCGCCAAGCAGGCAGCCGCATGCACGGGACAGAATTTCCGGGTCGTCGGAAAAAACCAGATGTTTTTCGCTTTTAACGAAAGGATATTCGGGATGCCGGACGTTCTGCGTTTTTTTTGCGAGGGTCCAGTCGCGCGAGGCGAGCTCAAGGGGAACCTGCCCCACTCCGCCCCAACAGTTTCCTACGTGCATCCATTGCCCATCGGGTCCGGCTGACTGCCCATAGCGGATCGGCGCGCCGCCCTCCGCGTACAGGTCGCCCCCGGCGCCTAAAAGAAGCGCATGGCCCGCGGCTACGTCATAGTCGCTCGGGTTGTGCAGGGAGAACGCGGCATCGGCCTCGCCGGCGGCTACCAGGGCAAAGCGATAGGCGATGCTCGGCTCGGCCCTGAAACGGTACGGCGCGCAGACGGCGGAAAACGCCCGGCTTGCGGTGTCCGAACCGCCGCTCGTTATTACCAGGGGCAATCCAGACACCCTGACTCGGCTGGAATTGCTTACGTCTTCGCCCCCGCGTACAAGCGGGCCTCCCTGTGCCCAGAAAAAAATATCACCTCTACCGCATCGAGCCGCATAGGCGAACACCACGCCGAGCACGGGAACGTCGCCGTGCACGAGTCCTATGGAAACCGCTGCGCCCCGCCTGCCTGACAGGTACGCATCCGTACCGTCGTTCGGGTCCACGAGCCAGCGAAGGCTCGCTTCGGGATCCGCCGCGGAGAAGCGGTTGAGCGCGGGGATTTCCTCTCCCCTGAAACCATAGTCTGGAAACCGGGTATCGAGAATGCCGTGGATCAGCTTTTCTGCCTGCGTATCGGCTTCGCATTTACCGCGTCCACCGGGAGCGCCTCCGAGGGAGTTAAAAGCCTCGAGCAGGAGCTCGCCTGCCCCGATGGCGGCGCTAACGGCTGCCGCAAGCTGCCGGCCATAGGCAGAAACATAGCGTTCCGCCCTTTCGCCGGCCAGCCTGCCCGCATCCGTCCGCGAGAACGCGGTCAAACTTCGAACACCCAGCCTTCGGGCGCTTTTATGTCGCCGTTCTGTATACCGACCAGCGTATCGTACAGCTTGCGGCTTACCGGTCCGACTTTTTCCTTGTCGTAGAAAACATGCTCTTTGCCCTTATAGCTGATGGAGGCGATCGGGCTTATAACGGCGGCGGTGCCGCAGGCGCCGGCTTCAGCGAATTCGTCCAGCTTGTCCACGAAAACGTCGCGTTCCTCGACCTGCATGTTCAGATATTCCTTGGCCACGTGCAGCAGGGATATCTTGGTGATGCTGCGAAGGATGGAGGACGAGTTGGGAGTTATGAATTTATTATCCTTGGTGATACCGAAGAAATTCGCCGCGCCGACTTCCTCGATCTTGGTATGGGTCGTGGGGTCCAGATAGATGGCGTCTGCGAAACCTTTATCCTTGGCCATTTTATTGGACAGGAGGCTTGCGGCATAATTACCGCCCACTTTTGCCTGCCCGGTTCCCTGCGGCGCGGCGCGGTCGAATTCAGAGACCATGAAGCTTACCGGGCTCAGGCCTTTCTTGAAATACGGGCCCACGGGGCTGCAAAAGATCCCGAAATGGAATTCGGGTGCCGAGCGCACGCCCAGGTTATCGCCCACGCCCATGAGATACGGGCGAAGATACAGCGAGGCGCCCGTTCCGTAGGGCGGCAGCCACTTATAGTTGGCGAGAATTACTTTTTTGCAAGCCTCGATGAATTTATCCACGGGGAACTGGGGCATGATGAGGCGGTCGCAGCTGCGCTGCATCCGTTTCGCGTTCTCGTCGGGGCGAAAAAGTAGAATGCGGCCGTCTTTCGCGGTGTATGCCTTAAGCCCCTCGAAACACGACTGTCCGTAATGTATGACGGTGGAAGCCTCGCTGATTTTAAGGCGATTGCTTCGGACGAGGCGGCCTTCGTTCCAGCTGCCGTCTTTCCAGCTCGCCGCAAAACGCCAAGCAGTTTTGGTATAGGTAAAACCCAGCGAAGCCCAATCCATAGCGGCTTTTTTTCCAGTTTTCATTTCAGTGAGCCTCCGTTTTTCATGCACAGTTTCGGTTATCGGCCCCGGAATGTCAAGATTGATTTCGGTTTCATAATTGAAACGCCTTAACCTTGACCCAGTTATGGGTACCGCCTAGACTTACGGGATGAACCGTATCGCACTCGTCGCCATCCTGTTTCTTGCCCTCTCCTGCGCGTCGGTTTCCAAAGGCAGACGGGATCCGTCGACGGCGCTCAATCTCGTAGACGCCCGCTTCGGAATATCTCTCACCGCCGCGTACGGCACTGCTCCGGAGGTCGTGCGCCTGAGCGTTTCTTCCGATCCGCACTGGGGCAGCGGCAGATCGGATCCAGCGGCGCGCAACGCGATAATCAAGCGCATCGCAACGGCCTCCCCCCGAAAGGACGCCTTTATCGTACTGGGCGACATCGCGCATTTCGGCGGAAGATACGGCGAAGCGAAAAAAGCGGCCGGGGAATTGGGCGCCGGCCTCGACGGAGTTCCGTTCATGGCAATTCCGGGCAACCATGACGCTTGGTTCGGAGGCCTCAAGTATTTCCGCCGCTATCTCCGGGAACAGGGGACCGCAGGCACGGGTGAATACGAGTCTTTCTTTTCGCTTCGGGCGGGAAACGCGCTGCTCGTTTTCCTGGACATGCCCTGGAGTTTAGAATCTTTTACATCGACTCAGCGGGACTGGCTCGTCACGGCGCTTGAAACGGCCAAATGGGAAGGCCATCCCGTTATAGTTTTTTCGCACAGCTTTTTCTATTCATCCGGCATAACCGAAGCGATCGGCGGAGTAAAATGGTTCGACAACAAGGAAAGCATAGGCGCGCTCGATCCGGTCTTCAGGGCTTACGGGGTAAAACTCGTGGTTAGCGGCCACAACCATTACATGGAACTGCTGGAATCCGGCGGCGTAACCTACGCGATCGTCGGCGCCATGGGCGGGCATTTCGATCCGGAGCCTACCTACGTCTCGCCGGCGTCGATATGGTTCAGGCAAGGGGTCCACGGAAGCCTGGACATAGACATCGACAGCAAAGAAATAAGGCTTCGATTCGTGGATCCTGCGGGAACGATCCTCATGGAGCACCCGATACCGCTGTAGGCCGTCCCGAGACGGCCGCATAACCGGCCTTCAGCGCTTTCCGAAAATATCCTCAAGCGCCGCCGACGTGCGCGCGAACACTTCCTCGAAGGTTCCCATGCCGTCAACCTTGACCACGCCGTGCAGCTGGTTATATTTTGCTATCACGGGGACGGTCTTGGTCTCGTGCTCGGAAAGCCGCTGCACGATCTTGCCGGTCGTATTGTCGTAGGGCATGCAGCGGTCGGTCTTCCTGCGCTCGTCAAGCCGCTTGATAAGCTCGAGGGTGGGCACCTCGATCTCGATGACGCGGGATATCGAGGAACCGTGCTTCTTGAGCAGGCCGTCCAGGATATAGGACTGCACGAGCGTCCTGGGAAAACCCTTGAAGATGAATCCCTTGACGTCCTTGCAGCGCTCCAGTTTTTTTTCTATCAGCTGCACGACGATTTCCTCGGGCACGAGCTGGCCGTTGTTATACAGGCTTACGATATTCTCGCCCACGAGGCTGCCCGACCTTATCTCGTCTTCGATCATTGCGCCGGTAGCCACATACTCGAGACCGTATTTTTTAGCGAGCGCGGCGCCCTGCGAGCCGCGTCCGGATCCCGGATACCCGAATATGACGAGATTCACCAGGTGATGGGAAAGTTCCTCCGCGATAATCGCGCAAATGGACGCGTTCACCTCTTCGATGCCGCGCCCTCCGTCGACTTTTTTATAGATTCCCTTGTCGCGGTAAAAATCCAGCACGGGAAGAGTCTTTTCGCTATATTCACGCAAGCGATTCCGTATTACCGTCTCATTGTCGTCCAGCCGGCCCGAAGTCTTGCCCCGGTTCAGGAGCCTGGCCACCGACTCCTCCTCGTCCACTTCGAGGCTGATCAGGCAATGAAGCGAAGTATTCAGCTTAATCATGAGGCCTTCCAGGATATAGCACTGGATATAGGTCCGCGGAAAACCGTCAAACAGGAAACCGTTGGCGTCGGGATGCTCGGTAATGGTTTTCTCGATGATCTGCACGATTATCTCGTCCGAGACCAGTCCGCCGGACGCGATGATGCTTTTGGCCTCGAGGCCCAACTTGCTCTCGGCCGCCAGTTCCTTGCGCAGGAGATCTCCCGTGGATATATAAAAAAGATTGTATTCCTTGACCAAAAAATCCGACTGAGTACCCTTGCCCGCTCCCGGAGGCCCAAACAGCGCAATGTTTATCATGATCGACTCCCTTCAAGAAACCTGAATCCCGCCGATGCGGATATCGTGAAACCAAACGAATCTTTCGATGTATCCATTGAGCCGCCGGCCTACATATTCCGTGCGTACATCCGCGACATATTCTTGAGCCAGAGGCGCTTTGCCGGATCGAACTGTCCCTCTCGCAGGCGCCACGTCCAGTTTCCTCCGATGGTTGCCGGAGTATTCATCCGGGTATCGCTGTCCAGCTCCAAAACATCCTGCATCTGCACGATGGCGATGCGCGCCGAAGATTTGAGCGCCTCCCGTATGAGTGCCTGGCAGATATTGGGCGGCCGGTAACCGAGGTATTCCTGCAGGAAAGCGATGTCCTCGGACGGGGCTTTCTTGAATTTGCCCACGAGCGTATCGTTGTCGTGCGTGCCCGTATAGACCACGCAGTTCTCCGGGTAATTGTGCGGAAAGAAAATATTATCGGGGGTGAGCCCGTTCCCCGATTCCTTGGAATCAAAGGCGAACTGCAGGATCTTCATGCCCGGAAAACCGTTTCCGTCCCGAAGGTCCCTGACCGGTTCCGTTATAAAACCTAAATCTTCCGCGATGATGGGAAGGTTCGTGCCCAATCTTTTTTTCAGCGCCTTGAAAAGCTCATGGCCGGGAGCCTTCTCCCATGTGCCGTTGCGCGCGGTGAGCTCGCCGCCCGGAACCGCCCAAAACGCCTCGAAGCCGCGAAAGTGGTCGATGCGGACCATGTCGTAGACTTCGAGAGAATACCGCAACCGCTCCGTCCACCATGCGAATTTTTCTTTACGGTGCGCGGCCCATCGGTACAGGGGATTCCCCCAAAGCTGCCCGTCCTCGCTGAAATAATCGGGCGGCACGCCGGAAACCTTGAGCGGGACCTTCGCCGGGTCCAGGTCGAACAGCTAGGGCCTCGACCAGACATCAGCCGAGTCCAGCGCCGTAAAAATCGGCAGATCGCCGATGATGCGTATGCCCTTTGAGTTCGCGTAGTCCTTGAGCTTGTTCCATTGATGATAAAAAAGAAACTGCTGTACCTGGACGGCTTCGATTTCGTCGCCGTTGCCTTTTTTCCAATCGGCTATCGCCTTGCGCTCGGCGTTTCGCAGCTCTATGGGCCAGTACGCGTTCCAGGTTGACGAAGAGACGCCGTTCCGGACAGCCAGCTCGTCATAGTGATTCTTGATGGATCTGTAGACCGAATAATCCGAAAGCCATTTTTTCTTCCTGTTGACGAAATGCAAGTATTTCTTGCTGTTGCCGTGAT
>CAZAJF010000002.1:129565-239787 GCA_964485395.1 uncultured Treponemataceae bacterium | reverse complement strand
TGGCCAACTACAACTCGGCGACCCAATCCGTTATTTCGGGTACCGAATCGGGAATCATCAAGGCGGAGGAAGCCATCAAGGCAGCCGGCGCCAAGCGCGTCATACGCCTCAAGGTATCGGGCGCTTTTCACTCGCCCATCATGAAATACGCCTACGACGGCTTCAAGGAATTCCTTACCGACGTGGAGTTTTCCGCCCCCAAACTGGCTTTTTTCTCCAATGTAAGCGGCAAGCGGGAATCGGACCCGGTCGTGCTCAAGCGCATGGCGGCCGACCAGATCATCAGCCCCGTGCGCTGGATCGAGGAGCAGAAATCCATCATCGACGCGGGCTTTGAATCCTGCCTTGAAGCGGGACCGGGAACCGTGCTGTCCGGACTCTGGAAAAGCGCCAGTGCCGAAATCCTCTGCAAACCTTGCGGCACCGTAGCGCAGATCGCCGAGATTTCATTATAAGTAGATTCCGGCCAAACCCCCAGTCGGGTTCGGTTGACAAGACTTGAAGAAAACGTCTAACTGAAGCGGTGCAGATACCATGCACCGCGTTTACTATTTGAGCTTAAGGAGCAAACCATGATAAATCTAACAGGCAAACGAGCCTTGGTTACCGGAAGCGGTCGCGGAATCGGCCGCGAAATCGCCCTCAAACTGGCTGCCGCCGGCGCCGACGTCGTAATCACCGACGTGGACCTGGAATCCGCCAAGCAGACCTCCAAAGACATCCAGGCGCTGGGACGCAAGAGCATCGCCGTCCAGGCGGATGTCTCCAACCAGGAAAGCGTGCAGAAACTCTTCGAGACCTGCGCCGCTGATTTCGGCACCATCGAGATCCTCGTCAACAATGCCGGCATCACCCGCGACAACCTGCTCATCCGCATGCCGGAAGCCGACTGGGACCTCGTGCTCAACGTAAACCTGAAAAGCGTGTTCCTGTGCACCAAGGAAGCCATCCGCCCCATGATGAAGGCCCGCTACGGCCGCATCATCAACATCGCGTCCGTAATCGGCCTCATGGGCAACGCCAGCCAGGTCAACTACGCCGCCGCCAAAGCCGGAATCATCGGCGTTACGATGTCGGTAGCCAAGGAATACGCCGTCAAGAACATCACCGCCAACGCCATCGCCCCCGGCTTCATCCAGTCCGCCATGACCGACAAACTCTCGCCCGAAGTGCGCCAGAAATACGTGGACTACATTCCGCTGGCACGCCTCGGCACCGCGGAAGACGTGGCCAATGCCGTGTTGTTCCTCGCGTCCCCGTTGGCCGACTACATAACCGGCCAGGTCCTCACCGTAGACGGCGGTATGGTAATGTAATTATTTTGGCGTTTCCGCGCACGCTGCTGACGCAGTGTGCGCGGCCGCGCTATTCGCTTAAAACTGCGGCGCTCCCGCGCCGCAGTTCCGCTGCTATCGCTAACGCCTGTAAACCAGCAAGCATAATTTCGATCATGCTTCGTTTTTTTCCCTCACGCACATAAAATTTAAAGCCTCGAAATCCAAGACAGATTGATTTAAAGAAAGCTGTTATCTGGCTGTTCAGGATAAAGAACTATATACTCGATTGCGAGCAGCAAAAAAAATGGCAATTATGCATGGTTCGGAGAAAAAACATGATAAATACTAAACTGATCTTCGTTGACGGTATCCCCGGTTCCGGGAAATCTACGATAGCCCACTCGAAGAGTTTGAAAGAAACGATAATGAACCAGTTGCCGATTTTATACAAAGAGTTCTAGATGATTATCCGCAAAAATGGCGGGATTATGCAGCGAAAGCGCACAGTGACGAATGCGTGAGTGTTTTTGAAAGCTATCCGTTTCAGGATATTTTAGATCTTTGCTTGAGACTTGATTTGGACAAGCAGGTAATCAAAGATTTTTCCCATCTGCTTTTGTCAATCGTCAGCGGATTAAATCCGGTTCTTTTCCATTTTTATCAAGTGGAGGTGGATAAAGCGATCAGAACAGCCTGGGAAAGCAGAGGAGGCTGGAAAGATCATGTTATCGAGTATGTGGATGATTTTTTCTTTTGCAAAAACAGGAATCTTAGCGGGGAAACAGCTTGTATCAAGGTTTTCCAGGAAGTATCAGCTATCTCTTCTGAGCTCTATAAGGAGTTTGATATTGCCAAACTTCAAATTAACATTGAGGCACGCGACTGGGATAATTACCGGAAACAGATTGTAAGCTTTCTTGGAATTCAGATGGTCCCGGAATTGCAGTACCATGATTCTTTTAAGCGTTTTTCCGGTTACTACTCAAACGAAAATTATTGGCTAGTAATTCATGCAGAGAATAATCAGCTCTATCTCGACGATTTAGACAAAAACGAGAAGCTGCTGCCACTTTCCGATGACGAATTTGAAATAGAAGGTACGACTATCGCGTTTAAATTTGAATATGATGCAAACAAGGAAATAAAGTCTTTAAGGATCACAAGAACCTTAAACAATGATTTCAAGGAAGGCGATGTTTTTACGAAATTCATGCCAGGGGAAATCAGTCAAACCGATTGGAAAAATCACAGCCGTCAATTTTGGTCCTGAAAGGAATATGCCGTGATCTTCCCCGTGTCCCCGCTATTCGTTTTAAATGACGGCCTAACGCAATAGTATCGTTTCAATTCCACCATTTTGTAATCCGTGAAAATACATAAAGGCATTTGCATTTCCCTTAAACTGAGTGTATACTCAGTGACATATGACTCAATCAATAACTATTAACAAGTCATCCAGTCGCAAGCAGCAAAAAGCCGATACTCGAGCTCGTATTTTAGACATCGCCTGCACCTTGTGCCGCTATGACGGCTTTTTGGCTTTAAAAACGCTTGATGTGGCTCGGTTGGCGGGTTTGGCGCATGGAAGCATTTTTGTACATTTTCCGACTCGGGAAGAATTATTGGTGGCCGTGGTGGAACGGGAAACCGCGGCGATGCTGCAATCCGTACACGAGAGGCTCGAAGCTGGAGCAGGAGTAACGGCCATATTAAAGCAGCACCTCGCGGGTCTGAGCGGACACGAGGATTTGTATACATGGCTGGTCCGGGAAGCTCCACATCTGCCCACACCAGTTGCCGATGCGTTGTCCGGAGTACATTCCACACTTTCTTGGCATCTCATCCAGGCACTCGAGAGGGAGCGTAGCAATGGTAGCGTTCGCCCGGTTCCCGATGCTTTTGTGTTCAACTGTTGGATCGGCCTCGTGCATCATTACCTGCTCAACAAGGATCGCTTTGCGCCTGGAGCTTCGGTTCTTACAGCCCGCGGACAGGACATGGTAGCGAATTTCATGAAATTACTTAAGACCTGAGCATTATATGGAGGAATCTTATGAAAACGTGCATTAGTTGCGGCATGCCGCTGCAAAAGCCGGCGGATTATCCCTTAGGCGATCTATCCAAAGACTGGTGCGTTCACTGCGCAAATCCTGATGGAAGCCTGCAGTCTTATGGTCAGCGCTTTGAAGGCATGAGCGGATTCATCGTCAAAACCCAGGGCTTCGACCCTCAGGCTGCCAGGGAAATGGCCATTCGCATGATGGCCAAGCAGCCTGCCTGGAAAGGGATCGTCAATCCGGAAGTTCTAAAAAAATAAACCCGAAAATTTATAGTGTACTCCTTCAATTGATCCTTATTAGAGTCGTCGTGCTCTCGATAGGCGGCACGGTAAGGCTGTTTTAAGGTCCGAGTTCACTTTTCTAAGGGGAATTCCCGCTGCACAGGAATGGCTCCTGTGAGTTTAAGATGAAAAACCGGCATCGCGAAGTATTCGGTCAGCCCTACCAATAGATTAGCCGTTGTGGCGATTGCACCGCTGTCGTGATGGCAACATGACAAATCCTCAGAGGTACTTGTTTCCATAAACAATGGATAGTTCTTTTGGTTTTCTCTTGACAGAATAAAAATTTGTGGTATTCTATATTTTGTATGCAATACTTTACATACAATATTATCAGGAGGTTCTTATGAAGAAGGATTCGAAGATAAGGCTTGGTCTGCTAATCGCAATGATGATGGCGGTAAGCGCACTTTCAGCCGCGCCGATCGTCCTCAAGTTCAGCCACACGGATCAACCCGACGGTCTACGCGATTTGGCTGCAAAGTATTTCGGCCAAAAAATAAAGGAATACACCAAAGGAAGATACGAAGTTCAGGTGTATCCCTCTTCGCAACTTGGAAACGATCCCAAAAACATTGAACAGCTCAACTTGGGAGGTATCGATTTTACCGTTTCCGCGACCGGATCCTACGCTCCTCAGATTCCCAGCCTCAACATGACTGCGATGCCCTACCTGGTCGACTCATACGAACAAGGCTGGAAACTTTACGACGAATCCAAATGGCTCAAGAAGCAGTATGATCTGGCTCCCTCAAAAGGTTTTCGATTCCTCGCCACGTGGGAAGCCGGTTTCCGCTGCCTGACGACAAAAGATCCCGTGAAGACTCCTGCCGACTGCAACGGCAAGAAACTGCGCGGCTATGCAAACGCCATGATGACCGAGGTCATCAAAAATATGGGATTTACGATCCAAATAATGCCCTTGAACGAAGTCTACCTAGGGATACAGCAGGGAACCGTCATTGGCCAGGAAAACCCTATCGATACCATTCTTTCCAACAAGTTCTATGAAGTGGCTCCTTATGTAACTCTGACCCGCCATGTGTACAGCCCGCTTCCGCTCGCGATTTCCGAAATCACGTGGCAAGGTCTTTCCAAAGCCGACCAGGCTCTGTTCCTGAAAGCCGCGCAGGACGCGGCCGCATTCAGCAGGAAGTCGGTCAAGGAAAAAGAAGCAGCCCAACTCAAGGAAATGGCCGACAAAGGCGCAAAGATATCAACTCCCGATATAGCCGCATTCCGAAAGGCGATGGAACCCGTATACAAGATCGCCGAAACACTTCCGGGAGGATCCCCCGCCGATGTAAAGGAATTCCTCGCCGATGCCGAAGCAGTCCGCAAAGCCCTTCCCGTAAAGTAATAGTTGCATCATATTTGACCATGGAGGCCGGCCGCTGGCCGGCCTTCTTTTTAGGAATTTCGATCCGCCCGGTGAACGGGACGGAATCGGCAGGAGGTTGTATGCTTTTTCTTCCCAAAGGACCGCCGGGACCGGCGCCTATCCGATGGCTGGGCGATATACTCGATCTTGTCCTCGTTTTGATGGGGTTCGCCATGGTCGGCATCGTTTCCTTGAACGTATCCATCCGCGTCATTAAATTCGACGTCGCTTTTACCACGGAACTCTGCGAATTTTTAATGACTTGGGTTACTTTCCTGGGCGGAGCGGCGGCGATTCGCCGCTGCGCGCACATGACCATCACCGAATTCATAGATAAACTTTCGGATAAAGCGCGATTGATCGCCGATGGTTTCATACAATCTTTCTGCGCCTTCGTCATGTTCGTCTGCATGTATTTCGGCATAACGCTCGTAAACCGATCCTGGGAGACATCGCTCGTCATACTGCAATGGCCCATAGCCCTGCAGTATCTTGCGCTTCCTGTAGGATCCGGGCTTTCCCTCGTATTTCTCCTGTATGACATCTACCAGATTCTTCGGGGAGTTCCCCGCGCCAAACGATACGGCGAGGAGGAAAAATAATGTTTGCCCTAATACTTTTCGCGGTATTCCTAGTAATCGTTCTTTCGGGAGTACCGCTTATGTTCGGATTGCTCTCGACCACCATCGGCGCAATTTTCTTCACGGATCAGCGATGGCTCATAAAGATACCGAATATCCTGCTCACATTCCTTTCCGGAATCGAGCCCTATATGCTCATCGCGGTGCCTCTGTTCATGTTCGCCGGCGAGATACTCTCCAAAGGCGGAGCAGGAAAGCGTATCGTTACTTTCCTGCAGTCACTGCTCGAATTCCTCCCCGGCGGGTTGGGAATCGTAACCGTAAGCGCCTGCCTCCTGTTCGGGGGCATTTCCGGATCCGCACTCGCGGACACGGCGGCCATCGGTTCCATAGTCATTCCACTCATGCTTCAAAAAGGTTATTCAAAGGGTTTTACCGCGGCGTTGATAGCAGTTGCCGGAACCTTGGCACTGCTCATGCCGATTTCCATACCGTTCCTTGTCTATGCTTTTATCGGGAACGTATCCATGCGGGAACTTTCCATGGCCGGTATCGTGCCCGCGATATTCTCGGCACTGGCGCTCAGCCTGATTTGCGCGCGCGAAGGAATCAAGACCGGATGCGACAAGGGAGGCAAGCCATCTTCGCTGAAAGAGATTTGGACGGCCTTCAAAGGTGCGGCATTCGCCTTGCTCCTGCCCGTCATCATCATAGGCGGCATCTGGACCGGTACGTTTACGCCCACCGAGGCGGCCGCGATAGCCACCGTGGTCGGTCTCGTCATCTCGATCTGGGTTTATAAGGACATGAAATGGCGGGATGTCCCGGGCTTGCTTCTTGCCGCTCTCAAGACGAGCGCCACGGTGATGCTCGTCATCGGCGCAACCGGATGCCTATCCTGGTTGATCACGGTAAACCAGGTTGCCCAGCAAATGACCGCCGTGATTTCCGCGGTCGCCACCGAACCATGGCAGTTCCTCATCATGGTGAACATCGCATTGTTCATACTCGGCATCTTTATCGAGCCGCTTCCGGCCATGCTTCTGTCCGCTCCTCTTTTCATACCCCTGGCCGTGTATTTCAAGATCGACATGGTGCATTTCGGCGTCATCTTCACGGGAAACCTCGCGATCGCCCTGTATACGCCTCCCGTAGGGGGAACCTTGTTCATAGCTGCCAAGATAGCGAAGGCAGGTATCGGCGAGATTTCCAAGCGCATCTTGCCGCTCATGGCCATGATGCTGCTCGTTATCATAATCGTAACCTATGTCCCGGCGTCTACCTCGATCCTCCGGGGTCTGCTCCTGTCCAAGTAACGGCTTTCGGATGCCGCCGTCCATGATAAAACATGGGCGGTGGTCGGAAGCCCGGCAAATTAAAGAAAGCCCGGAAACCTCTCGGTTCCCGGGCTTTCTTTAATTAACCGGCCTAACGCTCATACGCGGGATGCGTAAACCTCCGGGTTCAGGCAGTCGGGTGCCTTCAGCCCCTTGATCATCGCGAGCAGGTTGGTCGCGGCCTTGACCGCCATGCCGTTGCGGCTGGAAATGGTAGCGCTGGCGGTATGCGGACACAGGACTACGTTGGGCAGGGCAGCCAGGCCGTCAGCCATGAGCGGTTCCTTCTCATACACGTCCAGTCCGGCTCCGGCGATAAGATTTTCCTTGAGCGCGCGCACGAGATCGTCCTCCTTGACCACCGGACCGCGGGCGGTGTTTATCAAGTAGGCGCTGCGTTTCATCATGGTAAATACTTTGTAATCGAAAAGCCCGCGGGTCTCGGGCAGCAGGGGCACGTGTACGCTGACATAGTCCGATTCCCGCACGAGGGTTTCGAAGCCGGTAAAAACGGCTCCGGTTTCGGCTTCCAGAGCGGGATTCGGCTTGGCGTCCGTATACAGGATTTTCATCCTGAAGCCTGTCGATTTTCGGGCCATGGCCGCGCCGATGCGACCTGCCCCTACGATTCCCAAGGTCGCGCCGGTAATATCGCCGCCTATGAACTGCAACGGTCCCCAGCCTTTCCACGCGCCTGCGCGCATGACCGCGTCGGATTCCACGACCCGGCGCGCAACGGCGAACAGCAAGGCCCAGGCCATGTCTGCCGTTGCCTCGGTAAGAACGTCCGGAGTGTTGGAAAGCGGCAGCCCGCGTTTCGTCGCCTCAGCTACGTCCATGTTGTCGAAACCTACCGCGAAATTGGCGAAACCTTTGGCCCCGCTTGCCGCGTCGAAGAACTCCGCGTCTACTTTGTCGGTAAGCAGGGTTATCGCGCCGTCCTTTCCCCGGACGGATTCGAGGAGTTCGGCCCGGGTCATCGGTCTGTCGTGGGGGCTCAGCTCCACCTCGCAATCCGCCGAGAGCATATCCAGCCCGATTTGCGGAATCCGGCGCGTAACGAGAACTTTATATTTGGCCATGAAGCCTCCTAGTCCTTGAGCCCGAAAATCTCGCGCTCTATGTATTTCCACGTTTCAAGATAATCCGCTCCGCCCATGCCGCGCGTCAAGGACTTGTCGTCGAGGCGGGCAAGGAGTTTTTCTATCTTGTTGGTTAGCCGGGCGTTTGCCTCGAAGGTGCCGCCGACGTCCCAGCGCGTAGGGCTCGTGTCCGAGGTCAGGTAGCCGTCGTAGCCGTAGCGCTTGAGGTACCACATGAACTCCACATACTCGAGGTAGTGCTTGGTGCCGCAGAAATAATCCCAGTCCCACTTGCCGTCGTTGTCGTTTATGTGCACGTACGCAGGCACGCCAGCGTCGCGTACGAGCGCGAAAGCCTCGGCAGGGTTCTCCCCGCCGTAAATAGAATGCCCGAAATCGATGGTGACGCCGAGGCCTTTGGTACCGGCCTGCTGGATCAGGCACAGCGTTTTCGCGGCGCTGTCCACGAAGCAATGCCCCCGGGTTTCCGACGGCTTGTACTCGATGTACAAGGTTATCTCGGGTCTATATGCCGCCGCTTCTCGGAAAGCCTCAACCAAGTGTTTCCAGGCGGCGGAATAGTCGTACTGGAACGAGAACTCGTAACCGTCGCCCAGGGGGCAGCAGGTAACCTTGTCCGCGCCTACCTCGTGCGCGAAGTCTTTGGAATCCTTGATGATCTTGAGCGCTCGTGCACGGATGGCGCCGTCCGAGGAAGTGAGCCCGCCGGATTTGAATTCCGGTTCGCCTTTCACGTTCACGTTGATGGCGGCAATCTCGAGGCGGTATTTCGCAAGGAGCGCCCTGTAATCGGCGGGAGAAGGGACTTCATAGGGAAAGACCGTCTCCACGCCCGTGTATCCGGGAATTTTCGAGAGCAACGCGAATTTCTCTTCCAGGGATTTCTGTTCGTTGTAATCATGGAACCGGTCCTTGGTTTTTCCCAGGAATCCGGTTATTACAGCAAGTTTCATGGAGCACTCCTTATGACGGGCAAAGCCGCCTTATTTTTTCGTCGCGACGACCTTGATCGCCGCTTCCGTGATCGCTCGGGAATCCATGCCGAAAACCTCGAGCGTTTTCCGGTAGCTTCCGCTTTCGGCGAAAGTATCGTCGAGCCCGAGCTGGGCAAAAGGCACGGGCATGTTCGTAAGGGACCAGATACCCAGTTCATAACCCAGGCCGTTCCTGCGCTGGTGGTTCTCGCAGACGACGAGGGCTTTCGTCTTGGCCAGGGAGGCGCGCAAGGCCGCTTCGTCCCAAGGTTTGATGCTGTAGAAATCGAGCACTTCCGCCGATATTCCTTTCGCCGCAAGCGCGTCGGCTGCTTCGAGGGCCTGGAAGACGCAGTCGCCGTAGGATACGATCGTCACATCCCGGCCTTCGCGCGGCCGTTTGCTTCCTCCCAATGTAAATTTTTCCTCGCTGCCGTAGAGTTCGAAGAGCGGGTCGCGCATAAGCCGCGTGAACACTGGTCCGGGAGCATCCAGGGCGATATCGAAGGCAGCCCTCGCGGACGCTGAGTCGCAGGGCACGAGCACCTTCATGTTGGGGAGCGTGGTCATGAACGCTATGTCCTCGGTGGCTTGATGCGTAACGCCGTCGATGGCCGCCGTCACGCCGCCGTGGCTGGATAAAAACTTTACATTGAGCTTGGGATAGCAGATGAAGGAACGTACCACTTCGAGCGCGCGCATCGTAAGGAACACGCCGTAGCCGCACACCACCGCAGGCCTTCCGTCGGCCGCCATGCCCGCCGCGGCGGCTACCGTGACCATCTCGGCGATACCCATGTTAAAGTACCGTTCCGGATACTTGTCGCCGAACAGGTACGAATACGTGGAGTAGCCGATGTCGGATTCGAACACGGTAAAATCCGTCCGTAATGCGGCGGTCTCCAGCATGCGGTCCGCAAAAGCCCGTCGGGTCGGCATTTTCGATGCCGTCATGTTCATACCGCGCCTCCAGCGAGTTCGAGCACAGCCTGGGAATATTCAGCGTCGGAGGGGGCTTTGCCGTGCCATTCGCGCTTGTTTTCCATAAAACTGACACCTTTGCCCTTTACGGTTTTCGCGATGATGACGGTGGGTTTTCCCGTCCGCAGCTTCGCTTCCTCCAGCGCGGCCACGACCGCCGTCATGTCGTGCCCGGAAACCTTGATGACGCGCCAGTTGAAAGCGGCGAATTTCGCGTCTATCGGCTCCATGGGCATGATCGCGTCCGAAGTCCCGTCGTTCTGCAGGTTGTTGCGGTCTACGATGGCCACAAGGTTGTCCAGGCCGAATTTAGCCGCGGCGTTTGCGCTTTCCCACACGATTCCCTCGTTGAGTTCGCCGTCACCGAGAATTGACCATATCGTGTAATCTTTTTTTAGCATCCTGCCTTCGAGCGCCATGCCCAGGGCCTGCGCGAAACCGACGCCCAGGCTGCCCGCGGTCGCGTCGATGCCCGGAAGATACGTCGACACCGGGTGTCCCTGAAGCCTGCTGGAATTCCGCCTGAGCGTGCGGAGCTCGTCCTGCGGGAAATATCCGCGAAGGGCCAGGGCGGAGTACCACACGGGGCAGGCGTGCCCCTTGGAAAGCACAAAGCGGTCGCGGTCGGTCCAACGAGGTTTCGCGGGATCGATGTTCATGACATCGAAGTACAGGGCGGTTACGATGTCGGCGGAGGATAGACTCCCTCCGCAATGGCCCGATTGCGCGTCGTGGACCATGTCGACGATGTGATATCGAACCTCCCTGGCTTTTGTTTCCAAGCGGCCGATTCGACCGGAATACGGTTTTGACTCAGTTTCTGGCACTGTAAACTCCTTCCAATCCGGATCCTCGCGGATTCCGGGAAAAAATCATGATTATCATCAAACCTGGACGGTTAATCTTTTTAAGCTTGCCAGCGCGGACCGGTACGTTTGGCGGGCCTCATGCGGGGCGCATGATATTTCCAGATCGAGGCTGCCTTTCCAGCCCGCTTCAAGCAATGCTTTCAGGGTTGCGGCCAGCGGAACCTGGCCGCAACCTGGAGCGAGGGAGTTTTTTTTGGCTTTCCCCGAGTCGCAGATATGCGTAGCCGCTATGCTTCCGGACAGGTTTTTTGCCATGGCGGGCAAATCGCTGCCGCAGACGAATGCGTGCCCGGTATCGAAAACGATCCGGATTGTCTCAAACCCCGATTCTGATCTTAGAGTTATAAAATCTTCTAATCCGCCAAACGCGTTGTCTTTGGCCAGTTCGAGGGCAAATCCCAAGTTTCTCTTGCTGCACGCATCGGTAAATCGGTGGAATTTTTCTTTGGCGCGTACTACGCCTTCGATGCCCATTCCAAAACCTTCAATAAACGGCAATAGAGGCACACCCCAATCCTTGGCGCCCAACAAAGCCGCCGCATCCATGGATAACAAAGCATCGTAGGATGGTTCGGCTTTTTTCAAAGCGTCCAGGGAGCTGAATTCGTCATGCGCAAAATGGGCGATGAAGACCGATGCTGTAATCTCTGCGGTTTTTTGGGCGGATTCCAAGTGCTTAATGGCTCTCGGAGACCAGAGCTTCAAGTCGCTGCGCAGATATATCTCTGGCTGATAGGCGGAAAAATCGTCGTTATGAAGTTGAGGAAGCACGAGCGCAATATCCTCTGGGGAAAAAGAGGTTCCGAAGCTCGATACCAGGTAAGCTGGTGAGACACCGTACATGTTATCCTCTGTATGAAAAATATTGTATACAAAACATAAACTACTCTGTAACTACTGTCAATATAAATTTTGTATACAATATGTGAGTTTTATCAAAAAACTGCATTTTGCATACAAAATTGTTGACAGGAAAATTTTTTCGCTATAAACTCACCTCATGAGCAACGCTATTCAATATGAAGATTTAGCCGAAAAGGTGTACCGTTCCCTTAAGGCCATGATTATGGAAGGCGAACTCAGCGCCGGAGAAAAACTGGGGCAGGAGGAATTGGCGGCCAAACTGGGAGTCTCACGCACTCCTCTTGCGGCGGCTTTTTCAAAACTCGAGAAAGAAATGCTTATCGAGGTTCTGCCCCGGAGAGGCGCGCGAGTACGCAGCATGAGCAGCCGGGAATTGCTTGAATTGTACGAAATCAGGATACGGCTGGAAGGTTTGGGTGCGCGGGAAGCCGCAAGCAGGTTTTTACCCGGAACAGCTTTACGCATTGTTTCTCCGGCGACCCCGGCCGACGGCGCCAAACTCGAGAGAGCTTTGTCCGAGTACAGAAAAATCGTTGCAGCCGGCCAGCCGGCGGCGATCAAGAAAATGGATTTTGAATTCCACCTTGCCGTAATGGAACTTTCAGGCAATAAAGCGCTTTATTCCATGGTGGCCTCTTCGAACATCGTGTTCATTTCCAATCAGCGGGGAATATTGAAACCACCCGCGCAGAGCCTTGCGGAACATGAACGCCTGGTTGCCGCTATTCTGGCAGGTAACGCTCCGGAAGCCGAGCGCATCATGGAAAGTCATCTTGGCGAATCCAGGGACAGTCTGGCGGCGCGCGTTGCCGCGAACCTGGATAAGGACGAATAATGAACAAGCTGGAATCCGTCGTTCTTGCCGACGAAGTCTACACACGCCTCAAGTTGCTTATCATCGAAGGCGAACTTGCGCCCGGAGCAAAGATCGACAAGCGAAAAATAGCCGTCGAGCTCGGGGTAAGCCCTACCCCGGTAAACGAGGCCGTAAGCCGACTGATAGGAGAGCGTTTTCTTGAGCGCCGCGCTGGCAGGCACGAAGGCGAAGGTTTGTTCGTTCCCGAATTGTCATCACTAGAGCTGATTCACATTTTCGCGGTACGGGCGGGGCTCGAAGGCATGGCCGGCCGATTGGCGGTCGAACTGGTAAAAGCCGGCGGGAACCCCGCCATGCTCGAAAGGCTCTGCGAAAGGTTTGCCGGCATGGCCCCACCGTTCGATTCGGCGAAAACCGAGGCATACCTGGCTGAGGACAAACTGTTTCACGAAGGAATCATCGAGGCTTCCGGCAACCCTATATTGACGGACATCGACAGCAACCTGGGATGCGTGCACCGCAGCTGGATCCGCGGTCTCGTACGCACGCCGGAAGTAACGCTGCCCGAGCACCAGGAAATCATCGAGGCGTTCAAGAGCCGCGAGCCCGTAAAGGCGCAGGAAGCACTTATCCAGCATAACCTGCGCAGCCGCGACGCACTGCTTGCAAAGATACAGGCTGGACACTAACTGTTTCAGAGGTAACCATGACATATGATAAGGGCTCTCTTGATGCCGAGTCCATATTCCGGGCAGCTTTGAAACGTGTCGACCCTTACCTGATGGTAAAAAACTGTCTCGCGGTGCAAGGCGGTTTCCTCGAGGCGAAGACCGAATTGGAAGAAGCCCGATACGATCTTTCGCTGTTCGACCGTATTCTGGTGCTGGGTTTCGGCAAAGGAGCAGCCGCAATGGCCAAGGGAGCGGAGGCTGCTCTGGTCGGACTTGATTTCAGCGGGCTTGCAGTCATCAAGGAAGAATGTCTCGATCCTCCGCGACACATCGCGAGGACAGTGGCGGCTCACCCCATCCCCGATTCGCGCTCGGAGGAAGCCGCGTCGCGGATCCTATCCTTGGCTCGTGCGGCTGACGAGCGGACTTTGGTGCTGGTGCTGATCTCGGGTGGCGGTTCCTCCCTGCTCTGCGCTCCTGCGCCGGGATTGAGCCTGGAGGACAAAGCGGCGTGCACGAAGCTTCTTCTCGCGTCCGGAGCGGCCATACAGGAAGTAAATTGCGTGCGCAAGCACCTGTCTGCGGTAAAGGGCGGCCTGCTCGCGGCAGCCGCGGCACCGGCTACCGTTCTATCGCTTATCCTGTCCGACGTCATGGGCGACGACCTCGATGCCATCGCCTCAGGACCCACGGTACCAGATCGCGGCAGCTTCGCAGACGCGCTGGAGCTTGTAAACCGTCATGGCCTTGCGGAAAAAATGCCCGAATCCGTGATGAAGCGCCTCGCCGAAGGCGCAGCCGGAACCATTCCGGAAACCCCGAAACCTGGTGATGAAATATTTGCACGAGTGCGCAACATGCTGATAGGCACGAACCGTCTGGCGTTGATGGCGGCGGGATACAAGGCACGGGAACTGGGATATTCCACGCTGCTGCTAAGCTCCAGGCTTGCCGGCGAGGCGCGCGAGGCGGCGCTTGTGCTGCACGGAATTGCAGCCGACATAGCCGAGTCGGGTTTTCCGCTTGCCAGGCCGGCGTGCGTAATCGCCGGCGGGGAAACGACGGTAACGCTGCGCGGTTCGGGCAAGGGCGGCCGAAACCAGGAAATGGCGCTTTCTTTCCTTTCGGCTCTTGGGAAAATGGGGCTGAACTCGGCAAGCGCCTGTAAGGGGCTTGCATTTCTGGCAGCATCAACCGACGGCTCCGACGGCCCGACGGACGCGACCGGCGCCTTTGCTTCTCTGCCCTTGCTGGCTGAGTCGAAAGCGGCCGGCCTCGATATCCAATTTTTTCTCGCTAACAATGATTCCTACGCCTTTTTCGATAAGCTGGACGCCTTGCTGAAAACCGGGCCAACCGGAACCAATGTCTGCGACCTGGCTATTTTGGTTATTCCAGAAAAATCCGGAGAAGGATATCAATCGACGGAGGATCCTTCGATTGGACGTCAAAATGAGCTATAATCCCTCGATGAAATTGGTAAACCTGATTCCTGTAAGGAATCAGTGAGGCACTTCTGATAGCCAACAGGGTTATTATAGGTGCCCATAACCTTAGAAGGGGGAATTGATTATGGGCAGAAAAGCGATTAATGCATCGGACGCAAGCGCAATTGGACCTTATTCACATGCCATCGAATCGGGCGACTTGATTTTTTTATCGGGACAGACTCCCATCGATTCCAAAACGGGAAAGATAGTTGAAGGCAGCTTTACCGACCAGACCGGGCAATGCTTCAAGAATCTTTTCAAGGTGTTGGAAGCCGCAGGCTTGAACCCGGACTGCGTCGAGAAAGTGAATGTTTTTTTAACCGACATGAATAATTTTTCCGCCATGAATGCCGTTTATTCCAAGCAATTTACCGCACCCTATCCTGCCAGAACCACCGTCGGCGTAGCCTCATTGCCTTTAGGCGCCCAGGTGGAGATCGAGATGATCGCCAGGAGGCGATAACAAGGCTTGTTGCTCCCCGACGCTTGTATAAGTAATGCGACTTCAATATAATGTTGCGTACGCAACTAAATATAGGAGTCAAGATGCAAACATATTTTATCACCGGAGCAAGCGGCAACGTCGGGGCCTTTGCGGTAAAGGAATTGTTAAGAAGGGGACATGCGGTTAGGGCTTCGGTTCTGCCTGGGAAAACGATGCCTGCCCAGCTCAATTTGGAAACCGTAGAGTTTACCTTTGCCGATTCGGCTAGTTGGGAACCTGCCCTTGCCGCTGTTCATGGGGTCTTCCTTATGCGACCGCCCCATATATCAAACATCAAGAGAGACATGCTTCCATTCATGGAATTCCTGAAAGAACGAGCTATTCCCCAAACCGTATTCATGTCCGTTCAGGGAGCTGAGACTAATCCCTGGGTACCCCACTTCAAAGTAGAAAAATATCTTGAAAAACTGGATATTCCGCACTCCTTGATTCGGCCGAGTTTCTTCATGCAAAATCTTACTACCACCCACCTGCCGGAAATCAGGCATGAAAGCCGGCTCTTCGTGCCTGCCGGCAAGGGTAGAACGAATTTCATCGATGCGGAGGATATCGCCAACTGCGCCGTCGAGATTTTGCTGGATGAAAAATTGCAGAACAAGGCGTATACCGTGACCGGCCTTGCAAGTTTTTCTTACCAGGAAATCGCGGATCAATTGACCAAGGTTCTCGGAAAAACCATTTTATATAAAAATCCGGGACCTTTTGAATTCCTCGCGTATCATGCAAAAAAACGCCCGTTGGGAATGAGTCTGGTCATGCTGGCTTTATATTCAATCATAAAATTCGGCAAGGGAGACATCACTACGGACGATACCGGGCGATTACTCGGAAGGCCTCCTAAGGATTTAACCGCCTTCCTGCAAGAGAACCGCCATCTTTTCGTTTAACGGAAGTTAGGTTACCATCAACGCATGTCACAGAATGTCGATACGAAAAACCAGTTCGGCTTGGCCATTTCGGTATTGAACCGATCAGCCGGCGCATATTTCAGCCGCAAGCTAAAACCTTACGGTATAGGGCCGGGCCAGCAGGCATATCTGCTGGCCCTTGAACCGGAAGAGCAAATTCCCCAGGACGTTCTTTCCCGACGGCTTCAGGTGGATAAGGCGAATGTTACCCGGGCTCTTGCCGCCCTTGAGCGCCTGGGATTAATCCACAGAACCGATTCTCCTGCGGATAAAAGAATCCGGCTGATCCGACTGTCGGCCAAGGGCATCAAAACCCGGGAAGAAGTAAAAAAAATCGCCGGCGCTTGGATAGAAAAACTTCAAAACTCGGTCTCGGAGCAAAATTGGGAAACACTCGTGGATCTCCTGGTAACGGTGGCGGAATCTTCAGGCAGAACCGAATAGCGTAAAAATAAATTTACCAGATCAATCAGTTCGGAATTGCCGGTGCACGAAGCAGGGTGGAATCGCTCGTATGCCGGCCTAACCCCGCGCGCTTTGTTCGATGATTGGAAAACCTGGCCCTCGGCTTTGCAGCCCGGATACCCCTCTCTGAGTCAAGGCGATATGCACGCTCGACCAATAGCAGCTTGATCCGCATGAGCGCTGCCCGGCTTGCTGCCGAACCAAAGTTCGCATGACAGATGCAAGGCAAGACGCTACAGTAAGGCATCTTGACGATGAGATTTTAATTCAGGAGTTGTCTGTGATGAGTTTTAAACATTTTTTTTTCTTGCCGGCGTGTTTATTCATCATGGCTACGGGATTATGGGCGCAGACTCAGAGCGGCATGGTCGCAATTCCCGGCGGCACTTTCATAATGGGCAGCCCGGTGAATCAACAGGATCGCAGGGATAACGAAGGCCCTCAGCACAGCGTAACCGTAAGCGCGTTTTACATGGGCGCGTATGAAGTAACACAAGCCGAGTGGATGGCTGTTATGGGTTCCAATCCGAGCGAGTTCAAGGGCGATAAGCAGCCGGTGGAACAGGTGAGCTGGTACGATATCCTGGTGTATTGCAATCAACGCAGCATCAAGGAGGGACTGACCCCCTGCTACAGCATCAAGAACAGTACCGACCCCGGCAAGTGGGGGCTTGTGCCAACGACAGACGACGCGGCTTGGAACGCAGCAGGCTGCAGCTTTGCGGCCAATGGCTATCGCATGCCCACAGAGGCGGAGTGGGAGTATGCCTGCAGAGCCGGAACCACCGCCGCAACGGCGTTTGGGACCAGTTTGAGTTCCACGCAAGCGAATTTCAACGGGTATATTCCCTACAATGGTGCGGCCGGGGGTGCAAATTTGGTAAAAACCAGCGCGGTAGGAAGCTATAAGGCCAATGCGTTTGGTTTATTTGATATGCATGGCAACGTGTTTGAAACCTGCTGGGACTGGTATGGCAGCTATAATGCCGGCGCACAAAAGAATCCGGAAGGCGCACGTTCCGGTACCGAACGCGTATGTCGCGGCGGGTGCTGGGGCGATGGCGGCGACTGCATCCAGTCCAGCAGACGGGCTTACGCCAATCCCTTGCTCACGGATAGCGGTGTAGGTTTCCGGCTTGTGCGCTCAGGAAAGGGGTGGTAGTTATCCTGAGGCCGGGTTTGCCGCTCTCCATTGCAGTTATGCACGGTCGGTGAGATACTATCGACATGGAAGACAAACGCAACATCCTTTTCGACGAACAGCCTTTTTCCTATAAGTTGATAAAGGATAAAAAAGCTTTGATTTATTACAAGGGCAAGGAAGTGATGACCGCCGTAAGCAAGGACTATAACAAACTGCTGCGTGTGATCGACCTGGACAACAAGTACGAACTGCAGCTGTTCCTGGCAAAGATCACCGGTAACTTCAAGCGGGGGAACGAGAAGTAGAAAATTCCCGTTTCCCGGAAAGAGACGTTAACCATGCGCATCAATCGTACCTATCTGACGCTGCTGGTTCTTTTATTGGTTTTTTTCACTGGGTGCGCCGGACGAAAATCCGCCGGTCGGGAGGCCACGGATAATGGGCCAAAGTTTACGGAGATCGTATCTTCGACAGGCGTTCCTCTGGGAAGCCTGCGGCAGCTGGACAGCTTCCCCCTGTATGAATTGCGCTATAAAGCCAGCTATTCGCTTGCGGAAACGCTGATTCCGCCGGAGAGAAAGCACGGAAACTTTTTTGCCTGTACCTGCATCGCAGCGGTGGACGGCCGCGGACACCGGATTTTAGGCCGGAATTTCGACTGGTATCGCCACCCTGCGCTGGTATTGCATACGGCGCCTTCAAACGGTTTCGCCTCGATTTCCCTTGTGGACATTTCCTATCTGGGCTATGCGGCCGAATCATCGCTTACCGATGCTCCCGACAGACTTATCGAGGCTCCGTTCCTGCCGTTCGACGGCATGAACGAAAAAGGCCTCGCCGTCGGGATGATGGCGGTCGATTCGGCTGATTCGGGTTTAGATCCGGCCAAAACTACTGTGGACGAATTGCTCCTCATCCGCCTGATGCTCGATGGAGCGGCAGACGTCGCGGAGGCAGTTGCCATAGCCGCAGCTTACAACATTGATTTCGGCAATGTTCCCATCCATTACCTGGTAACGGATTCCCGAGGGGCCTCGGCAATCCTGGAATTCGCGGGTGGTCGTCTGGTCGTAACAAAACCGCGGCAAAGCTGGCAGATATCCACGAATTTCATCTTTGCCGGTCTCGACTCCTTCGCGGGTCGATGCCCCCGATTCGATGCCGCCAGCTTGGAACTCGAGCGTTCACGCGGTACGCTCGTCGCCCCGTTCAACCTGCTCGAAGCCGTATCCCAGGAGAATACCATCTGGTCATCGCTCTACGACCTGGAAAGCAAATCCTTGAACCTGGTCATGGATAGACAATGGGGTAGACCGTATAAGTTTTCTTTATAAAGGTTCTGCTCACCGGTACGGCAAACTCGAATTATCCGGACTCCGCGTATGAGCGCTCCGGGTTGATGGCTATAGAGAAAACAACCTTCTCGCACAGGTGGAAATGCGTTGACCGGTGCACTGTTGGCGCATACGATGGAATCAAGAGCCTACCATGATTTCCGCCGCCGTTCGCGATCTTCCTGTTATCCTTCAGACAATTACCGAGATAGCAAAACCTGAAAAGGTAATTCTTTCGGCTCACAAGTTGACGGCAGTGTCGGGCCGGACTCGGATATCGATCTTTTCCTTATCGTCGACGCACCTGAAGGGGTAAACAAGATTCAGTCCGCCATCAGAGAGCGGCTCTTCAAGCGCATCTCTAGTCCTCTCGAACTGGTTTTATGCAGCCCCAGCAGATTTCTGGAAAGCTCCGAATGGTCGGCGAGTTTTGAGAAGGGAATCGCCAAAAGAGGCGTGGTTCTCTATGGGTAACCTGGTGATCCTGCCATGTTGACTATCCGCCTTACCAGGCTCTTTGACATCAATTCGGACCGCGAACTTTCCGGCAGCGGCTATCGCGATTACGGAAGATTCGCCCTTACCCGAACTGGTTTCTGGTTTGCAGGCTTGCGAAGCTCCCATCCGGGCGATTGTCAGGTCGGCTGGTACTGGGCAGTCTCAGGCGAAGAAACGCCGGTGTCTGCCCACGGGGCAAAGATGGACGGCGAGTCGCTGTTCGCGGAACGCAAGCCGGTGCTGGCTAGGCTGGTGGAAGAACTGGTGAATAGAAGGATTATCGGGAAGCCGGAGGGGATTTGCTGTAAATGAAGTAGTAATTGCTAGATAACTTGTCATAATTTTAACTGCAGTTGATATTTTTCTTGTTCTAGCTGTTTAAACCTGTTATGCTATTCGCGAGGTAATGCAAGACGAAACATATGAATGTTTTTGGTAGATGTCTTAGGTATTTGGAAAATTTTTATGTTGGAGATGATATGCTTTTAGTTGAAATATAGGAGAAATTATGGTCTTTAAACTCGGTGAGCTTTTTTGTGGCCCTGGTGGGTTGGCTTCTGCTGCCTTGCAAGCTCAGTCTGATGATGGCAAAATTCGGATTAACCATCAATGGGCTAACGATTATGATGAAGATACATGTAATACATATATCAAAAATATTTGCCCACAATCACCTGAATCTGTAATCCATGGTGATGTAAAAGAATTAAAACTAAATGACTTAAAACCAATCGATGCCTTTGCATTCGGATTTCCTTGTAATGATTTCAGCATGGTTGGTGAGCAAAAAGGTACTAATGGTAATTTTGGCGGACTTTATAGATATGGCATTTGCGTCTTGAAGAAATTTCAACCAAAATGGTTTTTAGCAGAAAACGTTGGAGGCTTATCAAATGCGAATGAAGGTCGGGCTTTTTCTGAAATATTGAAAGCTATGTATAATCAAGGCTATGATTTATTTCCCCATTATTATAAATTCGAAAATTATGGTGTCCCTCAAAATCGACATAGAATTATTATTGTTGGAATCAGAAAAGATCTTGGGCTTTTATTTAGAGTTCCTTCTACAATATCATATAGGAATATAGATATTTCAGCTAAAAATGCATTAACAAATCCTCCCATATTATCTTCATTCACAAATAATGAATTAACAAAACAATCTGAAGTTGTTAAGCGTAGACTAATGCATATCAAACCAGGAGAAAACGCTTTTAATTCAAATTTACCTGAAGAGTTAAAATTAAACGTAAAAGGTGCAAAGATAAGCCAAATATATAAACGCTTGCATCCTGATCGTCCCTCATATACTGTTACAGGTAGTGGCGGTGGAGGTACTCATGTTTATCACTGGAAAGAACCTAGAGCATTAACAAATAGGGAAAGAGCTCGTCTCCAAACATTTGATGATTCCTTTGTTTTTTTGGGTTCCAAAGAAAGTGTGCGTAAACAAATTGGTATGGCAGTACCCGTCAAAGGGGCAAAAGTTATTTTTACTGCTATTTTAAACACATTTGCAAGAATTGAATATGAGTGGGAGGAAGCCTCATTACCGATGATGATACACAGGAAATCAGACCAATTGACTGATGCAACGTATCTTGACCAATTTATTCTACTAGAAAAAAACCCAGATTATCTAACATAATACTCGATATTACTAAGGAGTTTTTAATGCCGGCAATATATCAACCTAATATATATGAGTCAATTCTGCGAAAACCATATGAGTCAGGTCTTCGAATTGCGAATGTAATAACTGGCTTTGCTTCTTCTTCTTTTATCTATCATGTAATTCATGAATTCCCAGATTTACATTTAAACATCACAATAGGCATGGCAAGACAGAATGGAATATCTCGTTGGGACCATTTAGAATACAACAGAATTGCTTCTACAACAAAACGGCTTAATGTGAATTATTACCTAGGGAAAATACCAATTCACATTAAAGGAATAATTTGGATTGACGAGAGTCTTGATATTGCCTTTACAGGAAGTTCTAATTTTTCATGGAATGGTTATCGTGATTACTTAGAACTTATGACAAATATTTCAAAAGTTGACCTTCAAAAAGCATTTCCAATAAATGATATAATTGATTGTCGGGGACAAGAGATAGAAGAAATTGGAATAATTATTGATTCAGTTAATATGCAGCAACCGCGTAATCTAAATGAAATTGCATTAACAAAAGAAGTCGTTCATCTGCCACTTTTTAGTGAAAAGCAACAAAGAATGCATGAACGATCAGGATTAAATTGGGGACAACGTCCTGAATATAGCCGGGAACCAAATCAAGCATATTTGCCAGTTCCAAAATCAATTCATGACGAACATCCCGATTTTTTTCCACCAAAAGATCAAGAATTTACTTTGTTGACTGATGATGGGGAGAGTTTTATTTGTGTAATGGCGCAAGACAATAGAAAAGCAATCGAGACACGTTATGATAATAGCATTATTGGTAAGTATTTTCGGCAAAGACTCAGTGTGGACCAAGGCGCATTTGTTACTATGAAACATCTTCAAAATTATGGCCGAAAATCTGTTTCTGTTTATAAAGTAAGTAGTGAACTCTACTACATTGATTTTAAAGCATGAGGTGTAAAATGGATTGTTTTGATCGTTTTTCTACCCAACTCTTACATGACGGAATTGATAGTGAGGATTTGATTTCAATACAAGAAAATTCGGAAAAATTATTATCTGAAATAAAAGTATCAATTTTAAATCCAAAAGAAAGATTAGGCTTATTATTTGGCCAAGTCCAAAGTGGGAAAACTAATAATATCATCATGGCTATCGCGAAAGCGATTGATGAAAAATATAAGTTTTTTATTGTCATGACATCTGATAATACTTGGCTATATGGCCAGACACTAAATCGTATTCAAGCTGGCCTCCGTAGTATTGGTGTGTTTGGTAAAGACGATTGGCGCAATGACAGCCTGACAGAACGTATCCAGACTGCTTATCGTACAAAAGCTGTTGTGTTTGTTACATCTAAAAACAGAACAATCTTAGAAAGCTTAACTTCTTTTGTATGTGGAATTGCAGACCATTCAGAAGTAGCTATCATATTTGATGATGAAGCAGATCAAGCGAGCCTAGATACAAATCAGAATAGAGATGAATTAGCACCTAGTGCAATCAATAATAGTATTCAACAAATGAGGAGCTATTTTGATAATCATGTATTTGTACAAGTTACGGCGACACCACAATCTTTATTTTTACAGTGTGCCGGAAATGGATTTCGGCCTGATTTTGTAGTTCCATTTAAGCCAGGAAATAAATATATAGGTGGTGAATATTTCTTTGGTGATAACTTGCCAAGTGGCCCTATACGATTTATTCCCGAAGCGGAACCACAAGCAATTATTGACGATGAATCAAATCAACAAGGTTTAAGCATTCCAACCGGTATTCGACAGGCTCTTTGCGCTTTTTTTATCGCTGCTTCAATAAAGTTTTTAAGTGGAGAAGACAAACCTTTTGCATGTCTTCTCCACATTAGTCATAAACAGGGGGTACACCAAATATTACATAGAATTGTTAATAGCTTTTTAGTCGAAATGATTAAAGGACTTACAGAGGACAAAACATTAAAACCTATTGCAATTCAATTTTTACGAGAAGCATATTCCGATTACAAAAGAAACATTTCTGATATATCCTCTTTTGAGGATGTTTTAGAATTTATTATTTCAGATATTAACAGCACCAATGTTCAAGTATTAAATTCTGATAATCCAGACTTACCACAATCTAGCACAACCTTTAATATTTTAATCGGTGGTAATCGTTTAGGACGCGGTATTACTATTGGTCGTCTCCTAGTTACATATTACGGTAGGAGTACTAAATCACCTCAAATTGATACTGTTTTGCAACATGCTCGGATGTATGGTTATCGAATGCCGGACTCTGAGTATTTACGCTTTTTTACAACAAATACACTTTATGGGTTATTCTCTAATATATATGAGTCTGACCGTTTGCTACGGGATTTGGTTTTTGAGAAAACACCAAATCACTTACATGCTATTTTGCTTAATCGAAGTCACAATACCAATTTAAGACCAACTAGAAATAATGTGATCCCATTAGATCAAATATCCTTATATCTTCCTGGGACTAGATATTTTCCGTATACACCTATACCAGCTAATATTGAAGTATTAAATTCAATGCTTGAAGGATATGCTAGTAATAAGAAACCAATCCAGGTAGAAATAGATTTTTTAATAAATGTTCTTTTGCTAATAAAATCAGAAAAAATCGGTGGTGAATCATGGGACGATGAGGCGATTCGTGTTTGTCTCAAAAACTTAAAAGTACAGTACAATAATACTGGATACCTAATTGTAAGACTTGATAGAGATATCAAGCAGGGAGCACGTGCTATGCTTTCCGAGGAAGATACAAAGCTTTGTATTAAAGAATACCCCACACTTACAATGTACCGCTATATTGGTAGTAGTGAAAAAGGATGGGATGATAAACCAATTTGGGTTCCTAATCTTAGATTTCCAGATGGACAGAATTTTTTCATGTATACACCTAGTTAATAATGAATTGAGGATAACTATTTGCACAATTTTTTCTCTTTGATAAATATTTCTCTATTTCCATGAGTTTAGATTTTCTAAATTCACTGGCTACAAGTTTTTGGTAATCATATTTTTTCATGATAAACAGCCATTTTTATATCTAGGGAAAGCTTTTTGCCAACATGCTGAAAACGATAGGCCGATAAAAATGCAGTTGGCTTTTGAACATGAAGTGCCTGGAGATATTTATTACGAGTTGGTAACAAAAGTTATTTGATCTGGCAGAAAGCCCGCGAGTTTTAAACGCGTGAGGGGCAAAGCGGAAACCCCGGAGTCTCGTGTTCGCGCCAGCGAACACGCTAGACGAGGAGTTGGAGCGGCGACCCGACGGCGTACCCGCCGGCACGCCCCTATGTTTAATTTTACCTTTCTGGTATATTCGGCTCATCCTTTCCTTGAGGAATTCCGCCCATGAACAATGTCGTCATCGTAGGTTCCGTCGCTGATAATCCGTTCGTGGAAGACATCGCGCACCATCTGAACCAACATATGGATTATTCCGACATCATTTCGCTGAAAACCTTCCACAACTCGGAATTTTGTCCCAGGTTCATCCTGGACGAGGACAACTGGGACAACATCGGGCGCAAGCTGGAGGGTAAGCAGGTTCTTCTCGTAAGTACTTCCCAGAACGATATTTCGCGCAACGATCTCGCATTCCGTAACTGCCTCATCGCGCGGGCCGCCAAGGACAACGGCGCTGACCGGGTAACGCTACTGGAGCCGGATCTGTTCTTCAGCGCACAGGACCGCGGTCCGCGAACCGAGCACGGAATCACCGCGTTTCAGCGCGACGCCGCGGACTTCAAGAAATTCGACGGGCAGCCGTTTTCCGCCAGGATGTACGCCGATATCCTGAAAATCTCGGGAGTGGACGAAGTGGTCACCGTGCATAACCATTCCGCCTCGGTAAAAAATATATTCATGGATCGATTCAGCGGAAACTTCCACAATCTGCAGCCCGCGGACGTGTATGCCGAGTACATGATCGCCTCGGACGTCATCAACGAAAAGAACCTGGTGCTCTGCGCTCCCGATAAAGGCGCGCTACCGTTCGTAAGGGAAGTGCACGCCGAGTTCAAGAACGCCAACATTCCTATTTTAATAATCGACAAGGAACGCAGCGGTGAACGCGCCGTGTGCATGGAAGTAAGCCCCAAATCCGACATAGGCCTTAACGAGATCAACGGCCGCGACGTCGTGGTTATCGACGACATGGTGCGAACGGGCAGCACCATCGTAAAAGCCTGTTCCCTTCTGCGCTCGGGCTCGCCGCGCAAGATCGTATTCCTCGTAACCCATTTTTACACCAGCCAGGAAGGTCGCGAAAAGCTCAACTCCCCGGTGATCGACGAGATCGTGGTAAGCAATACGATACCGCAGATACTCAACCGCGACATGCAGGGCCGCCTGCGCAAGAAGATGGTGGTGCTGCGCATATCCCGCTGGATAGCCCAGCATCTGGGGCAGACTATCGGCACAAAATCGCTCAAGCTGAAACCGCCGTATTATATAGAAGACATGTCTTCGAAAAATCCCCGCTGGAAGGGCGGACTTGGGCCGTTGTTCAACGGACAGTAGCCTCGTTAAATTGCCGACTGATTAGTTTTGAGGATTTCTATGGCTTTTTCAATGGCTGGATGCTTGATATTCATAGACTTGACGCACAGAGAGTGCAGCGGTATTGCAAGGCGGAGCGCGTTCGTAAGCAGGGCGGCGGTGCAGGCAGCCAGGTCCGCCTGAGTAAGGCTGCGCTCCCGGGCAAGCCCGCTGTGCAGCAATACTTGGCGGGCAATGCCGGGCAGAGCTCCGTCGGCCACAGGGGGAGTATAGAGTCGGTCGTTCAGTACGACGAACAGGCTTGTCTTACCGCCGTCCGTCAGGGTGCCCCGTTCGTTCAGCGCCAGAGTTTCAAAGCAGCCGCGGGATTCCGCTTCCCGGGCAAGGAGCAGGTTTTCAAGGTACGACATGGTCTTGAAGCGGCACAGCGGGCTCTTGGAATAGCGCACGATGGACTGTGAAATGTGGGCGCTCGCCTGATTTGGGGTCGCGGGCAATCCGGGCGAAAAGGAGACTGCGAGACGGTTGTCAAAAGCGAACAGCCGTAAAACTCCCTCTGCTCCAGCGGGAAGCCGCGCACCGTCAGCCAGGAACCTGGACACGGCCTCGTCGGGTGGAACCTCGCCGAGGGCGAAAAAAGCGGCGCCCGAGCGCATGCGCTCTAGGTGAAAGCTGAGGCGCCACGGCCTGCCTTCCGTAACGCGGATAGTTTCGAAAACGCCGCAGCCGTGTCGCAAGCCCGACGCGGCAAGGTCTATGCTACCTGCGTCTATAAGTTCAAGCATCTGACGATACTCCTGCCCTTGTGCAAGGTTTCTTCATATTCGTCCACCGGGTCGGAATCCCACACCACGGCGCCGCCTACGCCGAAACGCAGTTTCGAATCCGAAGCCCACACGCTGCGTATGGGAATGTTGAAATCCAGTTGATCCATTTCGGCGGAGAACCAGCCGAGTGCTCCCGTGTACAGCATGCGGGGATTCGTTTCCAGCCTGCGTATGACTTGCATGGCCGCAAGCTTGGGACACCCGGTCACCGATCCGCCGGGAAAGAGCGCGTCGAGTAGAGCTTCCAGCGTGAGCCCAGGTTTTACCCGGCCGGAAATGGTGGCCACGAGATGATGCACGTTGGCGTAGGTTTCAAGCACCGGGAAGGAATCCACCCGAACGGTGGGCATGACGCAGGCTTGGGTCAGGTCGTTGCGCAGCAGGTCCACGATCATCGCCAACTCTGCTAAGTTTTTTTCACTTGCAAGAAGCTCCTCGGCCAAAGCCGCGTCCTCTTCGGGAGTTTTGCCGCGCGGCGCGGTTCCTTTGATGGGACAGGTGATAAGCTTGTTTTCCGCCAGCTTTGCGAATCGCTCGGGGGACGACGATACGATCGTATGCCCGGGCGCGGCGATCATCGCTGAAAAGGGAGCGGGATTGTTTTTGTACAGCGACAGGGCGAACGAGCGCAAGTCGCCTGAGTACGCCCATTCTTCCTGCCTTGTAAGATTGACCTGGTATACGTTGCCCGCCCTGATTTCGTCGCGTATCGCGGAAACCTTGGCGGCATACTCTTCGCGGCTGTCGCCGGGGTCGGTCAATTTGGCGCCGAACGGGGCGGCGGAAAGTGCGTGACTCTCGCGCGCGCAGAGACGCGGACCGGTACGCTCGCATTCGTAGAACAGCGAATTGACGCGGTCCACTACGACGACATGCCGGTAGAGGCAGAATCGGAATGCGGGAAAGGGGAACGCATCGGGCAACGGAACGGGAAGCAGGCTTTCGCGCCGGTATGCCCATTCGTACGACAGGTGCCCGATAAAGTCAGGCCGAATCTTCGGCACGGCTCCGCTTCGTTCGATGCAGACAAAAGGCAGGGCGCCAGTATTCCGCGGGGCGGGCGAATCGAGGATTACGAGCGGATCTTCGGCAAACACGAGCCAGCGCTCGGCTGGTCCATCACCGTACAGCAGCGCGAACGACGAGGATCCCGCGAGCGCGAACAAATCGGGTACGCTGAAGCCCGCCGCGCCGAGGGGTCGCACGGTCCAGGTTTCAGAGTATGAGTCGCGCCGCATTGGCGAACATCTCCCGTGCGTGTTCGGTAAGAAAAGAATCCGGGTGGAATTGTACGCCGGATAGTTTTAGGGAAGGGTGGCGGAGCCCCAATACCGTGCCGTCTGAGGGAATCCATGCGGATACCGCCAACTCCCGCGGTTTTACCGTAACGCACAGGGAATGGTAGCGTCCGCATGAAAGCGGCGACGAAAGCCCGGTGAATATACCCTGTCCGTCGTGCTCTACTATAGAAGCTTTTCCGTGAACAGGTTCACCGCCCTGGCCTACTTGGCCGCCGAATGCCAAGGCCATGCACTGCAGGCCCAGGCACACACCCCAAATGGGTATGATACCGGTGAAGCGTTCTATGGCTGCCATTGAAAGTACGGCCTCCGCGGGGGTTCCCGGTCCAGGGGAAATAACCAGAAGGTCAGGCGAAAAATCCGCTATGGCCTGGAGGTCGAGCTTGTCTGCCCGCCGTACCGTTACATCCATTCCGCTCTGGCATAGGCCATGCGCTATGTTCCAGGTAAACGAGTCGAAGTTATCGATAATAAGTGCCCGGCGCGAACCGGCTGCGGAGGCCATATCCAGTGAACCTACACTTTGTTCGCGGTCTTGGCAATGGCATGTTCGCGCAGCTTGAATCCCTTTCTCCGGGGAGCGGAAAAAACTAAGGGATCCTGGGGTAAGCTTGTTCCCTATTAATTCCTTATGGCTCTTTCGCCCTCATATAATAAGTGCTATACTTGGTCCTTGGCAATTTTTTAATGGAGGTGCCCGATGAGAAGATTCATGGTTCTTCTGGCTCTCGCCGCGGTTTTGGGTATTTCGGCTGTTGCGCAGGACAAGTGGTTCATGGCGCAAACGGTTACGGCCATGGTGGAATCCATCACCGCCACTTCCGAACTGGTGGAAGGCCAGTTTGAGGGCAAGTACCTGTATCCGCCCATCAATATCCTGGACGGTCAATTCGCCACGGCGTGGTGCGAGGCCGACGCGGGGGGCTCGGGCATAGGCGAAAGCCTCACTATCCAACTCGCGGAACCCGTTTCCTTCGACGAGATCCAGGTCGTGAACGGCTTCGTGCACGAGGGCGACTACTACAATAAGAATAATCGCGTCGCCGCGCTCACGATCACCCAGGTGGCGGGCGAACATTTCCAGCAGAAGAAATACCAGCTCAAGGACAAGGTCGAAACCTGGCAGTCCATAAAATTCGACCTGCCGCAAACGGCGCAAACGATCACCCTGACCATCGAGGGCGTATTCAAGGGTTTCCGCTATGACGACACCTGTATCTCTGATTTCAGGCTTTTGTATAAAGGCAAGCCGATTCCCTTCCGCAACGTTGACGCGATACGCCTGGTGCAGGAAGAAAATTCCAAGGCCATGCTCAAGACGGACAGCAAGGGTTTTTCACAGGCGTTCTACTCCCTGTTCAAGGGTGATGTTTTATACCTCCTCGGCCCCGACGGCAGCGAGGGATACGTCATGCAAAAGTCGCCGCTGTCCATGGAAGCCGCGATTTTCGACAAACCCAAGCCGGAGAAAGAGCTTGTCTCCTGGCTGGATGCCATCGGCGTTTCCGAACGCGAGCAGTTCAAGGATTACCGCGCGGCCAACTACGACTGGCTGGCCGGCATCCTCATCGACTACTACTCGCAGGCGCCGAGTTTCGAGCTGGGCCATTTCCGCATCGTAAAAAGCCAGACGGTGGACTATATCGACACGACCACCGCCATCCTCCTGAAACTGGACGGCACCAAGGGGATCTACCTCAACGGCGCGTATTATAAAGTTATAGATCCTTCACGAACGCTCCTTTACTACAGGGAGCCATAGCGCGCATGTACGATGCCTCGTTCGTAAAGCCAAAAAAGCGCACGGTAGGACGAGTCATGTTCGGCCGCCTGGTCTACACGATGCTGCGCTATCTGCAGTGGCTGAGGTACGGCAAGGCATATGTAAAGCAGCCGCGTTCCAAGAGTCGAACCGAACAGGCATCCACCTTCGGCTTCGTCGCGGCAACCCACAAAACTCCATTATACCGCCATCTGCAGAACGACGATCTGGAGCTGCAGAAAAACAAGGTGCACAATCTTGCCTTGGCCATCGACAGGATGGACGGCGTCATACTGCCTCCCGGCGCCGCGCTGTCGTACTGGAAGCTGATCGGCGCCCCCGTGGCGCTCCGCGGTTTCCGCAAGGGCATGGTGCTGGTCAACGGCACGGTGGACGCGTACACGGGCGGCGGCCTGTGCCAGCTTTCCAACTTGCTGTACTGGATGACGCTACATACCCCGCTTACGGTGAGCGAGCGATACCGGCACAGCTACGACGTGTTCCCCGATAACGGGCGCACCCAGCCCTTTGGCAGCGGCGCTACCTGCGTGTACAACTACCGCGACCTGCAGATACGCAACGATCACGTGGAGCCTTATTGCCTACGGCTGCGGCTGGAAGCCGGTTTCCTGATAGGCGAGTGGCGCACGCGGCATGAACAGGAAATCCGCTACGAAGTCTACGAAAGCAGGCACTGGATTACGCAAGGCGGTCCCGGCTTATATATCCGCAACAACGAGCTGAAGCGTCGAGCCTTCCGCGGAGATGATTTGCTGGAGGACGCGGTGGTGGCGGAGAATCACGCGCTCATGATGTATTCGCCCTTGCTGGCGCCGCCCGTTTCCTTCGCCCCCCCGGTGCCGGAGAACGCCCTTTGATACGCACGGGCACATCGGCGGATTTCGGAAGCATGGAAGGCCTCTGGGACGGTTTCGACCAGAGCCATGTCGCGCGGTCCAGCTACCTTTTCAGGCGGCCTTCGCGTGAAGAAAAATTATTCAGGCACAAAAAATATTCGGAAGGTCCAGCCGCTTTTTTTCTATTATATTTCGACGATGCGGGCGATCCTTCGGTACCGGTCGGGTTCATCGCGGGCCAGTTTCGCGCAACGCCCGACGTAACGCTGCTGCGGGCGCACAGCCTCCTCGAGCTGCACGCGATATTCGTGCGTCCGGAAAGCCGCGGTTCGGAGGCCGCGGACGCATTGCTGGGCGCCGCCGTCCGCGAGGCCGAAGCCCGGTCCGTGGACGACGTCGTCTGCCACATATGGGCTTTCAACGAAACGGCCGAGGCGCTGGTCCTGCGCGCGGGATTCACCCGGTCCAGTTCCAAGTACTCGCTGCACGCGGGGCACGATGCCGAAACCGGAGTATCCCCGCGATGAGCGCGCGCAGGCTGCTTCCCGTAATCCTGCTGTGCCTCGGTGTTTTTACCGCGCGTCTCGCCATGTTTTCGCGATCCCCCGAGCCCAACGGCGCCGACGGCTATTTCTACGCCATGGAGGCGCGCTCGTTCATGGAGCGCGGATACCTGGAAAACTTCAGCTTGTCGCCGCCGTATTATTTTTGCGGCATCCTCGCGTTCCTGGCGCGCGACCCGGTTTTGGGCGTACGCCTGTGCTCTGCGCTGTTTTCCGCCTTGTTGCCGCTCGGGATGTTTCTGCTGGCGGGAAATGTTCCAAGGAGTAATAAATTATTACCTGTCTTTGTCGCGGCGCTCGCGGCATGTTCCCCGTCGCTCGTCTACATGTCCGTAAATTACATAGCCAACCTGTGCGGGCTTTGCCTGGGAATATTCAGCCTGGCCCAGTTCGGCCGCGCCGTCGAGAAACCTGGCGTCCTTCGCTTTCTCGGCTTTGCGGTCCTGGCGATCCTGGCGGCGCTCAGCCACATGTCGGTCGCGGTATATCTTGCGGCGTCTCTCTCGGTGTACGCCTTGTCCCGCATCGGAAAGCCGTGGATCATCGCTCTCATGGCGCTTGGTTTTCTGGCCGGCGGAATCGTTTTTAGGGAGCAGCTGAATCGCTTCGCCGGGGTCTTTGCCCTGGGCCCCGTGTTGCCTGCCTTGTCGCCGGTTTTTAGGATGCGTCTCCCCGCAGCGGTAAGCGTGGAGTTGACGATCTTGATGCTCGCCGCATACGGTTCCGCCATCGTCGCTTTCCTGAAAACCTGCCGGTTCGAATATTGGTTCCTTTTGGTGCCCGTATTTTATTTTCCGTTCTGGAATCTATCGTCGCTGGATATGGGTTTTCGCCTGATGCTTGCGGCCGGTCCGGCCGGCATTTTATTTTTTGCCTATGCGCTGCAGTCTTTCGCCAAAGGTGAAAAAGAATCGTCGATGCGGTCCCTCCCAAAAAAAGGTTTCATGTCTACGTATGGAGCGGCCGGCACCGCGGTACTCTGCGCCTTGTCTTTGGCCGGCGGTATATTCATTTATGATCCGCGCAGGGATCCTCCGTACGCGGCGTACAAACGCGTCGTGGAACCGATCGAGCTGCCCGACGATTCACTGCTCATCGCACATATCGGCTTGAACCATGTGTACACGTATGCGAAAAAATTCCGGGATGCGCTCAACTATGTGCCCGATTTTCCTGTACTGCGAGAACAATTGTGGCGTATCGCCCATGGCGTTTCCTGGAGCCTGCTCGCGGCGCAATATTCCGTGGAGTCGGCACTTGGTCTGCTCAAGGACCTGCCGGGCGACTACGTGCTTATTCGGGAGGATTTGTGGCAGGCTTATCTTGCGGGCGAGGAACCGCAGCAGCGCGAGGCTTTGAGGAATTGGTATAATCCGTATTCGACACGACCCGCTTTTATACGAGGGAAAAAATGAAGCAGTATGTATCCGCTTTTTTGTTCATGTTTTTTGCTGCGGCCATGCAATGGGTCAGCCTGTCGCTCTTCAATAGTTTGGCGCTGTCTTTTTTATTGTATACGCTGGTGGGCTGCGTCGCGGTGCCGCTTGGCTTTATGCTGTTTGCGGAAAAAGTACCGTTGAGGCAGATTCCTGCTCTATTGCGGCTTACCCCGGTAAGTCGCAAGCAGGCTGCCTTTGCGTTTGTGTTGGGAACGTCGATGGCGCTGACCATGGTCGTGGCGTTTCTGTTTCTCGGCTCCGTCTTCATGAAAGACAACCAGGCGGTTCGCGTAGTGGGGCAGTGGGGAATACGCAAGGATTTATCCGCGATGTTTTTTTTCGCCATGCTTACGCTGAACGGCGGTACCGAGGAATTTTTCTGGCGCGGTTTTATCCATCGAAGGCTTCAGATCGGTAAAATTCGTTGGCTTGCCGTAGGATTTCCCGCGCTGGTGTTCGGGGCTCAGCATATTTTCGTTATAACGAGGCTGGTACCTAACGCCTTCACCGTTGCCCTGTTCATGTTTGCCATCATCGGCTCGGGGTTCCTGTGGGGAATCATCAGGGAAAAAACGGGAAGCCTGTTTACTTGCGCCGTGTGCCATATGATCGTGGCCGTGGGCTACCTGGGCATTTTCGCCGTGTATCTGTTTGGTTGATGCTTGACGTTTCAGCTGCCGATTTTTGCCGTGAATAATAGTATGGGCAATCCGGAAGCCGCATCCATTCCCACGGAGACGAATTCGGCCTTTTCCTCGAGCAGCTGCTTTGTGAGGAAGGGCAGTTTTCCCGCGTTCCCGTCAAGCGCCGCCAGTATTTCTTCCAGTTCTACCAGGTTGAGACTGTAACGGTCCAGGTATTCCTCCACTTCGCGGTGGAGGCGGAATGGAAATTCAGTTTTGGGCGCATGGGCAAAGCGCGCCTTTTGCGATGGTTTTTTTTTGCCCGGCGGCAGGAGGTTTTTCCGGCTCAGGGCTTCCGCCGCCAGCGTGAGCGCATTGATTCCATAGACCGCTTCGGGCAGGAACGCGTTTATAAAAACAGTACCCAGGAGTTTTTTACCGCCGCATGATTTTTTGATGCCGTCCCACAGCAAAGATTCCACCGCTTCGCCGCGCTCTCCGCGAGAAAATAAAAATGACAGTTCCGTGGAAGGTGCCGTCGCTGTTTTTTGCATGGAGGGGAAATCAAACAAGGTTCGCAGGAAAAAATCATGCGAGCCGCTCGTATCGACCTTTCCCAGCCTGCATGCGGCGCTTATTATCGTGTGCCGCCTATCGAGTACGAAAAGATGCCGGCACGTATCGTCGTAGCTGTCGGCGCCGGGAAGCCCAGAGAAGCGCCGCAACTCTATGAGGCGATCGGCGATTTCGGGACTCCCCTTCCTGTCGCACCAGCCTACGAGAAAGTTGTCGTCTACGAAGAGTATTTGCCCTTGCGGCAGCAGATCGATGCATTTCGCCACGGCGCCCGGTTCAGGGGAATCCGCGGGCGCTTGCAGGATCGGCGGCATTGACGCGCAGGCGCCATTGATGGAATCGGCAGGTTTCAGGAGATACGTGCGCATGCGAAGGTACGCGTTGGCCTGCTTGCGTTTCATGCTCGCGATACGGCCGTTGCTTATCGGCCTGCCCACGGTAAACTCGATGTTCGTTCCGAAGCTCCGTATGAACTCGCGCACCAGCAAAAGCAGTTTCATGGGGAATATCAGTCGGCACATCCAGCTGAAAAATTTTCCGCACTGGCCGCCCACGAAAATCGGCACGAACGGAGCTGAGCTCATAAGCCCCATGGACAAGGCGATATGGTCCCATGATTCGTCGGTTATGTAGCCTTTTGCCTCCCGGTACAGGCCGACGCGTCCCGCGGGAAAGACGACGAGGCAGTGCTCGGCCTTGAGCCATGCCCGGCACAGGCCAACCGATCGTATGTTGTCGCGGCTGCCCGGAGCCATGGGATTCGTGAAGATAAAAAAATCCTCCAGCTCCTTTATGAAATACAGCATGATGTTCACGAAAATCTTGTAGTCGGGCCTTGCCTCGCGCAGGGCCAACGCCAGGAGTATTCCTTCCAGGCCGCCCAGCGGGTGGTTCGCGACGATGACCACCGGTCCGGTCTTGGGTATAAAACCAAGCTGGGTGGCATCGATATGATAGTGGAGCTTCAGCACTTTTTGGAATTTTTCTATGAACTCATATTTACCCAAGCCCTGCAAGTCATGTCGCTCGTAGATCATGCGCAGCTTTCTAACGCCTAATAGGCGATCGAATAGCGGGCCGATGATTTTAAGAATCATTCCGGGCCAGCCTCTTTTCGAGATTGCCGACAAGCGGATATTGGATTTGATCGTTGCCATTCCCTACCTTCCCGCCATGATATGTCAACCAGACTCAAGTATAGACATAAACTCCCCGAAATTCAAAAGGCGTCGAGCCCCTTGTTTTAGGCCGCTCCGATAGGCTATTGTTTTACAGTAATTAAAGTTTTCCAGGAGCATGCAATGAAAGAACTTAATCTTACCCCAAGCATATCGTCGTATATCGATTTCGCCTCGTTTGAAGGCAAGGAGATTTCGCTGGTCGGACAGATCCAGAACCTGCGCGTATTGGCATGGGGCGGCTTTATCATCCTGCGTCTGCCCAATTATCTCGTCCAGACGGTCGTTGATAAAACCAAGGTGAGTTTCCCTCTGGAAGACTTGAGCCCGGAATGCACGGTGCGCCTTACCGGCGTGCTGGCCAAGGCGCAGATCAAGGACAAGGCCCTGTGGCCGCGCGACTTCGAGATGCAGGTAAGCGGCATCGAGCTGCTTTCCAGCCCGTCCATGAATCCGCTGCCCGTGGATACCACGAAAAAAGAAATGAATTGCGAGCTTCACACGAAATTCGACATGCGCCCGCTTACTTTGCGCCACCCGCGCGAACGGGCCATCTTCCGCATCTCGTCCACGATTTTCAACGAATTCGGCGAATCCCTCACGCGCGCGGGCTTTACCCGCATCTGCTCCCCGAAAATCGTATTCTCCGGCGCGGAGGGCGGCGCCAATATTTTCAAGATCGGCTACTTTGACCGCGTCGCGTTCCTGGCCCAGTCTCCGCAGTTCTACAAGCAGATGATGGTGGGCCCGTTCGGCCGCGTTTTCGAGGAAGCTCCCGTGTTCCGCGCGGAGGAGCACGACACCAGCCGCCACCTGAACGAGTATATTTCGCTGGATTTTGAAATGCGGCTCGAAAACGGTTTCGAGGACATCATCCAGGTGGAAGTCGCGGTACTCCGCGACATATTCGCCCGGCTTACCCGCGACTGCGCGCCGGAACTGGAACTGCTTGGCGTTACCGTCCCCACGCTGGACAAGATCGTGTGCATCAAGTTCTCCGAGGCCCACGAGATCATGTTCAAGGAAACCGGCAAGGACTTCCGCAAGGAAGTGGACCTCGAGCCGGAGGAAGAGCGAACCATCTGCGAATACGCGAAAAAGACCTGGGGAACCGACTTTGTGTTCGTCACCCATTATCCAAGCGTCAAACGCCCGTTCTACGCGGCCGACGACGCCGAAAATCCGGGAGAGACCCTCAGCTTCGACCTGCTGTTCCGCGGCATAGAAATTACGACAGGCGGAGCCCGATTATTCCGTTACGAGGATTATGTCAAGAAGATGGAATCGCGCGACATGAAAGTCGAGCTCTTCGAAAGCTATCTGCAGACCTTCAAATACGGCATGCCGCCGCATGGCGGACTGGGCCTGGGCCTCGAGCGCCTTACCGCGCAGATATGCGGCCTGGCAAACGTAAAGGAAGCCAGCTTGTTCCCCCGTGACATCAAGCGACTGGAGCCGTAAAACCATGGACAATAATTTAACGTGGGGTTTTGCACGGAGGGGAAGCGAAGCTCCCCCAGACCCTCTTGCACCGCTCAATGTTTCGCGGCGCATCCCTCGTGACATCAAGCGACTGGAGCCGTAACATGATAATCCTCGTCGTGGATGATTCGCGCATAATGCGGAATATCATCAAGAATACCATGGCGCAGAACTCGAAATATGCCCATGCGATCTTTATGGAAGCTCCCGACGGTCGCGAGGCGCACCGGATCATCGAAGGGCAGAAAATCGATCTGCTCCTGGTGGATTGGAACATGCCCAACCTGAACGGTCTGGAACTGGTCAAGAAACTTCGGGGAAATCCCGCGTATGCCAAGTTGCCGATAATCATGGTTACTTCGGAATCCGCAAAATACAGCGTCATCGAGGCGGTAAAAGCCGGGGTAAACGACTACCTCATAAAACCGGTGTCGGAAAAGCTTCTCATGGAGAAGCTTGAGCGAATCGGATTTTAGGAGGCAGCGCATGAAAATTCAGCATTTCGAGCCCTTTATCGAGGCAACGGTGGGCGTATTCCGCGACATGTTCGGAATATTGCCCGAATACATGAATCCATATTTGGTAAACCGCAACGACAAGAACGATTGGGATATCTCCGGAATCATCGGTATCAGCGGCGATTCCAAAGGTGTCGTCGTGGTAAGCCTTTCGGCTTCGCTGGCGGCGGCGCTTACCTCTCAGCTAACCGGCAAGCCGGTGGCAGCCAACGATCCCGACATAATCGACGCCATCGGCGAGATTGTCAACATTATCGCGGGCAACGCAAAGAAGGGCCTGGAGCAATATCGGCTGGATATTTCTCTGCCCTCCATCGTATGCGGACCGGATCACATGATAGCCTGGCAAACCTCGGTTCCCATCGTTGGGATTCCTTTCAAGATTCCGGCGGGCAGGTTTCACCTGTCGGTCGGATTGGAAAACATCCTGACCTGAAAAGCGTAAAACGGCCGCATCTGCGCGGCTACGGAGGATTCCATGAAAAAACTGTTGAATGCATTTGCAAAATTAACCATGAACCTGCTGACTTCCGGCATAAACATCGAGCACGATATCGGAAAGCGAAGCCGGGTAATCTTCCTGAATTCTGTTACGCTCGCCGGCGGCATCATGATAGCCCTGTTCGCGGCAATCGGCTTGAGCTCCGGCAATATCCCGCTGGGGGTCGCCTGCGCCGCGGCCTCCGCCATCGTATTCACGAACTTTTTCCTTGTCAGGATATTCAAGATCTTTACGATCGGCGGCATCGTCGACTGTCTCGTGATATTTCTTTTTTATTACTACCTCGTGCTTACCGGCGGAGAGGCCGGTTCAGGCATCCTCTGGATCAACACATACCCGCTCATAGCCCTGTTCCTGCTCGGTTCCTTGATGGGTTCCATCGTCGCGCTCGGGTTCGGGGCCGCGGTAGCCGTGGCGATCTTCGTTCCGGCCCTCAACGCCGCTCAATTTCCCACCTTGTATTCAGCGCGCGTAATCGGCACGTATTTCTTCATCTGGCTTTTCTCGCTTATCTACGAACTGGTGCGCAAAAACACCCTTAAAAGGCTGGAACAGTCCAAAGCACGGCTCGAGTCTACCACCGGCGAGTTGTACAACGAGAAAAAACAGACTGACAATATCCTTAACGGCGTGGTCGAGGGAATCTTCCTCATGGATGAGGATCTTTGCATCGGCGCGGCCCATTCACGCTACCTGCAGACGATTTTCGAGACGGAGGACTTTACCGGCCGTACGATTCTCGAGCTGCTGTCTTCCGTGATTCCCGAGCGTGACATAAAGGCCAGCACGGATTTTTTCCAGATGCTGGTAAGCGGTTCCGTAAACAGCGACCTGCTCGCGGACATCAATCCATTGGCTGAAATCCGCTGTTCGTTTGCCACGAGCAACGGCGCCCCCAAAGAAAAAATGCTGCGCTTCGGCTTTACCAAGCTCAAGGACAGCGCGGCGTATCCAATCCTGGCCGTGGTCAACGACGTAACCGAAGAATTCGCGCTTAAGCGCCAGCTGGACGCGGAAGCTCAGAAACATAAGCGCAACATGGAAAACCTGTTCCGCATCATCCATGTGGATCCCGTCATGATGCGCGAATTCATCATGGATACGGAAGCAGAGCTGGACGAGGTCAACGAGCTCATGCGCGTTGAAAACGTTAATCGCGCCACGATTCTAGAATCCCTCTTTTTATCCGCGCACGCCATCAAGGGAAATGCCCTGCTCTTGGGGCTCGACGAGTTCGGTGCCATGGTGCATGACTACGAGAGCAGCATTAAAGCCTTGCGGGAGAAAGGTTCCGAGTGGCGCGACATGCTGCAGTTGACCATCGGCCTCGGCGATATTCGCAACGAGGTCGAGGATCTCAAGGCGCTGATCACCAAGATCGTCACGTTCCAGATGGCCTCGAAGGTAAGCGGCTTGGCCGACGCATCATTGCTACAGTTTACCATGGAGAAATTCATCGGCAAGGAAAGCTCGCGCACGGGAATTCCTGCCAAGGTTGTTTTTGACGGTTTAGGCCGAGATTCCATTCCCGAAGAGCACCGCAAACTGGTAAAGGATATCGTGGTGCAGTTCGCAAGGAACAGTTTCGCCCACGGCTTCGAGTCGGACGCGGAGCGGAAGCTTTCGGGCAAACCGGCCCAAGGCACCATCAAGCTTTCGCTCGACTGGAAAGACGACCACTATGTCCTTCATTACCGGGATGACGGAAAAGGCATCGATACCGATAAAATCCGCGCAAAAGCGCAGACCCTCCCCGAGTTTGCCGGAAGGGCCGCCACGTTGGACGAGAAGGACATAGTAAAGCTTATCTTCATGCCTGGATTCTCCACGGCGGACACCTTGAACTCGAGTGCCGGGCGCGGCGTTGGGATGGCCCTCGTGCGCACGCGCGTCGCGGAAGCAGGCGGAAAAATAGCCATGCGCACCAACCCGGGAAAGTACCTCGAGTGGGTAATTACACTCCCCGTACCGGTAAGCAAAGAGGAGCTCGCAGCTTCGTAATTGAACGCCTAAAAAAGCGTTCCCATCCTGAAAGCGAACATGGGGGCATGCGCCGTAAAGTCGTAGCCTCCATGAAGGCTTGCGGATAAAGGCGCCAGGCCGATCAGGGAAACCGCAATATTCAGCGAAATTCCACCTGCCACAACGGTGCTTGTGCTTTGCGCTATGTCGCAGAAAATTGCCGTATCGATTCTTTGCACCAGCAAGGTTTCCGCAAAGGCCACTGAAATCTTGTCTGCGTTCAATGCTAGCTCCAGATTGCAGATCGCGTGCGGCAAGGAAGAATCCGTCGGGGCGATTCCCCGGTAACCGTCGGTTTCAAAAAACCCGAAGCCGCCGCTGCCGGAAAATCCGTATCGCCCCAAGCCGCGCGCCCTTATTTCCAGTGGATAGAGCGGCGCGAACGCAAGCGTTGCCTCCCCTCCGATTCCTAGAATATCCGGAGCGCGTTTAAAGCCGTATGTTTTTACGGCAGCTTCCAGGGAACGCTTTTCCGGGGTTTTCAGCGCGAAACCCACGCATTCGTATTCATCGAGAATAGTAAAATCCCACGCGTTCCGTATTTCGGCCGATACGAACGGAAACCAAGCCAAAGGGTAAGGGAAAAAATACCTGCCTTGAAGATTAGCTTGGGAGTAGATTGATTCTTTCGATAATTGATGGAAAGTAGAAAGCTCCACATTGTCAGAAGACCCAAGAAAACCATGCAAGCTCAGGTTCCATTCCGGGTTAGCCAAAGGCGACGAAGGCCCGATCCGGATCTCCGCCAGCCCAGTGGAAACCGAAACGAGGAATGCCGCGAAGGGGGCTTTCAGGAATTTATATGGGGTCCCGAAGGAAGCCGGAAACTCGATGACCGCCTTTGCCGAAAGTCTCGCCGGTTTTCGGGGCAAGGACGCTCCGAGCTGAAGTTTTTTCAGCACGTTCGCCAGCCTGGTTCCCAAAGCCTCCCTCGTCGTCGGTGGATTTTCGGCGTTCAAGCCGACGCGTTCCAGAATTTCCGTTATTTTTTTATCAGCCGACCGGTAGCCCTTCACCGCTATCTCCCCGATCCTGAAATAATCCATGAAGGAAATATCCTCCACGTCGCAGCGGATCACCAGCGGATCGTAAGCCTTGATCATGTCTATGCCGATGCGTTCCTTGCCTATGGAAATGTCGCGGTTGAGTATGGTGAGCGGATTCGAGAAGTTCAGCCGCTTGTTGTCGTAGAACGTGGTCGCGACTATGGAACGCTCGGTGAATTCCGCGACCGCGTTTACCGGTATCAGGTTGGAGACGCCGCCGTCCACGAGTTTCATCGCGCCCAGCGGCACCGGATCGAAATATACCGGCATGGAGAATGCCGCCTGAAAGACGGTAAGGAAATTCCCCTCGGCCAGCCAGACTTGGCGTTGGGTTATTAAATCATCGCACACCACGATAATCGGAATTTCCAGGTCCTTCAGGTCGAGGTCCCCGAACAGCGCGTACACCAGATCCATGAATTTTCCGGTATCCAGGATTCCGCCCTTGAGGGGCAGTACCGGCTCGAACAGCTCTCCCATAGGCGCTTGGCTAACCAGGCGTTCGATGTCGTCGGGCGACATTCCCGCGGCGTACATCATGCCTACGATTGCGCCCATTGAATTAGCCACGATAAAATCCGGTATGATGCCTGCTTCTTCCAGCCTTTTTAAAACGCCGATATGAGCGTACGCGCGCGCGGAACCGCCGGATAGGAGAAGCCCGAGCGGAGCCTTTTCCGGTGATCGTTGGGCGAGCCTTTGCCTGAATGACTCTTCGCCGCAAAAAATAGGCAGTGTCCGCGAGAGCAGCGCCTCGTCAACGTCCAATGCGCGTAGAGGTCGTGCCGAAGACGTGAGGATCGCGAAGAATAAGAAAAGAAATTTTACTGGGCTGTTCGTCGGCATAGCAAATCCTTTATGGAAACAACGCCACAGCTCGTACCGGAGAACCGTCGCTCGCGGGCATTTTCAAGGGAAGGCAGGAAAAAATAAACCCGTCGGATCGCAGCTTGTCCAGATTTGCAAGATTCTCAACGATGACCATGCCAGCGCGAAAAAGTATTTTGTGCACGGGAAAATCGACGGATCCCACGGGGTCCACCGAGATCATGTCAATGCCGATGCCATGCAGGCCAAAAGCGCAGAGTGCTGCCGCGGCCTCTTCGCTGAGCACGGGGAAATTCTCGAAATACGCCGCCGACCCCCAAAGGGCGGACCAGCCGGAGCGGAAAATAACGAAAGTTTTACCTTTGATCAAATCTGCGTTTTTTTCGATCAGCTCAACGTCTATGAAACCGCCCTTGCAGCCGGAAACATCGATTAGGGCAGCGGTTCCCACGAAGTAGTCCGCATCAAAGTCATCCAGGGTTTTGGCGCCGGCCAGTATATGCCCGGGCGCGTCTATGTGGGTTCCGGTGTGCGAATAAAATGTTATCAGTTTTTCCGCGAAGCCCTCTCCGGCAATCGTGGTGGCCGGCGTTATTTTCGGCCCTTCGGTTCCCGGGTACACGGGCATGTCCGAGGAAATCACCTGCGTTAGATCGATTGTTTTCATCGTACCAGCGGCCTTAAAAGCGGTTCCATGCCATTCTCCTTGATAACGAAAAGCGAGGCTAGCTGTCGGCCGATTTCGCCTTTGGGAAAGCCTTTCTGCGAAAACCAGACCACGTAACCCTCCGGCAGGTCGATAAGCAGGCGCCCCGCGTATTTGCCGAAAGGCATGCGCGCATTGGCCAGCTCCAGAAGTATGCTCGTGTCGAACGGCTCGAATTCACCGGGTTGAAGCGATTCGAATTCCCTCCAGTCGCCGGGAGCGCGTTCGTTCCAATCCTGCAAAGCCTCGTCGAAGATTCTGGCTTCCTCAGCGGCTGTTTTATCTTTTCCACGGTATTCGTACACGATGGTTCCTCACCACCGATACTATCAAAAAAAGCAGACCTCGCATACATGAGGTGCAATAATGGGGACCTCGAAAAACTTCAGTTTTGCGAGGTCGACCATTAAAAAACCTGATTCCTATAAGGAATCAGCGAGGCACTTCTGATAACCAACAGGGTTATCAGAGGTGCCCTAATGTTTATACGCGAGATTTCCATTGTTTTAGCCGCTATCAAATGCTATAAATAGTAGGCGCCGCGCATTGCAAAAGGCGTCGAGGAGATACCCCATGACCAAGTTTTCCGAATTTGAATATATCCGCCCCGACATGAAAAAGATGGAGCAGAATTTCAGGAGTCTCATCGCGCAGTTTTCCGCCGCTCAGTCCGCAGACGATCAGAACCTGCATATGGCTAAAATAAACGACATGCGCGATTACTACGAATCCATGGGGACTCTCGTCAGCATTCGTCACACCATAAATACGGCAGATAGTTTCTACGAAGCCGAACAGGATTTCATAGACGGGGCCGATCCGATTTACGAAGGGCTTAAAACCGAGTTTTACGCGGCTCTGGTGGCTTCGAAATTTCGCGCAGAGCTAGAACGGCATTGGGGAAGCCAGTTGTTCGACATGGCCGAACTGCAGATGAAAACCTTCAAACCCGAAGTGCTTGAGGACCTGCAGGCAGAGAACAAGATGGCAAGCGAGTATGTAAAACTCAAGGCAGGCGCCAAGATCCAGTTTGAAGGCGAAGAGCGAAACCTGCCGCAGATGGGTCCATTCATGGAATCCAAGGATCGCGATATGCGGAAACGCGCCATGAAGGCCGTCAGCGGGTTTTACGCGGCAAACGCGCCGGATTTCGACCGCATCTACGACGGCTTGGTTAAAATCCGCCACAAGATCGCCACCAAGCTCGGTTTCCCGAATTTCGTCGCGCTGGGTTATGCCCGCATGGGCCGTACCGATTACGACGCAACCATGGTGGCCAATTACCGGAAACAGGTCCTCGACTCCATCGTCCCGCTGGCGCAAAAACTGCTGCGCCGGCAAGCTTCGCGCCTGGGTTTGGATTCGTTGAAGTTTTACGATGAATCCCTGGAATTCCTCACCGGCAATCCCCTGCCCAAGGGAGACCCGAAGTGGATCCTTGAAAACGGCAGGAAGATGTACGCGGAAATGTCACCGGAAACCGACGAATTCTTCCAATATATGCTGGACCGCGAGCTGCTTGATCTCGAGACCAGAAAAGACAAGGCAGGCGGCGGTTATTGCGATTACATTGCCACCGAGTCCGCTCCGTTCATCTTTTCCAATTTCAACGGCACGGCGGGCGACGTGGACGTTTTGACGCATGAGGCTGGGCATGCCTTCCAGGCGTACCGCAGCAGCCATTTCGAGATTGCCGAATATCATTGGCCCACCTACGAGGCCGCCGAAATACATTCCATGAGCATGGAATTCCTGGCCTGGCCCTGGATGCAAAATTTCTTCGGCAAGGACGTGGATAAATATAAGTTCAGCCACCTGTCGAACGGCTTGCTGTTTGCCCCGTATGGCGTAACGGTGGACGAGTTTCAGCATTGGGTGTACGAGCATCCGGACGCGACGCCCGAGGCCCGTAAGTCGGCCTGGAGCGGCATAGAGAAAAAATACCTGCCGAGCCGCGATTACGATGATGACGAATTCCTGGCCGGCGGCGGTTACTGGTACCGTCAGGGTCACATTTTCGAGGATCCCTTTTATTATATCGATTACACGCTGGCCCAGATGTGCGCGTACGAATTCTGGGGCAAGTCCATGGCGGACCGGGCTGAGGCCTGGCAGGATTACTTGAAACTCTGCGGCTTGGGCGGCTCGCTGTCGTTTACCAAGCTGCTCAAGCAAGCGAATTTACAGAATCCGTTTACTAACGGTACTATCGCGAAAATAGTCGCGCCCATAGAAAAATGGATTGATTCCATCGACGACAAGGCTTTGTGACGGACAGGCGAAAGGCAGACACCATGAACTCAATAGATTTTGACGGATACGACATGAACTCGTATTGGCTAAAAAGCCTCGATGCGAATTCCGCAAAAACGCTGATCGGAAAAAATGACGGCATCCAAGTTTTTAGACGCGCGACGCCGGGGGATCATCTCTGCGATTTCATGGAAAGCGACACAGCCATCGCCGCCGTCCTGAACGGCACGATCTTCGATGCGTATGCCGAACAGACTCCGCCGGAGGACGTCAGCCGCGCTTCTCTTGCGGCATGGATTCAAGCCATGACCGGCGCTGTTTTCGACAAGGACAATCTTTTTTACGCAGCGCGGAAAAGTTTCCGCGAACCGCCGCTTCCAGCCGGCGCGGTCGTTCGCCTGCTGGGTGAATCTGATGCCGCCGCCTTCGAGGAGTTTGACGCCGCGTGTACTCCCGATGACCTGGATGCCGGATACGTCGAGCTGGATCACGATATCGTCGTCGGAGTTTTTGTCGGTAAAAAGCTGGTCGCCAAAGCCAGCGCCTACGCGTTTTTCGGCGAAGAGTCCGATGACGACGAAGGCGGCGAAGACGGCCCGGTATGGGACATCGGCTATGTTACCCGCCCCGACGAGCGGGGCAAGGATTACGGTAAATGCTGCTGCGCGCTGCTCACCCGGGAATTATTCAAGCTGGGCAGAATACCCCAGATACGTGCGCAGGATACGCGGCTCGGTTCCATCGGAATCGCCCTGGCTTTGGGTTATTCAAAATTCGGAGCTTGGTCGTATCCCGCGGAAGAAGAATAATGGCGCTGTTGTTTTGGCTGATTCCGGATTATGCTTAGTGTGCGAGGTAAGATCGTGGCTCAAACAAGCGCAATTCAGGCAAAACCCGGCTCTCCGCGTCCTTTTGGCGCAAACCTCATCCCTGGGGGAGTCAACTTCGCGATTTTTTCGCGGAACGCCTCATGCATGCATTTATGCCTGTACGACAATCCCGAGGACAGCAAGGCGTCGTTCGAGATAAGCCTGCATCCCGTTCAGCATAAAACGGGCGACATCTGGCATATCGAGCTCGTGGGGGTAAAAGCCGGGGCTTTATACGCTTGGCGCGCAGACGGTCCGTACCTGCCCGCGCAAGGTTTCCGCTTCAACAAAAACAAGATTTTAATAGACCCGTATGCCAAGGCGATTACCGGCGATTTTATCTGGAACGTCGAGTCCGCTCTCGGCTACTCCAAACAGGACGCGCGAGAAGACCTTTCTTTCTGCGCCGTGGACGACGCCGGCCAGATGCCCAAGTGCATCGTCGTCGACGACGATGCTTTCGACTGGCAGGGGGACAGGCCCCTGAACCTTCCGCTTCGGCACGCCATCCTGTACGAGGCGCATCTGTCCGGCCTGTCCAGCCATCCCAGTTCGGGCGCTAAGCATCCGGGAACCTATCAGGGCGTAATCGAGATGATCCCGCATCTGACGGAACTGGGTGTCACGAGCCTGGAACTGCTGCCCGTGCACGAATTCGACATGTATGAAAACAGCCGGGTCAATCCCGAGACCGGCGAAAAGCTCAAGCAGTATTGGGGTTACAGCACGCTGGCGTTCTTTGCCCCGAAAGGCAGCTACTCGGCCTCGGGAGCGATGGGCTCCCAGGTTGACGAATTCAAGACCATGGTGCGCGCGCTGCACGCGGCGGGAATAGAGCTGATCCTTGACGTAGTGTTCAATCATACCGGAGAAGGCAGCGAAATGGGGCCCACCGTGTCCTTCCGGGGACTCGATAATTCCATCTGGTACATGCTCGACGATAATCCGCGGTATTACAAGAATTTTTCAGGCTGCGGAAATACGCTGAACTGCAACCACCCGGTTGTGCGCAACTTCATCCTCGACTGCCTGCATTACTGGGTCGTGGACATGCACGTGGACGGATTCCGGTTTGATCTCGGATCGATACTTGGGCGCGACCAAAAAGGCAACATGCTGGAAAATCCGCCGGTAATCGAGCAGATAGCCGAAGACCCGATACTCCGGCACACGAAGATTATCGCGGAGGCTTGGGACGCGGGCGGCGCGTATCAGGTAGGCTGGTTTCCCGGCGGACGCTGGGCCGAGTGGAACGACCGATTCAGGGACGACGTGCGCCGATTCTGGCGCGGCGACGATTCCACGCTTCCCGCGTTTACCACCAGGCTTACCGGCTCCAGCGACCTCTACCTTCGGGATGGCAGGAAACCGTTTCACTCCATCAATTACATTACCAGCCACGATGGTTTTACCCTGTGGGATTTACTCAGCTATAACGGCAAGCACAATGAGGCGAACGGCGAAAACGGAGCCGACGGCCATCCCAGCAACTGGAGCTATAATTTCGGGCATGAAGGCCCCACGAGCGATCCGCACATCCTGAAGATACGGCGTCGGCAAGCCAAGAATCTTCTTGCCACCCTGCTGCTATCCATCGGTACGCCCATGATGCTTGCCGGCGACGAATTTGGCCGTACGCAGAACGGCAACAACAACGCATGGTGCCAGGATAATGAGATAAGCTGGATCGATTGGTCGTTCCGCGAGAAAAACGCCGAGCTCTATCGCTTCGCCTGCATGCTCATGGCATTCCGCAAAGCCCACCCCGCGTTCAGGCGCCCTGAATTTTATACCGGCAAGGATTCGAGCTACAACGCCATTCCCGACATTGCCTGGTTTTCCCCCGATGGACTCCCGCCGGACTGGGAAATCGATGCGAAGGCCATAGGCGCCCGCATGGACGGATCAAAAGCCGATATCGTCGCCGACCGCGACGACAATGATTTCTTCATCATGATGAATTCCGGTTCCGAAGCCGTTCCTTTCGATCTCTGCCCACCTCCGCCGGCGCATTCATGGTTCCGGGTCATCGATACGGGCAGGGAAAGCCCGGACGATTTTCACGCTGCCGGATCGGAAATCCCGCTTCCCTGCCAGAGTGAATACATTTTAGCGCCCAGAAGCACGGTATTGCTTTTATCGAAATAACTTGCTTGGACTGCCCTGTTTTGTTATTTTATGATTATGAGATTGAATCGCGGCTGGGATGCGGCTGCTTTATTGAGAACTTCGTTGCGGCTACTATCGTCGCACCAAGCTGAAAAAGCAATTGCCCCTTTACGAAAAGCCGTGGAGCTGTGTACGCTTGACGACCGAATTCAGCTGGAGCGATCTTTGTATTGGCTTTCGATAGCCTTGATTCGCGTAGGAAGGACCAATCTGGCCATCAAGGCTCTAGCCAACGCCAGGCAACTTGTTCCGCATGGTAAGTCGTCCGTCATGTACAAGCGCTTGACCAACGATTACGGCATGCCCAAATCAACCTGCTGCGAGCACGATGATTACCAGGCCTTTTTTTCCATTCAAGTGCGGAGATACTTGACCACGGTCCGCGGCGCCAAATTTTCGAGTCAATTCGAAATGGATACGGTACTGGAACTGATAGCTTCAAACTGGATGCAATTCAAGAAGGCCCATAATTTACAGGCAATTCCCTGCGGAGAAAAAGTCAGGCTGTTTGAAGGGTACAGGATACACTTTCCGCAACTCAGGGTATCGGAATTAGCCAGATGTAAAGTCATGGCATTTTCGGCATATAGAAATTCACATGAATTTTCTCTTCATAACAGGGTCTGTATGCCTTGGGAAACGAAGACTGTGTAATTTAGAGCCGCTTTCTTCCAACGATCGTTCTAGTGTATCAAAATGAAACAATTTATTATTTCGCTGGTATTTTTCGTATCAAATATATACATATATAAATTCTAATATAGTAATAATTATATTTATTGTTGGTTCTTTTCCAGGAACTCTAAATTATGTTAATCAATAATCCGTTACTTCATAAGTAATTAGTTGTTTTCTTTAAAAAGGAGGTCTAGAGTTTTATTAAATATTCAATTGGCATGATTCTTGCTATATATATGGCAGGGGGATTCAATGAAGAATAAATATACAATCAATACCAAGCCTAATACTTCCGCCGATGCAAACTTGCTTTCCATATACCTCAAAGAAATTAACCGCATTCCGCTGCTTTCCCGGGAAGATGAAGATAAATATGCCCGTCTTGCCGCCACCGGTGAAAAATCAGCCAAGGACATGCTGGTAAAAGGAAATCTTCGCTTCGTGGTCAATGTGGCAAAACGCTATCAAAACCAGGGTATGCCGTTGTCCGACCTTATCAGCGAAGGAAATATCGGCCTTATCAACGCCATTGAACGTTACGATGTAGACAAAGGCTATCATTTTATCAGCTATGCGGTGTGGTGGATCAGGCAGTCCATCCTCAAGGCGATATGCGAAAAAAGCCGCATGATACGACTTCCCCTCAATCGAGCCAATGAATTGGTTCAAATAGAGAAAGCCCGCAAGTACTTGGGCGCCGGCCTCAACGAAGAAAGCGAAATGCGCGAAATCGCCCGGATGCTGGATATGGACGCATCCCATGTCGCCGATCTCGTCAATGTTTCTCGTGAGCTTGTTTCTTTGGAAACTCCCGTTTTCGACGAGCGCGACTCCAGCGTTCTCGGAGATTACCTTGAGAACGACAAATATAAATCCCCTGACGAGTACGTGATCGAGCAGGGTTTGCGCGACGACATCAACGAAGTGCTGGCCACTTTAAGCGCGAAGGAAAGCGAAGTCGTGCAGTTCCGCTTCGGCTTGAACGGTCGCAGGGCCATGAGCCTCAAGGAAATCGGGGATCGTTTCAGCCTCACCAAGGAGCGAATCCGCCAAATCGAGAAGAATGCCCTGAAGCGCCTGTCGGTTCCCGGCCGCGCCGATGTGCTCGAGACTTACGTAGCTTAGTTTGATAATTTCTGGTGGACCCTACTCGACGGTGAACGTGGTGTAGGATCCAGAGGGAGCCCTTTCGGACGAGTCGACGCTGTCGACCCTTGCGCCGGGAGGGCCTTTTTTCAGCCATTGCATATAACGCCGTACGGCGCTGGCCGGACCTTCCGCCCAGGTTTCCACGCCGCCGTCGCTCAGGTTGCTTACCCAGCCGCATAAACCCAACGAACGCGCGGTCATCCGGGCTTCATAGCGGAAGCCGACGCCTTGCACGCGGCCTCGCACCAAAGCCAATATCGCGGTTTTAGGTTCTTCAACCTTTTTATTGTCATCCATAGGCATTGATTATTGGGAAAACAGTTTATCGTGGATTTGTTTTTCAAGCGCTACGTAATCGAATGGCTTGTATACGACTTCATAGGGAATGATGAAATCCGGGCGCAGGAAGCCCGAAGTTATGATGACTTGCATGTCGGGACAATATTTCTTCAGGAATTTTATCCAGTAATCACCGCCGAGGATATCCATGCGGTAATCCGTAACGATGAAATCGATGGAATAGTCGAGTAATTGTTTAATTGCGCCGACGCCGTCCGACGCGACGAGTACCGTGTAGCCTTTTTTTCGCATAAAATCGCGCAGGGTCAGCCGGATGGAATCTTCGTCCTCGACGATCAGGATCAATTTACTTTCGTTAGTCTCCATGATCACCCTCGATTGTCATGCGCATCTCGGAGATGGTTGTGCTGAGTTTCTTCATATCCAGGGGTTTTCCGAAAAAAGCGTCCGCGCCTTCGGAAATAATTTTATTCTGTACCTCGATGTTGTCGAGACCTGTTATTGCGATAACGAACGGCTTGCCGAAATTGGGGTCGTTTTTTATGGTTCTGCAGAGTTTATGCCCATCGATACCGGGCAGATCGATGTCGAGCAGTACATAGCCGGGATGTTTCTCGGTAATCAATGATCCGGCTTCGAAACCGTCGAAGGCTTGGATAATAATCATTTTTGGATGCTTTTTTTCAAAATAGCGTCGTATCAGGTTGTTAACTACGGTGTCATCGTCGATTATCAGTAAAACATTCCAGTCAGTGCTGGTTTGTATGCCTTCAGTGAGCTCTTTCGGCGTTCGCATGCCCCTGGTTTCAAGGAATAAGGTTAAATCCTCGGAATATACGCGATACTGCCCGCCCGGGGTGGTAAAAGCTTTAAGATATCCATTGCGAATCCAGTTGATGGCTGTTTGATTGACGACCCCGCATAGGTTGGCCACTTCGAGCGCAGAAAAAATACGTACTTTATTTGAAACTTTCGCCATATCAGCTCCCTTGCCGGATCAGCACATTTAGTAAATAATACTATGAGCAAGTATAGTAAATACATCCAGTATGTCAACTAATATTTTCACGTGCCTGCGATTTCATAGGGTTGCCCTGTACGGTCGGTCGTTGACTAATTGTCTAATAAATTTTATACTCCCTCGCCTATTACTTATGCATACTATCGGGTGTTGTGATACCCGGTCTACATATTGAGGAGAATGTCATCATGAAGAGAACATACCAGCCCAGTAGAACCCGCCGCGTACGCAAATTCGGTTTTCGCGCGCGCATGGCCACCCGTGGCGGAAGAGCCATCCTGAAACGCCGCCGAGCCAAGGGGCGAATCAAGCTGAGCACTTCAGACGAACAGAAGAAGTACTAATTCCCGTGCTGAACGACGAACGGCATGACGCCCGGCAGTTTTTCAGGAAACGCGAGCGTATCCGTGCGCGGCACGAAATTACCAAGGTTTTTGAGGCCGGTAAACGCTGGTCCATGCCCGGTATGCGTCTCCATGTCTTGCCGACAGACGGCGCGGAAAACCGCGCCGTTTTCATTACGATACGCAAGTATGGCAATGCTGTAATCCGAAACCGCGCAAGACGCGTCGTTTCCGAATGCTGGCGTCTGCTCAAGTCGGATTTATCGCCGGGTCACGATGTTATCGTCGTGATTTATCCCGGTGACGATTCGATGCAGGCAAGAAAACCTCAGATGGAAGCACTCGTAAAAAGATCCGGTTTGATACGCTAGTCCGATGAAAAAAATATTCGTTGCACTGCTGAAATTCCCCATCCTTGTGTACCGACTCCTTATTTCTCCGCTGTTCCCGCCCGTTTGCCGTTTTTACCCGACATGTTCCAAATACGCACTACAGGCATTGGATCGCTATGGTCCTGTGCGCGGCACCATCCTTGCCGTAAAAAGGGTGCTGAAATGCAATCCATATCATCCGGGAGGCTATGACCCCTTACCATGAGCAACAATTTTGACCCCACAGAGCACAACAAGACTTTTGACAAGAAAACGATACTTGCCTTCGTTTTAATCGGAGTCGTCGTTACCGTCTTCATGACTTTGCAGTATGTTTTCTTCCCTGCAAAACCACTCCCCATCGAGTCGCCGGCAGCTGTCTCCCAGACAAGCGCTACGCCTGTCTCTGCTCCCGCTCTTTCCGCGGTATCGCCGGAGGAAGTCAGCACGCTGCAGGCTTTCGCGGCTAATGCCCCCGAACGCGTTGCGGAGTACACGTTGGCAACCGATCTGTTTACCGCCAGATTTACCAATCGCGGCGGTGAATTGGTATCGCTCAAGCTCAGGAAGCATATAGATAAAAACGATAAAGACGGCGTTGTCGAGATGTTCATTACGAACAGTGAGCATCCCGGTACCATGTCGCTTGCCTTCGGAGGAACTTCCGCTCCGGCGATTACGGAGCTCATGAACGTGAGCAGGCCGGAACCGAACACTATCGAATTTTCAAGAGTGTTCCCGGGGCGCGGGGCAAACGGGGAGATCGTTCCGTTTACCCTCAAGAAGCGTTATGAGTTCAAAGACGGCGACTATATGTTCAAGCTTTCCGTAATCATCGAAAATTCGGTAACTGCTGCGCCCGTCATGGGAGACGGCAGTTTTGCCTATACGCTTTTCATGGGGCCGCAGATTGGACCTGATTACAGCAACCTTCCTAAAAATTCTGATACGCGAAAGATGCTTACCTTCGAGAACGGCAAACGCAAGGAAGCTAAAACCAAAAACGGAACGATTACCTCGGATACCCGTATTTCCTGGGCAGCCATTGCCGGAAAATACTTCGCGCTCGTCGCGATTCCCGACGAGACTCTCTATTCGGCCACGTATACGAATACCATTGTAGACGGTAAACCCGGAAAGGCGTCCATGTCGTTTTCCAGGCCGGCTCTGAAGGCAAGCGGCGAAATCGACGTTTTTTATATTTATGCGGGGCCAAAAAGCAACAAAGAACTCGCAAAATATGAAAATCCAGGAAAGAATAGTTTCAATCGTTCCGGTGACAGTCTTGAATCGATAATAGAAGGTACTCCGATTCTTGGCTGGCTTGAAACCCTGCTCAAGTGGGGCATGAATTTCTTTAATAACATGGTACACAACTACGGTATCGCTATAATCCTGCTTACCATTTTAGTTCGTGCCGTCATGTTCCCGCTTACCTTCAAGGGCAGCAAGGCGCAGGCCCGCATGCAGGAACTGCAGCCCAAGATGAAGGAATTGCAGGATAAGTACAAAGGCAATCCGCAAAAACTCAATCAGGAGATGGCGGAATTTTACAAGCGCGAAGGCTATAATCCGCTTTCCGGTTGTCTGCCCGTCCTGCTTCAGTTCCCAATTTTTATCGCGATGTACGCCTTGTTCAATAATCATTTCGATCTGCGCGGCGCGTCCTTTATTACCGGCTGGATCAACGATCTGTCGCTGCCCGAATCGGTATTCGATTTTAACACCGTCAACCTGGTTATCTGGCAAGTCAGCGCCATCCGAATCCTGCCCATCGTGTATCTCGCCAGCCAGTTGCTGTATGGAAAATTCATGCAACAGCCCAGCGCCGGCGGCCAAAGCCAGACGCAGATGAAAATAATGATGTACGGTATGCCTATCGTTTTCTTCTTCGTGCTGTATGACATGCCGTCCGGACTGCTCGTGTACTGGATCGCCTCCAACGTGCTTACCACGGTGCAGCAGGTCATAATCAACCGGGTTATCCATAAGCATCGAGCCGAGGTGATCGCGGAAAGCGCGAGCCACCAAAAAATAATCGCGGGAAAAAACCCGAAGAGCATAAAAAAAGGCCGGAAGTAACGATCGAATCGAGAGAATCCAAGACCTGCGTTTTGGATTCTCTCCATAAAAAGTGTCAAACCGAGTTCAGGAGATATATATGGAATATGAATTTGAAGGTAGAACCGAAGAGGAAGCCATCGAATTGGCGGCAGCCCAGTTGGGAATTGCCCGAGATGAGTTTGACGTCGAGATTATCGAGTCTCAGCGTGGCGGTTTTCTTAAAAAAGGAAAAACGCGCATTAAGGTATATACCCGCGAAAAACAGGTGGAAAAACCGCGCGCGTCCAAACGAGCTGCCGCGCGCAACGAGCCTTCCAGCGATTTCGAGGAAAAAATCCTCGAGTTTACCCGCGGCCTTGTGGAGCATATGGGCTATTCGTGCAAGGCAACGGTTTTATTCCGCGAGGAACAGAAACTGGGTATTCGCCTCGAGAGCGACAGTGCCGCTATTTTAATCGGGAAAAAAGGCAAGAACCTGGATGCTTTGCAGTTGATAGTCAATGTCTATTCCAGCCAGATTGGTCACGTAGACATGCGCATCATCCTGGATTCCGAGAATTACCGCATCCGCCGAGAAGAATCCATCGTAAAAATGGCATACGAGATTGCGGAAAAAGTTCGTCAGACACGCAGTTCCGTGCTGCTCGAGGCCATGAATCCTTTTGAGCGCCGAATCGTGCACACCACGCTCAACGATATCGTGGATATCGAAACCAAGAGCGAAGGCGAAGGCCTGTACAAGCAAGTCCGGGTAATGTTCCGGGGCAGGAAATAAGAAAAAGGATACCGGAAGGTATCCTTTTTCATTTGGAATCCGTAAACGATTCCCTGATTGCGGAAAAGCTCGCATTGAAAATCCTTTCCGCGCATGCTATTCTTTTCTTCCATATTCCTTGATTAACTGGAAAACGAATTCAGGTTTCGTCTTGGTTACCTAAGAATATTTTTACAGTGAAAGCGGCAGGATACATAGTGATAAGTTTCAAAGAAATAATAGCGGGCCGCATTCCTCTCCTGTTTGACGGGGCGATCGGCACCGAGCTTTATAACCGCGGCGTATTTATAAATCGTTGTTTCGAGGAAGCCAACCTCACGAACCGCAGCCTCCTCCTTGAGCTGTACGGCGAATACCGGAAGGCCGGCGCAAATGTGCTTACGACGAACAGCTGGGGCGCAAACCGCTATAAACTCAAAGAGCACAACCTTCAGGACCAGGTGCATGCCATTAATCTGGAGGCCGCGCGCATAGCACGAGAGGCTGCCGGCGATGAATTATACGTGGCAGGCGCAGTTGGTCCCCTTGGCGCCCGAATGGTGCCCTGGGGAGCTTCCATGGCCCAGGACGCTTTTGACGCGTACTTCGAACAGATCGGCGGATTGATCGAAGGCGGCGTAGATGTCCTGATTTTTGAAACTTTCAGCGAAATCCATTCGCTTGAGCAGGCGATCAAGGCCGCCAAAGCTATAAATTCCGCGATCCCGATTTGCACCTGCCTGAGCTTGAATCTATCGGGAGAATTGGATTCGGAACCCGGTTTTGAGACGGCCGTGGCCAAGATCGTGGAATGGGGAACCGATGTCATCGGCCTGAACTGTTCGCTTGGTCCTCAGCTTATGCTATCCGCTTTAAGCAGACTTAAAAAATTGACCAATTTACCGCTTATCGTTGAGCCGAGCGCGGGCTTGCCTAAAGTCGTGGACGGTAGACTGCTCTATATGGCCACGCCGGAGTATTTCGGCGAGCACACCAAGTATTTCCTGCAGGAAGGCGCTCAGTTCGTCGGCGGTTGCTGCGGTACCGGCCCTTCGCACATCAAGGTAATGGCGCAAATCATGCGGCAGCATAAGGCCATGAGTCAGGTTTCTGCCGGTTCCGAGGCCAATGTTACCAGTATCCAAACTGCGGTTTCCGCCGTGGAATGCCCCCGTATTCCGTTTGAGGAAAAATCAAGCTGGACTAAAAAAATCGCAAACGGTACCAAAGTAGTTGCCGTGGAATTGGTCCCGCCTTCGGGAATAACCGCCGCCAAGCTGTTGGACAACGCACGCCTTTTAAAAAACGCCGGCATCGACGCCATCAATATTCCCGACGGTCCGCGCGCCAGTTCCAAGATGAGCACCGTCGTCACCGCGATTCTGGTGGAACAGCAGGTCGGCATCGAGACCATACTTCATTACACCTGCCGCGACCGCAACTTGATAGGCATGCAGTCCGATATGCTCGGCGCGCACGCGATCGGCCTGCGGAATATCCTCTTCATTACCGGGGATCCTCCCAAGCTCGGCGATTACCCTAACGCTACCGGGGTGTTCGACGTAGACTCGATCGGCTTGACCCGAATGGCGCAGCGCTTGAATGGCGGCATTGATATCGGTGGAAAACCGATTGGCGAGCCCACGGCTTTGTCTATCGGCGTGGGGGTCAATCCGGCACCCCGCGACTTTGAATTTGAAATGGATCGTTTCAGGAAAAAACTCGATGCCGGTGCGGAGTGGGCCATAACCCAGCCGATTTTTGACGTGCGCTTGATGGATAATTTTCTTGAGTATCTGGCTAAGCATAACCTTAAGGTTCCTTTAATAATGGGAATTTGGCCCCTGACGAGCCTTAAAAATGCCCGCTTTATGCATAACGAGGTGCCTGGCATACAAATTCCGGATTCCATCATGGCCCGCATGGCAACCGCTGCAACACCCCAGGATGCGCAAAAAGAGGGTGTCGTCATTGCACGCGAGATGTATCTGACTATGATTGAAAAGGTGCAGGGGGTGCAGTTGTCCGCTCCGTTCGGTCGAGTTGATTTAGCTCTGAAAATATTGGGGGAATAAACGCTACTTTGCGAAATTTTTGAAGAAAAGTATTGATAAAGCTTCTAAAGCGTGATAATTTTGTTCAGGTAATGAACAAGCTTTTCCGTGAGTTTGTATATTTTTTGATTCCTTGATATATCGGGCAGCGTGTTCCGGCCGCGTCATGGTAATTTTGGATGACATTGAACTCTTTTTAAAAACTTGCATTGAATGCAGGCAGGTTTACTATTATCCAACAATAAAAGCATTAAATGCTTCCCGAGAAAAAACATGGAATTAGCAGTAAATAACGAAGACGCTGAACTTGCCATCCTCGAAAGCATCTATTCGTCCCAAAAATTCGATAATTCCCTCACTCAGCGCGATTTAGCTGTAGCTTCCGGTCTTTCGCTAGGCATGACCAATGCCTTGCTCAAAAGGTTTTCCGAAAAGGGCTGGATTCTTTTAAAGCGCTTGAACACCCGGAAAATTCAGTACGCCTTGACTCCCGACGGTATAAATGAAATTGCCCACCGTACCTACCGGTATTTCAAGCGCACCGCGCGGGCTGCCAACTTATACAAGGAACGTATCGAAGAATTCGTGCTGCACACCAAACGGAGCGGAGTAACCCGCATAGTTTTGGCAGGCGCTTCCGATCTTGATTTTCTCATGGAATATGCCTGCGAACGGCATGGCGTCATGTTCGTAAAAAGCTTGGATCGTGCCCGTGTGGAGTGCATCGCAACGGAGCCTTCCACCCTTTTAATCTTGGCTGACGACCACGAAGCATCGAGCGCGATGAGTCTTGCCCATGTGTTGTTAGGCGGCAGGTCAGAGTGAATCACGCAATACTCTTAACATTCTGACCCGGCTGAGCTTGACTTGCATCGGGTGTATCATATTTTTTGCATTGGATTTTCGTTTGAAAGTCGAGTATCCAAACAGGAGACGGTAAAAATGATTAACATTATTCTATGCGGTGGTTCGGGAACCAGATTATGGCCGCTCTCACGGAATGCGTTTCCAAAGCAGTTCGTCGATCTGGTGGGAGAAGAATCTTTATTTAAGCAAACGATAAGACGGAACATGTCTTTTTGCGATTCTTTCAGTATTGTTACAAATAGTAAACATGTTTTTTTAGCAGCGGGGCAATACGACGAAGTCGAACCTCTGGGGAAAAACGTCGAATTCCTGCTGGAGCCGATAGGCAGGAACACAGCGCCGGCAATTTCACTAGCATGCTTCTCGCTCGACCCCGAAGAAATAGTACTGGTGTCCGCTTCGGACCATTTGATTGCGGATGAAGTCGCCTATCGGGAGCGTACGCAGGAAGCCAAAGCCTTGGCAAGTCAGGGATATTTGGTTACTTATGGAATGAAGCCGGAATATGCGGAAACCGGTTATGGATATATCGAGATTGACAGGGCTGCATCTTTGGATGGCAAAAACGGCTACTCTGTTCTGTCGTTTCGCGAAAAACCCGATTACGCGACCGCGGAATCGTTCATAAAGGCGGGTGCCTTTTTATGGAACTCGGGAATGTTCGTGTTCAAGGCCGGAGTTTACCTCGAAGAGCTTAAGAAAAATTCACCCGATATTTATTCCATCAGCAAAAACGCCTATGGAAACGCAAAAAAAGGCAATGATTGCGGTTTGGGTTATGTAACCGTAAAAATTGATTTGGAAGACATGAAAGCGATTCCATCCAACTCGATTGACTATGCGGTCATGGAAAAAAGCAGTAAAGTCGTATGCATTGAATCCTCGTTTAAATGGAACGATCTTGGCAGTTTCGATTCACTTTACGATTTGCAGGAAAAGGACGAATCCGGAAACACCCTCGATAAGAACTTGGTACAGTATAAATCGAAAAATAATCTGGTTTTTTCCGACAAGAGAAAAATTGCCCTCGTTGGGTTGGAAGATTGCATAGTAATCGATACCGAGGATTCCATTCTCGTGGCAAAACGCGGGGAATCCCAGCAGGTCAAGAAAATCGTCGAGATCCTGGGAAAAGGAACGGAAAAAGACAGGCAAATAACCGAGTTTCACGGAACCGTGTATAGACCATGGGGTTCCTATACCGTTCTCGACGAAGCGAATAACTTCAAGATCAAACGGATAGTCGTGAGACCCGGCAAAAAAATATCGCTTCAGAAGCATATACACAGAAGCGAGCACTGGGTCGTCGTATCCGGTACTGCGACGGTCACTGTCGACGGCGAGAAAAAGACGGTTCGAATAAACGAATCAGTATATATTCCGATCGCCTGCGTTCACCGCCTTGAAAACGAAGGCAAGATAGATTTGGCAATCATAGAAACACAAGTAGGGCAATATTTGGGCGAGGATGACATTATTCGTTTTGAAGATGTTTACGGCAGGGAATAACGGAGTACGCTGATCGTTATTGAGAGTATGACAAAGACTTTTTTTGGAGATTATCAGTATGAAATTATCAGGGAAGACGATTCTTGTAACCGGTTCCGACGGTTTTATCGGAAGTCACCTCGTAGAGGCGCTTCTGGATGAAGGATGCAAGGTAAAGGCGTTTGTATATTATAACTCTTTCAATTCTTGGGGATGGCTTGATACCCTTCCCAAGGAGAAGGTAGCTAGACTTGAAATCTTTGCCGGTGATATCCGCGATCCAAACGGAGTCAGGGAAGCAATGCGGGGCGTGGATGTTGTGTTCCACTTGGCGGCGCTCATCGCAATCCCATTCAGCTATCACTCTCCCGATAGCTATGTCGATACGAATATCAAGGGAACCTTGAATATTTTACAGGCTGCAAGGGATTTGGGAACCGAGCGAGTACTGGTTACATCGACTTCTGAGGTGTACGGTACGGCATTATACGTGCCGATTGATGAAAAACATCCGTTTCAGGGACAGTCGCCTTATTCTGCAACAAAGATCGGGGCAGATCGGCTTGCAGAGAGCTTCTATCGGAGCTTCAAGCTGCCCGTTACGATAGTGAGACCGTTCAATACCTATGGGCCAAGGCAATCTGCACGCGCCGTAATTCCAACTATAATAACGCAACTCCTGAGCGGCATGAAAGAGATAAAGCTGGGAAGCCTCCATCCGACGCGCGACTTTAATTACGTTAAAGATACGGCGGCCGGTTTTATCGCGATTGCAAAAAGCGACAAGACGCTAGGCGAGGAGATTAACATAGCCACCCAACAAGAGATCTCCGTAGGTGAGTTGGCTGCGGAAATGATCAAGCAGATCAGTCCAGACGCACGGATAATTACCGATGATGTACGGTTGCGACCGGAAAACAGCGAAGTGGAAAGGCTTTTAGGAGCTAATCAAAAAATCAAGTCGCTTACCGATTGGACTCCTGCTTTCGATCTAGCCGCTGGATTGGCTGATACTATAGCATGGTTCCGAAAGCCTGAGAATTTAGCCCGATACAAGGCAGAGATTTATAATCTCTAGGGGAGAAACGTAATGAACATAAAACAACATACTGAAATCATCTCTTTTATCAAGTCATTGTATCCGAACGAAAATCCCGTGCCTCTCCATGCACCTCGATTTCTGGGCAAGGAAAAGCAATATTTGGCTGAATGTATCGATTCTACATTCGTTTCCTACGTCGGCAAGTTCGTAACGGATTTTGAAGAGCATGTCAAACGGGTTACCGGAGTAAAAAATGCCGTGGCCATGGTGAACGGTACCGCTGCGCTGCAGATGATGCTTGTCTCCGCCGGTGTTATGCCTGGGCAGGAAGTAATCACCCAAGCACTGACTTTCGCAGCCACCGCTGCGGGTATCAAGCATGCGGGAGCGGAGCCGGCTTTTGTCGATGTCGATCTTGAGACATTGGGGATGAGCCCAGAGAGTCTCAAGAAATACTTGAATATGTATGGAGAAAAACGAGCTGACGGACTTTACAACAAGTCGAACGGGCGTAAGATCTCGGCAGTTGTTCCGATGCATACATTCGGGCACCCTGTTCGCATCGGGGCGATCATGGACGTCTGCGCGGAATATGGGATTCAGGTTCTTGAGGATGCCGCCGAATCCCTTGGCAGTTACTCCGAAGGAACCCACACGGGAACGTTCGGCCGTGCGGCTATTCTCTCCTTCAACGGTAATAAGCCTGTTACGACCGGAGGGGGCGGGATGCTGATCAGTAACGATGATGCCCTCGCCGAACGGGCGCGTCATCTCAGCACGACGGCTAAAAAGAAACATCGCTGGGAATTCGTGCACGATGAAGTCGGTTTCAATTTGCGCATGCCCAATGTTAATGCGGCGATAGGTTGCGCGCAGATGGAGTACTTAGATACAATCCTGGCAAACAAACGGGCAACCGCAGATAAGTATGCCGACTTCTTCGATTCCATGGGAATTCGGTTCTTCAAGGAGCCGCATAGTACCAGCGCAAATTACTGGCTGAACGTTATAATCGTCAAAGACAGGGCAGAACGTGAAGCCTTTCTCGAGTATTCCAACGATAACGGTGTTCAGACTCGTCCGGTATGGACACTTATGACGAAGTTGGCTCCATACGCAGGATGTGCGCGGATAGCCGTACCGAATTCAGAGTGGCTCGAGGACAGGGTAATAAATATCCCGAGTAGCGTGAGGCTGTAATGACCGATTCGATGATCCTCGTTGGAGGAGGCGGTCACTGTGCTTCCTGCATCGAGGTAATATCATCCAATAAATCAGTCATCATCCATGGTATAGTCGACACTCCTGATAAAATAGGAGACACAGTCATGGGCTTTCCCGTCGTAGGCTCCGACAGCGACCTTCTATCACTTTTTGACATATGCGGTAATGCTTTCATAACAGTAGGATTCATAAAAAACGCGGATATCAGGATTCGGCTTTTTTCGACGCTTTCCGGAATTGGCTATAAATTCCCCGTAATATCGGCATCGACGTCATACAAGGCCGAATCCGGCCTTGTATCGGATGGAACCATACTTATGCATCAATCTATGGTTAATGCTCGAACCAGGATCGGCAAAAATTGCATCATAAATACGAGGGCTGTCATTGAGCACGATGCCGTGATCGGCGATAATTGCCATGTCTCAACCGGCGCTATAGTTAATGGAGCTTGTCAAATCGGGGATGAATGCTTCATTGGCAGCGCCTCCGTTATCAAGCAAGGCGTATCCATTGCCGCTCGATGCATAATCGGCGCCGGTTCGGTCGTCATAGCCGATATCGAGAGTTCGGGTGTCTATGTCGGGAATCCCGCGAGGAAGATTCGATGAGTAAGGTTTTTATAATAGCGGAAGCCGGGGTAAACCACAACGGCGATCTTGATATGGCTTATCGCCTTGTTGACGCCGCGAAGGCATCGGGCGCGGACGCGGTTAAATTCCAGACGTTCAAGGCGGAACTCCTCGTCAGCAGGAATGCACAAAAGGCTGAATATCAAAAAAAAGCCACCAATGGCACGGAAACGCAATTCGAGATGATTAAAAAGCTCGAGTTAAGCATAGACGATCATCATCGCATCGCGGAATATTGCAAAAGCGTCGATATCGAGTTTTTGTCCACGGCGTTCGATGAAGAAAGCATACGCTTGCTTTATACTTTGGGCATCAGGATGTGGAAGATTCCGTCCGGAGAAATAACGAATCTTCCATATCTTAGGTCTATAGCCAAATTGAAGATGCCGATCGTCATGTCCACGGGGATGTGCACCCTTGGCGATGTCGAAGCCGCAATCGATGCGTTGGTGGCCGCCGGGGCTTCGCGAACTTCGATTGTTTTACTGCATTGCACTACTGAATACCCTGCCCCGATAGCTGAAGTGAATTTAAAGGCGATGGTTTCCTTGGGGACTGCCTTCAATCTTCCCTACGGTTATTCCGATCATACAAATGGCATTACCGTTCCCGTAGCCGCCGTTGCCATGGGTGCCGCAATAATAGAGAAGCATTTTACCCTGGATAAAGGTTTGCCCGGTCCGGACCATAAAGCGAGCCTTGATCCGCGGGAATTAGCGGAGATGGTTTGCGCAATACGCAATGTAGAGGCTGCAATGGGCGATGGTATTAAGAAGAGGACTGTCTCGGAGGAGAAGAACCTGCCGATCGCCCGAAAATCCATAGTCGCGCGTAAGAAGATTGCGAAAGGCGAACGATTGGACGAAAACAACCTGACGGTAAAAAGACCCGGAGACGGCATAAGCCCTATGTTTTGGGACGAGGTTGTTTCCAGGAAAGCGTTAAGAGATTATTTACCGGATGAGAAAATAGAATGGTAAGGATCAAGATAGCCTTCTGTACAGGCACTAGAGCCGAATACGGCCTTTTAAAGCCTCTTATGGATAGGGTATTGGAAGATCCTTCGGTAGAGTTCCAGCTTTTTGTCACCGGTATGCATTTAACTCGAGAATTCGGTTCCACGGTCCAGTATATCGAACAAGATAGGATTCCGGTAAGCGAGCGAATAGAGATACTGCTGAGTTCCGACACGTCTTGCGGTATTACCAAATCCATGGGATTGGCGATGCTTGGATTTGCAGAAGTTTTTTCGAGGAATGCCCCGGATATCATTATTCTGCTTGGAGATCGATTCGAGACTTTTTGCGTTGCCTCCGCGGCTTTGGTTGCGAATATACCGATTGTTCATTTGCATGGAGGCGAGTTAACGGAAGGTGCCGTCGACGATGCCTTCAGACATGCCATTACCAAAATGAGTTATCTTCATTTTACTTCTACGGAGATATATAGAAGACGGGTTATCCAGCTTGGGGAGAGTCCCGACAGGGTTTTCAACGTAGGCGCAATCGGCTTGGAAAATATCAAATGTATGCAATTGTTAAGTAAACCGGAGCTTGAAAAATCCCTCGGAATTTCATTTCGCGGTGACATCGCCTTGATCACTTTCCATCCGGAAACCGTCGGAGCGGTTAAACCACTGGACCAGATCGGTAATTTATTCGCGGCGCTTGATGCGATCCCCGGTCTTTTTTTGGTATTTACCAAAGCGAATGCCGATTCGCATGGCAGGGAAATCAACGAAGCCATTGACGAGTATGTTGCAATGAATAAAGATCGAGCGGTCGCCTTTGCCAGTCTGGGCCAGTTGCGCTACCTGTCGACGATGAAGCACTCCCGTATCGTAATCGGCAACTCTTCGAGCGGAATAATAGAAGCGCCGAGTTTTAAGGTCCCTTCCTTGAATATAGGCAAGCGCCAAAACGGCAGGGTAAAGGCGGCTAGCGTTATCGACTGCTGCTCGGAGTATAAAGATATTTGTGAAGGCATTAAATACGCATTATCAGAGGATATGAAGGCTGTTTTGGAAAAAGTCGAAAACCCGTACGAAGGCATCGATGTTTCAAAAAGAATTTTTGAGACAATACGGAACAGATTGCCCCTTTCCTCAACCTATAAACAATTTTACGAGGGTAAATAAAATGATACTACTGGAACCTGGAAATCCAATGTGCATACAAGATAAATTATCCATACGTGATGCGATGAAGGCCATGGATAACGGCGCTGAGGGAATTCTTTTTGTATTGGAACCAGGCGGAAAATTATCGGGAACGCTCACTGACGGCGATGTGCGCAGAGCGCTTCTCAACGCGAAAAAAATGTCAGACACGATAGAAAACATCTATAATGCCAAGCCTTTCTGCGTCGTTCAAAATGATTACAACAAAGACGAGCTTTTTGAGACCATGAAGAAAAAAGAATTCATAATCGTCCCCGTATTGGACGATGGGCACTCCTTGATAGGATATGAAAAAATAACCGAGATGATCGGATACGTGGGGAAGGATCTGGCAAGAAGGCAGATAGACGTCCCTGTCATTATAATGGCCGGCGGAAAAGGAACGAGAATGGCCCCATTCACGAATGTTTTGCCGAAGCCGCTGATTCCCATAGGTGAAAAAACGATTCTTGAGCTTATTATCGAGGAATTCTCGAAATTCGGCGTGTCGGAGTATTATTTTACCATCAACTATCGTGGGGAGATGATCAGGGCCTATTTTGACGGATTGGATAAAAACTATACGGTGAAGTACCTGCGGGAAAAGGAGTTTTGGGGTACGGCTGGGAGTCTCTCTTTGCTCCCGCCGGATTTTTCCGGAACGTTCATAGTATCCAATTGCGACATCATAGTTAAAGCCGACTACGCGGAGGTTCTTGAGTTTCATCGCGCTTCGGGCGCTTCCCTGACCGTACTATCTTCCATTCAGCATCATAGGATCCCGTACGGGGTCATTCAATTCGAGAACGGAGGCGTTGTTACGGAGTTGATAGAAAAACCCGAGTACTCATTTTGCATAAATACGGGAGTTTATATTCTTGAACCCGAGTGCCTCGCATTGATAAAGGAAAACGAGGTTTTTCATATGACGCATTTGATGGAAGCCTTGATGAAAGAAGGCAAGAAAGTCGTAACTTATCCCGTGAATGAAAAAGATTATATTGACATAGGCCAGTGGGAAGACTACAGAAAGGCGATAACCCTGTTAGGGTAAATCATATTCGATATTATGGAGGTTTTTATGAAGTATTGTAAACGCTGCGTCATGCCGGATACCAGACCAGGGATTTCTTTTAATTCCGAAGGTCTTTGCTCCGCATGCCAATCATTCGATAAAAGAAAAACGACCGATTACAAGGCGCGGTTCGAAGAACTGAAAAAGCTTTGCGACAAATATCGGGGCATGAATGGTGCCAATGGTTACGACTGCATGATCGCGGTATCAGGCGGTAAAGACAGCCACTATCAGACATATCTCATGAAGGAAGTCATGGGAATGAATCCCCTCCTCGTGACCGTGGAGGATAACTTTCCCATGACCGATGCCGGTCAGAATAACATAAAGAATATTTCCGAGGCGTTCGGCTGCGATATTGTCAGCCTTAAGCCGAATATTAAAGCGCAGAAGATAATCATGCGTAAGACATTCGAACGCTATGGAAAGCCGACTTTCTTTGTAGATCGGTTTATTTATACTTTCCCCCTGCATATGGCGTTGAAATACAACACTCCCCTGCTCGTATACGGAGAAAACGTGAATTACGAGTACGGTGGAAGCCAGCAAAAAGAGACCTATTCCGCCAAAGATCAGATCTTCAATGGCGTGGCATCGGGAATCGAAACAAAAGAATTGCTGGGCGACGGGGTTTCCGCGCGCGACCTGAATTTTTTCGACCCTCCCGCCTCGAGCGACATCGAAAAGCTTGACCCGATTTACGTAAGTTATTTTATGGAATGGAACAGCTATTCCAATTATATTTTCGCAAAAAGCCGCGGATTCCACGATCTGACCCATGAGTGGAATCGCACCCACCATGTCGAGCAATTCGACCAGATAGATACCAGGGCTTACCTTGTCCACTCCTGGATGAAGTACCCGAAATTCGGCCATGCAAGCGCCACCGACTATTCCGCTCGTTTCGTACGTTATGGAATGATCACAAGGGAAGAAGCGGTGAAACTGGTTCGGGATCATGATCATAATCTCGATGTACGGTGTGTTAGGGAATTCTGCAATTTCGTAGGGTACACGGAAACAGAGTTCTGGGCTATTATCGATAAACATTATAATCGCGACTTGTTCGAGAAGGGCAAGAATGGCCAGTGGATACTCAAAAATCCAGTATGGAAAACTACCTGATAGGAAGTCGTATGGAAGCAGCCTTGATTCTTGGGCAAGGGTCGATCGGTCGTAGGCATTTAGAGGTTTTACGACACGATTATCCTGGAGCTCGGCTCGACATCGTCAGTTCTCATGCAGAGGATGCGCGCGGCGTATACCGGAATCTGGATGCGGTCCCCGATTTGAATTCCTATGATTATTTTATAATTGCCTCCCCGACGAGCGACCACGCATCACAGCTTGATATGTTGGATCAAAAAGTCAAAGGTAAGCGGATACTGGTTGAAAAACCGGTATTCGCTTCTTTTCAAGAGTACAAAAGCAGTGATAATGAGGTGTTCGTCGGTTATAACCTAAGGTTCCACCCGATTATCCGGAAACTGAAGGAAATACTGACTCAAGAACGCACGTTATCCATAAATGTCATCGCCGGTCAATATTTACCGGCATGGCGTCCTGGAACGGATTATAGAAAAAGCTATAGCGCATCTCGGGAATCCGGGGGCGGCGTATTGCTGGATTTAAGCCATGAGATTGATTATATCCAATGGCTTTGTTCAGAAATCGTTACCCTTTCCGCGATCAACAGGAAGATTTCCGATTTAGAAATAAGTTCGGATGATTTTTTGGCATGTATCGGAATGACCAGCACAGGAGTAATCGTTCTCCTCAATTTGGAGTACTTAAGCAGAAAGCCCGTGAGAAGGATTGTAGTCCAGACAGAAATGCGTACAATCGATTGCGATTTAATTAACGGTACGATCATCACAGAGCCCGCTTTCGATCCCGAGCAATTGCAGAAATCGATCGTCGAAAGAAATTATTCATATTCCCAAATGCATGCTGATATTCTTGGAACAAAAAAACATGATGCCTGTACTTTGAAAGAAGCGCTCGATGTCATGAAAACGATTGAGAGAATAAGGGATTCGGAGAGGAACAACATCTATGCTTTCAAGTGACGTCATCTGTACGATATGCGCGCGAGCCGGTTCCAAAGGCGTTAAAAACAAGAATATAAAATTACTGCACGGCAAACCGCTGATCGGCTACAGTATAGAAGCGGCGAAGAAAAGCGGATTGTTCGAACATATCGTAATCAGCACCGATTCCGACGAGATCGCCGAAGTGAGCACTCGATTCGGCGCGGAAGTTTTTTTTAAAAGACCTTCGGAGCTTGCCTCCGATGCAGCGGCAAAGTTACCTGTGATAAGGCATGCTTTCCTGGAAGCGGAGAAGCATTATAACCGTCAATTCAGCGCACTCATGGACTTGGACGCGACATCCCCACTGCGCATATCGGAGGATATCCTCGGCTCCTGGAAACTATTCCTTGAAGGATCATTCGATAATATAATTACCGCGATGCCATCCAGAAAATCCCCGTATTTCAATATGGTGGAAATTGATGCGCAAGGGAAGGCTTCTCTGTCAAAAGAACTGCAATCCCATGTCGTCAGAAGGCAAGATGCTCCCAAGTGTTATGATATGAACGCCTCTATATATATATGGAATCGGGAAACCCTTCTGAACGGGGAAAAAGTCATAGGCAAGAATACGGGTCTTTACGTGATGCCGGAAGAACGATCGATCGATATAGATACCGAGCTTGATTTTCGTTTCGTTGAATTTCTTATGACGGAAGGGGCGAGCCATGAGTAGCGGTGGTATGCTCCTTGATGGAAAAAGGATCATCGTGGTCGGTGGCGCGGGATTGCTGGGCAGGCGCGTGTCCAGAGCGCTTACCGCAAGCGGCGCGCGATGCGTCATCGCCGATATCTCCACGGAAAACGCGTCGGCATTGGCGCACGAGATTGAATCCGAGTTCGGTACCGCTCCGCTCGTCAGGGCGGTATCCATAGTGGAGAAAGATTCAATTGAGAGCCTGATTTCCTGGGCGCATACGGAACTTGGTGGAATCGATGGACTGGTAAACTTGGCTTATCCAAGAAATAAAGCGTACGGCAGAAGACTCGAAGATGTAGAGTATACCGATTTTTGCGAAAACGTCAGCCTTCATCTTGGAGGATATTTTCTTGTTTCCCAGAGGATACTAGAATATTTTTCAAGGAATGGCGGAGGTACTCTACTGAATATTTCCTCCATCTATGGCGTGGTCGCACCGCGATTCGATATCTATGATGGAACCACCATGACTATGCCAGTGGAATACGCAGCTATAAAATCCGCCTTGATACATCTTACCGCCTATTTCGCGAAGTATTATGCGGGGCGCAACATAAGGGCGAATGCGTTGAGCATAGGCGGACTCAAGGATAGACAACCCGATGCATTCCTCGAAGGATACAGGAAACATTGCATCGATAAGGGTATGTTAGACCCGGATGATGTCGTCGGAACCGTCTCCTTCCTTTTTTCTGAAGCTGCCAGATATATCAACGGGCAGAATTTAATAGTGGACGATGGGTTTACCTTATAGGGGTAGGTCGATGACAACATTATTCGATGTAATAAAAAGATTTCAATTTTGGGCTTCTACGGAGAGACTCGGTCCGGATATGCTGTCCACCCATCTCAGGCTTTTCTTTCCCAAGAGCGCAAGAAAGCTATGTGTGAAAAAGTTGAAATTTTTCGGAGAAAACGCGGAAATTCGGCCGGGTTCATACCTGATCTACACCAAAAGCATCAGTCTTGGAAGAAATGTAGTCATACGGCCATCATGTCATCTGCATGCCGATCCTCAAGCAGAAATAATAATTGAAGACGATGTAATGCTGGGTTCGGGTGTACATATTTATGTAGATAATCACGAATTCGGAGACCCTTCGATACCAATAATCCAACAAGGGTACGGTAAATTCGCCACGGTGACCCTGAAAAAGGGTTGTTGGATCGGTGCTTGCGCCGTGATTCTTCCCGGTGTGACGATTGGAGAAAACGCGGTCGTCGCGGCAGGCGCCATCGTTACTAAAAATGTGGATCCCCGGACCGTCGTGGGCGGCAATCCCGCGAAGGTTATAAAACATATCACCGAAACGGCTTTGGAGGCTTTATGAGCAAAATTGCGATTCTAGGATGTGGGCAACTTGGAAGCAGGCATCTGCAGGCACTCAAATCAATAGAACAGCCCCTCGATATTTTCGTCTATGATCCGCTGCAAGAGTCCCTTGATACCGCCAAATCACGATATGAGCAGTTTTCGGGAAAATCACATCCGGTGGAATTCTCAAAAACACTTCCACGGGGAACGGAATTTGACCTGATTATCGTTCCTTGTTCTTCAAAAGTACGAGCCAGCGTTATTACCCAGTTTTATCAACATAACAGCGCAAAATATATGGTTATGGAAAAATTACTTTTCGATAAAAAAGACCAGTACTCCGAGATAGAAAAATTGCTTGAAAAACATAATACAAAAGCCTGGGTAAATTGTTCGATGAGGATCATGCCGTTCTATGCCGAGGTCAAGGCGAGATTGTCCGGAGAACCCGTCGTTTACAGCGTATCGGGTTCTTCCTATGGGCTTATTACCAACTCGATTCATTACATAGACCATATGGCCTATCTCAATAATTGTACGGATTTCCTCGTTGATACGGCAGGACTCGTGCCGCTCCTGGTCGACAGCAAGCGATCCGGTTACAAGGAATTAAATGGAAGATTGACGGTGCGTTTCGCCAATGGCGGATTTGGAACGATTAATTGTTATCCTACAGGTACCATGCCGATACAGATTGAGATCTCGGATCCCAAATTAAGGTGTATCAGCAGGGAATCCGAAAGGAAAGCTTGGATTTCCTCGGAAACTGACAATTGGATTTGGGTAGAAAGCGAAGCTCCAATTCCGTATCAGAGCCAAATGACCAACTGGTTCGCAAGCGATATTCTGTCCAAAGGGTCATGCGGCTTGGTCTCGTTCCGGGAATCAGCAAAAATCCATATGGTTTTGCTTGAGGCGCTCGAAAAATATATACAAGATAAGCATCTTGCCCCAAACGGTGAATATTCATTTACTTAATCTTGCTAACCCGAATAGGAGTACTGGTATGGATAGTAACGTTTTAATAATCGGCGCAGGCCCGATGGCGATAGAATACGCAAAAGTGATGAAGCAGCTAGGAACCACGATGACGGTTGTAGGCCGAAGCAAGGAAAGCGCGGATCTTTTTTTTCAGGCTACGGGGATTCGCCCGGTAATCGGCGGACTTGAAAAATGGCTTGGAGAAAATAAGCTGAATCAGTTTGACTCTTGTATAGTCACCGTGGGCGAGAAACTGCTCGGTGTCGAGACTATCCGTTTACTGAAAAGCGGTGCCGCTAAAATATTGGTTGAGAAACCTGGCGCGTTCGATTACTCCGAATTTTCGGAATTGGCAAAATTGGTTAAAAAATCAAACGCACACTGCATCATTGGTTACAATCGACGATTTTATTCTTCTGTCCGCAAAGCCCGCGAGATGATAGCGATTGACGGCGGCGTTACCTCGTTTCAATTCGAGTTTACCGAGTGGAGCCATAAAATCGGCGTCTTAAAGAAAGAAGAAGGCGTACTTGAGCATTGGTTCTATCATAATTCATCACATGTAATCGACATGGCTTTTTTTCTGGGTGGGGCTCCCGAGGAAATAGCGTGTTTTTCCGGCGGAGGATTGGCGTGGCATCCGAGCGCATCCGTTTTTTACGGTGCGGGCAAAACGAAAAACGGGGCGCTCTTTTCATATTCCTCAAACTGGGAAGCTCCAGGCCGCTGGAGTGTCGAAGTCTGCACGAAAAAGCACCGGTATATTTTCAAACCCCTGGAGACCCTGCAGGTAATGGAGATCGGAAGCGTAGCCGTAAACCCGGTAGATCTTGGATCTTCCTTTGATACTGATTTTAAACCTGGTATATTCCTTCAGACAAAAGCTTTCCTGGAAGGTGACTACTCGGGAATGTGTACCTGCGAAGAGCAAAGCGCAATGAATGAAATTTATAAAAAAATTGAAAAAGATTGTATCGGACGATAATGAATACTAATGCAGCAAAAATATTTTTAGCAAAAATCCGCAAAATAGAGTTGCTTCTCGATCCTGTCTGCCTTATAGGTTTCATTACCGATAAACTGCTTTGGAGCCGCAATAGGTATTTCCAAAAGTCAGCTAAGGCCAAGTATAACATTCATAGAAGCGTGAGATGGGGCTTGGGTACTACCGTGTACGGCGAAGGCGAAATTAAAATCGGCAAAAATTCCTATCTCGGTTACGACTGCATGATACAGTCGGATCCACCCGGAGTTTACGTCGAGATCGGTGAGCATTGCGCTTTAGCCCATAATATACAAATAAGGACTTCCAGTTATGATATACAAGGTGAAAGAGGATTTTATAGGGCTCAGGAAATAAGTAACATCTCGAAAAGTATAAAGATAGGGGATTATGTCTGGATCGGATGCAACGTGTATATAAATCAGGGGGTAACAATCGGGAGCAATGTCGTAATAGGCGCGAATTCGGTTATTACGAAAGATGTGGCCTCCAATTGCGTAGTCGCAGGTATCCCCGCTAAATTAATCAGAAGCTTCAAAGATGAATGAAAACCAGTCTATCAAGACTACGCTGTTACATTTTTTCAGGTATTTTATTTCGAATATTTTTACCAAGGCGTTGGCTTTCATAAGCATCCCTATATATACACATCTTTTAATGCCAGCAGAATATGGTGTATTCAGTGTATTCATTGGGTATTTAGGTCTTTTTGCGACAATTGCCACCTGGAATACGGAAAGTGCCGTCAGTCAGTATATGCTGAAATATGGAGATGAGAAAAATTTCAGGAGTTTTTTCTTTTCAAATACCGTTCTTACTTATTCGATTGTGTCTTTAACCCTTTTAGTGTCATTGTTTTTTATCGGTGATATCGCCGCGCTAATCAAGCTTCCATCGAATCTTGTCTATCTTTTTATTCCGCTAATCGTTTATGCTCCGGTATTCTCTTATTTTGAGCAGATATCCCAAGCTAAGTACGAGAGTAAAAAACTGGCGCTAAGAAATATTCTTTATTCTTCGTCTTTACTGATTGTATCGATTGTTCTGATTATAGCCCTCAAGGAGAACCGTTTTCTGGGTATTCCTTTATCCTATACGATGGTAGGGTTTTGTTTTTTTATCTTCTATTGCGTTGATTTAAGGAAGCATTTAGTTTTTAAGTTTGACTTTAGTGCAATTAAGTATATTTTCGCGTTTACGCTTCCTTTATTGCCTTATATGTTGAGCGGCGTGATATTGGCTCAGGCCAACAGAATGATGATAAATCTATTTTCCGGTGCCGAAAGCGCGGGACGCTATTCTTTCGCGAGCAATATCGGAATGCTTGAAATGATATTTTTCATGTCCATGCTATCGGCTTTTCATCCACAATATTATAGATACATGAAGGAATCGAATACTGAGCGGATTGATAGCGCCAATAGTTTAATTTTTACTACCTCGATTGTTTTTGCGTGTTTTTTAGTACTTTTTTCAAAAGAGATCGGGATGATACTTTCGCCTTCAAGCTATCATTTATCTTTGGGAGTGGTTCCTCTTATTGTTTTAGGTTATATTTTTTATGCAATCTTTTATATTTGGTCCAGGAATTTCCAGTTTTTCGAGAGGACGTGGTTCATTTCGTTGACGGTATTCGTAAGCGGTTTCGTGAATATCGGATTCAATCTTCTTTTCATAAGGGAATACGGCAATTGGGCCGCTGGATTCTCGACCGTGATTTCCTATTTTTTCATGGCTTGTCTATGCTGGATCGGGAATAAATTCTTGTTGAAAGCTCATGGGACGTCCTTGAAAATCCTCTTTAAGCCGTTTGTTCTCTTTTGCGGGGTCATCGGATTATACTACCTGCTTTATTTTTTAAAACTGAATTTCTATTTGGATATTCTGATCAAGGGGCTTGTTTCTGTCTGTGTAGCTGGGTTGTTGTTTTGGACCAAAAAAACAGAAATCTTGGCCATGCTGAAATCAAAGTAAATTTGATTAATTTATTTTCACCTTCTAGCCAAATTGTCCTGGAACAGTAAAATCGGAAGTACCATGAATATAAAAAACTCCGACATCATTTTAAATTACGAAAAATACGACGATTTTCTCGAAATAGTCAAGAATGGCCGGGATAAGGCTGTTTATGATATTTTTTTCTCCATAAGAAGCGTTTACTGTTCGGAAAGCGTCCGGTTTATCAGGCGCAATGGGAGAATCGGCGTCAAGTATTGCATCAAGAAAAGCCTGAAAACTTTCGCTAAAATATTATCACTTGCCTTTCTACGCCGGAAAATTAATGTTCGCAGCGGGTTTTCTTTCCTTTTCTCCACGAAGCACGATTCGATCGCGGCTGATATGGTTGGGTTGCCTGTCGTTAAGCCTCGTCAAGAAATAAGAATTTCCAAGAGTTTTTTTTCGGAACTGTTTTTGATCATGCGTGCGTCCTGGATTTTTTTATCCGATCGAAATCTTGATTCAAAGCTTAAATTATACTCGTTTTCCGGAGTTGCGGAATTTTTGCTTGGGTATTCAAGTCTTAGCGTTTCAGGAGTTCCAAAAATCCTGGTTACGGAAAACGATCTCGATCCTTTTTATGTCGGTGTATTGATACGCGCTAAAGAACTCGGAATTAAAACCGTTAAAATCGAGTATTATTTTTTAGACGATGTAAACCACAATAATGTCCTTTGCGATTATTATTTTTATCCTAATGAATTTACCAAGGAAATACGGCTCTCATGCAAATATAATAAAGATTTAATTTACATCGAAGGGGGATATCTTGGTTTTGATAAACTGATCGAAGTAAAACCCATCGCTGAATCTGCATCGATTGTATGCTTTTATGGTCAGTATGCTTATCCTGAAATTGATAAAGAAGGACTTTTTTTACTGGCTGATACTTTATCTGAACAGATAAAAATCGTAATATTCCCGCATCCGAACGATCCTGTAGCTCCGAGCGTACGGTATCGTGCTTTCTCTGAAAAAAGCTCGAGATTCGAGATACATACTGATAATTCCAGCAAATATAGTTTAATAGCGAAGTCTTTGGCCGGGTTTTCGGTATTTTCTTCACTTTCTCTAGAAACGATTGTCCTCGGTATTCCGAGTTTCTTCTTAAATACCGGCGCACGCGACAGCGAATTCATCAGTTATTATAAAAACTTGAAAAACGTCATTCAAGTAATTGAAACTAAAGGCGAACTTCTGCTTGCCATAACCGGAATAATTTCCGGAACCAGTCAAATTTCTCCCGTGAATAAGATAAGCCTCACATTTCCAAATACCCGAAAGCATTTATTGAATTTGCTGGATAGCTTAGGTGCTTGAAAAACCGTTTCATGCTAAAAAGAATACTCCGAGGTACAATCTTGAGGAATAGGGATATTATTTCAAAGATTCTGGTAGACGCCGGAAATATAGTCAGAACTATTGCAAAAATAGTTAAAAATGGGTACTCCGTGCCTAAACTGAAACGGACAAGCGATACTTGCTTATTTATCCTCGGAGGCCCTTCCTTAAAAGATTCTAATATATTGAGTGATGAATTATATAGAATTAAACCGGACATCATCGCGACAAATAACTATTGCTCAACGAAATTCTTCCAGCCTTTAAAGCCAAAATTCATTTTTGTTATGGATCGTGCGTTTTGGGATGTCGGTATCGCGAATCTTGAAAACGCAAAGTACAGGGATGACTGTTTTTCATGCTGGGCAACCCTTGAAAATCACGGCATTACCGTCGTAGCTCCAGCGGGAATAAAAAATCTCAAGAAACAGATGCAAGTCGTCGGGAACGCGGTAGGTTTCCAGCTTTACAACATGAACTGGCTTCGCGAAGGTACTTTTAAATTGACATCCTTGCTATTGGATTGGGGATTGGGAACGCTGGCTCCGTTTTCCGTGCCGATCGTGGCTATGCCGATTCTAATCAAAGCAGGTTATAAAAAAATTATATTGGTCGGGGCTGATCATTCATGGCATGAAACTATAGCCGTAGACGACGAAAACCGCCTGTGCTTCAAGAAAAGCTATAATGTAAATCACGAAGGCTCGGACGAACTCGTTCCGATGCTGGATTATGACAATAAACAAACGAAAATATCGGAATATTTCAATACATATTACCATGTTTTTAAAAGTTATGAGTTCATAGAAAAATACGCAAGAAGAAAAGGCGTATCGATAACGAACGCAAGCGGAAAATCTTATATCGACGCTTTCGAGCGGCAGTCTTTTTAGGATAAAAATGAAATTACTCCAGATTAATTCCGTTTGCGGGAATGGCAGCACTGGCCGAATAGCAACCGATATCCATAAAATGATGCAAACGTTAGGTCATGAAAGTTATATAGCCTATGGTAGGGGTAAGCCAAGAAATTGCCAGAATACGATCAAGATAGGTACAGCGGTCGACCTATATAATCATGTTTTTATCACAAGGGTATTTGATCGACATGGATTTGCTTCCCGGAGGGCTACAAAAAGGCTGGTAAAGCAAATAAAAGTTTTAAATCCCGACATCATACACCTTCATAATATCCACGGTTACTATCTAAATATAGAGATATTTTTCAATTATTTGAAAGAATCCGGGAAAAAAATAATCTGGACTTTACATGATTGCTGGAGTATGACGGGACATTGCTCCTATTTTGATTTTATCGGGTGCGAGAAATGGAAGACTCAATGCCAGAACTGCCCGCAAAAGAAAGAGTATCCTAAAAGCGTATGTTTCGACGGCTCAAAAATAAATCATATAAAAAAACTGAAGAATTTCACAGGTGTCCCTGATCTCACTATAGTAACTCCATCAGAATGGCTGGCTACGTTGGTTCGTTCTTCTTATTTAAGGGAATATCCAATAAGGGTAATCAATAATGGGATTGATCTAGGAATATTCAAGCCTACGGACAGCCTAATCAGGAGTAAATATAATCTTGAAGAAAAATTTGTCATTCTCGGAGTCGCCAATATTTGGGAAGAACGAAAAGGGCTGGATTTTTTTATCCGATTGGCGCGGTCATTGCAGGAAAATTGTAAAATAATAATCGTTGGGGTCACTGAAAAACAACTGGAAAACTTACCCGAAAACGTAATTGGCATATTAAGAACCGAAAATATAAACCAATTGGTAGAACTGTATTCCATGGCGGATCTTTTTATCAATCCTTCTCTCGAGGATAATTTCCCAACGGTTAATATCGAGGCGATGGCATGTGGCACACCGGTATTATCCTACGACACCGGCGGTTGCCCTGAAATAACTGACAGTTCTACAGGAATTATCGTCGGAAAAAATGATTTTGAAGGCATGCTTCATGCTATTGGGAAATTCATGGCCGAAAAAAAAGATGCAAGGCTGGCCAGTCTCGTTTCCCGCGCTGCCTTACTTTATGATTACAAAGATAAATATAAAGAATATATTAATTTATACATTGGAGACTAAGTGTATATTTCAGTTTTTCTAATCGGTATACTGTTCTCTTTCTTTTCAAAGAGAAATAAATATCTTTACAATGTCTATTTGTTTTTATTAATGCTCGTAGCGGCGTTTAGATTCGGCGTCGGAGCTGATTATTTTTCTTATGAATATCTGTATAATATCTTATCCAAAAGCTTGGTGAGCGAGATTTTCAACGGTCAAGCAACGCTTGAAATCGGATTCAGGACCATCGGCGTGCTCTTCAGGAAATTGGATGCCAGTTATTTTATCTATATAGCATTTCTATCCGTAATAAATCTAGCCTATATGTCGAAGCTGACAAAAAAATACGCTATCAACCCCGTTGCGGCGCTCACTTTTTTTTATTCCATGTTTTATCTCGTTTGGACTTTCAGCGGCTTGAGGCAAGGTATTACGTTGGCAATAGGCTCCTGCATACTCATAGAAGCATTGGATTCAAAAAAACCGGGGAAAATTGTACTTGCTTCCATCTTGCTTTCCACGATCCATGTTTCGGCTTTGATTTTCATATTGTTCTATTTTTTGGCAAAACTGAAGTGGAATCAAAAGAAAATACTCATTTTCAGCATCGTCTGCGTGTTGATATCCTTTGTTCCCTTGCATTCTATTCTAAATAAATTACGCGACATTCCATTAATTGGCAAAGCCGCGGGTTATATCGATCCTCCCGGAACCATTCTGCAACGCTTGAATTTTCCTAGCATAGCCCGGATATGTTTTTTGATTGTAGGGATCTTTTTTTATAATAAATTAGCGGCATATAATCGTAATATGCTCAATGTCTATATCATAGGCTTGTGTTTGTACTTTCTGTTTAAATCGTCTGAGCTCATCGCCTCGCGGTTGTCGATATACGGTTTCATATATACGCCGATTATCTTGATAAATATAATTTATTTATCTCCGAAAAAAGAAGCCAGAATAGCATTGTCTCTTCTTTTTACCGTGTTGTCTTTTTTCTACTTACTCAAGGAACTGAATACTCTCAGAAATCAAAGCGGATTCGAAGATTATAAAAACAGGTCATACATGCCATACACCAATATTTTCAATCGTTTTGAGGAGTATACTTTCAGGATTAGTTATGGCTTAAAAGTAAATAGCAAGTATTTCAAATGAGCGTATCGTGAATTTTTATTTTCAGGAGGATTCAATGTTTCGAAGCAAGACACTTCTCATAACCGGCGGTACCGGGTCTTTTGGAAATGCTGTTCTTGATAGATTTTTACAAACCGATATCGGGGAAATCCGAATATTCAGCAGGGATGAAAAAAAGCAAGATGACATGCGCCATAAGTATAAAAACGATAAAATTAAATTCTATATCGGCGACGTCCGCGATTACGACTCGATTTACGCCGCGATGCGGGGAGTCGATTACGTTTTTTCCGCCGCTGCCTTGAAACAAGTTCCTTCTTGCGAATTCTATCCCTTGGAAGCTGTAAAAACCAATGTATTGGGTACGGCAAATACCTTGGACGCGGCGTTGGCTCAAAAAGTTAAAAGAGTAGTCGTACTGAGTACCGATAAAGCCGTATACCCGATAAACGCGATGGGAATGTCCAAGGCATTAATGGAAAAAGTAATGCAAGCCAAGTCCAGAAACCTGCGGCCGGAAGAAACCCTTTTATGCGGCACCCGCTATGGAAACGTAATGGCCTCGAGAGGTTCTGTAATACCATTATTCATAAAGCAGATAAAGCAGAATATTCCAATAACGATAACGGATCCTGAGATGACCCGTTTTATGATGTCATTGACTCAGGCGGTTGAACTTGTTTTGTTCGCGTTCACGAATGCCAATCAGGGTGATATGTTTGTACAGAAAGCCCCGGCCGGTACGATCGAAGATCTGGCTTATGTCCTCCATGACATCTTTAACGGCAAGAACGATATAAAGATAATCGGAACCAGGCATGGAGAAAAACTCTACGAGACGCTGCTAGCAAAAGAGGAAGCTGCGAAAGCAGTGGATATGGGGGAATATTACAGGATTCCGGCTGACACGAGAGATCTGAACTATGGGTTATACTATGAGCAAGGCGATAAGCGAATCAATAAAATCGACGAATACAATTCACATAATACCGTTCGGCTCGACAGGGCTGGGTTAAAAAAACTTCTACTGGACCTCGATTATGTCCAGAATGCTTTACAGGGAACAGAGGGGGAAGGACTTTGAAATCCGTCCTTGTAACCGGTGCGCGCGGATTCATAGGAAAGAATCTTGTATTGGCGCTGTCGCGGCAAAAAGACATCAAGGTAATATCCCATGACATAGGAGATGACGCGGAAATCCTGCACGAAGCCCTTAAGAAAGCGGATATCATCTATCATCTAGCAGGCGTCAACCGACCCAAAGAAACTGGCGAGTTTGATACGGGTAACAGGGGCTTTACGGATGAAATAATCCGGATCCTGGAAAAAGAGGGAAGGGCGCCGATTTTCGTCGCGTCGTCATCAACCCAAGCGGAACTTGATAATCCCTATGGCAAATCCAAATATGACGCGGAATTAATATTGCAGCGTTACCGCGAACATTCCAGAGCCAAAGTTTTTATTTATAGGCTCACGAATGTCTTTGGGAAATGGTGCAAACCTTTCTACAATTCGGTAGTGGCTACATTTTGTCACCAAGCTGCGCATAACGAACCATATCGAATCGATGATCCGGACAAAGCAGTCGATTTTATTTATATCGACGATATAGTCCAAGATTTTTTGCAGTATTGCAATACGGATGTCATCGACAATACCTTGCCTTTATATTCGATAGCCAAGTCATATAGATTATCGATAGGCGAGTTGGCGGAAAAGCTGGATTTTTTCAAGCGGGTTCGAACCACCTGCCTTTTGCCGGATTTTTCAGATCCGCTGGAAAAATATCTGTATTCGACCTATCTGTCATATCTCGAAACCGGCGATTTCATGTACGGAGCGGAAAAAAAAACGGACGCCCGCGGCTATCTTTTCGAGTTGATAAAATCAAAAAGCGCCGGGCAGATTTTCGTGTCTCGCACCATTCCGGGAATAACGCGGGGAAATCATTACCACGACACCAAGGTTGAAAAATTTTGCGTCGTGGAAGGTTCCGGCTTGATTTCTTTCAGGCATATGATTACCGGCGAAACGTTTTCCGTCGAAGCGGCGGGGGTCGACTGCAAGATCGTGGATATTCCCCCCGGCTATACTCATTCAATAAAGAATGTGGGACAAAACGATCTGATAACGATTTTTTGGGCCAATGAAATATTCGACCAAACGAGACCTGATACCTATTTTTGCGAGGTGTAGATGAAACGGACCAAAGTACTTACCGTCGTTGGAACGCGTCCGGAAATAATCAGATTGTCTCGAGTAATGTCCAGGCTTGACGATGCCGTGGAGCATGTTCTTGTGCATACCGGGCAGAATTACGACTATGAGCTTAATAAAATATTCTTTGACGATATGGCTCTGCGAATGCCCGATATATTCCTGGATGCCGCTTGCGAGACGGCCGCCGCTACAATCGGACGCATCATCGAACGCTTCGACGCGGTCCTGGCCGACCAAAAACCGGATGCGCTGCTCGTCTTGGGGGACACGAATTCGTGTCTTGCCGCGATACCGGCGAAGAGGCGCAAAATTCCCATATTCCATATGGAAGCCGGCAATCGCTGCTTTGACCAGCGGGTACCCGAGGAAACCAACAGGAAGATCGTGGATCACATAGCCGATATTAATATGCCGTATTCTTCGATCGCCCGCGAATACTTGTTGCGTGAAGGCTTATCGCCCGATCAGATAATAAAAACCGGGTCTCCGATGTATGAGGTATTGCAGTATTACCTGCCTAAAATCCAGGCTTCCGACGTAATCACGAGATTAGGCCTGCAAAGAGAAGCTTATTTCGTGGTCAGCTGCCATCGCGAGGAAAACGTCGATTCGGACAAAAACCTGGAAGGCTTGGTTGATTCATTGAACGCCATCGCCGAAACCTATAATCAGCCGATTATAATGTCTACGCATCCTCGCACGAGAAAACGCTTCGAACAGAAGGGAATAGCGTTGAATCCTCTGGTTCAAACACTGAAGCCGCTGGGATTCTCGGATTACGTAAAACTGCAAATGGATTCACGCTTGGTGATATCCGATTCCGGAACTATAAATGAAGAGTCCTCGATCTTGAATTTTCCTGCCATCAATATCCGCGAGGCGCATGAACGCCCCGAAGGAATGGAGGAAGCGGCAGTAATGATGACGGGTCTTTCTCCGGATTCCGTATTGGAAGCGGCGGTTATAGCTATGCGTCAAACCAGGGGCGATTCAAGGCAATTCAGGCTCGTGGAAGATTATTCAATGCCGAATGTATCGGAAAAAGTACTTAGAATACTGTTAAGCTATATTCCCTATATAAACAGGAACGTCTGGCAGAAGTGATGAAAAAGAAAAAACCAAACCTTCTGATAGTTACCGAGCGCTTTTTCCCCGAAGAGTTCATTATAAACGAACTTGCGCAAGAACTTCAAAAAACATATTCCGTGACGGTATTGACCCAGAACCCAAGCTATCCTTTCGACAAACCGTTCAAAGGATACGGCAATCCCTTCGTGTCAATTACCCGATGGCGCGGAATACGTGTAATCCGCGGATATACCATTCTCGGGTACAAGAAAAACCTTGGCATAAAAATGCTAAATTATCTCTGGTTTGCCATTCATACAACGGTGCTCGCCCTATTAGCGGTAAATAAGACGGATCGCGTTTTGGTTTTTCATACTGGCCCCTTGACGTTGGCGATACCTGCACGAATCTTGGCGACGGTACGAAAGATACCAATGACTATCTGGACGCAGGACGTGTGGCCCGATACGGTATTTGCCTATGGCTTTAAAAGGCATACGGTTTTTGAGAAACTCCTGGATGCTTTCGTTCGATGGCTTTATAAGCCGTGCTCTACGATTCTCGTATCGTGCGAAGGTTTTATCGAACGAATCCGTCCTTATGCGCCCAAGGCGAATATTGTATATGCGCCGAATTGGGCGACATTACATAGAAATGAAACAGTGTCTCCCTTAAAACTCAGGAACAAAGAGGATGACTTCGTCTTTATGTTTGCGGGCAATGTAGGCACCGTGCAAAACCTTGAAATAATCCTGGATGCATTCGCATCTATAGAACAATCGTTTCCAAAGGCAAAGCTGTCCATTGTAGGCGATGGATCTGCTTTAAAAGGATTGAGGGATCGAACTACAAGGTTAGGACTTACGCGTGTGCAATTTCATGGGCGTGTACCACAAGCAGATATGGCCGAATTTTATGCAATAGCAGATGCACTGATAATTTCCTTAATTGACAAGCCTATTTTCTCCCTAACTGTCCCGGCAAAGTTCCAATCATATTTAATAGCTGGAAAACCGATGTTAGCAGTAATAAAGGGGGAAGTTGCATCATTGGTAGAAAAGGAAGGCCTTGGAGAATTCGCAAATCCGAACAGCGTTAAATCGATAGAAATAGCGATGATCAAGTTAATGCAACTATCAACCGAAGAGAGGATGAATATTCATCGTTCATCTTATCGTCTTTTTTTAAGTCGATTCAAAAAAGAGACTGTTATAGCGACTATAGAAACAGCAATAACTTTCAGGAATTAATCTAAATTGGTTTATCAAAATAAAATGCTCTCTTGAATTATAACAACATCTTAGCATTTTTATTGTATTATAAGTTTACCCCATTTCAAATCCGAAGAGCGAAAAGTCGCTTAAAGAAAAACTCTTATGGAATCTTGTAGCCTAATGATTTCCACAGTCTATTATTAAATTTTTCGATAAATGAAACAAGCCAACGATGCGTGATATCATCAAGTGGCTGTTTTATCGGTAGGTATTGCTGTAATTGTCCATTGGTACGCTCGTTACGTCAAGTTCCCAAGAATAATACGGATTTGTGAAAAATTTTTGCTTCTACTTTCGAAGAAATATGCAATGCTGATTAAATGCTTTTCCGTTCTCTGCTGTAATAGTTTTATTCATTTTAGCAGATATCTGATCACAGGTTTTGTTGGCTTGTTGAACAAGGTTTGAAGCAATTTTCGCTTAAACAGGAAGGCAATAACGTGCTTCGATTTTCGGTCAGCAAAGGTACCAACTTAGTTCTCACATCTTTCTACAGTATCACCTTCGCAATCTCCTGAACGTTATTTCTTTTCACTCATGCTGCTTTTTTTACATGCACTCTGCCTATATAATATGCTGTTCAGCTTATGTGATGTATTATAGACTCTATGACGCAGTTTCTTTCCAAATTTATTTTCACTTCAGATTTGGATTGGCCCCTCTAAAGGAAATAGACTGTGAGTAATAATCATGAACATTAGGATCTCCTCTGTTCCATATTCCAAAAAGATATTAATGTTTACTTCCGATATTGGATTATTTATATTGTCATTTGCTTGCGCTAGCCTTATCCGTAAATTGACAAAAGGAATCAATGACACTAGTTCTGTCGTTATTTGGGATATAAAGCTGCTTTTTATGGCAGCCATTTATTCTTTTATTTTTTATATACATGATTTGTATTCATTGCAGGAAGGAAACAGATTTACAGAACTAGTGCAAAAAACGGTACAGGCTTTTTTTATTGCTTCCCTGTTAAGTATTTCTGTATTGTACTTAAAAGCAGATCCGAATTTTATGCCAAAAACAATTTTTATTATATTTAATGCCATGTACTTCGTGTTATTCTTGGCTTGGAGGAGTCTAGCAGCAAAATTTTTTCGTTCTTTGTACCCTTCGATTCGATTAGCTTTTTTAGGTTGGCATCCATTGCTGGTGGAAATATTTTCTGATAAAAAAATACGATTTGCATTTAATATGAAATTTTCAATAATATACCCTGGAATCGAGAAAGTTCCAGAGACTGCATTTGATGACATTCCATTTATATATAATCTTGAAGAATTTGATAAAGCTCTTAATACTAGAATAGTTGATACGGTGGTTATCAGTCCCTATATTGCTGCAGATACAAAAATAATCGATACATTATTCAATAATTTGCATACAGGGGTAAGATACGTTACTATGGCTGAATTCTATGAAGTGGTGATGCGTCGCATCCCCTTGGATGCCATAAGCCAAATATGGTTCCTTGAGCATGTACAGTTAAAAAAAATGTTCATGTATGATTATTTTAAACGTTTTTCCGATATTATAATTAGTTTCACAGCATTGGTAATGACAATCATGGTATGGCCATTTATTGCCTTAACAGTTCGATTGAGCGGTAAGGGGCCGGTTTTTTACCGACAAACTCGCTCTGGGCTATTAGGGAAGGAATTCAGCATCATTAAGTTCAGGACGATGCGGACTGATTGCAATGATGGAAGCATTACCAAAGAGAATGATGGTAGGATAACAGCAATAGGAAAGTTTTTACGACAGAGCAGATTAGACGAACTACCTCAACTAATCAATATTTTGTTCGGAGAGATGAGTTTTGTAGGCCCGCGGCCTGAACGACCAGAATTGATAGATAATTTTATAAAGCAAGTTCCGTTTTATCGGCAACGTCTATTGGTAAAACCAGGGTTGACAGGATGGGATCAAGTTTGTGGAGAATACCATTCAGCGACTGTTAAAGATACCTTTAAGAAAGTACAGTATGATTTTTATTATATTAAAAATAGATCACTATATCTGGATATAAAAATCATGATAAAAACCATAGGTATAGTTTTAAGTAGGGCAGGGAGATAATTGAAATATTGTGATAAAAGTTTTACATTTTTATAAAACATTTCTTCCAGACAGTTTTGCTGGGGTCTCTAGGGTTATTTATGATATTTCGAAAGGGTGTTTGCCTCTTGGTATCGAATCTACAGTAATTTCATTATCATCGGATGTCAAGGAAGTTCAAGAAACAGAATTTGACGGAATAAGGGTTGTTCGGTGTCCTACTTATCTCGAAGTTGCCTCGAGCCCTTTTAGCATCCCTGCGTTTTCTGTTTTCAATCGCGAGGCACAAAAAGCAGATTTAATAAATATTCACTATCCGTGGCCTTTTGCGGATCTTGTATATTATATTTTCGGACATGGGAAGCCTCTGATTATTACGTATCATAGCGACATAGTACGGCAGAGAATAACCAAGAAGCTTTATTTTCCATTAATGCGGCAAATCTTTGGCAAAGCAGAAAAGATTTTTGTCACAAGTAATAATCTCTTGCAATCCAGTGACACTTTGAATAAATGGAAAAATAAAACACAAATTATAGAACTTGGTATAAATGAAGAGGATGTTCCTAGCGTTGAAGCCGATTCTATTTCTGCATACCAGGAAAAATATGGGCGATTTTTTTGTTTTATCGGAGCATTTCGATACTACAAAGGGCTTGAGTACTTGATTCGTGCAGCTCCTGACGTTCCGGTTCCGATCCTGCTCATCGGAGATGGAGAAGAAAAACCTAGGTTAATGGCTTTGGCTGAAGAAGTTGGAGCGCGGAATGTGGTCTTTTTAGGGGCTCTTGATGATCTCCAGAAAACAGAAGTTCTAAATGCATCCTATGCATTTGTACTCCCCTCACACCTCCGTTCGGAAGCTTTTGGTCTGGTTCTTGTTGAAGCTGCGATGGCATCTAAACCCATGATTTCCTGCGAACTCGGAACCGGAACAAGTTTTATTAATTTGGATGGAGAGACGGGAATCGTCGTAAAGGCAGCGGATCCGGAGGCATTGTCCCAGGCGATGATGCTGTTGTTGAAAGATACCGCTTTGCATCATAAATTCTCCATAGCTGCAAGAGAACGTTATCTGAAGTTTTTTACAGGAGTTAGAATGTCCGCCAAGTATGCTGCGGAATATCGAAAGATTCTGCTAAAGCAGAGCAAAGGGAAAGAATAATGATACTTCAAGAACTTAACATGTTGTTGAAATATAAAGAAATGCTTAGGATCACGGTATCCAAAGAATTGCGAGCGAGATATAAAGGCTCTGTATTGGGGTTTCTCTGGGCGTTTATCAATCCACTGTTGCAACTCATTGTGTACTCCTTTGCCTTCAAGTATATAATGAAGGTAAAAATTCCAGGTGCAAACTATACTGTATTTCTTTTTGCAGGTCTTACAACCTGGTCGTGTTTCGCCAACTCGCTCATTATGGGTTCTGGTATCATCGTCGCGAACAGTAACCTTGTAAAAAAAATATATTTCCCTAGATCCATACTTCCTATTTCTTCCGTAACGGGCAATGTAATAAATATGCTGCTAGTTTTTTGCATTTTGTTTCCTGTGGCCTGGATATCAGGATATGTTCCCAATAAATATTACTTATACTTGCCATTATTGGTGATCATACAATGGATGCTCAATCTCGGGGCGGTTTTCATCCTGTCCTCGCTGTTCGTGTATTTTCGCGATATCGAGCATATAATCAATGTAATGCTGATGGCGTGGATGTATATAACTCCCATGATTTATAGTGAGGATATGATCCCGTGGTCAATGTATCACTGGCTTAAGTTAAATCCGATGTTTCCGATAATTACCGCTTATCAGAGGATTATTATCTTCGGTCGAAGTCCCGACATGTACGGGCTTGTATATATCTTTTTATTTGCAATCTTTATTTTATTATTGGGGTACGGAATATTCATGTCGCTGCAGAGACGTTTTGCGGAGGAGCTGTAAATGCAGTATCATTTCAGTGCTAAGCGCTCCCTCTGGAACACACGATATAAGTTTGTCTTGGTTATTTTAGGGTTCGTGCTTGTTTTGAGCACGTATATTTACCAGCAGTCGAATCGCTATGTTGAATGGCACGCTATTCGAAAAATATCAGCGGAAAAAGGGCAAACGATCGAACTGGTCATAGCAGCAAAGAATAAATCAGGAATTGAATATAATGAAGGCTCTGGATTTTTTTTGAGCGGGCGAATATTCTCAACAAAAAACATTCTTGTCACTGAACTTCCCCGGTTTGCAATAGCATTACCTGTCCATGGAAATATCAGCCAATCAATAACGTTTACTGTTCCGGATCATCCAGGCTCCTACCGGGTGGATATAGATCTTGTGAAAGAAGGGCAATATTGGATGCAGGCACAAGGAAATAGACCGCACCATATTTTGCTGACAGTGAACGGTGGTAATTAATATGACTAATTTTGCGATTGAAGTACAAGGGCTTTTCAAGAGTTACAGGGTTTACCATGATAAAAGTTTATCACTAAAGGATCACCTCCTCTTTCATAGGACTCGATATACAGAACACCGGGTTCTCGAAGATATTGACCTTGAAATTGATTGGGGTCGAACGATAGGTTTGATAGGCGCAAACGGTTCCGGCAAAAGCACGTTCTTGAAGTTGCTGACGGGAATCATATATCCAGATGCGGGTGATATTTATATACGCGGAAAAGTTTCCAGCTTGCTTGAACTTGGCGCAGGGTTCCATCCGGAATATTCCGGAAGAGAGAATATTTTTAATAGTGCTTCGGTGTTCGGACTATCTCAGGACGAAATAGAAGCCAGAATCAAGAGTATCATAGATTTTTCAGAGTTGCATGAATATATAGATAATCCAATCCGTACATATTCGTCCGGCATGTATATGCGCCTGGCATTTGCCGTTGCGATCAGCGTGGATGCCGAAATTCTGCTTGTGGATGAAATACTTGCAGTCGGAGATGCCCCGTTTCAGCAAAAATGCCTGGCCCGTATCAAGGAACTACAGGATTCAGGGAAGACCATTGTCATCGTAAGTCATAGTCCTACTACGATTCGTAATTTTTGTGACGAAGCAATCTGGTTGAAGGACGGACATATCCACGGCAGAGGGAACCCGCAGGATGTACTGCAGGCATACGAAAACAATGAAATTTAATATTTCGGCACGCCATCCAATGTTGATGACCTTGGAACAATTATTCTCAGTCTTACCATTCAGCATGATTAAAGGTATTATTAGCGCAAAAATTGGCTACCCGATAGCAGAACGAAGCGAGAAACGGCAAGTCAGCATAAAATTGAACCTATTGCGCTCCCATTATAAAAAACATTTTGATGTAAGACTTGCAATAGCAAAAAAAAAATTAACTAAAATTGTAACATTCGCCTCACAAGAAGTACCATACTATAATGAGTTATTTAAAAGTATAAATTTCGATCCAGCCAAATTAAATCTTGATATCAGGTATCTTCAAGATATACCTTTACTGACTAAAAATATAATCCTTGAACAGGGAGCGCGCCTTTACTCTAGACCGATAAAAGATGTTCGTCATCATTTATGCAAGACTGGTGGTTCTACTGGATTGTCGTGCAATATCGCATATGATCAATCCGCTGCCGATTGGTCTGCTGCTGCGGTATTGTATGCCCGAGAAAGAGTCGGCAATAAAAAATATCGATCAGAATTGCATTTTGCCTGCCGTTTCCCGGATATGGTCGATCCTGGCTGGCCGACCCGGGAAGACTTCAAGTGCTTTGCCATGAACCGAAGCAACATATTTTTCGATCGTCTCGATGATACAGGTCTAAATGAGATATTGCGTACGCTTAAACGGCGGAGGCCGTATATGGTGCATGCGCACCCCTCCACGATATATGCTTTGGCAAGCTATGTGGAACGGAAAATCGGTAATGCAAAGATTTTTAAGGTGTTCGAGTCCAGTGGAGAATTGCTTGAACCCTACATGCGAGAAAAGATTGCTCGCGTGTTCCGTTGCAGGGTGGTAGACCGATATGGCTTGGCCGAATTGGGGGTCATGGCGTATGAACTTGACCGCAAAAAAAGTGGACTGCAGGTCCTGGACTCAGAAGGTTGGCCGGAAAGCATACTAATGGAATCTGGCCAGCACGAATTGGTATTTACCGGCTTTCATAATCAACTAATGCCATTGATACGCTATACCACTGGAGATCAGGCAAAGGTCGAATTACGGCAGAATGGCTTTTTTTTAACGGAAGTACTGGGAAGAATTCATGATATTATTAAAATCGGCGGTATTGAATACCCGACGCATACCATTCAGGATATGCTTGATCACCGAGTCGGCGGCATTCAAGAATTTCAAATTGATGTGCGTAACGATAAACCGATCCTTCGTATCGTTCCAGAGCCGGGAGCTGATAGAGATCAAATTACGCGCAGGATCGGAGTCTATTGGTCTGACAGCATGAAAGTCGAATTCGTCGGACATGAGGATCTCATACGTGTCGGCACACGGGCAAAATTTCGTCATGTGGTAACTACATGATAGGTGTGTTGTATTCATGGAATGAATCATTCGTTGGAGACCTGGTCTTGGCAGCCCTCCAACGAAGCTTGACTGAATCTCAAGTATGTCGTATCGCTCCCTCGGTAATACCAATCCATGAGTGTCTACTTGCGATCAATCCGACTGATAGCGTCGGTGATAGGATTCTTGACTGGTTGTCCTCGGGAAAACGCAAATTGCTAATTTTCGGTACAATTCCGACCAGTTTGAAAAAATATTTAGATATATGCGATGGGGAGTGGCCAGAACCGGCAGATGTATGGAGCAGTAGCGATACTACAGCGACTGGAAATTTTTCGGAAAGTAGAGGATCGATACAATATACCAACTCAGCGAAAAGATTGGGTGCGCTTGGTTGGTCCAGATCATTGGAACGATATGATTTTACCGATGAATGGAACAATCTCGGTTATGGAGCGATCCGTACAAGCGATCCAGTCTGGGGCCTCTCTGCACCGATCAAAGTTCCTCCATCAGCCGAACTAGCCTATGTCGCAGTTAACGGTGAAAACTATGCCAGTTATACGGCGCTCTTTGAAAAGGAACGCTCCAATATACTCTGGATTAATCGGTCAGCAGGCTCAATTGATTCATTTGAATGGCGCTTGGTAGAAAAATACATCGCTGATTGGAAATGGGAAGACGGCGCTCCCTGTTTTCCAGTGGTAAGCGAAATACCATTTGGATATGACGCCGCCATAACCATGCGCCTGGATTGCGATGAGGATATCGATTCTGCCCGGCATTTGTGGAATCTGTACAAAACATTTAATATTCCCCTCTCACTGGCCATCCATACCAATAATCTGCCGAATGCAACACATGAAGCCTTTCTCAAGAAATTCGTTTCAGAAGGTGGAGCGCTTTTATCACATACCGCGACACATGCTCCCAACTGGGGGGGAAGTTATGAAGCAGCATTGGTGGAAGCTCTTGAATCGCGAAAGAAAATCGAAATTGCTACCGGTGTTCAAGTAGAATATGCCGTTTCTCCATTTCATCAAACTCCGGCTTATGCATTGGCTGCGCTCTGCGATGTTGGATACCGGGGTTGCATCGGCGGCATTATCCGGAACGACCCAGAGTTCCTGTCGGCGCGCGGAGGTAGAATAGCCAATCTGCCTCAAGGATTCGTAGGACATTCACAGCAGACTATGCTCCATGGAGACTGCATGCTGCTTGGTAATGATAGACTGGAAATCTATAAGAGGTCATTCGATAAAGCCTATGAAACCAAGACTCTTTTTGGATATCTTGACCATCCATTCTCAAGTAGATATCAGTATGGTTGGATAAATGAAGAAAGTCGCATGGATGTTCATCGGGATTTTATTGAATATATGAGGGGAAAGGCAAAAAACCCAATATTCATGAATGAAAATCAGGCGATGGATTTTCTTCTCAAGCGCTCTGCAATTCGTATCGTCTGCTCTTCCCGTACATGCACAGTATCTGGCTTTCCGCGTGATTATGGAACATATGAGTTTGCTGTGGAATATCGCGGCACTATGATGAAAATGGTAAACGGAATGGTATTTTGATGAAAATTATGGTTGTTATGGGGACTCGGCCAGAAGTGATTAAACTGGCGCCGGTAATCGCTGCTCTACGCGAACAGGTTGATGTCCGGGTATGCGTTAGCGGGCAGCATCGCGAAATGTTGACGCAAGCATTAAATGCCTTTGAGCTTGTACCGGATATTCAGCTTGAAGCAATGAGTCCGGGCCGTTCTCTTAATGTGCTAGCGTCCCGATTGCTCTTTATGCTTGACGAGACATTAGAACGGGAGCAGCCGGACTGGGTTGTTGTTCAAGGAGACACAACGACGGCCTTTTGCGCTGGATTGGCCGCTTTTCATCGGGGGATTCGAGTTGCCCATGTTGAAGCAGGTTTAAGAACCGGGGATCTTTCGAGTCCTTTCCCTGAAGAGGCAAATAGAAGGTTACTCTCAAGTATTGCAACCATGCATTTTGCGCCTACAAGAACAGCTAAGGATGCACTGATCCGTGAAAATGTCGCAGCGGACTTGATTCATATTACTGGAAATACTGTTGTCGATGCGATCACGTATATGAGCGGATTGCATGCCGGTGGCAATCCCCCTCAATTGCCTGACCAGCTAAATGATTGGATATCTACAAAACCCTTCGTTTTGGTAACTTGCCATCGTAGGGAGAATTTCGGTTCAGTGCTTGAACAGATCTGCTATATGGTGCGGCGCCTTTGTCTTAGGCATCCAGACCTTCGATGGGTTTTCCCGGTTCATCTCAATCCCGCTGTGAGAGAGCCAGTGTACAAAATTCTTGAAGATGTTAGTAATCTTTTTTTGATTGAACCGGTCGATTATCATACAAGCCTATTCCTCATTTCACACGCTATTTTAGCTGTCTCGGATTCCGGCGGTATACAGGAAGAAGCACCCAGTTTTGGTACTCCTGTCGTTGTAATGCGCAGACATACCGAGCGTATGGAAGGTGTGGATGCTGGGTTTGCAACACTAGCAGGCCAGGATCCTGTCTGCATAGAAGCGGCTGTAGATATGTGGCTGGGCGACGATAAGGCTCGAAACCGGCTCAAGGCGCTTCCGAATCCGTATGGAGATGGAATAGCCTCCCTGCGCATCGCTGCACTGCTTCAGGGAAATAAATGTGAACCTTTCCATGAATAGAATAAAATGCAAGTATCAACCCCAGAGCTGCATTCTCTTTGCTACCGCAGATTGGGACGAACCGTATTGGACCAATAAACAACACAGTGCCAAGTCGCTCGCTGATCTTGGTATCAAGGTACTCTACATTGAAAGCGTAGGCCTGCGTACCCCTAAGGCAAGCAGCGGTAAGGATTGGGGGCGACTCTGGAATCGCCTAATCAAAGGCTTAAAATCATTGATCTTCGGTGCTAAGGAGCGTGCTCCCGGAATCTATGTGCTCTCTCCGCTTCTGGTACCGGCAGGGTATCGTTTCAAGGTAACTAGGACTCTCAACTATTTATTGTTAAGAATATTCCTGATCCGCTCAATTCGCCAGCGACACCTAGTTAAACCTCTTGTTTGGACGTATCACCCATTTATGCTCGATGCCATTGATGGGCTAAATATCGGTCCGATACTGTATCATTGCGTTGATGACCATTCCGCGGTTCCAGGAATTGACGCGCCGCGATTTCGCAGCGCCGAAGAAAAACTGCTTCGGCGTGCCGACGTTGTGTTTGCCACTGCCCCCTACCTTGACGAGTATTGTCGGCGATTCAATCCGAACACGCACTTTCTTCCCAATGTAGTCGATGCGGAGCATTTCGGTCGCGCTCTTGAATCCAGTCCGATTCCGGAAGATCTTGCCGGTATTCCGGAACCGCGCCTTTGCTATCATGGAGTTCTCTCTGATTTTAAAATTGATTTCCAGTTACTGATCGATATGGCTCGCTTGAAGCCAGAATGGAGCTTTGTGCTTATTGGAGAGGAACGGGAAGGGCAGAAAAGTCCTCTTGTAGCTGAATTGGCAAAACTTCCTAATGTGCATTTTCTCGGTTACAAACCTTACTCCAGTCTCCCTGATTATCTGCGCGGAATGCGGGTCGGCCTCTTACCATCACTGATCAATGACTACACCCGCGGAATGTTCCCGATGAAGTACTATGAATATTTGGCCGCAGGTTTACCTGTAGTGTCCACGCCCCTTGATTTCACCCGTGTTTGCAGCCATGGTTTGTTACATGGTGTCACGGCAGGAGAGTTTGTCACATCAATTGGCAGGCAACTGACGAAAGGACTGTTGACACCAATTGAAGCAAAAGCTTATGTAGGAAGCAATACTTGGCGGACGCGGTGTCAACTTATGCTTGGAAAACTGAATTGATCAAGCTGATCGGGGGAACTTGCGTTTCTGGTATTCCTATCGAAAAAGCCAGAAATGTAAAAACTTGGAACATAAAATGATTGTTGTATCGGAGTTGTTGAATGGGTAAGCCTAAACTTTATTATCATATTGGAAGTCCTAAGACAGGAACTACGAGTCTGCAACATTTTTTCAATGATAATTATAATTATCTTATAAAAAATTTTAAAATATATTATCCATGTTGCGAAAATGATCCCTTTTTTCCCGAAGAAAATAAAATTATCCTAACGAATTCATTTTTTAAAAATAATGAGGTCCGTCACAGCAATGGGATGCGAATTTTGCGATCTGAGGATCCTTTTAATATTATCAAGCGGATTGCGCAATTGGCAACAGAAATGGATCTCCAAATTGTTTTTTCCGACGAATCAATTTCTATGCTCTCTCACCCATGTAACCCATTTATAGGTGAGTTGAAAAAATATTTCGATATTATACCGATTGTCGAAATCAAGGACCCGCTCGAGTATATGTTTTCGTCATATCTTGAGACGATAAAAAGAACATCATTTTATGGTTCATTTGCTGAATACATGCAAAGACAACTCTTGATATCCCCGCAATTTACTTTTTACAAAGATTGGTGCAATTCTTTTAGTGACATTAAAATAATATCTTTTAATAAAATAAAAGTTAAGCTGATAGAAAATATTCTTTTAGCTCTAGGTTGTTCAGAGGACAAATTGAACGATAAGGAAATGTTTCTAGCATATAGAAAAAATGTATCTTTAGATGCCGGATATTATCATATCAAAAAAAGGTTAAACCAACTTGGGCTTAATGAGCTTGCAAGAAAATTTACTTCATCATGTGATAATATAATTACACGAAAAAAGTCGCCCAAGGCTGATTCAGCTTATAGGGAATTAGCTTTTTCTTGCCACAAAGACATGTTTACCTTTCTCTCGGAAAATCTTTTGATAGATTATACTGCATTTTTAGCAAACGATGAAAAGAATTCAAATTGTGAAGTTATAGAAATGGATGTTTTTTCTTCTGACATGCTGGATTTGCTACTTGGTAGTATTTCAGAAGTACGGGATGGTAAAAATGATGAAACTGAAAAATATGCAATGGCAATTTATCAAAAGGCCGAGAATACAATATTAAATAATAAGGATGGATATTATTACCAAAGAATCGTAAATATGAGTCCCGAGCAGTCGATATGGGGATCATATTGTCCAAAAGAATTTTCAGTATTTGATTATCTGGAACTAAATACCTTTCTTAAAGCTATTCCGTACGAGGATTTTATAAATTTTGATCCCTATATGCACTATTCGGTTTATGGTCAATATTCGGGACTAGCTATCAAGAAATGTCTTTCAATTGACGAGCAAGTGTTGCTCTTTAGCAAATCACCCTATTCTAGCTACGTTCCATATGATTTTGGAGCTTGTAAATATTTACAATTTAATCACGATGTCCACGAGGCAAGTGTCGATCCGTACTTTCACTATGCTGCTCACGGTATAAAAGAAAAAAGAATCTATCGATAAAGCGAATTATGGAGATTTAACATTCTGTTGATTCAATGGATTGGAGTTTAAACAATTCAATTTAGGGAGTGATATATTGAATAAAAATATACATATAGATGATGAAATGTATTGCGGAAACACTGAACACTACTTCCGATGCGGAAAAGGACTTAACGATATGGTTTTTCAGGTTTCCAGGTTTGTTGAGATGCAAGTTTGAAAAACATTAGAGCTACTTTGTGGTTATAGTCGAGTTAAATGTCACTTGATGGAAAATTTCTCCAGGCTGATATAATCGTTGCCGATGCCATGTCAAGTTCGGTAATCTTCTGTAAAAAGGAATTCGGTATTTCTTGAACTAAAATACCAAGCCCTTTGAACGAATTCAGGAATGTTCCAGATAATGTTTTTCTATTGCGTTTATTGGTTCTTTAATTACACACCTTGATGATTCAAGTGGTCTTGCAATTATCTCTAATTTTTGACAAAAGTGTGTATTGTTGGTATTGCGATTATTACCACTCACGGAAATCGCGCATGTGAAACCCTTTTTTTTGATATTGGAAGGTTTGAACTTCTCCCCGATGATAGGTATGCTTTGAAAGAACCTGCGCGGCAAGGCCGGTATTGTTATAAAAAATACTCTCCTGGATACTGGTTCGAGAAAAAAATATTGAAGATATCGGGGATTACAATGGAATTTCGTTAATTCCCCATGCATGGATGATTAATATTTTAACTGAACTTGGTTTTATTTTAGTTGACTATCAAGATGGTGTATGGGACAATCATCAAGATGTCTACATTGTTGCTCGAGGAAAAACATGATTAGAGTCAAAATTTATGATTGTTTAGGAGGTTCAAGTATGCGAAAAAACATAAAACTAATACCTAAACTGAGCGATTCTTTTTCTAAGATTTAAAAAATGTTATATATTTTCGATTTTTCAGCCAGAATTTGAGATTGTCTACTCCAGCCAAAGATTCATTATGATTTTGCACAATTTATAGCTAATTACGTGAATGGTACAGAAGTGTTGTATACGGGAAAACCGCATGTATGGTACGTGAGGGGCGTAAGTCTTCTCACTTATTTTATGAATAAGAGGGGGCCTGTATTTCTACTCGACAAGGCTCTGCGGACGATAGTGAATTCTTAGGCAAGCCTGATGCTGAAAAGTATGTTTATCATCCGGATGAAAAATTAGCGACCTTCGAGGAAGGGGTCGAGCGACTAAGAGGTCTACGAAAGAATGTTGTGCTTGGGGGAGTGGATGCTAATGCCCTACGGACAATGGAACATATCTTAAAACTTGCCAATTCCATTGGACTGAATTTCACTCTATATCAGGCAGATGCTTCCGCTTTTCAGCACTTCTGTATGCTTGCGGAATACACAGAACGTTATTCGGACTACTATGTAAGAAATCAGTTAGAGAAAAGTTTTGAACATTACATTGCATTTTCTCTTTTAGAAATCCAGAAAGATGATATTTTTATTGATGCCGCAAGCGAGCATTCGCCGGTGCCAGAAATTTTTGGCAGGCTTTCAGGTGCAACAACATATAGCCAAGATATTATGTATCATCCAGGAATTATCGGCTCTACCATTGGAGGGGACGCTTGTGCTATGCCTGTCCCGAACAGCTTTGCCTCAAAAATTGCGCTAACTTGTTCGCTGGAGCACTTCGAAGGATCTGCTGATAGTGATCTGTTTTTAGAAATGGCACGGGTTTTAAAACCAGGAGGCAAGGTCTGTGTTGTTCCTTTCTACTTATTTACTGACCCTGCGGTGCGGACAGATCCTACTGTTAGTCTGCCAGCAAAAGTAATTTTCGATTCAGATGCTACTGTTTATTGTACCAAGGGATGGGGAAATAGGCATGGCCGCTTTTACAGTCCGCTCTCATTTAAAGAACGTATAATGGATGTGTGTAGCGATAAATTTGAGTTTACATTCTACCATCTGGCAAATACGGATCAGATTGGCAAGTCAATATATGCTCGCTTTGCGTTTACCGCAACAAGGGTATGAGGTTAGCAGCAGCAATTATGATCCCGGATTAAAATACCGCGAGAATATTCGTACGGCCTGGCAGTACCGACATGCGGAAACAAAGCAACAGGTGCACGGTGATAATCGCTGATAGCCCTGTTGTATAAGTGCCGTCATCCAGCTCGGCGAAGATTTGTAAACCAGATGCTGTTGTTGTGGGACAATCATCAAGATGTCTGCATTGTTGCAAGAGCGAAAACCTGATTTGAGTCATATTTCCTGATTATATAGGAGGACCAAGCATGCGGAAAAATATAAAACTATTACTAATAATTTGCTGTATTGTTATTTCTTTTTATTCCTGCAATAAACCGAAAGAATCAAGAGCGAGTAATACGACTCCGGTACGTATCGGTTATTTCCCCAATATTTTGCATAGTCAGGCAATTATCGGAGCTACGCGCGGGGATTTCCAGCAAGCGCTCGGTAAGGAGTATAAAGCCGAGTTTACGTTGTTCAATGCGGGGCCCGCAGCTATTGAAGCCATGTTTGCGGGGCAGATAGATTTTTGTTATATTGGCCCGAATCCCGCGATAAATGCCTGGGTAAAGAGCAGTGGGGAAGCGATTCAGATCGTTTCCGGCGCTGCGTCTGGTGGCGCTTCGTTTATTCTTAGGCAAGATGTTATACTTTCTTCAGTTGATGATTACGCAAATAAGACCTTTGCGTCTCCCCAGCTGGGTAATACCCAGGATGTCGCACTCAGGGCTTTCTTGGCTGAAAAAGGATTGAAAAGCGCTGAATTCGGCGGTACCTTACGGGTTCAACCTATGGAGAACCCGCAGATACTCGATCTATTTCGCCTTTCAAAGCTGGATGGGGCTTGGGTTCCGGAACCTTGGGCAAGTCGGCTTGTGGTTGAGGCAGCCGGTAAGGAATTCGTCGATGAACGTACCTTATGGCCGAATGGTGACTTTGTGACGGCCCATATCATTGCTTCCAGGGATTTTATCAAAAATCACCCTGATGCCGTGCGCGCGATCGTTGCTGCAAATGTCGATATTACCGTCTGGGCCAATGAAAATCCAAAGCAAGCGCTTGAGCTTGTATCTACGGGTATAAAAACAATAACGGGAAAAACACTTCCCGAGGCAGTAATGCAACGCGCATGGACCAAAATGCGTATTACTTGGGATCCTATCAGCAGCTCTTTGATTGCCTCTGCTTCGAATGCGTATAAAGCCGGTTTTCTGAAAGCAATGCCTTCACTTGACGGTATTTATGAATTGAAGTTTTTAAACGAGGCTTTAAAAGAGCGCAAGTTCGCCGAAATCCACTAAATCAGAAACTCAGGAAAGCTCATAAATGCGAATCGAAATAAATTCAGTCTGTAAAAATTACCTGCTCAAGAAAAAAGAGCTGAAGGTATTGGATGATATCAACCTGGATATTGCAAGTTCGGAATTTATTTGCATCCTGGGACCTTCCGGATGCGGGAAGTCGACGCTTCTTGATCTGATAGGCGGTTTTGGTATTCCAAGCAGCGGCAGTATTCTTGCTGACGGAATTAAGATTTTGGGTCCCAGTGCGGATCGAGCGTTGATGTTTCAGGAAGCGGCTTTATTCCCTTGGATGAATGTGCTGGAAAATGTCGCCTTTGGGCTGGAAGCAGCCGGGGTTTCCAGGAAGGAGCGCACATCCATAGCGCAGAGATTCATCAAGCTTACGCATTTGGAAGGCTTTGAGAAAGCGCATCCCCATGAATTATCCGGAGGAATGAAGCAACGCGCCGCGCTTGCCCGTGCGCTTTCGATTAATCCCAAAGTAATGCTGATGGACGAACCTTTTGGGGCTCTTGATGCCCAAACGAGGGATATTTTACACGAAGAACTGCAAGTATTATGGAGCGCCACGAAAAAGACGATTATTTTCGTAACGCATAATGTTCGAGAAGCGCTGATACTCGGAGATAGAGTACTACTAATGAGTCCACGCCCTGGCAGAATAATGAGTGAATTCGCATTCGATATTCCACGTCCACGTCATTTTGAAGATCCTGGTATAGCTGAAGCTGCGCGAGTTATCTTGAAGGATTTACGCGACGTGGTACATGCCAGCGAGCCAAAAGGGAGACCGCATGGCCCGAAAATGGATTAGCAGATTCCTCTTTTTCTCTCTGATCATTATTGTATGGGAAGTATTATTTCGATTGAAATTGTGGCCATCTTATATTTTCCCTTCAGCCAGCAATGTCTTTGAGTCTATTTTTAACGGAATCGCGGATAGAAGTTTTCCTATTGCGATAGCAAAAAGCTTCCAGCGAATATTCTTGGGTTATGGAATATCGGTACTCATTGGACTTCCTCTCGGTTTGTTACTCGGAAAGATAAGGACACTTCAGGATACATTAGGGATTTTGGCCTTAGGTATGCAATCGTTACCCAGTGTCTGTTGGTTGCCTTTGGCTCTTCTTTGGTTTGGTCTGTCCGATACCGCAATTCTATTCGTCGTAATAATGGGTGCGGTTTTTTCGATCTGTCTCTCTACCGCGGACGGCGTAAAAAATACCCCGCCACTATTGATTAAAGCAGCTCGCACCATGGGAGCGCAAGGATTCTTTTTTTATTGGAAAGTAGTGTTTCCGGCCGCCTTGCCCTCGGTTATATCGGGTATGAAATTGGGATGGACATTTGCCTGGCGTTCTTTGATGGCCGGAGAATTGCTTTATGTAAGCAGCGGCTTGGGGCAACTCTTGACCATGGGCAGGGAACTGAACGACATGGGGAGAGTAATCGGGGTAATGGTGGTAATCGTTATTCTGGGTCTTGTCATCGACCGATTGGTATTCAGGAACCTCGAATCAAAAATACGAGAACAATGGGGTTTGTCAAAATGACCAATATAGACCATTTAGTCGCTGAGAGCATGATGATACTGAGGGAAGCTGCAGCTCAAGCGCAGAATCCTGTGATGATGTATTCGGTCGGCAAAGATTCCACGGTGATGCTGGATCTGGCTTTAAAAGCTTTTTATCCGATGAAACCGCCATTTCCATTGCTTCATGTCGATACCGGTTGGAAGTTCAAGGAGATGATCAGTTTCAGGGATGCAACAATTAAGCGCTTGAATCTTGATTTGATCGTTCATACCAATAAAGAAGGTGCCGCATCCGGAGTAACGCCGTTTACCCACGGGAGTGCCCGGTATACGGATATCATGAAAACCGAGGGGCTGATACAGGCACTCAATCAGTATGAGTTTGACATGATATTCGGTGGTGCCAGGCGGGACGAAGAAAAAAGTCGTGCTAAAGAGCGAATTTTCTCGTTCAGGGACGGGAATCACCGTTGGGATCCTAAAAACCAGAGGCCGGAATTATGGTGGCTCTACAACGTTCAGCGAAGACCGGGCGAGAGCATCAGGGTATTCCCATTATCCAATTGGACGGAAATGGACATTTGGCGCTATATCGCGCGTGAAAACCTTGATGTAGTTCCTTTATATTTTGCAAAAGAAAGACCTGTCGTATCGAGAAAAGGCCAGCTGTTCATGTATGACGACGAGCGCTTCCCTCTTGAGGAAGGGGAGCATCCGGTGATGAAAAAAGTCCGATTCCGTACCTTAGGCTGCTATCCATTGAGCGCTGCGGTTGAATCACAAGCTGAAACGATGGACGAACTTATAGCAGAGATGGAAATTACCAGTGTTTCGGAGCGGGTTGGCCGTTTGATCGATTTTGATCAATCCGGAAGCATGGAGAAGAAAAAACAGGAAGGGTATTTTTGATGAGTACCTTAAATGTCTCGGACGAATTGCGTTTTATGACTTGCGGTAGCGTGGATGACGGAAAATCCACGCTGATAGGGCATTTGCTGTATCGTACCGGTAACGTATTCGACGATCAATATAAAACGCTCGTTGATGAAAGCAAAAGAATAGGAAATGCCGGCGATCATATAGATTTTTCTTTGCTGCTCGATGGTTTGATAGCGGAACGCGACCAAGGAATTACGATTGACGTCGCTTATCGGTACTTCAGTTCCAAGAAGCGTTCTTTCATAGTCGCGGATACCCCCGGCCACGAGGAATATACCCGCAATATGGCCACTGCCGCCTCAAACTGCAACGCCGCGATTATTCTTGTGGATGCGAGGCTTGGAGTATTGACTCAAACGAGAAGACATAGCTTGATCTGCGCTTTGTGCGGCATAGAGCAAGTGTGCTTCGCCATCAACAAGATGGATACCATCGGATGGTCTGAAGAAAAATTCATTAACCTGAAGGCCTCCTGCGCCACGATTATTTCCGATTTAAATACGGTAGGATCGAAACTGCAATGGACTGCTATTCCCGTATCCGCATTGTTAGGTGATAATCTTTCCGAAATATCCGCTAATATGCCTTGGTACGAAGGCAGCACGATCTTGGCTTGGCTTGACGGAATATCCCCGAAAGCCGATCCGATCGATGAACCTTTTAGATTTGCAGTACAGTACGTCATCAAACCGGGGTTAGTCCAGGATCGCTGGCAAGTATCGGCATTGAAAACATTCAGTCCCGAGTCATCCATAAATTACCGGGGATTCGCGGGTAGAATCAGTTCCGGTAAAATCCTGAATGGCGATAAAATTAAAGTACTTCCATCGGGCCGGACCTCCAGGGTGATCGGGATACAGGGAGCCTCAGGTTTATTGGAATCTGCGGAAGCAGAAAGTTCGGTATCCCTGGTGCTCGCGGATCAGATAGATGTTTCCAGCGGAGATGCGTTCGTCCATCTTGGCGATGCGCAAGAGTGTTCGGATCAATTTAAAGTATTCCTCGTTTGGATGCAGAACGAAGCACTCGTCGCCGGTAGATCCTATACTTTCAAGAATATTTACGGAACTGCTTTGGTACAGGTTACCAAGATAATCGACAGGATCGATACGGCTACCTTCATGCCCTTGGCCGCTGAACGTCTTGAGATGAATGCGATAGGGAATGTGGAAATAGCCTTGAATAAAGTTATTCCATTCAGCCCCTATGCGGAAAATAAATGGTGCGGCTCCTTCCTTTTGATCGACAGGAAAACCAACGCAACCGCCGCCAGCGGAATGATACAACATAGCTTGAGGCGAGGCGACAACGTTCATTGGCAAGCTTTTTCCATTACCAAGGAAGCTCGTGCCCATCTTAAGCAGCAGAAGCCGCTTGTTCTGTGGTTTACCGGTTTGTCAGGTTCGGGAAAGTCGACGATTGCCGATATGCTGGAAAAAAAATTATTCTATTTGGGTAAGCATACGATTATTCTGGACGGGGATAACGTACGGCATGGCTTATGCAAGGATCTAGGTTTTACCGAGCAGGACCGGGCAGAAAATATCCGCAGGATCGGAGAAACCGCCAAACTAATGACACAAGCTGGGCTGATAGTCTTGGCTTGTTTTGTTTCCCCGTATAGATCTGATCGGGATTCCGTTCGCGCATTGTTCCAGAAAGATGAGTTTATCGAAATTTTCGTGGATACCCCGATAGAAGAATGCGAATCTCGGGACCCTAAGGGTTTGTATAAAAAAGCACGCGAAAATAAAATTCCTAACTTTACAGGGATAAATGACCCGTATGAAGTTCCTTATACCCCTGAGGTACATTTGCTGACCTCAAACATGACAGTAGAAGAATGCGTGGAAGAAAGCCTCGCATTTATGAAAACAGTAGGCTTTAGATGATAGGGGCCCTCCGAGCTGGTGCCTGTAATTGACTGTTTTATTCGCTCAACCAAGAAAATAATTATGGAATTGTGTGGAAAGAGGAATAGTCAATCAATCTGTGAGAAGGCGAATCCTTGTGGTGTTAGTATAATATCTCTGATAAATTCCCGTTTGCTAAAGATGTGGTGTGTTGTGAGCTTTTACTAACATAGCGGCTGTCCCCTACTGACTATTATCTGCTGACAGCGTGATGATGATAGCTTTGGCATAAAAATATATGCTATCCTTGATTAAGAATATCTGGAGTTTCACTATGCATGGATTTGTTGATTTTATCGGGCCTGATAGAATAAAGGGCTGGTGCGAAAAAAATGTAGAGATTTTAATTGATCGCCGTTTTGTGCTTGAGCCAGATTGTTATGATAATCGACCAGATATTGCAGAAGCCGGTAATGTAGGACAAGGTTTCGAAATAAATATTCCACAGGTTTTACCTGGTTATACTCCAGTAGAAATTGTAGTTAGGCCAAAAGGAAATCTTCACCCCTTGCCAGGAGGTTATCTCAAAATGGGGGAACTTCGGCCTTTTCAATATGTTAAGAGCGATAGAATTGCACGCCTACACAATGAACGACTAATGGCTGGTGCGGTAAGGGGAATCTGCCTTTTCACTTCTCGCTCAGGTGGCACTATGTTGACTGATCTTATAAGTTCACATCCTCGTGCCTATGGTTTTGCCGAGCCGATTGAAGGTTTTGTGAGAGGAGGGAAATCTGCTTTTTCTGAATGGCTAGAGGATTTTTTTATTATACCATCACTAATCGAGTATCCGCATAAAGTGATAGATCCAGCATTAATGTTTATTACAACGAAAATTAAGAAATATGATGCAGATTTGTTTCCAATGTTTAATCGTTACAATGTCAAGTATCTTCGCCTCTATAGGGAGAATATTGTAAAACAAGCTGTCTCATCTATTATTGCAAAGAAACTATATTCTGAAAATTGGAACTTCAACATAAAAAAACAAGATAAAAAGACAAATAAGATTAATCGAAAATTAATTTATGTTGATCCTATTGGTTTATATCAAAAAATCGATCTTTACCAGGACGCTGAAAAACTTGTTGATGACATGATCGCTAAACATGCCGAAGGTGATGTGATGAGTATTTCCTATGAACAATTGGTTTCCGGCGATGTTGGAATACGAAAAGTGTTGGAATATTTTGGTCTCGAATCACAGGTGCTTACTTCAAATCACGTAAAGATCAATAGTGACGATCTTTGCGATGTAATTGAGAATTTTGATGAAGTGTATTCTTTTTTGCATAAGACCAGGTATTCACATTTTATTTAACAAATCGCTATATGCTTATTATTTCAATTTTTTAGATAAGATTAAAAATGAATAAGGGATGCTTCGTTGTCGGGTATATTGATAGAAAGATTTAGCAAAGTGATACTTTTTTTGTGTGTGGCTAAGGATTGTATATTAGATCCGAAGCTCAAAACAGCTAGATGCTAATCTTTTAGTGTTCACGTTTAATCTGGTTAACTAAAAAAAGCATTTTCTTTAAAGACAAAATGCGGGCACTGAGATCATGGAAACTTATGTTAAGAAAGAGAATAAGTAGATCCACGATATGGATGATTTTAGCCTCATCATGGTTTGCAAAGAAGATGAAAGGTTGGTTTTGAGTCAATCTCTGATTTGGGTGTCCATAGACTTTCATGATACGCATTCATTACATTATTCGTTATCGAATAGGTGTGATGGAAATCAGGCACTTTTTCTCGCATTTTATCTTGAATGCTGTGAGTAGATTCAAATGGCTAAGCTGTAATCTCTTTAGTTTTATTAATGGGGTTAATTATGAAATTAGATTCACATACTCCTGAAAGCGTTAATCTAAGAAGACACTATAATAAATCATGCTCACTTAATGATTGGCAAGATGATAAACTAGTCTCATGGATGGAAAAGTTACACAAACAAGATCAAGTTGATCTTATAAGAAGGGGTATTAGGAAGCATAGAAAAGACTGGGAACACGCTATGGCTTTGTCTGTGTTAAATGATTTAGGGATGCTCGACGGTTGTACGACCGCACTAGGCATTGCCAGTGGACATGAACATTTTGTATATCGCCTGGCCCATTACTGTAAAAAAGTATTTGCCACTGACTTATATGGAATGACCAGTTTTTCAGATGATGAAGGGAATGCGACTGTTTTAAGGAATCCAAAAATGTTCGCTCCATTTGATTATCCTGAAGACAAGCTATCTTTTAAAACTGAAGATGCATTAAATCTTTCTTTTGACAACGATAGCTTTGATTTTTGCTTCTCGTTTTCATCAATAGAGCATTTTGGTGGAGAAGAAGCTGTCCGGCAATCACTGGAAGAAATGAAACGTGTTGTTAGATCAGGTGGATATGTTTTATTGACCAGTGAATTTCTGATAAAAAACGTGAAGAATATTAAAACCGACTTCTTCACAAAAGAGAAAATCCAGAGCTTATTTATAGATGTCCCGGGATTATTGCTTCTTCAAAAATTCGACTGTGATATGACTCTTGGATTGCCTTTGCGAGCAATAAGACCATCATTATTTATTAAAGTTTATTGGAAAATAGCTAGCATGATCGGTATCTATCCGCAGTACCCATATATATTTATTACAGACAATAATGGACAGATATGGACGTCTTTTTTCATGATATATAAAAAAGTATAACAGAAAAATTAAGACAGTTCTGAAAATGACGATTTGAAAAATGGAAGCGAATCCATTCTGCTCCTTCAAAATTTCCTGGTTACATTTTATCTATAGTGAAAAGACTTTACATCCTAAGAGTTCAGCAGTAGTTAAGGATATCTAGAATAGCCGTAGAATTTTAGAGGAAAGATTTGTACTGAGAGTGAATTGTTAATTTCTTACCATCACTGACCCTTCCGTTATGAATATAGCTTGCTTACTGCGTGCGAATAGGAATTATTTATAATAATGCTATAAGAGTGGATACTTTGCGTAATTCATTAAACTAGTGTTTTAAGAATTTTCCAAGAGAGAATAGGAGAGAAACCTGATGAATGGACAGAATATTGCGCGTCCTCATATTTTGATGGTAACGCACGTGTTACCATATCCTCCATCTGCCGGAAATGAGATACGCGTTCTTAGAATGCTTCGCTGGTTTTCAAGTAAAAAGTACCGTATTAGCCTTGTGATTAAGCCTATGGGAATTCCAAAAGTATCGCAAGAAAGCATCAGTTATTTATCTTCGCTGGTTGAGAATCTCTATATTTTCGATTCATGTGTTAATTTAGAGACCGCGGGTAATCTTAGGTTACCGTCTGATGAAGCCGGAATAGATCTTAAGCTAAGCGAAATTCAGGAAATGTTCTGTCCAATATGGTTTTCTTCAGAAGTTGGACGGTTGATTGATTCACTAAGGCCTGATGTTGTTCTAGCGGAATACTCCCTGATGGGGCGAGTCCTTGTATCCAGCGAGCATACCGGATTTTTAAAGATTATTGATTCAATCGAGCTATTTAGTCGTCTCAAAGAGAACCTTGCCCGGCAGGGGATTACGGACAGAGTCGGAATTGATCTTTCTCAGGAGCAGGAAGTTTTCTTATTGGAAAGGGCAGATATTGTTCTTGCCATTCAGCATACTGAATATGATGTCTTGGTAAGTATGTTACCACATCAGCGTGTATTGATAACGGCCATGGATTTAGATTTCCCAGAGCTGTCTACTCGAGATTGTATTTCTGATCGTGTGCTTATTGTCGGATCAGATAACCAATTTAACATTAGAGGTGCCAATCAGTTTTTGCAGGAGGTCTGGCCTCTTATCAAAGAAGAAGTCCCTTCGGCAACGCTTTGTGTTGTTGGAAAGCTCGCAGGCTGCATTGAGAGTAAAGATCCATCGGTCAAATTTCTCGGATATGTAGATTCGATCGCTGATGAATATCTGAACGCCTGTGTTGTCGTAAATCCATGTCTGTATGGGACTGGCTTGAAGATAAAAACCATAGAAGCACTTGCTTGGGGTAAGGCGCACGTGGGATGGCCTGTGTCCGCCGATGGTATTTCAGACCTTGGGACTTTGCCCTATGTAGTATCGAATGATGTGCGCTCGTTTGCGCTAGCAGTAACAAGTTTCATGAAAAATATAGAATTACGCAGGGAGTATGAAGAGAAAGCCCGCACTTTCGCGATTGCTCATTTTTCGTCGGAGTCCGTATACGGCCCACTTGAAGCCTTAATCGAAATGCATACAAGTGGCGTACAAACCTGCCAGAAGAAAAATAAAAATCCTGGTTCAGAAGACGTTGATATTGTGAAAGAACAGAAAGGGCTTTACTATTTCACTCCCCTTTTTTTAGGTGGCATATCAGTTAATTTTCATGTTTTCGTTCTTGGGGAAGAAGCTGTCTTGCCAAGGATAGATGCGGGTTTCATTAAATTTTCCGCAACTGAAGTGATTACCGGTAGTATTGCTAACATAAATCGGAAGTTGCAACAGATTACTGTAGATGCCGAAGCCATTGTTCTGTTTATTCCTGGAGGAGTGCAATTTGCAGCACAGGACCTTCTGACACTCGCAGAAACTACAGTCAAAGATCCGCTCTTTGGCTTTGCAATACCAAGAGTTGCTTACACGGGACAAGTAGAGACTAATTTACGGATTATCTCTTGCATGCCTGAGAATGAGCGTCGAGTTGTGGAGGGCTTACCGGTGTTGCTTAAAGCTGCAATATTTCGGGATTTTGGCTTGCTCGATGAACATGCGGCGGATATCGATTCGGCTCTTGCCCAACTGTTCATACGGGCCAACAGGCGTGGGGTAAGCGCTCGTTTGGTCAACAAAGTATTGATGCGTGCAACGAGCGAACGGAAGATTCCTTTGCCACTGCAGTTGATGCGGGCATCTGATCATTCTAAGGCGTTAGTTAGTCAGGCTGTTCTGCCCGAAATTCGATTTGAGCGATTGCTCAACCAACGATTCGCAGATAAGAAAATACGTGAGGTCTTGCTTGACATCCGGAATCTTGCCCCTGGGTTCAATGGTACCGCGCATTATATATTGGCTTTGCTTGAGCCTTTGTCGCGATTGGCGGGATCGAAGAAAATGAACCTCCATTTTTGGGTATTGCCAGAGTCGGCTGATTTTCACTGTTTGCATAAACGTTTTCCTGGCGCTGTTGTCCATCAGCTTCAGCCGGATCAGTGTTTCGATGCAAGTATTCGTCTAACCCAACCCTGGAGTCTGACAGAGTTGCGGGATCAGTCTTACATTTCCACAGTGAATGTTTTTTCGGTATTGGATACGATTGCCTGGGATTGTCACTATATCAGAATGCCGCATTTAGAGTCGGTTTGGCGGACAATGTCTGAATATGCCGACGGTTTTGTCTATATTAGCGATTTTTCAATGAGGCGGTTCAACAATCGTTTCCCGGAATCATTGGCCGTGACAAACGCTGTTGCACATTGTTCGATGGATCCTGCGGAATATTGGGTGAAGGAAAATAGTCAGGGATTAGATGATGCAAAGAAAGAAAAGTACGAGCCTTATGTGCTTATTGTAGGCAACCGATACTATCACAAGGGATTAGCTGAAGTAGTTCCGCTTTTGTCTGTTGCTTTCCCCGAGATTCATTTTAAAGTCCTCGGAGAGAGCCCCGGGAGCTTCCCCAACGTGGAGGAAATTGTTTCCGGTGCTCAATCTGCCGATTCAATAGCAAGGCTGTTCAAAAACTGTACCTGTTTAGTATTTCCATCGTTCTATGAAGGGTTCGGATTACCGATTTTCGAGGCTTTAGCGTTCGGTAAACCAGTGCTTGCGCGGCACAGCGAGTTGATTGATGAACTTCGATCACATATCGTGCCAGCTGAGGATTTATTTTCTTTTGTAACCACGAGCGATTTGGTGCAAGGGCTGAAAAGCCTTTTAGAGCAAGAAGAAAAATTTCCGGCAAATAAATATTCCATTATTCAGCCAAGTAATCCGTATCGGTGGAAAGATTCGGCAGAGAAAATCCTTGACCTACTCGACAGCCTCCTTGCGTCTACTAATCTTGAACGGTGCCGAAGGCGACTCGAGTTTTTTTATCGGGTGGATATGTTCGACGTCGAACGTAAGGGTTGGACCGAAGCTACGCAAAATATGGTGAGCTTTGAAGTCGAGAAAGAGGAGTGAATTTGCGCATTCTCAGTCTTTTCGTCCGATATGGAGATTCCGATTACCAAAGCGCATATCAAGCGCTTATGTCATTTTATGCCAGTTTAAAGGGGCTGTTTGTCGAGTCGGTCCTGATCGATACTGCATTGACTTCTGGCATACAAGATGAGTTTGGGAACCATTCGCTACTGATATCCGGGGATAATAGACGCAGAGAATTCAGTGGATGGGATACTGCAGTGGATAGGTATCGTGAACGACTGACCGAGTTTGATTTGGTTCACTTGGTGACTTCCGCTTTTCAGAATGAGTATAATGGGTTTTATCCGTTAATAAGCATGGATATGCTTGATTATGTGCATTTGACACCTGGTGTGGTTCTAGCTCATATAGATGCCTATCCAGAACGAGTCCGTCTTTTCGGACGTAGCTTTCAGACCTGGGGTTGCTCTAAATTTCTATTTGCCCGTGCGAAAGATCTGTTGTCGTTGGGAAGTCTGGTCGGACCCTTTTCTGATACTGATTTTTTTTCTTCGAACGGCTTAGAGCCATTTAAAACAGAGGCACCTCTTTCTTCCAATTATGGACGTTTTCTTCTTGAGTGGCTTACTGGTAATGGTTTGCCACACGGCAAGTGGCATTCAGTGTTTAGTTATTCAAAAGAGACCTTCGCAAAATTCCGTTCTAAAGCTTTGTCAATCCTTGACGAGCACAGTCTGTCGATGCGAATTCGAGAGTTGGGCATCCGCATCGTAGACTACACGTGGTTTTATGCCAACAAGAATAACATCTGGAATGTCGTTCCTCCTGATGAGTTGATACAGGTGCAGGAACGGAATCAATATCTATTCGGAAACCCAATTGTTGAAGGTTACCCAATATTACAGGCACCTCTGTCGCCGAATCCTCGAATTTCTGAATTGCTTCATAGTTCTAATTCTTCATCTCTTTTTTCCAATGAACTGATGGAAGCACTTATAGCAGGTGTGCAGATTCCAGCTGATTGGCCAAGTATGGGAGGTGAAATCGCTCGTGCAGCGATGCTTAGAAAGGCTGGTTTTAAATTTAGTGACAGACAACTCAATTGGTTATCTCAAGCTGATGAGGAGTTGGAGCAGGATGTACCATTGCCGCTCACCCGCGGACTACATACTGAGTGGTTGGCGCGAGATGATCTGAGGGAAACGCTCGATCTCAAAACTCTAACAGGGCGACAAGAACTAATTGTTTGGTGGTGCCGGGAGCGAAGTAGGGATGTTGAGTTACGGGAACTGATTCCTGCTACAAGCCTGCGCGAGCTTGATGATAAATTGGAGCAGGACGTCCCATTGCCGCTCACCCGCGGACTGCATGCTGAATGGTTTGCACGAGAAGATCTGCGGCAAACCCTTGACCTCGATACTTTAGCAGGGCGTGAAGGACTCATCGCCTGGTGGTGCCGTGCGCGAGGCAAGGATGGTGAGTTGCGTAAGCTGATTCCAGCTACGAGCCTGAGCGAGCCTGATAATAAATTGGAGCAGGACACGCTGTTGCCGCTCACTTGCGGACTACATGCCGAATGGTTAGCTCGAGACGATTTGAGAAAAACTCTAGACCTCAATACTCTATTAGGACGCCAAGGCCTTATTGGATGGTGGTGCCGTGAGCGAGGGGAATGCGCTGAATTACGGGAACTGATTCCTGTCGCTAGGTTATGTGAGCTCGATAATGAATTGGAACAGGACACTCCGCTGCCGCTTACCCGCGGACTGCATGCCGAATGGTTGGCACGAGAGGATCTGAAGAAAACACTAGATCTAACTACTTTAGCAGGGCGGCAAGGGCTCATTGCCTGGTGGTGTCATGTGCGAAGCAAAGATCCTGAATTACGGAAGCTGATTCCATCCGCAAGCTTATGCGAGCCTGACGATGAGTTGGTGCAGGATGCGCTATTGCCTCTTACGCGTGGACTGCATGCCGAATGGTTGGCGCGGGATGATCTGCGCCAGACACTAGATCTCAATACTCCGCTAGGTCGTCAAGGACTCATTAGCTGGTGGTGTCGGGAACGAGGTGATGACTTTGAGCTACGGGAACTGATTCTTGCTAAAAACCTAGGTGAATTTGACAATAGCTTAGAACAGGACGTGTTATTGCCTCTCACTCGTGGACTACATGCGGAATGGCTATCGCGAGAAGATTTGAAAATAGAATTTGATCTCAATACCTTAGCAGGGCGACAAGGGCTCATTGCCTGGTGGTGCCATATGCGAAACAAAAATACAGAATTACGGAAGCTGATTCCAGCTACAAGCTTATGCGAGACTGACGATGGATTAGCGCAGGATGCGCTATTGCCTCTCACCCGTGGACTACATGCCGAATGGTTGACGCGAGAAAATCTGAGAAAAACACTAGACCTCAATACTCTAGCAGGGCGTCAAGGCCTCATTGTCTGGTGGTGTCGTGAGCGAGGTAGGGAATTAGAGTTACAAGGGTTGATTCCCATTGCGAGTCTATGTGAACCTGACGATGAGTTGGAGCAGGATGCGCTATTGCCACTCACCTGCGGACTGCATGCTGAATGGTTGGCTCGAGAGGATCTGAAAAAAAAACTAGACCTCAATACCTTAGCAGGGCGTCAAGGACTCATTGCCTGGTGGTGCCGAGCGCGAGGCAATGATACTGAGTTGCGAAAGCTAATTCCAGAC
>CAZAJF010000002.1:0-129465 GCA_964485395.1 uncultured Treponemataceae bacterium | reverse complement strand
TAGAGCAAGACGCACTATTGCCCATCTCCCGTGGACTGCATGCCGAATGGTGGTCTCGAGATGATCTGAGAAAAACACTAGACCTCAATACTCTAGAAGGGCGTCAAGGCCTCATTGTCTGGTGGTGCCGAGCGCGAGGCAATGATACTGAGTTGCGAAAGCTAATTCCAGACTCGAGTATGTGTGAACTTGATGATGAATTGGAGCAGGACGCACTATTGCCTATCAGCCGTGGACTGCATGTTGAATGGTTGGCACGAGACGATCTGAGAAAAACACTAGACCTCAATACTATTGCGGGGCGACAAGGACTTATTGCCTGGTGGTGCCGAGCGCGAGGCAATGATGTTGAGTTGCGAAAGCTAATTCCAGCCTCGAGTATTTGTGAGGTTGACAATGAGCTAGAGCAAGACGCACTATTGCCCATCTCCCGTGGACTGCATGCCGAATGGTGGTCACGAGATGATCTGAGAAAAACACTAGACCTCAATACTCTAGCAGGGCGTCAAGGTCTCATTGTCTGGTGGTGCCGTGAGCGAACTAGGAATTTAGAGCTTCGAGAACTGATTTCTTCCACGAGTCTGTGCGAAATTGACAATGAGTTGGAGCAGGACGCGTTATTGCCTCTGACTCGTGGACTGCATGCTGAATGGTTGGCCCGAGATGATCTGCGGCAAACAATGGACCTCAATACTATAGCAGGGCGACAAGGACTTATTGCCTGGTGGGGTCGTGCTCGAGTCAAGGATTCTGAGTTGCGGAAGCTTATTCCACTCGAAAGCCTGTGTGAGCCTGATAATGACTTGGAGCAAGATGCGCCATTACCGCTCACTCGGGGACTGCATGTCGAATGGCTAACGCGAGATGATCTAAGGAATTCACTCGATCTCAATACTCGTTTAGGCCGTCAAAGTTTGATCATATGGTGGTTCTTACAGCGTAAAATTGATAAGTCGTTAGATGAATTAATGTCACTGAATTTTTCCCCCGAAGTAGCTTCAATCCCTATCCTGGATGGCATACGCCCAATCTCTCGGGCGGAGCATCTTTTTTGGCTTTCCCGAAAAGATTTGCGCGGTGCATTTGATATCTCTCAAAAGGAAGGGCGTACTTCGTATCTTAAGTGGTTGCGTTCAAATACCGATCAGAAAAGCGATACAAGGTGCGATCAACAGATTCCAATGTTGAAGAAGCCTAAATCTTTTAATATTATAGGGTTCGCTAAGGGTGGTGTAAATATTATTGGCTACGGTAGAGGTGAATTCGGTATTGGCGAGGACGTTCGAATGGCAGTCCGTGCATTATCTGGTTTAGATCTTGATATTTGTGTGCCACATAACCAGTTGCATATTGCAGCGAGACAGAAAGATATTTGTGTACTCGGCTATGAATCCTCTCAACCAATCTACCGAACAAACTTAATATGTCTGCCTCATTATGAAACCCTCCGCTTGCTAGGTTCAACGGGATATAACACTCTTGATCGTCGCTATAATATCGCATATTGGCAATGGGAGTTTGCGAGATTTCCTGAGGCATTGCATTGTGCATTAGATTTGGTCGATGAAATATGGTCGTCTTCGACCTTTATAGCTGAGGCGATGCAACTGGCCTCTGCCAAACCAGTTATAGTAATGCCTATGGCAGTGCATCTTCCAACCCAACTCGTAAAATGGACAAGAGCAGATTTCGATTTACCGGAAGGAGCTTTTATTTTCCTTACTGTGCTTGATGGAAATTCGAGCCTGAAGCGCAAGAATCCATTGGCAACTGTTCGTGCTTTCGCTGCTGCATTCCCGGATAAAAGAAATGTCCGGCTTGTGGTTAAAGCTATGAATGTGAATTCATCTCAAGAGGATTGGAGGCGCGTCATCGATCAAGCAGGTGAAGATGACCGGATTATCTTCATCACTGAAACAATGACTAAAGATAAGTTACTTGGTTTGCAGTCTGTATGCGACTCTTTCGTTTCATTGCATCGTTCGGAAGGATTCGGGCGCAATATAGCTGAAGCGATGTTATTGGGTAAGCCTGTTGTTGTTTCCGATTATTCAGGGAATCAAGATTTTACAAAGGAAAACAATGCTTTTCTGGTTTCAGGAAAAACAATTCCTTTAGCTAGACGAGATTACTTGTTTGGAGAAAATCAAGTCTGGTTTGATCCTGATATTACTGCTGCAGCTAATATGCTTAAATCGTGCTTTGAGAATGAAGAAGAAAGAAAATCTAAAGCATTAGCTGGGCAGATTTTTGTAAGAGAGCATTATTCTGCGGAAATTGTGGGCGCGAATTATGCAAAAAGGCTTATTGCTTCAAACGGCACTTGATAAAAAATTCGTTATTTTTTATTGTTTAAGCATATTCGTCTTAAATTTCATCATTTTTTCGTTAAACGATAGGAACTTGAATGAAAGTACTGGCTGTATTATTGACAACATACCATGAAGCATTTGTTATCAGGGGTGGTGGCGAGTATGAGTTGATTTCCATCGCCGATGGATTGCGTCAGAGTGGAATCATCGCCGACATTTATGGTCCGTACTCAAGGCCATTGGAATACTATGATGTAATACTGCATTTTTCTGTTCATGGTGGTGGGCTTGGATTATTGAAGCGAATAAAGCAACTAGGAAAACCTATTGTTCTTTGGCCGAATGTATGGATAGAAGGTCATGATCCGAGTTTGGATGAACTTCTGCGGGAGCATGTCGGTCTTGCAAATTATGTAGCTTTCAAGTCTCAAGCGGAGATGAATCGAATAATGGCTATCGTTGATATTCCTGCCAAAAAAGTAGTTCAATGCAAATCGGTAGCGGATATGTCATATCTAAAACCTTCTTCTCGGGCTCTTTTCTCCGAATTGTATGGAATCCATAGATATGCACTCTGGATCGGTTTGATCGAACCACGTAGAAATCAGCTATCTCTTATCGAACCATTACGTAATTATAATATTCCACTGGTATTAGTTGGGAAGTATAGAGATAGAGATTATTATGAGGAGTGCCGTAGAGTGGGCGGTGATGATGTTATTTTTATAGACTCATTGCCGCAAAGGTCTGAGATTGTTCGTTCCGCCTTTCAGAACTCGCTTTTTTACGTAGAATTGTCATTAGAACCCGCAGGTTTGTCCGCATTAGAAGCAGGATTGTCCGGATGCAAAATGCTATTGAGCGATTCCGACTGGTCTCGAGAGCATTTCCTGGATTATGCCGAGTACGCAATTCCTACATCTACTAAAGATATATCAGCAGGAATAGAAAGGGTACTTCAGCATGAAAATAACGATTTATTAAAGAATCACATAACGAATTATTGTTTCCCCAATGCTTTGATGCCACTAATCGAAGTTTTAAAAATGGCTGTAATATGATCATTTATCTGTTAAGGCATGGGTATTCAACTGCAAATTATCTTAACTTGGTAACAGGTACCCCGAAGGATGAATTGACGAACATTGGATCTTCGGGAGCTGAAAAAATGCGCACCTGGTTTCTTGAAGCCAAGATTGAGCCAGATGCATTTTTCGTAAGCCATTGGATGCGTGCTCGACAGACTGCAGAGATATTATTCCCAAATGCTCCATGGATGACGGACATGCGTATTGGAGAAACTGATGCAGGGGAGGTGGCTGATCAACCCCTTGATCAATTTATTTCTTCATGGCCTGATTTCTATAATTCACCCGAGAACTCCTATCCTGGTGGTGAATCACATGCGATTTTGAATAATCGGGTCCAAGATTTCCTGGGCGATATAATTGAACTCAACAAGAATTCAATACTCATTGTTGCTCATGCCGGACCGATCAGTTGCATTCTTCAGAAGGTGATGAATATGGATATGTGTAATTTCCCGGCATTCATTCCAGCGCACTCGAGCCTCTCAATAATTGAGTACCGCCAACATGATAGCTCCGGAGGCAATCGCTTTCGATTGAAAGGTTTTTCCATAGGCCCTTTATCTATTATTTCCGGTTATATTAGAAATTAAGATGATGGACATTACATGTTATAAAGTATTAGCGCTTCATAGAGAATCGTTGGTTGTTCCAGGCGTACCTTCACTTTCGGTTTCGGCACGGATTACTGAAGTCTTGGACTATCTGGAGGATCAAATGTGCATCACGTCGTTTTCCGTTTCTGAAAATGACGAATCAGTCGAACGCGCAATAGTATGGGCTGACATAATTGTCCTCAGCAAACATAGAACCTCAAGAGCGCTCGAGCTTGCGAAGCTGGCGAAAAACCTTGGCAAGAGATTAATCTACGATATCGATGATTGGATATTCTCATTCCCCAGTTACAGTGGGGGGCGCTCCAATATCGCCGAGAATCGGACGCTTGAAATTATTTCGTTATGTGACATCATTACAATCGCAAACTCAGAGTTGATGAATCGTGTACGATCTCTGATTCCAAAATCAATACTGGTATTTTTACCTAACGGAATGTGGGTTGAGCGATATGTAGCAACGTCGGGAATAGTTTCATCTGACCTGGAAAATTTCGGTCGAATAATATTCACAAATGCGGACTTTCTGAAGGTAGAGGAATCCAGGGATGCGATTCTGAGTGCTTTGAATGTTTTTTTTATACGGCATCCCGATTATGTGTTGGATTTTTTCGGGGATCCTTTTCCGGAAATGTTCTCTTTGCCTTTTCTGCATTTCACCAATAGAATGCCTTACCAAGATTACATGAGAGCAATAGTCGCCGGTAAATATATGTTCGCAATTTGCCCGTTGGGTGCTGATGAGGATGTTTCGTCTAAAGAGTTTAACGCATGTAAAAATCCATTCAAGTACATAAATTATGGTGTGGCTAAAATTCCGGGAATTTATTCGGCTGCTGATATCTATAAAAAATGTATTTCAAATATGGAAACAGGAATACTTGTGGAGAATACCTTTGAGAGTTGGCTTTCCGCCATGGAGACATTCGCTACGAATGAGGAATTGAGGAATAGGATCAGAGTTGCCGCACATAAGGACGTGGTCAAGAATTTTCATGTTCGCACGGGAGCCAGTATTTTAAAAGAAATATTCAATGGATTTAACTGATTTGTGGCAGACGACGGAGCTGTTTTTAATTCTTCGTTAAAGGAAACATTATATTATGCGAATCGTTCTTGATTTCCAAGCGTGTCAATCTGCTAGTCGATATCGTGGAATTGGGCGTGGCTCACGCTCGCTGATGCTAGCAATGGCGAATGCACTGATCATTCGTGGGCATGAAGTTATTTGCTTACTAAGTGAAGTTTTAAACGAAAACTATGAAGAGCTTCATGAAGATATACGGCTAAATGTCCCAAAAGTGAGTTTTGCCTCGTTTAATTTTCCATCTCCCTGCGCAGCCGCCATACCGGAGAATGCATGGCGGCAAATGGCTGCTAGAATGCTTCGAGAACATGCTCTCGCCTGTCTGGAACCTGATTTTGTCCATGTCCCAACCCTCCTTGCAGACGGATGGGGTGATGATGCTGTCGGATCAATAGGCTTGTTAGGATTGCATATTCCGACTTCGATAACCCAACATGATCTAATACCGCTTGCGATGGCTGATATGTATATGCCGCCGGGATTATTTCATGATTATTATATGGATAAGCTTGAATATGTTAAGAAAGCAGATTTGATTTTCGCAATTTCTGAATACTCAAAACAAGAAGCTATCTCGATGCTAGGTTTGCCTATAGGGGATGTTATTCATATTTCTTCCGCTGCCGATGATTTTTTTAAGGCAGACCTAGAGCCTTATTCAGTAATTTCCACTACCTTACAGCAGTACGACTTGAAGCCTGGGTTTTTGCTGTATGCTCCCGGCGGTTTCGATCCGCGTAAAAATCTTGACCGACTGCTTGAAGCATATTCATTGTTGCCTTTGGAGGTACGCTCCTCTCACCAACTTGTTATTGCCAGTAAGTTGGATGATGGTCGTAGAATCGCTTTAAACAGCAAGGCTAAAACTCTAGAAATCAGCGCCTCGGATTTAGTTTTGACAGATTATATTTCAGACGATGATCTTCGCTGTCTTTATCAAGCTTGTCATCTGTATATCTTTCCTTCCTTGCATGAAGGTTTTGGGTTGCCTGCTTTAGAGGCAATGCGTTGCGGCGCGCCGGTTATTGCATCCAATAGAACGAGCATTCCGGAGGTCATCGGTATGGAGGAATCGTTGTTTGATCCATTTGATTCAACAGATATCGCCAATAAAATACTTCAGGTAATTTCAGATAGAGCTTTTCGAGAGCGTTTAATAAACCATGCAAAAACGCAACCGCATAAATTCTCATGGGGAAATAGTGCTCAAATAGCCGTTAATGCATTAGAACAGAGATTTGAAAAGTTAAAGTGCTCTGGATGGCGGAAAGTCTTGAAATCCGAAGTGCCGTCTTGTGATGAGATGCTTAAGAAATTATGTGAGGCGGCAAATAATCCCTCTCCAACGGTAAGAGATATTTCAGTTTTTACCGAGTGTTACTTCTCTAACCGCGGAAAATGACATGAAAATATATTTTAATACATATGCAGCAGCGTTTCAGTGCCCAGGCGGTGGTGAAATACAGTTACTAAAGTCAAAAGAGGCGCTTGAGCGACGCGGGCATACAGTAGTTTTGTTCAATCAATGGGAGCATTCGCTGGAAGACGCGGATGTTCTACACCATTTTTCAGTTCAAGGCGGGTCATATAATATTTGTTCATATGCAAATAATAATAAAATACCGCTAGTGGTTAGTCCCATTCTCTGGCTAGGTGAACAAATTGATCAGTACCCAATGGCAGAGATCGATTATACGCTTTCTTTGGCAAATGTGATTTGTCCCAACTCTTTTTCGGAAATTGAACGCTTTATGCATTTCTTAAGAGTACCACAACAAAAGTACCAAGTAACTCATAATGGAGTTGATTCAACTTTTTTTGAAACTGTTCCCCCAGGAATTTTTTTGAATCACACAAATTTGGATCAACCTTTCATTCTTTGCGTCGGAAATATTGAGAGCAGGAAGAATCAATCAATTTTGCTTGAAGCTGGAAGCAGGCTGGGTATTCATGTAGTCCTGATCGGCAATGTTCGCGATGTTAATTATTATAATGAGTTAAACAGACGATTCCATGGTTCTTTTTCCTTTCTTGGGTATTTTAAACATGACAGTGAAATATTGCGTTCGGCATATTCCGCCTGTAACGTATTTGCATTGCCGAGCATGTTGGAAACTCCTGGCTTGGCAGCGTTGGAAGCAGCTGCATCAGGGGCTCCGTTAGTTATTACCCAAGAAGGTTGCACTCAAGAGTATTTTGGCTCCGAAGCATTGTATGCTAACCCCAAGTCCTCGGATGACGTAGCTCAAAAAATTGATCTAGCCATGAAAAAAGATAGAAACAGTAAAAATTTGAAAGAGAAAGTGCGTCAATTTTCTTGGGATGCGGTAGCGGAAGAGTTGGAAGTCGCTTATGTGAGAGCACTTGCTATTTAGGGCTTTTAAAACAGCTCGAAGGTTTGTCATCGCTTCATAAATATATGTCTTTTATTGAAATATTGACAAGACAAAAGTAAAAGATGATACTATTATGTCGTTGATTTGTTTTTGTTGAATGCCCCGAATTTTGCTTTCGCTCCGACCCTAAAAATACATTCCTTCAGTCTGCTAACGACAATTCACTTATTAAATGCGGGAAGATAATCAAGAGTGCGATTCTATATTCAGATCGAAGCTATGGATTTTTAACTTTTTTTATACAAACTGTTACAAGCGATTTTTTCCAGACAAGTAATAGCAATACAGGGATTTTTTTTTAATAAAATCGAAGATTTTTTCAGAAAAAGTATTGTCTGCTTGTGGTTTGAATATAATACTGTTTATAACAGAGACAATTGCTTTAGAACAAAATCGCCAATAAAAAAGCCAAGCGGAGAGAACTCGAAAGATTCGATTGTTTTATAGAAAAATCACAAGCATAAACATCACAGCTTGATGGAAAATATTTTGATAACATAACAAATCCTTCCAAGATGCTAAGGATCAATTATCAATCCAGCATAATATTATAATGAATTTTGTTAAATTTTTTTATGGAGAATGATTATGAAAATTGTTATTGTAGGTATTGGCTATGTAGGTCTGGTTTCAGGAACTTGTTTTGCTGAAATCGGAAATAATGTCGTTTGTGTTGATAAAAATGTAAATAAAATCGATATGCTAAAAAAAGGGATAATCCCCATTTATGAACCTCAGTTAGAGGAATTGGTAAAAAGAAATTTCACACAGGGGCGTATTGATTTCTCTTCGAACTTGAAAAATTCACTTGAAAATACGGATATTGTTTTTATTGCCGTAGGGACTCCGATGGGAGACGATGGTTCAGCAGATCTTCAATTTGTTGAAGCTGTTGCCAAAGAAATCGGATGTTATATGACTGGATCGTTAATTATAGTCGATAAATCGACGGTCCCTGTAGGTACTGCCGCAAAAGTTGCAGGCATAATAAAACAAGAATTAAAAGAAAGGCAACTTGATTTTACTTTCGATGTAGTTTCAAATCCTGAATTCCTAAAAGAGGGAGCAGCGGTCGATGACTTTATGCGACCGGATAGAGTTGTTTTGGGTTGTGATACAAAACGAGCAGAAGAAAAAATGTGTCAATTGTATGAGCCTTTTGTAAAGAACGGGCATCCAGTTTTAGTAATGGATACAAAATCAGCGGAAATTACCAAATATGCTGCTAATTGTATGTTGGCAACGCGAATATCCTTTATGAATGAAATAGCCCTTTTATGTGAACATACTGGCGCGGATATTAACAAAATACGGAAAGGAATTGGTACTGATTCTCGTATCGGAATGTCTTTTTTATATGCAGGTTTAGGGTATGGAGGATCTTGTCTCACAAAAGATGTAAAAGCGCTGGGTAAAACGTTCAAGGAATTTGGCTGTGAGTCGAATTTATTAAAAGATGTAGAAGTAATAAACAAAAGATCTCGTGAATTGTTTATACAGAAAATAATGAAGCATTTTAATAACGACGTCAAAGGATTGACTTTCGCTGTTTGGGGGTTGGCTTTCAAGCCAAATACTGATGATATAAGGGATGCGCCAGCCGTGGATATTATCAGAACTTTGTGCAAACATGGGGCACGCATTAAGGCTTTTGATCCCCATGCATCATCAGAAGCCAAGTATTGTTTTAAAGATTACCACGACACTATCATAATAGCAAAAGACATGTATGAAGCTACCAAAAATGCTGATGCCCTATTGTTAGTGACGGAATGGGATCAGTTTAAACAGATAAATATGGATACTCTCGCATCGCAAATGAAACAGTATATTATTTTTGACGGGCGTAATATATATGACAAAAAAGCAATGCAGAGCAATGGCTTTCAATATTATTCGATTGGGCGATAGTTTTATGATATTCTAACGGCTGCTGGTTATTTCTGAGTATTGGATAACTATATTCGCAACGATTGTTTAAATACAGTATAACTTTTTGCTGCACAACAGTCTATGCTGTTGGCGTTCTCGATTCTTAGATATTTTATTGAACTTGAACTCTAGGCAGTCCAGCTTTTTCTCCTTCATAAACGCGTAATAAAAGGTTTGCAAAAAAATTAAGATACATGCTAAAAAATCGAATTGTAAAATATTTTTCAACTATTTCCCCATTCGATTCTTACCAAAATATTTTTGATTTTTTTCTTTGAAATTCGTGGAAAAAATCCTCTTAATCCCGATGAGCAATAATTGGAAATCGTTTCGTTTCATCAAGATATTCGATTTGAATTAAAAAAACGAAGATTTGTAAAAATCAAGGTTATAAAAATCCGTCTTTTAAAATCTAGTTCGTAAAACTCAAGGTTGTTTGAATATTGTCTAATTTTCTATTCCCAAAATCGGATAGCTTTGGAAACATTTTTTTCACTTTCCAAGCCTTGAGCGGTCCCATGGATGTGATTGCGGTAATGGAGCGTGTGATTTTATGGGCGGTTATATACGGCTCTGAGTTGCGGAGAGCCCAAAAGATTCGGGCTACCCCTTCTTGATGCTTATGTAGTTGAGCCCTCCCTGAGACTTTAAATTTCATTATAGGTCAAGTAGGTTATCCCCTATAGTTTTAAGATGGTGGTGACTATGAGGTACTCAATGAAGTACAATGCGTGATAATTGCATGAATTTCTTTCTTGTTGAGAACAGATACTCGTATAGATTTCACTGTCGTCCCGAAATTTTAACTTGACTAGATTTAACAAGGATTTCTTCGTATAATGTGGTCTGTTAGATAAATATGGCACCCCTCGCTAATCACTGGTAAAGTGCTTGTATGGCATCGTTGGATCTCCCAACTGTATATTTGTGTGACCACATTCTATCAAATTCAACAATTCCGTTTCTCAACCAATTTATTCGCGCTTTAGATTGGAACTGGCGTATTTAAACTTCAAGGAGGTTCTATTGAAAACGGCACTCATCACGGGCATCACCGGACAAGACGGTGCTTATCTTTCACAACTGTTACTCGAAAAAGGCTATGAAGTGTACGGTACTTACCGTCGTACTAGTTCTGTAAATTTTTGGCGGATAGAAGATTTAGGAATAGAAAAAAACGCTAATTTTCACCTTGTGGAATACGATCTCACAGATATGGCATCAAGCATTCGCTTACTTGAACTAGCCAAACCCCAAGAAGTCTATAATCTTGCCGCCCAAAGCTTCGTTGGCGTTTCTTTCGAGCAACCTTTAGCTACTGCCGCAATAACAGGTTTGGGACCTGTACATCTGCTTGAGGCGATTCGCATCGTAAACCCTAAGATTCGCTTTTATCAGGCTTCTACCTCAGAACTTTTTGGAAAGGTTCAAGAAGTCCCCCAGACGGAGAATACACCTTTCTACCCACGAAGCCCCTATGGCATAGCCAAACTTTATGCTCATTGGATGACCATCAACTACCGTGAATCGTACGATATTTTTGGTAGCTGTGGTATCCTGTTCAATCATGAATCCCCTCTACGTGGAAGAGAATTCGTTACGCGTAAGATTACCGACGGTGTAGCCAGGATTCTTCATGGCAAGCTAGATTGTCTTGAATTGGGTAATATGGATGCAAAGCGCGACTGGGGTTTTGCCAAAGAATATGTAGAAGGCATGTGGCGTATGCTTCAGGCAGAAAAACCCGATACCTATGTGCTGGCCACTAATCGCACCGAGACGGTTCGTGACTTTGTGACCATGGCTTTTAAAGCAGCTGGTACCATCATTGAGTGGAAAGGCAAGACTGATGAGGAATTTGGCGTTGACCAGAAATCTGGTAAAACAGTTGTAAGAGTAAACCCTAAATTCTATAGACCAGCAGAAGTTGAATTGCTTATTGGCAACCCTGCAAAGGTAAAAACCTTACTTGGGTGGGAAGCAAAGACGACGCTGGAAGAACTTTGTACCATGATGGTTCATGCAGATATTCAAAGAAACCGTGATGGCTGGTCTTTCTAATAATGCCAGGCCTGTGGTAGTAACAGGCTTAGCCGGCTTTACCGGTTTTCATCTAAAGGCAAGCCTGGAAGCACACGGCTTTACAGTAATAGGAATCGATACAAATCCTGCATCAAGTTCAGATTCCGGTCTCAAGATTTGCGATCTATTAGATAGACCTGCTCTTGTGAATTTAATGCGGGAGTTGCAACCGCTTGCCGTCTTGCACTTAGCGGGAATCTCGAGTGTGACTCACGAGGACAAGAGCGAGATTTATCGTGTTAACATTATGGGTACCCGTAACCTGCTTGAATCGCTGGCATCAATAAAGGAAGCCCCGACTTCCGTTGTTCTGGCAAGCACTGCCAATATTTACGGCAATACGAGCGGGAATGCTCTTGATGAATCTACCCCTCCCGCTCCAACAAATGACTATGCTGTATCCAAGCTTGCCATGGAATATATGGCGGGTATATTCAAGGAAAAACTTCCTATAACCATTGTACGGCCTTTTAATTATACTGGTATCGGACAGACAAGCAGGTTCGTAGTCCCCAAGATAGTGGAGCATTATAAACGTCGCGATACAACCCTGGAGTTGGGTAATATCAACGTAGTAAGAGAGTTTGCGGATGTTCGCCGTGTTGTGGAAGCATACGTTCGTCTTCTTGAAAATCCGCAACCTGGTCAGATATTCAATATTTGTTCTGGGCTTGGCACTACCTTGAATGATATTATATCAAGCTGTAGTAAGTTAAGCGGCCATAACTTACAGGTTAAAGTCAATCCTGCCTTTGTACGGGAGAACGAAGTACAGGTACTGATTGGTTCGTGCGCAAAACTTGAAGCTGCGATAGGTAAGTTACCCATGTTTACCATTCAGGATACCTTGGGATGGATGCTGGAAGCCTGATAGTACGAAAATCTTTTCGGATGCATAGACCAATATTATGAATGGTATAGACTGCTTTACTTGGGAATTGGTACGAGGCATATTAGCAACCCTACTATTGAGACTCTCTCCAATTTTCCCAATTTTATTTAACAATAGATTCGGGTCATTGGATCTATTTGTGCTTTTTGTTGGCGTTTATTATATTGCCTTCTTTTAAATTACAGAATTAGTAGCCTTCAGTGATAGAATCAAAAGATAATGGCACGCTTTCGGCCACTTCGCCAGGATCTTCCACGCAGAGACCGTTTTGTATGGGTTTTTTACAAAGCTAACAAATAAGACAGAATTGATGGGGAATCTTTTTAATTATTTTGATGATATTAGATGCTATGTTTAAATACGTTTTGTAGTAATAGAACGAAGCAAAGTTTTTGTAAACTCGCGACAATAATCAGCTCTCGTGCGGTCTATGTTTCTCTTGATTATTGATGACTCTCATGATATGACCTGATAAGGAGAAAGCTGATGCAGGAAGCGATAGAAACTGAGGATAAAGAAGGATTATCGCTTATCAATATTATTGCATTTTTTCTAAGGCTAAGGAAAAAAATGCTTTTTACCATTATTGTTGCAAGTCTTGCCTCTCTCGCCATTTATTTATTATTACCTATCAATATGGTACCTTCTGTCTACAAACTTCAGAAGTATGCGCAACTACGAGTGTATTACCATATCCCCGACCCCGTATTGGCTAACAAGATGACACGTACTCCGCGCATGTTTCTAGAACAGCTTATCTATGATGTTAAACAGCTGTCCGGAATAATATTAACCGCATATAATGATTCGAAGCATATCCCAATTACTCCTGATCAAGCACTCGAAATTGCCAAGGAGATCATTGATGGAAAACAGCTAACCATCTCATTCGATGCAAGAGCCATAAGTCCCAACTCTGCTGCTACCTTAGACTTGAAGTATCCAGATACTGAGTTTGGAATAATTCTCCTTCGTTACATGATTTACAGTGTAAACAGCAACACAAACAAAGCCCTGAAAGAAGATGCATCTGCGAGTATAAAGTCAAATTATGCTTTACTATCCACTATGGACAAAGCTACAAAAGTAGTTGAAGGAGATAGGATAAAGAAGCAGATTCTTGCGGCGACGCCATATCTTGAGAATTTGTTTGGAGCGTTTTGGTTTGATTACATCAGGGTTGAAACAGTCAGCCTTGATAAACGATCAAAGATAATATTTATCATTATGACAACGAGTGTTTGTTTGGTAATTGTAATAACTCTTTTCTCTAATTTTATTGCTTCAATAAAAAATGATCCAAAAGCCACTGCTAAGCTGAAAGCAGCCCTAGGAAAGAATGATGAAACAATGTAATAGCACACTATATTACCCTAGCAATCTAAAAATCAATTATTTGTACCAAACCAAAAATCCACTTTATTACAATATCATTTTTGACTTCCATTAGTACTGATCCGTCATGGGTGGAATGGGAAATCATATCTCCAAAAAAGCGAACTTTTATTGAGGTGATGCAAGTAGTTGCAATTATGGGGCTCTATGGACCGATATAGCGTTATGAATACTAATAAGGGTAATGGCAAGAGCATTATTGCTATCGATCGCAAAGTATTTAAAATCGAATAGTGCATACTTGCTTTTAGAGAAGAGCTTAAGGTAAGCTTGATTATAGAAAAGAAATAAAAACCAAGACTGATGCTATGCAAACGAAGGACATGAAGAGTTCTTAAAAACCGACGTAGTCGGTTGAGATATTTTTTGTCTACTCCCTGAGTTGTTTTTTAGGAGGATTGATGTCTGACAGTACGAATACTCAAAATGATGATGGTGTATCTCTTATAGATATAATAGCATTTTTCCTGAGACTTAGGAAAAAATTATTATTTTCCGTAATAATTGCTGTCCTTTTATCAGTAGCAATTTATATTTTTATCCCAGTCAATGCTGTACCTTCTCTGTATAAGGTTGAGAAGTATGCGCGGGCTCAATTTTATTACCATATTCCAGATTCTGTGCTGATTAGCAAGATACCTAGGCTACCACGTATGTTTATGGAACAGCTTATCAGTGATGCTAAGCAACTATCAGACGTTATTGAAATTGCATATAAGGAGTCGAAGCATATTCCGATTGCCGCAGATCAGGCTCTTGCTTTGGCAAAACAGCTTATTGATGGAAAACAAATTTCAATAGAATTCAATCCTCAAGCCGCAAGCCCTTCATCTTGGGCTATTTTAGACTTGTGGTATCCTGATGTTGAATTAGGAGCGATAATACTTAAGAATATTATAGCAAAAGTGAATAATGATGCAAATACGGTCTTGTTGGAAAATGCAACCTCAATCATACAAACAAATTATGCTTTATTATCTACCATGGACGAGATTACAAAAGAAGTGGAAGGTGACAAAATAGTGAGGCAGATACAGATAGCCAGATCGTATCTCGATGGATCGATCGTATCTTTTAGCCTCGATTTCATAAAGACGCAAACAACCAGCATCGACAAACGATTTCAGTTGGTATTATTTATTATGATAGCAGGTGTATGTTTGGTAATCTTCCTCGCTCTTCTATCAAATTATATTATTTCCATAAAAAAAGACCCAAAAGCTATGGCAATACTGAGAACCGCTCTTGGAAAAAATGACACGATAGGACAATAGTATGATATGTTGCTATAATGCAATGCGGAGTAGCTTTCTATGGTTCAGCATGTTCCCATTCTTTCAGCTTAGTAAAAGGTGAAATTTCTTTTGGGTATCTCTGAAGTTTCTTTTTCATTAAAATAATTTTTATATAAGGAGACCCTATGAAAGGAATTATTCTTGCCGGTGGTACCGGAACAAGGTTGTTTCCAATCACATATGCGGTTAGCAAGCAAATCCTCCCTGTGTACGACAAGCCCATGATTTATTACCCTTTGTCGATTTTGATGCTTGCAGGCATTCGAGAGATTCTCGTTATATCGACTCCGCGCGACGTTTCGTCGTTCCGGGATCTTCTCGGAGATGGGTCGCGATTTGGTATGTACATTGAATACGCCATTCAAGATAAGCCTAGGGGATTAGCCGACGCTTTTATAATCGGGGAGAAATTCATCTGTAAAGACAAGGTTGCTCTCGTTCTTGGCGACAATATTTTTTTCGGTCAAAGTTTTACTCAAACACTTGCGCGGGTCGCTGAGCAAAAATCCGGGGCAACAATTTTTGGGTACTATGTAAAAGACCCAACATCTTATGGTGTCGTGGAATTTGATGTAAACGGTAAAGCCATATCAATTGAGGAGAAACCAGCCAAGCCTAAGTCGCACTACGCGGTACCGGGTTTATATTTCTACGATAATGAAGTTATCGAAATAGCTAAGAATGTAAAACCAAGCGCTCGTGGAGAGATTGAAATTACCAGTATAAACAACGAATATCTAGCAAGAGGTACTTTGCAGGTTGAAATGCTGGGTCGTGGTATGGCTTGGCTTGATACCGGTACTTATGATGGAATGTTGGAAGCTAGTAACTTCGTAGAAGCTATTCAAAAACGCCAAGGCTTATATGTCTCTTGTATCGAAGAGATTGCTTACAGAAATAGATGGATCACACGCGATCAACTTCTCGTGCTCAGTGCAGGAATAAAAACGGAATATGGTGAGTATTTGAAATTCATTGCGGACGCAGACTAAAAAGGATTGAAGAATGCCCTTCACATTTAAAGAAACTCCAATATCTGGTCTCCTGATTATCATACCTCATGTTTTCTCGGACGTTCGGGGCTTTTTTACTGAAACGTATAAGCAGAGCGATTTCGCAAGAGCTGGAATCCATGAAACTTTTGTGCAAGACAATCACTCGAAGAGCAGTCGTGGAACCTTGCGTGGACTTCACTTCCAACGGGAACCGCATGCGCAAGGAAAACTTGTTCGTGTTACCAAAGGAAGTATCTGGGATGTAGCCATTGACTTACGAGCTGATTCAACTACTTATGCACAATGGTTTGGCTTGGAGTTATCTGAAAACAATAAAGTCATGTTTTATATACCGGCAGGCTTTGCCCATGGTTTTGTGGCTCTTGAGGACGATACAGAACTCCAGTATAAGTGTACCGCGGAATATAACGCCGCGAGCGATGGAGGTATACGCTGGAATGATCCCCGATTGGCGATACAATGGCCGATAAAAGAAGTTTTGATATCCCCCAAAGACGCTTCCTTGCCATTTCTGGACATTGAATCTTCAAGGCTATAAAAGAATACAATAATCAATTTTCTATGGATTCCATAAATATGATCTGTCTAATCAGAAAAATGGTATAAACGCTACTGGAGTCGCAATTGTTTAAGTCATACCGCATGCTTTTGTTGGTAATGATCAAGTGGTCGGCATCGCTTTATGTCAACTAGCTTTGATCGAAGATTCGACCAACGGCATAACTAGCGATTATATTTCATCCTAAAAGACAAACGACATATTAAACAAAGTGAAGGCGAGAAGTATCAAATTAAAGCTCTGAATGCAGAGAAATATTAAATGGGATACATAAGGTCGTACTGCAATTTATCTATAAGGATTGTAGTTAAATTCGGTAAGCGTGCGTAAATTATTCTATTATCAAATATTTCTAGTGTTTTAGTACTGATGGTTTTGGCAAATGTAGGAATTTCTCATTAAATTCATGAATGATCCTGAAAACCAGCAAAAAATTGAAGCTGCCTGGGGTAAAATGAGTGCGATTATTGATCGATGTATATTTTCGTAATTACTGTTTTTCTGACATAATCGCCGTATATTATTCAAAGACAGGAAATAATGCTAATACTTAAACTCGTACTCCGTAACCTGGCCAGGCATCCTCGCAGGACTCTATTGCTGGGATTTCTAATTGCCGTTGGTATTGCTACGCTATTCACAGCGAATTCGGTTTTTAATGGAACGAATCGAGGACTTGAGGCTTCGTTTGTAAGGAGCCTTACCGGTGATGCGGCAGTTTCTACTCGCTCAGTCATGACATTCAGCCTATTCGGAACCGAAGTACCCATAGTAAGCGAATATGAGTCGATACCGCCGATACCGCAATATGCGGACCTTGTTTCCATAGTGTCCAATAACGTTCATATCGAAGCCTGGACTCCGGTAGTATCCGGGGCGGCGCAACTCAAGATTGCAGGTCAAACGTTCAACGTTCCCATTTTTGGCGTGGATCCGGATTCTTATTTTGATGTCTGTACGGATATAAAAATTACTAAAGGCAATGTCGATTCGCTTAAAAATGGCGGAGTGTTTATCAATGAGGCTTTACTTGGATCCATCGAGTCCTCAATCGGGCATCCACTGGAAGTGGGTGAAGAAATAGTCTTTGGGATGTATTCCAATGGAAGTTTTCGGCTGAAGAAGGGAAGTTTTGCAGGGGTTCATCGCTATATTGCCCCTACCGATATGCTCGATCTCGTTGTTCTCGCCGATGCTACCATAGTACGCTCGATAGCGAATTATACTCTAGGTTTTGCTTTGCGCGATAAGCAGGCTAATCCGGAAACTTCCGCGTACTCCTCGGATCTTGATGATCTATTTTCCGATGCAGCCGATGTGGAGTCTCCTCGTGAACCGGGATTGACGTTGGATGCGGTAGAGAAGGAGATGTCCGATACGCGTGAGCGGGATGCTCTTGTTATGACGGATCTGGCTGCATGGAGTTTTATACTCGTTCGCGCCATAGATGGTCATAAAACCAGGATAGCCAGAGAGTTGGAGTATGAAATCACCGCTAGTGGACTGGAATGCAGGGCGATGAATTGGCGATCCGCCGCAGGTTCCAGTGCACAGACCTTATTTGCGATACAAACAGCGTTCTATATTGGGCTTGGTTTTGTCTCCATCGGTGCCATACTTGTAATAATGAATGCTTTAGTAATCTCTGTCTTGGAGCGAAGTACTGAGATAGGTACTATGCGTGGGCTCGGAGCAGGAACGAATTTTATTCAAAAGCTTTTTATAGGCGAATCGATGATTCTTACTCTGAGCGGCACGATCATTGGAATTTTGGCTGGTTTTTTTATCTCGATTTATTTCCAAAAGGCGGGAATTCCTATTGCGAATCCACTGCTCGCATCTCTTTTCGGGGGGGAAACAGTATACCCGGTTCCCACTTTCTCGAGTGCACTCGGTCATTTGTTAATGGCTGCGGGGGTTGGTGCCATCTCCTGGATTTATCCAGTTTTTTTAGCCATGCGTGTGCAGCCAATAACGGCTATGAACGGGAGATGATTGTACTATGTTTTTTCTGGCAATTCGCAATTTAATACTTCAGCGCAAGCGTTATGCCATGATAGGCATAGCCGTGATTGTCGGGTTCGCTTTGATAACGATAATAACGGGTATTGCCTATGGTGCGATGGAGACGATCAAGGCAAAGGCTTCCCGCTATTTTTCTGGCCATGTAAGCATTACCGGTTATAATACGAGTTTTCCGAAAATAACGGATCCTGCGGCCATGCTTGCTGCACTAAGCACGGGAGAGTTCAGCACCTTGCATGCCGCAAGACGCACTATTTATTATCGATCGGATCTTTCACTTTTCTTTGGAGGTGAAACCGTTAGGCAACGAAGGCTCGTAGGTATCGACTTCATGTCAGAACGCAGCGAGCTTTCAAAGTTGACTTTTTCTCAAGGGACTCTCGATTCCATGCTGGGTGCCGGCGGTGTCGACGGTATTTTAATAAGCGAGGCTGCCGCTAAAATCCTGGGAGCCCGGCTTGGTGATGAAGTGAATCTTTATTTAACCACAGATTCGGGACAATACACTACCGCCTATATGGTGATTCGGGGTATTTTTGCCGAAACGAGTATTTTCAGCTATATCGCCTATATCCGAAATGAAGATCTTAATCGGCTTCTTTTACGCGATCCCGAGGCCGCCACGGATATTGCGATATTCACCGAGGCGGGAAAAGACGTAAATATACTTGCCGAACGCATCAGGTTATTCCTGTCGTCGAGATATGACGTATTTCCAACAATAGCTACGAAAGCGGATCTTAATAAAGAGATTGCAAAAGCTCCACCAGGTGAAAAACTGGCGGTTTTGTCTCTTGATGCCCATCTTGCCCAGATAAAAGATTTGATGGATGCGCTTCTCGCCATTACCTATTTTGTTCTTGTGATTTTTGTTATTATCGTGATGGTCGGTATCTTGAATACTTACCAAGTTATTGTATACGAACGCACGAGCGAAATCGGTACCATGCGAGCGCTGGGCATGGGTAGAGCCGGCGTTTTGGCATTATTTCTTTTTGAAGCGTTAGGTTTGGCTGTAACCGCATCAGGGGTGGGTTTGTTCTTCGGATATGTAGCCCTTTGGGCGTTTCAGTTTTTGAATTTACAATCAATTCCGCTTGCCGGGATGTTTACAGATCAGGGGAGACTTCGATTTTTTCTGGACCCCTATGTAATTGCGATCAATCTCGGTCTCATGGTGGGAGCCGTCGTTTTGGCGGCTTTGGGTCCGTCGCGCAAGGCATCTATGATTCGGCCTATAGATGCGATGTCAAAAGTATTTTAACGTTTGTCAAAAGGAATAGTATGAAGAAAATAAAATCGATGCTTACGCTTGTTTTCAGCCTGGTCGCCCCGCTCCTTTTTTGCCAGGGAAATACGAATTACGCTGCGCTGCTTGCTCAGGTGGATAAAACCGTTACATTCGTGGGCCAGGATTTATCCGCCAAGTATACTGTAGAAAAACGCGATCCGGGCGGAGCGGTTTCAACGACGATTGCCACGATGTTTCGCCGAGACGCTACCGAGCAGTTCTTGATCTTGATAGTTGAGCCGACGGTGGATAAAGGAAAAGGATACTTGAAGATCGGTGACAATCTTTGGTTATATGATCCTACCGACCATGTCTTTACTTTTACCAGTGCTAAAGAGCGTTTTCAAAATTCCAGTTTCAGGAATTCGGACTTTAACCGGTCAAATTTCTCCGTGGATTACAAGCCTGTATCCGGGAAAAGGGAAAAGCTCGGTAAATTCGATTGTACCGTGCTCAATCTCGAAGCAAACAACGATAAAGTCTCATTCCCGATAATGCGTATTTGGGTTACCGATGACAATCTCGTCCGAAAAATAGAAGACTACAGCCTGTCTGGGCAGCTTATGCGCACTACCAGAATACCAAGCTACCAAAAGGTTGGTCAAAAATGGGTAGCTGCGGGTATGGTGATATTGGATCACCTGAAATCCAAGATGATCGGCAATACCATTGAATATGAAAGAACTACCGTAACGATCAAGGAACCCTCCATTACCCGGCTGCCTGATTCCGTATATACGAAAGAATATCTGGAAAAGGTCACTAAATGAAGATTGGGCTCAAGATTTTTTTTGTTTCTATATTTTTTATCATCAGTTTGTTTCCTTTGACAGCTCAAGAAGAAGAAAGCATTGATATTAAGATTGAAGAACCTGTGGTAACTCAGGAAGAAGAAAACCTTGATAGCATGTTTGATGACCCTGCAGCGGATACAGTCTTGGCAAATACGGATACGGATCATCTCAGTCAATTTGTAAAAAACGACGGGATCAAATTTTCCGGCAGCTTTACTACGACGGGAGCGGTGATAGCCGGTTGGAAATCATGGCCGGTTATCTCCGACTTGACATCCAATTTCGACGGAACCCTTGGCTTGGTAGCTACGGCTAACTTAATCATCGACGCGAAACCAAGCCCGGATTTTAGATTATACGGTACCGTCGTAACGAGCATGGATCCCTTAACCAGCCCAACTTGGAGTGGAATAGCGATAGGGGAACTATTCGTCGATTATACATGGCTCGAAAATATTTTTATTAGAATGGGAAAGTATGGCGTAACTTGGGGGCAAGGGAAATTATTCGGAACAGTAACCAATATCATGGCCGATAACTCCACTGGATATGCCTTGCGTTTCGGCTTTCCTACATTGCTTGATGGAATTTCGATTAGTGCCCTCATGAATAGAGCTCAAATTTCATCATATACCCAGATTTGTTATTCCATGAAATTAGACAAGGTCTTTGCGGGCTTTCTGGTTTCCCTGGGATTGCGTTACCAAATCGACGAAGGCGCAAAAGCGTTGCTATCCATGAAACGTGTAATTTGGGGAGTGGATTTTCTCGCGGATGTCGCCTTGTCCTATAAAAATTTACAGTGGCAAACAAAAATAGTCGCTAATTTTTTTAAGGAATGGCCCGAGGTCAAACTTACCGGTGAATATTATTACGAGGGCTCGACCCCCGGCGGTTTGGACCATTCGTTGGCGCTTGCATGCGGTTTTATAGATATTTTCCAGACATCTTTAGACTTTGGAATTCAATGGAAACATACGTTTTTTGATTATTCAGGTTCGGTTAACGCGGGAATTACCTGGAAGCCTTGGAAATATATAACTGCAATATTAGTTTTACCGCTCGCTTATGGCCCTGATGGTTCCCGCTATGTCGCATCCGCCAATCCTGATCCGGCAAAAAGACGGATTGGTTTGGCTTTTACCTTGGAAATGTCCGTTTCCTTTTAAATACGCTCAGCAAGGATTTATTGATGATTTGGTTAATTGGCGATAAGGGGATGTTAGGAGCTGACTTGACAGAGGTACTGTCGACATCAGGTCTACCTTGGGTAGGAACGGATAGAGAACTCAGCATTCTTGATAGCGAGGCTCTAGATGTTTTTGCCATAAAAAATAAAATTACCTGGATAATCAATTGCGCCGCGTATACTGCGGTGGACAAAGCCGAGGAAGAACGGGAGTTGGCCTATCAAATAAATGCCGTGGGTCCTGAAAACTTGGCAATCGTAGCCAAGCATGTTGGAGCACGCTTGATCCATATTTCGACGGATTATGTTTTTCCCGGGGATGGAACTCGTCCATATTTGGAGAGCGATGCTCCCGCACCCATTGGGTATTATGGGGAAACAAAGGCGATAGGCGAGGCAAAACTGCTTGCGGCCAATCCAGACTCTTTTATTGTGCGTACATCTTGGCTCTACGGAAAACATGGCCAGAATTTCGTATATACGATGCTTAGGCTTATGAAGGAGAAGGAGACGTTAAACGTCGTAGCGGACCAAAAAGGTACGCCCACATGGACATGGGAACTTTCTCATGCCCTTCTTGATTTTATTGAACAGGATTCACATGCATATGGAATTTACCATTATTCCGGAGATGGCGAAACCACATGGTTCGGTTTTGCCCGGGAAATCTATGAGCTTTCGAGAACTGCCGGGCTCTTGAGAAAAGAATGCGTTGTTACTCCCGTAACCACCGAACAGTATCCGACAAAAACAAAAAGGCCTAATTATTCGGTACTGTCAAAAGCGAAAATAAAGCGTACTTTGTCGCTGGAAATTCCAGAATGGCAGGAAAGCCTTAAAAAATTTATAACTATTGAAAGCGAGAAGAAAATATGATCAGAAAACTTACGAATATCATGGTTACGGGAGGGGCTGGATTTATCGGCTCTAATTTTATTCGATTTCTTTTTGAGAAAACCGATTTTAAAGGAAAGATCGTCAATGTTGATTTTTTAACTTATGCCGGAAACCTGGAAAGTCTTCAGAATATTGAAAAAGAATATGGCGGCAAGAGGTATTTTTTTGAAAAAATCGATATTTGCGACCGAAACGCCATTGATGGAATTTTTAAAAAATATGATATCGACACTGTTGTCCACCTTGCCGCCGAAAGCCATGTAGACAGATCGATTCATGGGCCTGAAGCCTTTATAAAAACAAATGTGATGGGAACCTTTACGCTTCTCGATTCCGCTCGCAACTACTGGCAGGAGCGCAAAGACTGCCTGTTTCATCATGTGTCCACCGATGAAGTCTATGGATCCCTGGGCGATACCGGCTATTTTACCGAGCAGACGCCCTATGACCCGCGCAGTCCATATAGTGCATCAAAGGCTTCGAGCGATCATCTCGTAATGGCTTATAATCATACGTATCAGATGGAAACGACGCTTTCCAACTGCTCGAACAACTATGGCCCATTCCAATTTCCGGAAAAACTCGTACCTGTCATGATTTTAAATATGCTTGAAGGCAAGAACCTCCCCATATACGGCGATGGCAGGAATATTCGCGACTGGTTGTATGTTGAGGATCATAATTCCGCCGTCTGGCGCATTATGAACGAGGGGCGCAACGGTGAAACCTATAATATCGGGGGCGAGAACGAGTGGACCAATATTGACCTTTTGCATAGGTTGATGGAAATCGTGGCTTCCGAAACAGGAGTCTCAAAATCCCAGTATGAAAAGCTTGTAACCTATGTCAAGGATCGGCCTGGACATGACCGAAGGTATGCCATAGACTGCTCAAAGCTAAAAAAAGAGCTTGGATGGTCGCAATCGGTAAGTTTCGAGCAAGGACTCATTGCGACTGTTCGGTGGTACATGTCCAGTAAAACTTGGATTGACAATGTGAGATCCGGTGAGTATAAGAACTGGATGGATAAGAACTACACAAAGAGGTAGTGGTCGATAGAGCATAAAGACGAAGAGCAACAAACCGGCTGGATATTCCAGTCGGTTTTTTTTTGCTTCTTGTTTTTTTTGGTATATTCGAGGTATGTTAATGTATAATTCTTCGTGGCAGGTGTTGTATGAAGTTTCTCTATTCCAGCCTAATTGCCGGGTTTCTTAATATATTGTTGGTTCCCCTGATTTTAATTGTTGCAAAAAAAAATCATTGGTACGACAAGCCGGAAGCTCGAAAAATCCATACCGCTGCCATTCCGAGACTGGGTGGTGTCGGAATTTTCGGTTCCTTTTTAACAGCTTTGATTATTACGATAATTTTTAGCAAAACTGCCTGGCAAGGTTTTTTAAATTATTGGCCTATTTTGCTCTCCTTGACAATTATCCATGGATTAGGTCTTTTAGATGATTTTTTTAGTTTGCGCGCAAGGCTTCGTTTAATTGTTCAGTTATCAGCAGCTATTTTCGTGATGCTCATGGGTTTTAAATTCAATAATCTTTGGCTCCCCGGACTTGGCTCGGTATCGTTAGGGTGGATGTCCTGGCCGATCACCTTGTTTTGGATCGTTGGCGTGACGAATGCCGTGAACATGATAGACGGCCTGGATGGACTTTCCGGGGGAATCAGTATCATCGGGGCATTCAGCTTGGGGATAATACTTTTGGACCGAGGTCAGAATTTTCCTGCCTTGGTGGCAATAACCATAGCCGGGTCGCTTGCCGGCTACCTGTTTTACAATTTTCCTCCGGCAAAGATTTTTATGGGTGATTCAGGCAGTACTTTTTTGGGCTTTGCGCTTGCCTTGCTCCCTTTGATGGATAAAAGCGGCATTTCGGACTCTTTATGGCTCTGGACCGCGCCAACGGTTTTATTGATTCCGATTTTTGACGTGTTTGCCGCTATCCTACGACGTACTCGGGCAAGAGTGCCGCTAATGAGCCCGGATAAATGGCATGTTCACCATAAACTGTTGCGCATGGGCCTTAGTACACGATCGATCCTGGCTATCGTCTATGCCGTATGCATTGCCATGGGAGCTATAGCCGTTTCTGTTTTATTTTTATCGCCCTTACTGTACTGGCTGGCCGTACTCGCTTCTTGGATCGCCCTTGCCGTACTGTTTTTAGTTTTACATTATATAAAAGAGCGGGCTTTGGCCAAGGAAATAATCGAAGAATCCGGGGTATCTGAGTAATGAAGCGCAATAATCGATTTGATAATCGGCCAATGGCCGGTATTTTTGTTATTTTTTTTTTAATATTCTGCGCAATTCCTCTTACTGCCCAGGATGTGAACGACGATATTTACGGCTTTATCGATCGATGGCAGGTTCGCGGTTATTTGGATCCGATTTTTTTGGTACGGCCTTATTCGCCGGAAGTGATTCTCGATATTCTGGAACAGGTTTACGGGCAAGGTTCTGCTGAGGATAAAAATATAGCCTCAGGTTTCTTGAATGCGATAAAAAACGGTTCCTTTGAAGTAACCGTAAACCACAGAAGCGATTTTCGTGATTCTTCCGCTTCCACCCATTTATATCACGGTGAAACTGGCGCTGATCTCCAGTTCCTGTATAAACCTTTTCCTGGTTTATGGGCGCAGGCTTTATTCGATCTGTCATTAATTGACGGCAGATCTCCTGTAAAACCTTTGACCGAAAGGCCACTCGTCGATTTTGCCTATGATGGATCGATGTTTTTTCTTCCTAAAGGCATCAGCGGCGATCCTATGGGATTGCTTTACGGTCTCAGCGCGATGACGTGGTATGGTTCTCCTTCGCTATGGGGCTCAGCCTCTATTGCCAAGACGAGCATTGGACCTTTTTTTGGTAATGGGACGATACTGGGACCTCAGGCACATTCTGCACCTACTTTTACGCTTAATGCCAGAACTTCCGGCTTTCGGCTGTCCATTTTACTATCTCAACTTGCATCGAACGAATCGAGCGCCGGAGTCCAGACGGAAAAATACTTGGCTTTGCATTCCTATTCGTTTTCACCGTTTCCCAGTCTTGATCTTGGCCTGTTTGAATCGGTTGTCTGGGCCGGCGGCATTAAAGCCCAGTATTTAGTACCGCTTTCCATGCTGTTTTACATGCAGTCATATGCGGCGTTTTCCGACAATTCGCTTGCGGGGGCATATCTTACCTGGCGGGCCTTTCCCGGATTCCAAGCCAAGGCCACAGCCTATTTCGACGACGTCGGCGTTAAGGAATTATCCCGTTTTGACTTTGATACCAAGATAATCGGAGCAATTCAGGCAGGTTTGTCCTGGGCTCCGCGCTCTGCAGGGAATTGGCTGGTCAGCGCGGATTACACCGCGGTTTTCCCCTATATGTACGCGCACTATTTTGCAACCGGAAGGGAAGACAACTATACGAGCTATGGTGACGCTTTGGGAGCGGCTCTGCAGCCTAATTCCGAGCGTTATGAGGTGCAGGCCTCGATGTTTCCATCTCTAAATATCAGGCTTGAAGGGGTTTCTCGCCTGATCCGTCATGGGAACGCAAGCGAATCATTGGTCGGCGGCGGTGACGGAACCTGGTTCGACAATGGCTGGGTAAATGGGCATCCGTCGTATCAGCTCCCGTTCGAATCGGGTACGATACCCCGCTACTTCCGCTTTCTATCGCAGGATGTTATAGAAACTACACTTCAAGCGGGACTTTCAGTCGATTGGAAAATACCGTTCGAAGGCAAGAGGATGCGTTTGAGGCTGCGAGGGCGATATATGCTGGAATATACTTGGAACAAGAACCTGGTTGAGGATAGTGATCTTGCCGATCATTATTTAGGTTTTGAGATATTATGGAGCCTTTAACCTTAGGCAGGAAATCATTTTTATTTCTCTGTTTTATTTTTATTTTTTCAGGCGTGATCTCCTCACAGTCAAAAAGATTCGACTCCTCGGGCGTTATGGCCCGTTTTCTGCGCTACGCCGCATTGGAGTCCGGCATCTTAATCGCTACGCAAGCCAGTCCTTATGCGGTGGCAGATATAAGCTCCACCCTGCAAAGGCTGGATAATTCCCTTTTGTCTTCGCAGGCCCGAAAAGCCCTGGCAGGTATTTATTTTGCCGGCTTCCATACAGAAACGGAACAAGGGACTTTTTTAAGAAATAATTTTTTGCTGGATATCGTTCCAGCTTTCGAGGTCTATCCGTCCAAAGCCTATACGTTCGGTACCGAGGAATCATTAGGGTGGAACGATAGGCTTCCTTTGCTGGCAGTGCCGTTTGAGTTTTCCTTAGGGTCGATACTGTATGGAAAAACCCGGTTGGAAATCAGGGAAGACCATAACGTAATCGATGGTTCCCCCGAATTACCCAAGGCAAACGTGACCAATTGGATTGAAGATCCCAGTTATATCGATTGGGCTTTTCCATTTGAGGCATATATAGGCGCGGAATACAGGCAATTTTCTTTTTCGTTGGGTAGGGATTCCTTGAATTGGGGGCCGGGGAAATCCGGTACCCTATTTATTTCCGATGCTCCCGATTTTTATGATTTTTTACAGGCCTCGTTTATTGCCACGAATTTGTCGTATCGATTTTTATGGATTACCCTGGATCCAACAGTGCTTCCTGGGGAATTGCCCAATCGCGCGGATGTTGTTGCATGGTCAAAAAACTTGTTTGTACACCGCGGAGAAGCTTTGTTCTTTAACCGGCTTGCTTTTTCCGTTACTGAGGCTTTGGTTCTAGGCGGCAAGGCCGCTGATATCTCCTATATGAATCCATTCTTGATTTTTCATAATCGCTGGGCTTGGGATGCTCTTTACCTGCCGTACAAAGCCGCCGCCAGCCTGCTGTCGTTTGAGTTGCGATTGAATCCTTGGCGATTTATCGAGGCATACGGCTCTTTTGCCATGAATCAATTCCAGACGCCTTTTGAGAAGGATCGATATGATTCGGCCGCATCGGTTATCCCCGATGCGTTTGCCTGGTTGGCAGGAATAGAGGCGATCTATCCGCTTTTCGGTGGTTGGTTTCATATTGGATACGAAGCGGTTTATACCAACCCTTGGATGTATATACGGGAAAACATGCTGAACTCATTTGTGTGGCGCCGCCGCTTGCCTACAAATGTGCCAAATTACCACTTTGCCTACAAAGATGCGCCTATCGGCTATGAGTATGGCCCGGATGTCATGGTTAATTATGTAAGCGTTGGTTTTGACGCTCCAGGCCTTGTCTCGATCAATGCCAATTTTAAGCGCACGGCAAAGGGCGAACAGACCCTCTACATCCTGTATGAAGAATCAGCGGAAGCGGTAGCAAAAAAAACTCCTTCTGGTATTCCTGAGATCACCAACGAAATTTTCTTAAATGCAGAGTTTTTCCCGTTGGATGATTTAATGCTTACGGGAACCGGCAGGGTAGGATCTATTCAAAACGCCGCACATATTCCAGGTGAAAAAGCTTCACTTCTGGATTTTAGCATTGGAGTTGAATATACGATTCATTTGGATTCGAGTATTAAAAAGAGATAAGAAAATCAAAAGCCGATTGGCCGGCATGGATGTATGGAGACAGTAATGGATAGCGTAAATATAAGCTCTGAACGTGTTCTCCTCCTCTATCTGCCAACTGGTGGCGGGCATATTTCCAATTGCAAGGCGATTAGCGCCAGGATTCAAGCGCTTTTTGGCGCAGACACCTTGATTTTTGACCCTGTTTCATCAAAAAACTCGGTAAAATATTCATTATTGACAGATGGCTATAAAGTGTTGTCTCAAAGACTGCCGGTTATCTGGTCGCTTATCTATAGAATCAATACGCTCCGGATCAGCATTCTGCTTTCACACGTTGCTGCTTGGTTCCTTGCTCGAAAAGCCTTAAGAGAGGTTTTTGAAAACTATCAACCGACTCGGGTTATTTGCACACATCACTTGCTGACCAGTGCGCTGAAATGGCATTTAAAAAAAACTAAAAAGAATATTCCCTGTACCGTTGTCGTGACTGATCCGTTTGAACCACCCCGAATTTGGGCTTTAGGACATCAATTCCCCTTATTTTGCTATTCTCATGAAGCAAAAAAGCTATTTGAGAAAAATGGAATTTCTTCGAACAGGATTCAGGTGTTCCCTCTGGTAATAGCGGAAAAATTCTTTCAGAAAATGACTCCGAACGAGATTCAAGCTTTTAAGCGACAAGAAGGGTTTTCCACTGATAAAAAACTTGTATTGTTGGCTGGGGGCGGGGATGGATTGCGTAAGGCAGATAAAATACTCGAGGAGCTCTGCGCATCGCATGCCGATTTTGATATCGCTTTGATTTGCGGTACCGATCAGGAAATGAAGAAAAAAGTAGACCCGTTGGCACAAAAACTAAGGAGAACTGGCCGCTGTATCGCAGTATACGGTTTTACAAACCAGATGAGGGAATTGATAAATGCTGCCGATCTCGTAGTCTCCAAAGCGGGCCCGGCGCTGTTGTGCGAGATACTTGCGTGCGGGAAACCGAATATTGTCGCATCTTTTATTCCAGGGCAAGAAAAACCCAATGTTTTATGGTTGGAGCGAAAAGGCGTAGGTATTTATAGACCTGGATTTATTGAACAGCGACAAGAAATCGAACGTCTTCTTTCCGACCCGGATTATTATGCCTTGTTTATAAGGCATATAGAGATACTAGGATTTAAAAACGGTCTTTCAGAGATTGCCCAAGCTCTTATGGAATGATGTTTAAATAGTGTGTCTTTGAGAAATTGGTATTTGACAAATCTGAAATATTGATATAATGTTAAAACAGTTGGATACGAATCGTGTTTTTGAGGACTGTGAAACTGTTTGATTTTAGCCGAATTAAGAATGTGTACATCCCCGCTATTTTTCCGGCGAATCTCGCACCTGCGTGGAACTTGTCTTCTGGCCTCCTTTCCCGAATCCGTACCAGCATTATCTCACTACCCGGAAGCGCCGGGAAAAGGACCATCTAATGGCTAAGAAACTCTATGTCGGCAACCTCAGCTACGGAACCAGCGAAGACGGACTTCGTACCGCATTCGGCCAGTTTGGCGAAGTACAGTCGGTGAACATCGTAATCGATCGTGATTCAGGCCGCTCCAAGGGCTTTGGTTTTGTTGAAATGACCAGTGACGATGCTGCCATGGCAGCTATCACCGGCATGAATGGCAGGGAACTCGATGGCCGCTCCCTTCGTGTAAACGAAGCCAACGAGCGCCCGCCCCGCCGCGAGTACGGTAACCGCTGGTAATCGTCCTCGGACAAAAAAATACCCGCTGTCAGCCTTGCTGGTGGCGGGTTTTTTGTTTTTGCGGTAAATCTTGACAACACCGTCAGATAAATACAATACTATAATCTATGGCCAGTGCGTTTATCATTATTATAGTAATTATTTTCTTGGCGCTTCTTGTTCTTTTTGGAGGTTCTCTTTTTTCTTCCAAAAAGCCGAAGAATAAAAAAAACAATAAGCACTTCAAGGACAAGGACCACGCCCAGATCTTAAAGGAAGCCAACCGAAGGCTGGCGCAGAATCCTAAGGATCCAGAGGCTCTAACTGCTTTGGGTGAAGTGTATTACACCGAGCAGGCATGGGACAAGGCTTTTAAAATATACGAGGTTTTGTTGGAAGTATCGGCAGGAAATCCAGAACTGGACGAGTTCGACATAAACAGAAAATACGGGATTTGCGCACTTAAATTAGCCCGGATGGATGAAGCCTATAAGGGTTTTGCGGTGGCGCATGCCGTAAAACCTGATGATTTCGAGACCAATTTTAATCTTGGGTACCTTGAGTTTCAAAAACGGCAGTATGAAAAGGCCATGATTCACCTTCGTGCGGCGACGAAACAGAATAGCGAACATGCGATGGCTCTCCGCTATTTAGGCCATTCGTTGTTCAAGGTAAAAAATTACAGGGAATCGTTAAGTACCCTCAAGAGAGCCGTGGATTTACAGCCAGAGGATAAAGAAAGCCTTTTTGCCATGGGAGAATGCTTTTACGAGTTGAATCAAGCGGATCAAGCGCTGCGAATTTTTACCCATTTACGCACTGATCCCGTTCTGGGGCCTTCCGCAGCGCTTTTTGCGGGAACAATTCACTTGAATCAACGGCAGCAGCAGAAGGCCGTCATGGATTTTGAGATTGGTTTACGACATCCTGATATCAAGGTTGAGGTGCTGGTTGAGATAAAGTATCGGCTTGCGGCTGCATATCTGAAAGAACAGGAAATTTCCAAAGCGGTAATGCTGCTCAACGAAATTCAGCAGATCTACCCGAATTACAAAGACGTACCTATGCAGATCAGCAAGTACAGGGAACTGAATTCCAACCATAACCTCCAGATTTACTTGATATCGGCAGCAAGCGATTTTATTGCGCTATGCCGCAAGATTACGCTGACTTTTTTTCCGAAAGCCAAGATCAAGATCACGGATATCTCCGTACAGAAAAATGACTGGGCCGACATTCTTGCGGAAGTCGAGACAAGCCGCTGGTCCGATGTCGTGCTGTTCCGGATGATTCGCTCAACGGGGACGGTGGGAGAACTCGTGGTACGGGATTTTCATGCGAGGCTGAAAGAGCTGAAGGCGGGGAAAGGCTATTGTCTTTCTGCGGGAGTATATACGGACGAAGCGAAAAAATTCGTGGAAGCGCGCCTTATCGACTTGATAGAAAAAGAAAAGCTGATGCGTCTGCTCAATAATATCGATTCCCAGCAAAAAGGCGTCTTGATAACCGATTGATCGGACCGTGAATTATTCAAGATGGCCTTTGGTGGGAATCTTGAATATGCCGTCCCAGTCGCCGTCAGGCTGTTTTTTTATGTATGCGTTGCAGCGTTCTGCGTACATTGCGGGGATAGGATCGCCGGGATTCGATTGGGCCAGGCGGCTGAATCCTGTCAAGGCTTGCCTGAAATCCTTTGCCAGGTAGAGAGCTATGGAATCGCCGAGCTCGTTGGCAGTCTGGGTCTTGACGAGGTCCGACGCGAGGCGCGGTTCAAGAAGTTCATAAATCTTAACGGGGGCCGATCTTCCGGGCACCGAGACGCGGTCGATGAGGCGTAGATGGAAATCCCCCGGTCTTTCCAGCGCGTTGACGGTGTATTCCGACACGAGGTTCTGGGTTTGATAATATTTCGTTAACGATTCCAGCCGCGAGGCAAGGTTTACCGCGTCGCCGATGACCGTGGTGTCCAGCCTGTTGTGGCTGCCTACCGTACCCAAGGTAACTTCCCCGGTGTTTATGCCGATGCCTATCCTGACGGGCGGCATGTCGAGGGTTTCTATTTCCTTATTGAATTGATAAAGCTCCTGCTTGATGTTCAGCGCGGACTTGAGGGAATTATCCGCGCAGGAAACTGTGCCGCCGGCCTGCCTGCTCTTGTCCGAGGCATACAATGCCATTACTCCGTCGCCGATGTATTTATCGACGAAGCCGAAGTTTGCCTTGACTGATTTTTCCATCCTGAATAAATACTTATTGAGGAATTCAAAGATTTCCATGGGCATCATGCTTTCCGCTATCGCGGTGAATTTTCTGATGTCCGTAAAGAGAATCGTCAAATATCGGAGGGAACTGTCTCCCAGCAAGATGTCCACCGCGGAATCGCGGCCTAAAAGACTGAGGAATTCAGTCGGTACGAAACGGTAAAAGGAGTCTTTTTGCCTGGTAAGCTCTTCGTTGAGCTTCTCGATTCGGCTGCGGTCGATGATGAGATCCGCCTCTGCCTGAAGAGAACTGTGATACAGCCGGGCTTGTTCCTGCGCCAGAAGCGCAAAAATGGCGAGCACGATGGCGAAGTAACCATAGGTTGTAAGCCATGCATAGGGCAACGTGTTGGAGTTCAGGTACGCGATGTCGCGCACGACGGTGCAAACCATGACGGTAAAGGCGCCTAGAAGCACGATGGCTCCCTTTTGCCGGTTCTTGAATATGGCCGCAAACAGCACCGAGACGCTGAGGATCATCTGCGGTACCACGAGGATGGCGATCGAGCGCGAGAACCAGAGCGCGAGGGAGGCTTTATCCGGTTGGGCCATGGCGCCCGCGGCTCCGATGATCCCGCTGAAATAAAGTATAACCCGAATGGTTTTTACTTTGTTGAGCACGCCGGTGAATTCCATGAAGAACCGAAGTATGAACATGGACGAAAGGATCAGGCCGAATTTAGAGAAATTTTCCATGATCAGTTCATTGCTGGTGTCATGGTGCGTCGCGATGGCCATGGTGGCAAAAAAGAACGAGAAGCAGAATAAAGCGAAGATGAGGTGGTTTTTCTGACGTTTTTTTTCGGCGATGAAGAGTGTTAAGAAATAAATACCAATGATGAGCGAAAGGACGAACGCCCCCTGGATGAGGCTGATGCCGATGAAATTTCGCCAAAATACCGCCGAGGCCACGTTTTCCGAGGTGTCGATATAGATAGTGTCGAGCGCCGAAGTTTCGGTCCGGGGAAATATTTCCAGCGCCAGATCGTTCGACTCCGGGAAACGGAGCAGATTCGGCGGCAGGAAAATCTCGTGAACCGCGCGCATGCTGGAATTATAATGGCCGTCTGTATAACGGCCTTGCTTGAATATCTCGATGCCATTGAGATAGACGGCATAGGGATATTCGGTTAAGCCCATGAACAGCGAGGTATCGGAAAAATCATATTCTCCCGCGAGAGAAAATCGGCTTTTGAACGTATACATCCGTGGAAGCGATTGGGTCGCGGCAGGAAGGGGTCCTCCCGAATAGACCTGAACGCCGGGGGTCGAAGCATCAAGCGAAAGCCAGCTGCCTTTTTTAAGCGTGGATTCCAGTACGAGCATTTTTTTAAGGACAAGCTTCGATTTTCCCGTATAGATATTTTCCTGCGCAAAGAGAGGGACGACTTGCTGTGCGATTAGGAAAAAAAGGATAAGGAAGAAGCCAAAACGATTTTTCATGATTATTCCTTGAACACTGTATATGAAAGCAGTATAGACCGAAAAAACAGTTTTGTCGCTTATATTTAAAGTTGTAAGCATTGAATAGTATCTGCCTGCAAACGCGAAATTTGAAACAAATGGGATTTTTGCGTACCTTTATGGCTATATGGATTGGAACGGGAAAGGTGGATACCGATATGAATGAATCATCAGGGATTTTTATTACCGGTGGTAGCCGTGGTTTGGGCCGCGCCTTGGCCGGCGAGTTTGCCCGAAGGGGGCACCGGGTTTTTATCAGCGGACGATCCAAGGAAATAGCGGAAAACGCCGCACGTCAGATAAATGACGAAATTGGGAAGGCCTTGGTAGGTTCGGGCTTTGGGGATGTCGGATCGTACGCGGACTTGGACAGATTGAAAAAAGAAGCGATACTTTACCTGGGTAGGATTGATCATTGGGTTAACAACGCGGGAATAAACCAGGAGCCGGGAAAGATTTGGGAAGTTCCGGTGGATGATATGGAAAAAGTCGTAAGAACTGATTTTTTAGGAGCGCTCTTCGGTGCGCGCTGTGGATTCGAGGCAACCGAAGCGTACGGTGGCTGGGTATGGTTCGTGGAAGGACATGGTTCCGATGGCAGGATAATGTCCGGACTTTCCGTCTATGGAAGCGCGAAGCGAGGGGTCGCCTATCTCTGGCGCGCGATGGCGAAGGAAGCGGCTGGCACGAAAGTGAAAATAGGGGCGCTGAGTCCCGGAATAATGGTAACCGATTTTATCATGCAGAATAAGAAGAAACAGGATCCTGAAAGTTGGGAACGTTCCGTTTCGGCATTTAATATCCTAGCGGATAAGCCGCAAACTGTGGCTGCTTTTCTGGTACCAAAAATGCTTGCCGCTAGAAAAAGCGGTGTAAGGTTAGCGTGGCTTACGCTTGGCAAGATTCTCAGGCGGTTTTTGTTTTCCGGGTTTCGGAAGCGGAACGTAATGGATTAATTTTTAGGACTGATCAAAAAAAAGGCGGCGCCCTCCCCAGGGCGCCGCCTTTTTTTTGATATCCCTCTGCTGCTTGAATACTCGTATTGACGGGTTTGGGCAATGGCTTTATTCTATTTTCATGAACAAGAGAGCGACGTTAATTTTGGCGGTGGTTATTTTATTTTCAGGATGTGCCGGCAAAAGGACGTCCGGTTTTGACCGTCTCCCGACACTGAATCGGGAGTTCCGCGGCCTATGGGTGGCGACGGTGAGCAATCTTGATTGGCCGAGCTCCCGATATCTGAGCGTAGAGCAGCAGAAAGCTGAGGCTCTGGCATTGTTGGACAAAGCGTGCGAGCTCAATTTCAATGCGATTATTTTGCAGGTTCGTCCGGCGGGGGATGCTTTCTATCGTTCATCAAGGGAGCCATGGTCAATATTTCTTACGGGTACGATGGGGAAAGACCCCGGATACGACCCTCTTGAATTCTGGGTAAAGGAGGCGCACGAACGTGGATTGCTTTTACACGCTTGGTTTAATCCTTACCGCGTAGGGGTTCCCGGAATCAAGGACGCGGATTATTGTGAAACGAGCCCTGTGCGTGCGCTTCCGGGGCAGGTTGAAAAAATAGGAACTAAAGGATATTACTGGCTGAATCCTGGGAATCCAAAGTCTGCAGAATATGTGGTGGAAATAGTCGACGACCTGTTGGGCTATGATATCGACGGAATCGTGATGGATGATTATTTTTACCCGTACAATGCGTTCTATGAAGGAGCGAATCCCGTTTATTCTTCCTATTCCGGAGTTGGTGGGCGCGATGCAGCGATGGATTTTCCCGATGAGGCGGAATATTCCGCCGCTTTGACTTCGGGATTCAAGGGTGATCTTGCGCAGTGGAGGCGGCAAACAATTGATTCTTTCGTAAGGCGATTTTATTCGCATGTTAAGGAAAAAAAGCGAAATGTGCTAGTGGGAATTTCGCCCTTCGGTATTTGGCGACCTGGATTCCCCGCTGTAATCTCAGGCATGGATGCGGTCACGGAAATCTACGCCGATTCGCGCAAGTGGCTCAATATGGGCTGGCTGGATTATTTTGCCCCGCAGCTCTACTGGCCGATCAGGCAGGCGAGCCAAAGCTACCCCGTGCTATTGGGTTGGTGGAAATCGGAGAATCTCAAGGGGCGGCATTTATGGCCGGCCATCAACGCAGTATATGCCTCGCCCTCCACCATGCCCACGCCCGAATCGCGTGCTGTGGAATATTCGTCCCAGATTTTTTTTCAGCGGGGCATGAATCCCCAAAGCTCGGGATTTCTAATGTTTCGGGCCTCCGCGTTGATGGCTACCGTTCAGGGTCAGGCTAATCGTCTGTATAAGGATATGTACCCGAATCTATCGGATTCCGGAGAAACCGATGGGGAGCCGGAGTACCTTCGGGTGATTGACCTGCTGCAGCGAGAGTTCAGGGATAAGACGCTCCAAGCCAAGGCTGTGGTTCCGGCATCGCCATGGCTGGAAAAAAAGCCTTGCCCGGCACCTGTCGTAAAATACGAGATAAGTGAAGATAACATAACTTTAAGCTGGGCCAGGGTGCAGGGCGCTTTCAAGTACGCGGTATATACACACAGAAAGGCGTACGAAGCAAAGTCGTTGATAAGCGGGGAGAGCAGGATTTGGTGGGATCAGGAAATTCTGGAAGGCGATGCGCTGGAAAAAAGGATGGAATTGATCCGCGAAGGCAAAGGTGAAAGAGATGCGGTGGATATGGTAATCGTCTCCGCGGTGACAAGACTGGGAAACGAATCCCTCAAGGTCGTCATTGAGATCGTAGATTGAAGATGAAGATCAGGATTTTTTTTGGCGAATAAATATTCCTATTTCAATATCGTGTTTCAGGATGTGATTCGCGTACCAATCCCGAAGGAATAAGAGAAGCGAAGACGGCAGTTTTGCGTCTTTAGTTGAAAGAGTAAGGAACTGTTCGTTGAGGCTGTCGGTAAACCAGGCATGCATTTTTTTTTGCTCCTGCAGCCGAGGGTACTTTATCTCGAGCATGAGGCGCTCCTCCGCGGCAAAATGGTATTTTGTATAGCTTACCAAGTCCGCGAGAATTTCCCGTACGCGCTCGGGCATGCCGCCCATCTCGTTGACGTTGTAGATATCGATAAGCAGGTGCACGAGTTTCCTGTGGTGCTCGTCGATATTATCTATTCCGGTTTCCATTTTAGGAGACCAGATTTCGTCAAAAGTCGGCACTGCGTCCTCCTGCCTTTTTTAATGTTGTAGAAAGCGTTTCTTCCGGCGTAGCGCGAGTGGGACTCGCGTCCCGTCCTCCCTTGCGGTCGGACGGGCTTGGCTTTCCACCGCCGAATACGCGTTACTTTTTAATGTTGTAGAAAGCGTTTCTTCCGGCGTATTCGGCGATGCCTTCCATGGCGTCCTCGATGCGCATGAGCTGGTTGTACTTGCAGATTCGGTCGGTACGGGACATGGACCCCGTTTTGATCTGGCCGGTTTCGCAGGCTACGACCAGGTCGGCCAGGAACGTATCCTCGGTTTCCCCCGAGCGGTGGCTGACGATGGCCGTGTACGAAGCGCGTTTTGCCATTTCGATGCACTCGATGGTTTCCGTAACGGTACCGATTTGGTTGAGCTTGATGAGAATGGAATTGCAGGCGCCCATGTCGATACCCTTGCGCAGACGCTGGGTGTTGGTGACGAAGAAATCGTCTCCCATGATCTGTATCTTGCCGCCGAGGGCCTTGGTGAGTTTTACGTAACCTTCCCAATCGTTCTGGTCGAGTCCGTCCTCAATAGAGACGATGGGATACTTGCCCACCCATTTGGTATACAGTTCGATCATCTCGTCGGAGCTGAAAAGTTTGTCCGGGTTGGATTTCCAGAATTTGTAGCCTTTTCGGCCGCCTTCGTCGAAGAGTTCGGAGCTGGCGCAGTCGAGGGCGATGGCTATCTGCTCGCCTGGTTTGTATCCGGCCTTTTCGATGGCCTTCATGATGAAGTCCAAGGCTTCTTCGTTGCCGAGATTGGGCGCGAATCCGCCTTCGTCGCCGACGGAGGTGTTGTGCCCGGCCGACTTGAGGATGGCCTTGAGGTTATGAAAAACTTCGGCGGTCATGCGTACCGCCTCGCGGAAGCTTTCGGCTCCGACGGGCATGACCATGAATTCCTGGAAGTCTATCTTGTTGTCCGCGTGCTTTCCGCCGTTGATGATGTTGGCCATCGGGACGGGGAGAAGGGTGGTGTGGGCTCCGCCGAGGTATTTATAGAGCGGCATGTCCAGGAATTCGGCGGCTGCGCGGGCGCAAGCCATGGATACGCCGAGTATCGCGTTGGCGCCGAGTTTGGCCTTGTTTTCCGTTCCGTCCAGGTCGATCATCATGCGGTCGATATCCACCTGCTCGGTGCAATCGAGGCCGCAGAGCTCTCCTGCGATGATGTTGTTTACGTTTTCCACCGCCTTGAGAACGCCTTTGCCGAGGTAGCGTGCTTTGTCTCCGTCGCGGAGTTCAACAGCCTCATGCTCGCCGGTGGAGGCTCCGCTGGGAACTGCCGCGCGGCCTACTGTGCCGTCTTCGAGAACAACGTCGACTTCTACGGTCGGGTTGCCGCGTGAATCCAGAATTTCCCGTGCTTCTACATATTCGATCATGCTCATGGTGCGCTCCTTGCTGATTATCTTCAAACACTAGCGTGTTTGGTGGCTGTCGTCAAGGTCTTGGGGAATCTGACAGAATGCCTTCCGCCGCCCGCATGCCCGATGCCCAGGCTGCGGTAATGCCCCTGCTCGTGCCTGCGCCGTCGCCGATTAAATAGAGTCCAGGTTTTGCCCGGAAGCTTTCCGGGCGGTCGAAAACCGGCTTGTTGGCGTAGGTTTTGATTTCCGGATAATACATGACGGTGCTGGGATGCAGGACGCCGGGAACGATGGTGTCCAGCGATTTCATGGCGTTCCACAATGCACGCATGATTTTCGCCGGAACGGCGAGTCCGAGGTCGCCGGGCGTGCAGGAAGCGAGCGTCGGCTTGAAATCGTAGAGGTCGCCGTTGAAGCCTTCTTTCGTTGATCGTCGGCCGAGGCGGAAATCCCCCACTCGCTGCATGATGGGATGCCCGCCGCCCAGGAGCATCGCCTGGGCTCCCAGCATCCTGGCATAGGCTTGGCCGCTCGCCAAAGGTTCGGTTAGCGTTACCGTCTTGAGCAGTGCGAAATTGGCAAGGCCGTTGGCATCGCGCTTGTGCGACCAGGCGTGTCCGTTGACGCTGTACCATACGCCCGCGGAATCCTCGTATTTTTCCTGTACGACGTGGGCGCTTCGCGAGTTTGTGCAGAAAGTGCGGACTTTCTTTGGGAACACGAATTTCGGATCGTAATAATCCTTGACGATGGGGTAGCGTTCTTCGTTGAGCTCAACCCGGATGCCCACGTCCACGGAATTGTCGATGAAGCCGATGCCGTTGGAGTTCATCACGTCCTGGAGGAAGCGGAAGCCCGACCTGCCCGGCGCTACAATGATGTTATCGAAACTTAGCTCACGGTTTTCAGTCTTGCAGGCGCGGGCTGCTGTGTCTACCGAGGCTACTTCCTCGCCCAGGGAAATCTCCGCCCCAAGCGCCTTGAGCCTCGCCGTCAGCTGCCCGATGAGCTCCAGCCCTCCGTCGGTGCCGAGGTGCGCCTGACGGATATTGAGCAGGCGCGAGCCCAGCCTCTCGGCGCGTTTGCCGTACATGAGGAGATCCCGCTTTTCGAGGATGACCGGCTTGAGGAAGTCCTCGACGAGCGCCAAGAGGCGGGAGGCTTCGGACTCGGCCCAAACGCCCTCGGGAAAGCCGACCGGCCAACTGAAATTCATCTTGCAGTCGTTGCGGAGTCCGCCCGAGGAATATTCGTTTTTGTCCAGCATGAGTATGCTGTGCCTCGGTTGCGCCGCCAGGAGCGCGAATGCGGCGCCGAGTCCCGCGGGACCCGAGCCGACGATTATCGTGTCGTAGTGTGTCATAACGGTATCAGTGTAGTACAGCCGAGGGAGTTTGTCAGTACTTGTTTCCGGATTCCCTGGAATCTAGCAAGGCGGTGATTATCCTCGGGTATAATTCGTGCTCGGCCCGATGTATAGCCGCTTCCGTCTCGGCGAGCGTCGCTTCGCGCGGAACCCGTACCTGCTCGATAATCGGGCCGGAATCCATGCCTTCGTCCACGAAATGTACCGTGACGCCGAGTGTTTTTTCGCCTGCGGCAAAGGCCCGCTCTATGCTGTGGACACCCGGATATGCCGGAAGGAGCGACGGATGTATATTGATCATTCTGTCGCGGAAGCGCTGTACGAAATCTGCGCTCAGGATGCGCATGAAACCCGCCAGGACGACGAGGGCTGCCCCTGAATCCTGGATTGCCCCGATCAGTTCCGATTCGGCGGCTTCCCGCGTCTTTCCTTTATAGGAGACGATGCGGGTCGGCACGCCGAGCCTCTCCGCGCGCTCCAGGGCGAAAGCCCCTGGCTTGTCGCAGGCAAGGAGCGCGACCCGATGACGGCCGCCGGCCCGCAAGGCGAGCGTTGCGGCCTCGAAGTTGGACCCCGATCCACTGGCCAGAACCGCGATCTTTGCCATGCCCGTCAGGCTTTGTTCTTGGCGAGCCTGCCCATGCGGAAGGCCTCGATGTTATTATTTTTTGCAAACGAGAGAATCTCGTCGGCGTCTTTCGCCTTTACGACGAAGGCTATGCCCACGCCCAGGTTGAATACGCGCCGCATTTCCTCCTCGGATACTCCGCCGCCTTTTGCGATGGTCTCGAATATCTCCGGACGGCGCCAATCCCAGCTGTAGTCGCCGCGCAGGTTTTTGGGTATGACGCGCTCGAAATTGCCGTCAAGGCCGGAGCCGGTGATGTGGGCCGCGCCGAGGACCTTGCCCGTTCCGATGAGCGCGCCAAGTTCGCGCACGTAGATGCGCGTCGGCGTGAGCAGCTGATCCCAGGCTTTGCCGTCGTCGTCGCGCACGCATTTGCGCGCGAGCGAATAGCCGTTGGAGTGTACGCCGCTTGAAGGTAAACCTATGATAACGTCGCCTTCCGCCATGGGAGCGAACTTGGGCAGCATGTCGGCCTTGTCCACGATGCCGGTGCAGAAGCCGGCGAGGTCGATGTCGTCGGGCGCGTAGATGTCCGGCATCTCGGCCGTCTCTCCCCCGGTAAGGAGGCAGTCGGCCTGCTCGCAGCCCGCGATGATTCCCTTGATGACCGACTGGAGCTTTTTCTCGTCGATCCTGCCGCACGCGATGTAGTCGAGGAAATTCAGCGGCTTGCAGCCGCAGACGATGAGGTCGTTCACGTTCATGGCCACGAGATCGATGCCGATGGTGTCCCATACCCCCGTTTTTTTGGCGACAAGCAGCTTGGTGCCCACGCCGTCCGTGGTGGACATGAGCATGGGTTCCTTCATGCCGGTAGCGTGTCCGATAGGGATGCCGCCGGCGAATCCGCCGATGCCCTTGTCTACCGCCTTGGAGGGCACGTTCTTGATAAAGTCGGCAAAGGCGTCGCCTTTTTCCATGTCGACGCCTGCGGTTCGGTAATCAATAGCCATTCGTTCCTCCGGGCCAGCCAGGCTGGATGTTATATTTATGTAGCAACCGTTATTTCAAGGGGCAGGGATGCTTGCCGTCGAAGCAGGCGCAGCAGTATTCGTCCTCGCGCGCCGAAAGGCAGTCTCGGAGCGCGTCCACGGGCAGGAAGCTCACGCTGTCCGCTCCTATGTATTTTGCCACCGCCTCGGGATTCATCTTGTTGGAAACGAGCTCTTCCCGCGTAGGAATGTCGATGCCGTAATAGCAGGGCCACTTGAGCTCGGGGCTGGAAAGGCGCAAGTGCACCTCTTTTGCGCCCGCTTCCTTCAGAAGCCGCACGATTATGCCGCTGGTGGTTCCCCGCACCAGGGAATCGTCCACGATGACGACGATTTTTCCGGATACGACTTCTTCCACCGCATGGAGCTTCATTCGCACGGCGAGTTCGCGCTCGCCCTTGGTTGGAAGTATGAAAGACCGGCCGGCGTAATGGTTTCTCGTCAATCCCATGGCAAACGGAACTCCCGCGCGCTGCGCATAGCCGATGGCCGCGATTGTCCCGGAGTCGGGCACCGGTACGACGACTTCCGGTTTGATGGTATCCGCGTCCGCCATGGCGGCGCCCAGGCGCGTGCGCGCCTCGTAGACCGAGCGGCCGAATATATACGAGTCGGGCCTGGCAAAATAGATAAGCTCGAAGATGCAGTGGGCGCGGCGCGGCGCCTTGCCAAAAAAGAAGGAGCGCGGGCCGTCGTCGTTGATGATGACGCATTCGCCCGGTTCCACTTCGCGCCACGTGAGGGGACCGAGCGCCTTGAGAGCGCACGTTTCGCTGGCTACGTACCAGGCGTTCTGGAATTCGGCGAGGTGCAGAGGACGAAAGCCCATGGGGTCGCGGATGGCTATGAGGTCGCCGTCCCAAAGGAGGCAGAGGCTGTAGGCGCCTTCAACGCCTTCGAGGGCATCTCGGATAACCTCTTCCTTGCTGGTTTTTTTACTGGTGCTGATGCGATGGAGGAATATTTCCGAGTCGCTGGTGGTCTGGAAGATGGACCCCTGCTCGAAGAGCGACTTGCGGAGGGCCGAGCCGTTGGACAAGTTTCCGTTATGGCCAAGCGCGATATGCCCTTTGTTGCAGTCCACGACGACCGGTTGGGCGTTGGCCAAGCCTCCGCCGCCATGGGTCGCGTAGCGTACGTGCCCGATGCCGCACTTGGAGCGGACCGTCCCCGACATCCAGGATTCGGCGGCTGCCGAGACCATTCCAAGCCGACGTTCGGCCTTGATTCCGGGGCTTGTGTCCCAGGCGATGCCGCAGGCTTCCTGTCCACGATGTTGCTGCGCGAAGAGCATATAGAACAGCGTTCCGGGGACGTCTACCGAGCCAAGTGACCTGACGCCGGCGAGACCGCAATAATGCCCGAGGCTATCGGTGCAATCGTCCGGACAGGGCTCTGCTTCTTGTGCGGGGTTGGAAATGTTACGGGGTTTCATGCTTGTTTGTAGCATGCGCTCCGCCCAGCGTCAAGTCGCGGAGCGGAGATATTCGCGTTCTTGCTCAGGTTTTTCCGTTTTCCGAGCTTGGCGCCGTAACGGCGGGCGGGGCGATTGGCGTGGCGGAAACCTTGATGATGGAAAAATTGCGCATAATGCGGATGAACATATCCAGCTTCTGCTTGCTTTCCATGATGGCGCCCATGATTTCGCGGTTGCGCAGGCCGCCGAGCGTCCGGATATTGGTGACGAGCTGCGGAGCCGACTTTTTATAATCGGCGAGAAGCTCGCCCGTCGCGTCGGAAAGCATCTGGAACAAGCCCGTCTCATCCTCGCAAATCTCGCGCGCGTTAAAGTTTATTTCGTCAACGATGCGGTTCAGGAAAACCAGGATATCCTTGCCGTGCCGCATTTCGTCGACATAGCGTTTTACCGCGCCCATGCTGATTCGATTGTCGTTTCGGAGGCTTTTCTCAAAGCCCGTGATGCGGCTGCCCGTGCGGTCGCACTGGAAGAGTATATTTGCGAGGTTGTTTTGGTAGCTTTTATTGTCGAAGTAGCCTTCTACGAGGATTTTTTTGATGCTTTCCTTGATGCCTTGATCGAACAATCCAAAAAAGAAGGTTTTCAGGATGCCCAGTGCCTTGATATGCGTAAACCCGGTAGGGGTTTCCTTTCGCAGGTAGGCATCGTTGATCTCGTCGTATTCCTCCATCGGAAAAGTTTCCGTGGTTCCCAGCAGCTCCCGTATATCCTTGGCCACGGCATTTTCGTGCCGTTCGCGCAGTAGCCGATCCCGGTCTTTCTCGAATTGGGACAGGATCCGATTTCGATATTCATCAAGATAGTTTACGCGGTCGTGCTTCAGGTTCGGAGTGAAGGACGGGGAGTGCTTGGACAATCGCGCCAGCGCGAGCAGATTTTCCTGCGAAAGCCGGTACTTCAGGACTTTGTTGAGCGTATTGAATATTTTCGTGATTTTAGGCGTCTGGGATTGCACGGACTCGGGGGCGTGCTTCGCAAGGATCAAGATGAAATTCTCGAGCAATGATTCCGAAAACGTGAAGTTGGCGGTCAGGAACCAGGTGTCCACGATTTCCGGCAATGCTTGCTCGCCTTCGCACGGCTGCGGGTCGGGGATATATCTGGAATCTTCCAATGAGATGCCGGGGTCGAAGAATCCAAGGGTGCGTTCCCAATCGTGCCTGCATATTTCCGCGAGACGGTGGACTTCGTCGAGCGTCAGGTTTACCGAGCTACTCATCAACGTATCCACGTGGCGCAGGAATTGCTGGAACTCATGGTTGATCGTATCGATTTCCTCGTCCGATTTTATTGCGTTCTCGATGCGCGCCTTCATTCCGTCATAGGAAAAAGCCGCTTTTCTGTCCAGATCCTCGGGCGGCAGCCTGCAATCGATGAGGTAGTCGAAAAATTTTCTGGAGACGCGGAGATCCGGGTGGGCAATCGTCCTGTCCGCAACGCCCATGAGCGGTTTCAGCGCCGAGCAGAACATGAAGAGATCGTTCGCGAAACCGGGAAGGACGAGATTGTTCTTGAATCGGTAATAGGGAGGCTTGATGTTCGCGATCACGGCGTACACATGCTTGAGCTCGGCTCGAGCCGGGTCATCGAGATGCAGAATCTTTTTTATGAAGGCAGCCAGGCGCGCGAAAATATTACTCATTGCTCCATTGTAAGGCACAAGCGAGCGGTGGGCAAGTGACTAATTGGCTTTCAGCCATGCGCCCGGGGAGCCTCGAGGTAATACCAGTTTTCCTGGTCCGCGTAGTTGTATTCGGCCGGCTTGGATTCCGGATTGAGCTGCGCGAGCAGCGACGGGTGCGCCAGGATGGGCGCCTGGGTTTCTATGGCCAGCGCGAGGGCGTCCGACGGGCGCACGTCCCTGGTCCAATGGCGAAAGCCTTTGCCGTACGAGATTCGGGCGAGGAAGCCGGCTTCGCCTCCGTCGTAAAGACCATATATTTCTATAGCGCGAAGCTTGAGTCCCTGTTCTTTCATGATTTCCGCGAGCAGGCTGTGGGTAAGCGGGCGGGGAGTGCCGAGCCCCTCCATTCCCATGATTATGGCGCCGGCCTCGAAGGCCCCGACGCTTACCATGAGAGAGCGGTTGCCGCCGGTTTCCTGAAGGATTACGAGTGGGGTTGAATCGGGTGTGGGCATCGCCACCCCTTTTACGTGAACTGCAACCATGCTGTCGATCATAGAGTAAATTATAACACGTTCGGGTTTTTTTTCACGCGGTTTATGGAGATTTTTAGTATTTTGAGTATAAAGGTCCGATGCCGTCTATTGACAGCTCTGAAACCGTGGCACTAGACTTTGAAGCAGCCCAACAGAGAGACGCGTGCGCCTTGCGGCTCACCGAAGAGGCATTGTATGGCCGATTTTCTGCCAGATAGCGATTTTGAACTTTATAGAAAACTCATTTATGATGAAAGTGGCATTCATTTTTCCGCGACCAATCGCTCCATTTTGGAGAGCCGGCTCCGCGAGCGGCTTCGGGACAAGAAGCTGCAGTCGCTTCAGGAATATTATTCGATACTGCTTCGCGACAAGGAAGAGCTGAAGCTGCTTCTCGATTCCGTCACCACCAATCTCACGCGGTTTTTTAGGAACCAGGCCCACTTCGACGCCATCCAGCATTACGTAATTCCCGAATTGCTCAAGTTGCGCCAGAACGAGCGAAAAGTGCGCTTCTGGAGCGCCGGCTGCTCAACGGGCGAAGAGCCCTATACCATCGCCATGCTGCTCAGGGAACTTTTGCCCCCCGGCTGGTCCTTCGAGATAATCGCAAGCGATATCAGCCTCAAGTCGCTGATGGTAGGCAAGGAGGGGTTCTATAACGACCAGAGGATCCAGGGAATTCCCGAGCCGTATCTCGCCAAATATTTTGATAAACGGCCCAACGGGTACCAAATAAAGGACGATATCAAAAAAACGATACGGTTTGATTACCATAACCTGAAAAATGATTCGGGCCAGCGTAATTTGGACGTTGTTTTTTGCCGCAATGTACTGATATACTTCGATGAAGTCGCGCAGAAGGCGGCGATCGAGCGATTTTGGGACGCTCTTGCGCCGAAATCGTTTTTGTTCATCGGTCATTCGGAGTCTTTGTTCGGCATGAATACTAAATTCGAGTTTGTAAAGACCGATTGGGCTTGTTTCTATAAAAAGTGGCAATGATTCCCGTTTCGGGATTAATTGCAGCGGAACGGCCACACTACGACATCGCTAGTATCCGGAGGATTCTGTGTCCGATCCCATATCAGTCCTTGTTGTAGACGACTCTGCCCTCATGCGCAACCTTGTTTCGCGGATCGTCGAGGCGACCCCCGGCTTGACGGTAGCGGACAAAGCCATGAACGGCGTTTTCGCGCTCCAGAAAATTCCCCGTTGCAATCCCGACGTCATTATCCTGGATATCGAGATGCCCGAAATGAACGGCATCGAATTCCTGAAGGAACGCAAACGGCTGGGCATCGAGATTCCCGTGGTCATTCTCTCCAGCGTCGCTAAAAAAGGCGCGCAGATAACCATGGAGGCGCTTGCCCTCGGGGCTTCCGATTTTATAACCAAGCCTTCCGGTTCCGTGTCCTCCGATATCCATACCGTCGCCGGCGACCTTGCCCGCATGATCGTGGCGTACGGCTCGAAGTACCAGAAGCAAAAAGGCAAAGAACCGCCGCATTATCAATTCGAGGCCCCCGAACGCATGTTCGACATGCCGGTTCGCCCCATGGAACCAAGGCCGGTGGCGGCGTACGTCCCTCCGAAACCGCTTCGAGGACCCGCTAATACCGAAATAATCGCCATGGGAATTTCCACCGGCGGCCCTAACGCCCTTCGGGAATTGTTTTCGAAGATCGATGCCGATCTCAAGGTACCTATCGTGGTGGTGCAGCACATGCCCGCGGGGTTTACCGAGGAATTCGCCGCCAGCTTGGACAGGGTCTGCCCGTTGGACGTAAAAGAAGCGGCCGAAGGCGACCTGTTGAGGCCCGGGCGAATATTGATAGCTCCCGGTGATTATCATATAACCGTGGAAAAGCGCTCGCTGTCCGGTATCGTCCACCTCAATCACGACGAGGTGGAGAACGGGCACAGGCCCAGCGCGGACATACTGTTCCGGAGCGTCGCGCGTGAATACGGCAACAAGGCCCTCGCCGTCATCATGACGGGCATGGGCAAGGACGGGGCCAAGGAAATCGGCAACATTTTCCGCGAGGGCGGGATTACCTTAGGGCAGGATGAGGCGAGCAGCGTGGTGTACGGCATGCCCAAAGTGGCGTTCGAGCTGGGCAATATAAGCGAGCAGATTCCTCTCTACCGCATGCACGAACGCATTTGTCAACTGGCGAAGGAACGCAGGTTCGGCTGACGGGGGCTTTTTTAGCCCAGTCTCAGCCTTGAACTACTTCGGTTACTTCCGGCACCACTTTTTTCAGGTAGGCTTCCACTCCCTGTTTCAGCGTCATGACTGCCATGGGGCAGCTGCCGCACGCTCCCGTAAGCCGTACGGTTACGCGGCCGGAATCGGCTACCGAGACGAATTCTATATCGCCGCCGTCTGCCTGTAGTGACGGTCTGACTTCTTGTATGGCCTTTTTTACGGCTTCTACGTTCATGATTGCTCCTTCTGAAGAGACTTTCAAAAACTGGCGGTTTTTGAAAAAGTCTATATAGTACAGGAGAGAATGTACTTGCGGACACGGGTATGGTCAAGCTTTTTCTGCCGTGCTAGCGTATGGTGTCCCGAATGTGCTATGCTTAGAAGGTATATTGAAAAACTTGAATGGTTTTTCGGTGTCCCTTATAGGATATCCCCGTGCATGCGGGGGTGATTTCATGCGCCAAGCCTGCGGAATATGTGAGGACCTGCAATGTCCCGAACTATAGTTTTCGTCAATCAAAAGGGTGGTGTGGGAAAGACAACCACGGCAATCAACCTGGGGGCATATCTGGCCCTCGCGGGAAAACGCGTATTACTGCTTGATTTTGACCCGCAGTCGAACAGCACGAGCGGCGTCGGCGGCAAGGCCGCGTCGCGCGGCGTGTACGAAGTCATCTCCGGGAGCCTCCAATTAGCCGACATCATCGTGCCCACCAAAGTGGAAAGGCTTTTTTTGGCGCCCAGCTCCATAGACCTTTCCGGCGCCACGGTTGAGCTCGTAGATCGGGAAGACCGGAATGATTTTCTTAAAAAAGCCATCGCGACCGTTAAGGATCAATACGATTTTATCTTGATCGATTGTCCGCCTTCGCTGGGAGTCCTGACGCTGAACGGACTTTCGGCCGCCGACGACGTGCTTATCCCGTTGCAATGCGAATATTTTGCGCTGGAAGGGCTTTCACTCATACTGCAGACCATTCAGCTCGTTCAAAAAGGCATGAACACGAAACTCAAAATTTTGGGAATATTGTTTACGATGTACGATTCCCGTACCCGGCTGGCCCAAGACGTCGTTTCGCAGGTTACCGGCTACTTCAAGGAAAAAGTATTTTCCACCATTATTCCCCGGAATATCCGATTGTCCGAGGCTCCTTCCCATGGCGTTCCCGTTTGCCTTTACGATGCGGCCTGCATAGGCGCCCGCAGTTACGAAAAACTTGCCCGCGAGGTGCTGGACCGTGGCTAAAGGCGGCTTGGGCAGGGGACTCGGAGCATTACTCCCCGATAATTACAGCGATGAACCTCCCGTAAAAAACCAGGACGGCGACGGTGTCCGCCAGATTTCCGTAGATAAAATCTCCCCGAGCCCCGATCAGCCGCGCAAGCGCTTCCATGACGACTCCATAGCCGAGCTCGCGGAATCCATCAAGCGGCACGGCGTCATACAGCCGCTGATCGTGGAGGATGCCGGCGGCGGCTTGTTCCGCATCGTGGCCGGCGAGCGAAGATGGCGGGCCGCTGCCCTCGCGGGGCTCCCCGACGTTCCGGTTATCGTGCGCGAGCTGGGTCGGGAACGCCGACTCGAAGTAGCGCTCGTGGAAAACGTTCAGCGCGAAGACTTGAACCCGGTCGATGAGGCCGAGGCGTACAGGCAGCTGATGGAAGTTACCAACCTGACCCAGGATCAGGTGGCCGAACGCGTGGGTAAAAGCCGCTCGACGGTGGCGAACGTTTTGCGCCTGCTCAACCTGCCCCAGGAAGCGATGGAATCCGTACGGTCGGGGCTGATCAGCGCGGGGCACGCGCGGGCGATCCTTTCCGCGGTGAATCCGGCCGACCGCAAACTCCTGCTGGAGCGCATCGTACGGGAAGGCATTTCGGTGCGGGAGGCGGAAGCCGCCGCCACGAGCTTCAATACGGGCGGTCGCGGGAATGAAAAACGCGCCGTGCCGCAGGTCGCCAAAATCCCCGCGAAGCCCATGGATCCGGACCTTGCGCGTCTCGAACAGGACCTTATCGGCAAGCTTGGGACCAAAGTGTGCATCAAGGGGGAATCGGGCCGCGGTACCGTGGTCATAGAGTATTTCTCGATGGATGACCTGGACCGCGTCTACAACATAATCGTGGGAGACGGGCAATGAAAGCGCGCGCCGGAGCTTGGATCCTGGCGCTCTCAGTACTCGCGCTCTCGCCGATAACGGCAGCTCCGCCTATTGTAAAGAACGAGATCCCTCAGTACCCTCCGCTCGTAGACGGGTATGATTTCCGATACGGAATTCCTCCCAATACCCAAATTGAGACGCTGGGGGACAAGATAATCGCCATTTCGTCCGGCACTTACGCCTATTTCGATGAAGCGGCAGGCGAAAAACGGATGAGCGGATTCGCGGATTATCACGCTGTCTTTAACGTACGGCTCGAATGGGCAAAATCCACGCTGGAGGATCTGTCCTCTTTCAATAAATTCATGCCCTGGATTTCAGGAAGCACGATTCAATCGAAGGCGGGCGATTACTATAAGCTCGAGTTTTCCGTAGGAATTAATTTTCTGGGGGCAAAAATAGGGTATTTATCCCTGTCCGAATGCTGGATCGACAGTTTGCCCGGCAGCTCGGTAGGATTGCGTTCCCGGATGTTGGAGAGCCCCGACGGAAATCTTTTCGAGCATTACCTGTCCTGGTTTCTTGCCCCCGTGATCGTGAATGGCCAGGAAATGACCTATGTCCGCTATTATGCGAGGCCCGGGCTCAGGAATCCCTCTTGGCTTGTCAGCTCGCTCGTGTCGCGATTCACCGAGCCCAATATCCGGGATCAGGTAGCCAGCCTGATGAAGGAAGCGATCAGGAGGCAAAAAAACGCCGAAAAAAAATAAGGTCGTTTTTTATTTTTTCGCACTGCTCCTGTCCGTAAGCCTGCCCTGCGGCTGCGCTTCCGCGCCAAAAGACGGAAGCGTGGATATACAGTCGCGGCCAGGGGAATTCGTCGGCCAGGCCGATTCTCCTCCGGAACCCGCGAAGGAACCCGAGCCGGTAAAGGAAGAACCGATTGTCGTCGAGGAACCTGCGGCCGAGCTTCCCGCGCTTCCCGAATCCGTCCCGGTGGCAATGGCACCCGTTCCCGAACCCGCCCCGAAATACTGGGGGCGAGGCGCGTACTTCAGCATAGCCAGGGCGAAGAACCCGGAATTGCGGCGCTTTTGGATAGGCAAGATAGTCGCTCTGGGACTGGATCGCGTCGTTCTTGAGGATGTGGGCGATTACTTCCGGAATCCCCGCCGCGTCATGGATTTCATTACCGAGCTGAAAGCCGCGAATCCGGATGTTTCCATCGGAGTAGCCGGCGATAACGTTTCGTTTTTCAGGGCGGTGGCGGCGATTCCGGTTCTTTTTTCCCAGGTGGACAGCTTCCATTACGGATTCGAATTCTGGAATCCCGCTCATTATAATTACTTAACGCGAGCGGATTCCTTCGTGCGCGCCCTGTCCGACCTGAGCGCCATCCGTGAAATTGTCAAGGTTTGCGGGATCGACGTGGAGATGGTGCTCGGCTGGTTTTCCGCGGAGGAAGCCGGTCTTTTGGCCCCCCTCCTGGACCGGGTGTTTTTCGGATCCTGGATCGCGGACACATCCAGCGTGCAGACCCATATCGCCGAACGCTTTCTTGAGGCGCCCGTCAATTCGCTGCTCGACGCGCGGGTATTGCTTTCGGCTGATTCCCGCTACGCAAGCCAGGATATGCAAGCCGTCGGCCTGCAGGCTTTCGAGGAGCGATACCGGGAGTATGCGCGCGACAAGCCGCAGCTGAGCGGCGTGCTCTGGTCTTCCCTGGAACTTTTACCCGATAGCCCCGGGACAAAATAACTGATCGACTAATCCCCCCGTTTTTGATAGTATGCCCCTGATTTCTTGGAGAGGTAGCGATGAAAACTTTAATTTTAGGTAATGGCGCCCGTGAACATGCGCTGGCTTGGGCTTTTTCGCGCAGCAAGCGGAACTCGGGGATTTTTTGCATGCCAGGTAACGCCGGCATGGTGGATTTTGCCCTGAACGTTCCCGGAGACCCCACAAACGCGGAGGCGGTCGTCAGCCTTGTCAGGCGGAGCGGCGCCGATTTAGTGGTAATCGGTCCCGAGGCCCCGCTCGAAGCAGGCGTGGCCGATGCCTTGCGCGCCGCCGGCATCGCGGTTTTCGGTCCGGGGAAGCTCGCGGCCCAGCTGGAATGCAGTAAATCCTTCGCCCGCGATTTCTCCGACCGCGCAGGCGTTCCATCCGCGAAAACCGATAAATTCGATTCGCTGAAAGATTTCGAAAAATATCTCGCCAAAAAAAAGGGCATCAAGCTCGTGCTCAAGAAAAGCGGTCTTGCCGCTGGCAAAGGCGTGCTGGAATCCGATGACGCCGCCGAGATGCTCGCCTTCGCGAGAACGGTTCTGGCCGACGACGAGCTTCTGGTGGAGGAATACCTTACCGGATACGAGCTTTCGATATTTGCGCTGAGCGACGGAACCTCCTATCATCTCATGCCGGCCTGCGCGGATCACAAGAAAGCCTTCGCGGGCAACAAGGGACCCAATACGGGCGGCATGGGAGCAATGTGCCCGGTTCCCTGCGCCGACCGGAACTTGATGGAAACCATCGAGGCTACGATCATAAAACCGACCTTCGCCCGGATGGCCAAGGAAAAATTGAATTATCGCGGCGTACTCTTTTTTGGGGTGATGGTCACGAAAGACGGACCTAAGTTACTTGAATATAACGTGCGTTTCGGCGACCCCGAGACCCAGTCGCTCATACCGCTCCTGGCAAGCGACATCGCCGATGTATTCGAGGCATTGTGCACGGGAACCCTGGCGGACGTTCGAATCGAGTACAAGGACCTCTCCGCCGTAGGCATAACGGTGGCGGCGCCCGGCTATCCCGGGGAGTATCCCAAGGGGCTCGAAGTCCGCGGCCTGCCTGGCGAAAACAGCATGGCGCGCGTATTCCACGCGGGAACCGCACGGGGCGGCGACGGTATTTTGCGAACGGGGGGCGGACGCTGCTTTACCGCCGTAGGCTTGGGAGCCGATTATTTCGAGGCATACAAAAAAGCCGTGGAAATGGCCGGGAAGGTTGATTTTGACGGAGCCTGGTTCAGGCACGATATCGGAAAGAGTTTTTTTATAGAGTAGTCTGGACTTCCGATTTTTCGGCCCAATAAAAAAGCCCCTTACGCGCTAGCGTGCGGGGCTTTTTTTGCGGCTTTTTCGTCAAGCGCGGACAGGCTCCTTCGGGGATCCGGAATTGTTTTTCCTGGTTTCCTCGGCGTCGCGCCGCGCGTAGCATTTTTCTGCGAACATCGCGATTTCCGCTTCCATGTTGGGCAGTTCGGAATCTCCGAATACTCCCACCAGGTAAGGTACGATCCTGTCCGCCATGTCCGGGGAGTTTTGGCGCTTCAGGTCGATGAGCGACCGGATCTTGGAAACGGCCACGCATTCCTGCATGCAGCCGAACGGTTCCAGGTGGTAGACTCCGTGAAGTTTCTCCGGATTCCCGTTCATCAGGTTGAACGTGGTGCCTATCGAGATGCCCGCCTCCCCCTTGATGCGGATGTCGAAGATATTGTGCTTGCGCAGTATGCTGTAGACCTCAAGCGGCCGAAGTCGGAACCGGCCGCTCAGGTAATGCTCGAAGGCGACCGACAGGCGCTTTTCGACCGAACGCATGTAGATGCCCTTGATTATGGCTATGAACCATTCCTTGAAGCGGCGTTCCTTCAGAAACGCGTCTTTCTGCATCCGGTTGTTGTACTCGAGCATGTCCGCTATCAGACGCGGGGCGACCTCGAGCCCGTGGCGCTCCAGAAGCCGGATGGATTCCTCGTTGGACCTGGTGTGGCTGCGGACGAAAATCTCGCCGAACAGCCCTACCAGCGGGAATTTATCTTTTATGACCGGGATGGACGTGCACGCCCCGTGCGCCTTGGCCATGAGGGCTTCGAGCTCCTTCATGTCGCTTCCGCGCTCCACGATGCCTATGAATTCTTTGTGGATCTCCGCGAAGACCCGGTCGGTCTCGCCGAAGGTTTTTTCGTAGGGGCGCGTCCTGAGCCTGGCGTCGTAGATGATGTCCGCGGCTATCACTGACTTGGCGATTCCCTGGCGGAGCTTTCCGAGGCGCTTGGACGACAGGGGGATGTTCTCCCAGTCCAGGTAGGCGGCGGGATTGACTATGGGTACCTGGTCATAGCCGGCCATGTCCAGGAAATACCGGGTGATGATGTGATATTGACCGAGCCTGCAGGGCCCGCCCGCCATGGGTATGAAGAGCGCCAGGTCGCGGTTCGGGTCCATTCCCTCGGCTTCCTTCTGCTTGAGCCAGGCGAAGCTGTCCCCGAAGAGTATGTGCATGGGCAGGCAGTTGTTCGTGATAAGATATTTACGCGCCCAATAATTCGACTCCTTGGTCATCGTGGGCATCAGTTCGGCCGCGCAGCCGACGGACCTGAACACCGCGGCCAGGGCGTCGGCGCTCTCGGTTCCCATGTTGGGGATTCCCAGGAGCCGCTTGTCGAAACCCTTGGCCTGGGAAGCCGGGGTCTTGAGTTGGTCGATGACCACCGGGCTGGGCGTGTGGTTCTTGACGACCTCGTTGAAGGCCATGGTCCTCGTGCCGAACTGGGCGTTGGAATTATGGCCGTCCGTCTGGAGCGTAAGGTACGGTTTCTTGGCGTTGTCGAAAAGCCTCGTCTCGTGATACGAGAGCATGGCGTCCGGGCCGCAGTTGAAGTTGGTCTCACGCACTCCGTAAAAATCGGGGTCCAGCGCGGTACGGAGCGAATAGCGCACCATCTCGCGGCCTTGGTACCAGTACATGTGGTGCACGATCTCCGAAAAATCCTCCTCAGGGCGGTTCAGGAAGAACGCAGGCATGAAGTGCAGGCCGTTGGCAATGAACAATTCATGAATCTTGGAGCTAGCCTTGTCGTCGAATAAAGTATAACCTCGGCCGATGCCGATGTAGATGGTCTCCTTTTTCGCCTTGAGGCGCTTCACGATGGATTCGCCCGTCGCGTACACGCGCTGCAGGAATTCGGCCTGGAGTCTCTCCGCCTCCTTCAGGGCCTTGCGCACGCGCCGCACGGTGAATTTCCCCTGGTCCGGAGCGTTCGCGAAGGCTCGCGAGAGATCCTCGGCGAAATCCACCTCGGCAGGGTAGATGGGATCGTTGAAGATTATGAGAGGCAGCAGTGCGTCCTCGGTGGCCAGCTTGATGGCTTCCTTGGCCGCGAATCCCGCGCCTGAGACATAGGGGCAGGTCTTGGCCTGGTTCTGGGCGGCGCCCTTGTCGCCCTTGCCCAGGAAATTGATGAGGCAGAGCTTGTCCTTGCCGGGCCTCAGCCAATTCTTGAGATAGGCGGCATGGCCGTTGTGCAGCTTGGAAGGATAGCAGGCCTCGGAGTGCGAGCGCGCGATTCCGAGGTTGGCGATATGGTCGTTTGACTCGGGGGAGACGATCACCTTGAAGCCGAGGTTTTTGTAAAAGGCGCATAGCAGCACCGAGCGCTCGTTGAGGAAATGCAGGCTCCGCGGTATGAGGATGCGCGGCCCGTCCGAAGGGTCGGTATCCTCAGGCAGCGAGGCGTATTTGAGGATTTCCTTTTCGAGCATCGTCTTGTAGAGGTTGACGTAGTCGGGCGTGCGCTTGCCAGTGGCTTCGGTATTCCCTTTGGGGCAGAGACCGCCCGAGAATATTACGTCTTTTCCGTGACCGTAGATCTGGAGCCGGCAGTCGCGCAGCCCGCAGCTGTCCGCGACGACCTTGCTGCACTGATCGACGCTCTTGTCGAATACGGCGTCCGCGAGCGCGAATCCTTTCCAGCGGATAACGGGGGAGGCGCCTTTGGCGCGGATATCGCGCAGCCGCGAGCGGGCGATGGCCGCCGCGCCCAACGCGCCGAAAAGCTGCCGGTGCGGGAAGGCGTTGATTACTGCGCCAGTATGCAAGGCAAGGGCGGCGAGGCAGGCGAGCCCCTTGAACGGGCCGCCCTGCGCCGATGCGTAGGTTCCGAAGGTTTCGCTGCCCACGAACTTGTTGGCGTAACCGCCCATGAAGCCGTACGCGATGGCCGCCGCGATTTCCTCCTTGGGAAAGCCCAGCGCGACGAGTTTGAGCACGCCCGCCTCGGTGAAGATGGCGCACATCTCGTCCGTCACGGGCGTGCGGGTCGCGGAGAGCGCGAGGTCGTCGAAGGACTTGAAGTCGAAGCCCAGCATGTCCAGCATGTTCTTCATGGACTGGCCCGTTCCGGCCATGCACGAAAGGTTCATCTTGGCTTTCTGCACGTTGCCGTCGGCGCCGAACACGGTGAATTTGGCGTCCTGGCCGCCGCACTCGAAGATCGTGTCAACCTTGTCGTCGAACAGCTTGACCCCAGCGGCGTGGCACGTTATCTCGTCCTTCACGATGTCGGTTCCGTTGCCGCCGGAGTCGATGCCGTGATTGGTGAATAATTTATAATAAAATGCGCCGGACGATCCCGTGTAGGCGATGCCCTCGACCTCGATTCGATCCGCGAGCGCGTCGCGAATCTCGGCGAATACCTTTTGCGCCGTCTCCAGCGGCTTGCCGTCGGTGTCCAGACAGATTTCCGCGATTATGGAGAGGTCATCGGAGTCCGCGACGATGGCCTTGGTGGTGGTGGAGCCGCCGTCCACGCCGAGCACGACCCGGGCTTTGCCTTTAGGCTCCCGGAATACAGTGAGCCCTCCGGAAGTTTTTCGGATGGCCGGCTCGTTTTTGTGGTCGATGACGCGATCCAGGGCTGAAGTCAGCGGCGGGGCGAAGGCTATGTTGGCTTTGTGGGCCGCCACGACGTCGCCGAGCTTGGCCGCGTCGAAGCTGGATTCGTTGCCCGACTCGAGCGACTTGAGGGCCGCGCCGAAAGCTCCCGCCTTGTCGAAGTGCTCGGGCAGGCCAAGCTTGAGGCCGAGTTCCGACGAAAAAACCTCGGTAAGGCTTTTGTTAAGAAAAGCTCCGCCGGTGGCAATAGCCTTGAGCGACGGGTCGATGCTGCGGGTTCCGAGGACGTCGCAGCGGAAATTCTTGGCGATGCGGGTGTACATGCCGCGGAGAATGTTCTTGATCTGCTCGCCCGAGTTCTGCATGTGAATCATGTCCGACTGGATGATTACGCCGCATCGACCGCCGACGTCCAGGCTCTTGTCCGCGCTGGTCATGGAATCCTCAGCCAGGCGGTGTATGGTTTCCATCTGGTCCTGGAGGTTTTTCCGGTTTTTGCGGCGGATGGCGATGCGGTCGGAGTCGTTTCCTGTTTCCATGGTAACGTGCGCGGGCGCAGCCTCGGCAAAGAATCTCCGAGCCTGCTTGTTGATCAGTATCCCCGATCCGCCGCCGCATTTGGTTCCGGTGGCGTGGTCTGAGACGCAGCCGGGATCGTTTTCCGTCCCTGATTCTAGTTCAAAAAAATACGGGTCCTTCGAGCCGAGGTGCACGACGTAGCGGGCGTCGGGAGCCAGTACCCGGGCGCCTTTGGATATCGTGATGGTATCGTACCAGAACGGGTTGCCCGTCTTTTCGGCGACGAGCCTGCCGGAAAATCCGGTAAAGCCGTAGCCCTTGATGCGATCGGTGCCGACCTTCCGGATAACTTCGGCGTGAGCCTCGGCCAGGGCGTCGAAAGGGTTTCCGAAGTGCATGTAAGGCGGCAGGGCGAGCTCGATGCGCCCTTGGTGATCCAGGACGACGGCGTAGACGGTTTCCGAGCCGACGTCGTAACCGACGTGCAGGTTTTTCTCATTCATGCGAGGCGTCTCCAGCGATGATTTGGTTGTAGGTTTTTTCGTCAAGTTTGTATTTATTAACAAGGATTATTCCGATGACGAATATGACGGAAGGTATCGGCCCTATGATCAGGCGGATGGCGGTGAGCGTGGCTTGGGACTGTTCCCTGTCGGCCATGAATCCGGAGAGACCCAGGAACAGGACCGTTAGCGCGGGAGCCAACGCCACGCCTATTTTCGACGTGAACGTCCACATGCCGTAATAGGCGCCTTCCTTGCGCTTGCCCGTGGCCACAGCGTCCACTTCCACCACGTCGGGAAGCATCGCGAAGGGAGGGACGTAGCCGAGGCCCACGCCGATGCCTGCGAATACCATGACGCCTATCGTAAAGTACATGCCCAGGATGTGGCCGAGCGCGAAGATCGTCATGCAGCTCACCGCGAGGATGCCGAGCGCCAGCTGGTATGTGCGTTTCTTGCCGATTTTCTTGGCTATGGCCACGGATATCGGGACGAAGACCATGGCGGTGACGAGCAGCGCTATCATGGCCATGGTGGTCATGCCCTCGTTGCGGTACAGGTATTTGAAGTAGTACACCAGGATCGTCTGGACGAAGGTTATGCCGGTAAGGTTGCAGGCGTAGACCAGGAGGAGCCGTACGTAGGTCTTGTCCTTGAATACGGCGAGGAACGTCGCGAAAAACCCTTCCGTCGGTACGGGCGTGCGCGAGTGGTCGGGTTCCCGGACCGAGAAAAAGGTTATCAGTATGGTCACCGCCATTACCAGGCCGAACGCGAGTCCGACTATGGAGAAGCCCAGGTGCTTGTCCCCGCCGGCGAGGTTGACTATGGGAAGGACGATGGCGGCGCCGAGGATAGTTCCTATCACGGCGAAGCTGAAGCGGAAGCCGTTGAGCGACGTGCGCTCCTTGTAGTCTTTCGTCAATTCAGGGGTAAGCGCGCCGTAGGGAATGTTGACTACCGTGTAGGCGGTGTTGAGGAGGCAGAGGGCGAGGGCTGCCCATATGACCCCGCCGATATTGCTGTTGAAGGTAGGCGCAGAAAAAAAGTACCACATCGACAGGAACAGCGGTATTGCGCCGAACAGCAGGTAGGGCCGCCTCCTGCCCCAGCGGGTCCTGGTGCGGTCGGAGATGAAGCCCATCATGGGATCGGTAACCGCGTCCCATATCTTCCCTATCATGATGGCCAAGCCGGCCGCCGCCGCCGCGATGCCCGCGGTGTCGGTCAGGTAGTTGAGGCTCCAGAAGCCCATCGCTGTAAAGAAAAGATTACCTCCGAGGTCTCCGACCCCGAAGCCGAGTTTCGTGCCGAGCGATAGTTTCTTAATTCCCGGTTTCGCCAGGATGGGATCAGCCGCGTTTTCCATCGAGATACTCCTTGATGCAATTTTCGTAACTGCGCTTGAGGTCCGCCGTAGCCGACTCAACCGCTTTTTTCCTGTTTTCCCTGTAGCTGCCCGAACGCGAGCTCATGTCCAGCGCCGTTCCGCAAATGACAGTAACTTTTTTCCGCAGCGAGTCGCTTCGGTGGGCTATCGTGCCCCCGGCCAGCCGGTTCATGAGGTCCGCGGCGTTTTGGGCGCTCTCCGCCAACCTGCTGAAGGAAGGCTCGCCGTCCGTTCCGTCCAGGTATTCCGAATCCAGATAAAAGGCGATGTCCACGAATTCCATGTGGCGCATCGCGTACCAAGCCTCGCCGGCGCGCCTGTTTGCCAAGGCCGCCTCCAGCGGGCTTGCCTCCGCGAGCTTTTCCTCTGGGTAAATTCGATCCCAGCACTCGGCCCGAATTTTATAGACGCGGCCGATCAGGGCGTCGCGCACGGGGAGGGCGCCGGAAGGGACTTTGAATCCGAGGGTTTTTTCAGCGGCTTCAAGGGCCGCATTCATCAAGGCCTCGCGCCGGAGCTCGGTGTTTTTTCTCTTGTTCCCGGGAATGCCTTGATCCGCGATCTCCGGAGGCTTATATCCCGAGCTCGCATAGTAGTTTTCGGCCAACTCGAACACGCGATCCTCGATGGCGACCAGGCGTTGCCGCGGATTCAATCCTTCGGCCTTCGCGGGATCCACGCCGCAGCGGCGTTCCAGTTCGCCGAGCAGGGCGATGAATTTCCGTGAATCGCGGGGATCGTATTCGTAATGGATGGAAAGCGGCAGGATTACGACCTTTTCGCTGCGGCCCGCCTTTTCAAGATCCTGGACGCACCAGAATCCCATTTGCAGCGTGCCTTGTTCGAGACGAGGCACCGTTTCGCTCCGATACGACACTTGGCCTTCCGGTGCGATCGCGAGCGGCAGTTCATCGTCGCTGAGTATGCTCCTGATCGTTTTAAGGCTGCCCGAATCCAGCTTCGTGTGATGAATGGGAACGGCGCCGATCCTGGGCATTACCCAGCGAATGGCCGCATCGCCCCAAAGCGCCACCTCGTATCCGTGGATGAATCGCGCATGCGGGCGCTTGGCCAACGCTTTTCCCGCTAGCCTTGCTTCGCGCGCGAGAATAACGTTGAAGGCATGGAAAAAAATCTGGGGCTCATCGCTGTACGGATGACGGAACGCCAGGATAAGCCGCGTACGGCCTTCCTGGAAGTCCCTCCAGGCGTCCAGCAGTTTTACCGGGTTTAAAATCCGCAGCGATGTGCATTTTAGCTTCAGGCGCAGATAGAGGTGCGAAAACATGCGCCCGAGAAGGATGACGGAAGCTATCGGCTTGGAAAATGCAAGCTTGCTCCGCGTGCTGGCTGCGCTTATGGGCGTGAATTCAAGTAATCGTTTTCCCACCACTACCTCCCGGGGCATCGCGGAAGTTTAGTATCTGTCATTATAGCTGTCAAGCTTAGAATAGGGAGGTGTTTTCTACCTTGTTTCTCGCGTGTCCAGCGTATATAGTTACCGTAACGCCGTTCAAACGGCGAAATTCAATTATATCGGAGGACGGGCATGCTAGCCGCCATCCAATTCCCTTCCTGGCTTAAGCCTCAAATATTTCCATTCTGGCCAAATTTCCCGGTTCGCTGGTATGGCGTCATGTACCTCGTCGCGTTTTTTATAGCCTATCTGCTGTTCCGCTACCAAGTGCGCCAAAAAAAACTCGGTTATTCAGATGACGAAGTCAGCAGCTTTTTTATGTTCGGCATCGTAGGCCTAATCGTAGGCGCGAGGATTTTCGGTACGCTGCTCTATGATCCGGACGGCATGTATTGGCGGAAACCCTGGCTGATATTCTGGCCATTCGACGCAAACGGTCGTTTTTCGGGTTTCGCGGGCATGTCGTTTCATGGAGGGGTCGTAGGCGGATTCCTGGGGATGCTGACGTATTGTCTCAAGCACAAGCGAAATTTGCTCGAGTGGACGGACTTGATGGGCATCTCGATACCCTTAGGCTATACGTTCGGGCGCTTGGGCAACTTTATAAACGGTGAACTCTGGGGCAAGGTGAGCACCGCTCCTTGGAGCATGGTTTTTCCCAATGCCAAGCCTTTTCCGGCGGACCAGCCGTGGGTGCGCGAGATCATGGAAAAAACGGGGATTCTCGCCAACGGTGGCCTTGCCAACCTTCCGCGACATCCGTCGCAATTGTACGAGGCCCTGTTCGAGGGTATCGTGCTGGGCTTGCTGCTGTGGTTTACCGTGCGAAAAAAATCCCCGTTCCATGGATTCGCGACGGGCACGTTCCTCGCCGGTTACGGGTTCATCCGGTTTATCCTTGAATATTTCAGGGAACCCGACGAGTCGCTGGGCTATATCATCAAATTCGGCGACCCCGACGCTTCCATACACCTTTTCAGCACGCCGTTCAATTTCTCCATGGGCCAACTCCTCTGCTTCCTCATGATCGTTACGGGTGTCGGCTTGATAGCGATTTTATCCCGCGCGGAAAAAAACAAGGCCTCGCTTTTTGCGGCGGCGGAGGCCGAGCGGGCCAAGCTCAAGCAAAGCCGGAAAAAACTTCGGAGAAAATAATGATAAGAAACCTGTGGTACGCCGTGCTTGAATCCAAGGAAATTCCCCGGAAGAAACCGGTGGGATTCTTGCGTCTGGGCGAGCGCCTTGTTTTTTGGCGCGACGAAACCGGCGTTGCCCATTGCTTCTTCGACAAGTGCGCGCACCGCGGGGCTTCCCTCGCCCTTGGCGACATCGTGGACGGGCATGCGCGTTGCCCGTTTCATGGCCTCGAGTATGACCCTTCCGGGCGTTGCGTTAAAATTCCGGCCAACGGCCGGGATGCGCCCGTGCCCAAGGAATTCCAGATGCTGTCCTATCCGGTCTACGAAAACTGGGGCTGGGTATTTATCTGGTGGGGCGAGTCGAAGCCCGAACCGGCTGAGCCGCCGTTTTTCGAGGATCTCAAGGATTTCAAGCATTTCGCGAGCCTTCAGGATCCCTGGCACAATCATTATTCCCGAGTCGCGGAAAACCAGCTCGACGTGGCCCACCTGCCCTTCGTGCACCGAACGACGATAGGGCGGGGCAACCGTACCCTCGTGGAAGGACCGGGCCTGGAATGGAAGGATAACGACCTGTTTTTCGTGTATGTCTACAATGCGAGGGATGAAGGCCAGAAGCCCAGAACGCCCGAGCAGGTTCCCGTTCCGGATACTACGAGAGACTACAAGCTTGAGTTCATGCTGCCCAACCTTTGGGAAAACCGCATCGGCGACAAGGTTCGCATCGCTGCGGCCTTCGTGCCCGTAGACGGCGAGCACGCCATATTGTACCTGCGCTGGTATCAGTCGTTCATGACTTTGCCTCCGTTCTCCTGGATCGTCGACGCGCTGGGCCTCGTCATGAGCCGGGTGATAGCGCACCAGGACAGGCGCATCGTCGAAACGCAGGTGCCGAGGGGCGACGGCATCGGAACGGGCGAGAACCTGTTTCCCGGCGACAGGCCGATAATGGAATTCCGCAAGCGCCGCATAGCCTTGAGGAAAAGAAATTGACGCAGGGGAGAGAGCCATGAAAGCCAGCGACATGCTTGAAAAGAACACTATACAGAAGTTAATATTTTTTGCAGTATTTATACTGCTGTTCATCCTCGTGATGCGGCTTTTCATGCCCTTCTTCACGGTTTTGCTATGGGCGGCCATACTGTACGGATTCCTCGACCCGGTTTATGCGCGCCTCGCAGGATTAAAAAAAATAACCATGCGCGCGAGCAGGTTTTCCTCTCTCAGAAGGGCGCTTTCCGCCGGTTTGGTCTCAATTTCCGCGGTGCTGATAATCGTGGTGCCGCTGGCCCTTCTGGCTTTTCTGCTTATCAAGCAATCAAGCCAGGTCATCGGGGATATCCTCGAGTTTTTAAAGGCGAATCCTTACGCGTTCAAGGGTAAGCTGTCGCATGTATTGGCGGAAACCGGGGCTGCCAACGTTGTCAACAATCTCGCGCCGCTGGCTCCGCTGGCCCGGCTCGGCGATTTCCTGTATTCGGTGAGCGGCGGCGCGATCGACCTCGGCAGCCTTGATCTGCAGAAGGCCGCCATGGATTTCCTGAAGCTCAACCAGGCGGCGATCGTCAATCTTTCCACCAGGGTAGCCCAGAATCTCGGGAGTTTCTGCCTTGCCTTGGCCTTCATGACGTTCACGCTGTATTTTTTCTTCATGGACGGGCATTATCTGTTGCAGATTTTCATCAAGGCCGTTCCCATCAAGCATGAATACATGCAAAAATTCATCAGGCACTTCAAGGAAACGACCCGACAGCTCATCCGGGGCAATATGCTGGTGGCCTTGATCCAAGGTTGCATCGCCTTTACGCTGTTCCTCCTTTTCAAGGTAAACGGCGCATTGCTCCTGGGGGTGCTCGTCTCGGTTTGCTCGTTCATCCCCATCGTCGGCGCGGGCGCCATCTGGTTCCCCGTTGGGCTTACGTATATCTTCGTGAACAGCCTGCCCGGCGGTATCCTGCTCTTGATATTATCGGGAGTCGGCATCTCTCTCCTGGATAATTTCTACCGACCCATCCTCGTCGGTGGACCTATTAAAATGCATCCGTTGCCGATATTCTTCGCCATCATCGGCGGAATCGCCAGCTTCGGCATCAACGGCCTGATAATAGGCCCGTTGATCCTCGTGCTGTTCTTCGCGGCGCTGGATATTTTCAGGGAAATCTACGATTTCCCCGAAACCCCGCCCGTGAGACCTGTCGGCGACAAGAACGGTTGAGCGAGATAGCCAGGCGGCTATTCGTCGTCGAACATGCCCTGCCAGACATCGGTTCTCAGCAGGGTTACGTCGATGGATAGCTTTCCGAAATAACGGGCGTCGATATCCAGTTCCAGCCGGATTCCTGAAAACTCATCCTTGAACTCCGTTTCCGTCTCTGCTACGGGAGTAATCGTCCAGAATTTTACCTGATCGTTTACCTTGAGCACGGCCTTGAACTGCAGGCTGCCGGAACCGGCGTCGGGTATGAGCTCAAGCAGTACCGTAACCGGCTTGCCGTCTCTGGTGTTATATTTGGCGGTAAATGGCGGGATGGGTTTATTTTGTTCGTAGGCGACGCTTTTCTGCACGATATACTGCAGCTTATATAGAATCGAATTGAACGACCGCGTTTCATCGCGGATTACGTGCCGCTTGCCTGGCTGTACGTTTACCTCGAGCTCCCAATCCTTGAACAGGATTGCGGGAAGCACGACGATGCCGAATCCGTGGTCTCCCCGGACCCGCACCAGGTGCTTGCCCGGCTTCAGTTTTTCCATGACGAAGGGAATCTCCGAATTACCCGTCGTGTAGCCCGCGAATTCGCCATCCAGGTAAATTTCCGCGTGGCTCATGATGGAGTGGAGCGCGATGGTGCCCGGCGACTCGTCGCGCAGCGTCAGGATACTGCGTTCGGAAGCGGGATCGGCGAAGGACGGCCGCAGCCCGGTAAAGTATTCGGCGATGCTTTCCGCGAGCCGGTGAAGCACGTTTTCCGTGGCGCCGCGCTCCACGAACGAGCCTTGGCGGCCCGTACCCACGTCCACGGACTTTGCGGTGACAAGAACTTCTCCCGAGAGCATGGCGTACTCGATGAAGAGCAGGTAGTTGGCCCCGAGGAGCGATCCGAGTTTCGCGCTGGCGCCTTTGTCGTCCACGATGCCGGAAAGCTGGAGCTCGGTTTCCGCAAGTACTTTGTCGAGGCTTGCCCTGTCCACGAGAATTATGCCCGCGGTTCGGGATAGATCATAGGAAAGCAATCCTTGCAGGATACCGCCGAGGTAATCGGCCCGTGGATCCCCGGACAGGTTTTTTGCTCCGAGGAGGGCAATCCTTCTGGTTGTGTCGGGTGCGGCGCCTGTTTGCGCCGAGACCGCCTGCAGGCCAGCAGTCACAAGTAATAATAAAATCAAGTTTTTTATTTTCATTTATGTCTCCGTCGAAGTTACAGTACGGTATGGTGTTTCTTTTTGCAAGTGTATCGGGGCTATCAAAAACGATATGCTTGGGTTATCATTTACGATAGCTGATATATTGGAAAACAGTGATTTTATTAGTTTTTTAGCAATTTCAAGCAATTTTACGCGCTTTTTTTGTTGGCACGCTTCCTGCTATATGACAGGTGCCGCTTATGTGGCTGGAAAACATGTTTTAAGGAGAAGTATATGAAAAGACTGACAAGTTTTATAATGATTATTTTAGTTTTACTGGCGAACGGCGCGGCTATGAATATTTTTGCGCAGGATTCCGTGCCCGCCGGAACTCCCTTGTCGAATCCGTTGGCAAGTTCCCGGGAATCCGGTGAGACCAATCCTCAGTTTGCGCTTTCCCTGCTTGATGAATATTTCAGGGGAAACGAAGCCGCCAAAAGAAAGACCGGAGCTGTGCTGACGGCCGTAGGCGGCGGGCTTTTCGTTCTCGGAGCGGCGGGCGCGGGTTATGCTTTCCTCACTCCTTCGACGAGTTTCCAATCCCCCGAGGAACAGATGATCATCCGGGGCGTGACGGCCGGCGTTACCGGGATCGGTGGGCTCATCGGGGGAATCGGCCTTATAGCGCTGACGCAGCCCAAGGAAAAATACAAGACCGAATACTCCAGTCTCTATGCCGAAACGGATCCCGTGGTGCAGGAAGCCCTTGCGTACGGCATCATGAAGGATATAGCCGATGATGCAAAGAGAACCCGGATTACGGGCGGCATTATCGGGGTTGCTACCCCCCTTGCGGTACTGGGCACTCAGGCGATCATAGCGTCAGCGACGGGCGATTGGGACAGCTTTACCAATAATTCCGTTTCTTCCCTCCGTTGGACCTTGCCGAATTTGGTGTCGGGAATCGTGATGCTCATAGGCGGAACAACCAAGGAAGAGCGCCTCCTGGAAACCTACCGCGCCACGAGCAGCGCCTACTCGGTTAAAAAGAAATAACCATGGATTCCTGGCTCAAGGGCGCCGTGCTGGCCATCGGGGTATTCCTTGGAGTGGTCCAGCCCAGGCAAGCCCCTCCGGTGGAGATGTGGCCGCATCGGGACGCCGATGCCCTGTATCTTTCGCTGGAGCTGGATGGTCCGCCGGGCGGCGAAATCCTGAAAGTAGTGGATTCCTTTTTTACCCTGCGCCTGACCTTGAAGGTCGGCGCAGGTCCTTTGCGCGCCGAGGCCTGGCGCGAAATCCGCTTTGACGGCACTCAGTACGAAATCCGGGTTTCGGAAACCGGCGGCGTTCACCGCACCGTCGACGCACAGGCCGCCTGGAATATTTTGACGAGATTCGGAAGCCTGCGCATAGGCCGGCTGGATGGCTTGAGCTTTCCGCTTGCATGCGACGCGCAACTCGTGCTGAGCTTGCCCGAAGACAAGGATTATGATCCCATGGTCCTGTGGGCATATCGTCCCGCGACCGCAAGTCGCATGGTCGAGGGACTCGGTTCCCTTCCGTATCGGTAAACCATGAAATTCAGGACACGTATTTTCTTGACGACATTCCTCCTCTCGGCCGCTGTACTCGGTACGGCCGGAATTTTCGTTTTCAGCTTCGGCTCCAGGTCGGACAAGAATTCAACCCAAGCTGCGGAACAGGCTATAAGCGCGGTCGACGCGGTTTTAGGCTCCGGTACGATGGAAGAGACGGAAATCGCGGCGGTGCGCGTGGCGCTTATACCCATCAGGCGCGATATCGCCAAGAGGACCGTGCTTTCGGAAGACAGGCGGATAAGTTCCCTGGCGTTGAGCGTCGGCTTCCTGTTCATGGAGGCGATAGCCGCCCTTGTGGTTTCCGCCACCTTGGCTGTGTTCCTGACGAGGCGTTGGGCCCGGTTGGGGGAAGGGCTCAAGGCTCTGCGCTCCGACGACATGTCCTGGCGTTTTTCCAGCGGACAATCCGATGAGTTCGGAATACTCGAAAAGCAGCTGGATGAATTCGTCGATGCGCTTTCCGGGCGGGAGCGCATGAAAACGGAATTGAAGGCCTTGCAGGGTTGGGGCGAGGCAGCCGCGTTCGTGGCGCATCAGGCCAGGACCCCGCTCGCCTCCATCACCATGTCCGCGAGGACCGCGCGCGAGCTGCTCGCGGAGTTCAGCGTCGGAGGCGATGCCGCCGCGTCGGGCAGGGAACTCGCCTTGCGGGACGCAGTAGCCCGAACGGAAAGCGAGGCGCAGCGGCTTTCCTCGCTGTTCAAGCGGATGCGCTCGCTCTCGGGATTTTCCGAACCCCGCATGGCGCGAACGGATCCGGAAAAGGTCTTCAGGGAAGCGGCGTCCCTCGTTTCGGTTACGCATCCGCTCGTCGCGGTTAACGGCGTGGTCACCGATTTTTGCGCCGGATGCCGATTCCCGCCGTTCGACGAATCGTATCTTCGGGAAGTATTTATTAACCTTCTTGCCAACAGCGCGGAGGCGTGCGCTGAGCGCGGGCAGGTTTTTTCCGCCAAGCTCGCGGAGGAGCGCTCGGGAGGCGACTGCAGGCTCGTGTATTCCGACGGCGTTACCGGCCTTGAGCCGGGTATACTGGAAAAGATAGGTACAAGCCGGTTTACGACGAAACGGGAAGGCAGCGGCTTGGGCGTGTGGCTCGTCGGCAGGATCGCGGCCTTGCATGGCGGTACTTTGCGAATAGAGCTTTCCGGGACCGGTGGTCTCGTTTTTATCCTGGCTTTTCCGGAATCGGAGCTTGTTTAATGGCCACACTTCTTGCGATAGACGACGATGAATCCTACCTTACCTCCCTTTCGGGCTATTTACGGTTGAAGGGCCATATGGTGGAAACGGTGCTGAGCCCGCCGCCGGCCGACAAGGTTTCCGGCCGTTACGATCTCGTGATGCTGGATATCATGCTTGGCGGCCTGGACGGTTTCGATACCCTGGATGAATATTCCGGTGCGGGAATTCCGGTTGTCATGGTATCGGGAGTCTTGGACGTAAAAAACGCCGTGCGCGCGATTCGGGCCGGCGCCCTCGATGTGCTGGAAAAACCATTGGATGCCGAACGGTTGGAAATGATAATCGCCATGGCCCAGCGACGGCTGAGCGCCGAGCGTTCCGACCGTGCCGCGCGATCGGTATGGCTGCGCGATAATCTCTTCGTGGGCGAGAGTCCCCTCATGAAGGAACTGGTCGCGTCGGCCGAGCGCGCCGCCTATAGCGTGCTTTCCGTGCTCATTCACGGCCCAAGCGGGTGCGGCAAGGAACCTTTGGCGCGCTGGATTCATTTTCGCTCGCCCCGCTGCGAAAAGCCGTTCGTGGCTATTAACTGCGCGGCAATCTCTCCCGAGCTCGCCGAGAGCGAATTTTTCGGCCACCGGAAAGGCTCTTTTACGGGCGCGGATCGGGAACGCGTCGGCTGCTTCAGGGAAGCCGGAGGCGGAACCCTGTTCCTGGATGAGATAGGTGAACTTTCCTTACCATTGCAGGCGAAGCTCTTGCGCGTTCTCGAGACGAACGAGGTGAGGCCCGTGGGTTCGGATTCGGTCGTCGCGGTGGATGCGCGCCTTGTCTGCGCGACAAACCGCGACCTGCGGGCAGAGGTCGCCAAGGGAACGTTCCGAGGCGATCTTTTATACAGGCTTGCCCAGGTGCCCCTGTCCGTGCCGCCGCTTTCCGCGCGTGCCGCGGATATACCAAGGCTCGTGCAATATTTCCTGGAACGCGTCAAGCGAAACGGGGCCAATCGGGAAACGGCGTTCGACGACGATGCCGGGGAATATTTGGCCAAGCGCGATTATCCGGGAAACATACGCGAGCTGAAAAACGTCGTGGAGCGCGCGGCGGCTTTATCCAGTGAAGCTTTGATTACCGCGGGATTCCTCGCCGGCATGGAAAACGCGGGGTGGTCGGCTCCTGAATCCTTAGGCATGCCCGTCGGGGTAAAGACACCTTCGGGTTCCGCGGATTTTCCCTTCGACGAAGCCATGCCCCTGCGGGAAGCGAAGCGGCGCATGGAGCTTTTATATCTTGAGCGGCAACTGCAGCTCGCAGGCGGGTCTTTGACGCGAGCAGCCGAGAAGCTGGACCTTCTACCAAATAATCTGTCCCGGCGCCTGGCCGAGCTTCGGCGCGGGGAATGATGACGCTCACCGTCAGGCGCTTGTTTTCTTGGACTTCCTGCGCTTAAGCGCGATAAGCAGCAGAACGATCGCTATCAAGCCTGCCGCCGCGAGTATTATCAGGGTGTAATTGACCGGGGCATAGACGAACTTGATCTGCTGCAGGGGCCTCATTAGTTTGTTGCCTTCGGTTACCACTTCTATCTCCATGACGTGCGGCCCTTTCGCAAGCTTGGCCGGGAGTGTTACGCGGTAGCCCTCGATTCGCTGGTCCATGGCGCCGATTTTTACCAGGGGGCTTTCCGGTACGAGCTCGGTTTTGGAGGATCCGTCGACGGCCACCAGGATTCGATCTATGTTAATTGTTTTTGCTACGGGGTAGGTTGAAATGAACGCCAGGGGAATCGAGGGATCGAGCCTGGCCGTTTTTCCCAGGGAATCCGGCGCCTTTAATTCTATGGATTCCGAGAAATCCGCCAACAGCCTGCCTATCGCGCCGGCTTTGGCGTCCGAGGCCACTTTTATGACTTCTCCCCCCAAGGGGATTCCCAAAGACTCGGCCGCGGTCGTGTCGCTGCCGATGGAAAGCAGCAGGACTTTATACTCGGCGCTGCGCACGATTTTATACGCGGCGAAAGCCGTAGGCTGATAGATGTCCTTGCCGGCCCAGGGAGAAGAGGGAGCGGGATTGTTTTTTCCGTCGGTCGCCCAGATTATCACCGTTTTCTTGTTGGGCAGATTTTCGCTTGTTATAAATTTTTGCAGTTCCGCGAGCATGGCCCCGATGTCCGTGGCTTGTTGCGTGGGCTTGATTTTATAGATGGCTTCCTTCAGCGCGTCATTGTCCTTGGGTAGGTCAAGCGTCGCGGAAAAGACTTTGTTTGTCTCCGCGCCGAAAACGAAGATAGATAAAAAATCCCCATTTTTCAGCTGTTGGTCCATCGTCAGCGAGAAAATATAATCCTGCATCTCGCGGAAAGCGTTGCGCATGGATGTCGAGGCGTCCAGAATAAGGATGAGGTTGAAGTTCAGGGGAGCGCTCAGCGCCGCAGCGCTTTTTTCAGCCGGGTTCTGAGACGGTGGCGCGTCCGTGGGCGGCGAGCCGTCTGCGGGAGGGGCGGCCTTCAGAAAAACTTCCAGGATGTCGCCGGATTTGTTCCTGATGAGTTCCATGTCCGCGTCGGCTATCGGTCGTTTCAGGCAGGCGCCGGGACTAGTTGCCGCGTTTTTTATCACGCCGTATAGGGACTCGGCGGGGAAATAGAGAAGAGCCGTACCGTCGACGGCGCGGATCACGCTGGCTTCGCCCAGCCGCATGCCGATTTTTACGCTGACAGGTTTGTTATCGGTGAATATTTCCACGGTACCCTCGAACGCCGCCAGGATGGCAGTCTCCCGGCTTTCTTGGGCATGCAGATGCACGAAGCTCGCGGTCAACAGGACGACGAAGAGCGTTACGGTTATCTTGGGAGATTTCATTGTGTTATCCTTTATTTGAAATAGCGGGAAACCCAGGTGCCGGATAACCCGGAAGCCGTCCGTGTTTTTCGGCACACCATATCCTGAACAGAGTAGAGCGCAAAAGGCTATCTGTCAAACGCTTAAACCGAATATTCAGAACCGAGCCAATATTTGCATTTTTGAGGTTCATCGCGTATCATTATTTTTATGGAAACAAATATAAAAACCTTTGAAGCCGGTGAAGTTATTTTCAAGGAAGGCGACAAGGGACAGATCATGTATATTTTGGTCGAGGGCAGCGTTGAAATCCGAAAAAAGGTCGAAGGCGGGGAAACCGTGCTGAAGCTCGTAAAGACGCCCAATGAGTTTTTCGGGGAGATGGCCATCATCGATGCCCGTCCTCGATCGGCTACGGCGATAACTTCGCAAAAAAGTAAATTGATCGCGGTGGACGAATCGGTATTCGAGAACATGGTGCTGACGAACCCGAAGTTCGCGCTTACCATCATCAAGACCCTGTCTGCGAGAATCCGCTCTTCCAATACGCAAATATCGGACCTTATCGAAACCATACCGCGGGAACGCGTAGCGCACGGCATGGCAGACTTTGCCTTGAAGCAGGGTGAAAAAATCTTTGATGGCGGATATAAAGTAAGCATCGCGGACATGCGCGAATGGGTAAATTCTCATTTGGGAATTTCAATCGATGATTTTGACGCCAATATCGCGCGATATCTCAAGAATGAAACGATCCGCTATGCCGCCACCAGCGCAAAGACCCATGAGCATGTCATCCTGGCGGAGCAATTCGTCATCGACAACGATCGCCGCGACCGCTAGGGTCAGTCGGGATCAGTCGGGTGCGCATAAAAAAAATCCTTCCGGTAACCCGGAAGGATTTTTCTTCGTCAGACCGTCGTACCTGCGACGAGGTCCGTTTCTATCATTTTATAGCATTTTGTCGGGCACTTCTGGACGCAGGCGCCGCAGGAAGTGCACTTGGCGTAATCGGTGACGGGTATGCCGTTTACCATCGTGATGCAGTTTTCCGGACACGCCTTTACGCACATCTCGCATTTGATGCAGCCGACCTTGCAGTTTTTCATGACCGTGGCTTTTACGACGGCATGGTTGCTGCAGATTACGACCGAGCCTTTACGGGCACGGGGTGCTGTGACGAGGATCTGCTGGGGACATTCCTGGCAGCACATGCCGCAGCCGGTGCACTTGGCGTAGTCCACGTGGGGCAGGCCGTCGTCGCCCATGGACAGCGCGTCGAACATGCAGACCTTTACGCAGTCGCCGAAACCAAGGCATCCCCAGGGGCAGAGTTTCGTGCCGCCGGTGGAGAGCTTGGCCGCGCGGCAGGTTTCCACGCCGACGTATTCGCCCTTGGTACCCGCCGCGTCCTTGTGGCCTTGGCAGGCCAGTACGGCCACGACATCCTCGGCGGTGGCATTTACGCCCATCATCGCGGAAAGCTTCTCGGCGGCGTGCTTGCCGCCGGGTGCGCATTTAGTTACGGGAACTTTGCCCGTGGCTACGGCTTCCGCGTAACCGTCGCAGCCCGGATATCCGCAGCCGCCGCAGTTAACGCCCGGCAGCGCCGAGCGGACTTCGTCGATTTTGGGGTCGCGGGCTACGGCGAATTTCGCCTTGAAGAAACCGAGAGCCGCACCGAGCCCGAAGGCGAGCAGGGCGGAAAAAACAAGTGTGATCAGTATTATGTTCATGCGCCCACCCTCACTTTATCATTCCGGCGAAGCCCATGAAGGCAACCGTAATAAGCGCCGTCGCAACGAACAGTATCGGCGTGCCCTGAAGGAATTTGGGTACGGGACTGTCCTTGATCCGGTCGCGGATTCCGGCGAGCAGCACCATGGCCAGCATGTAGCCGAGCGATACGCCCACCGCGTACACGATGGACTGCGCCATGTTGTACTTTCGGGTGATGTTGTCGAACGTCACCGCGAGGATCGCGCAGTTCGTGGTGATGAGCGGCAGGTAAATACCCATGGCTGCGTACAGGCCCGGGACGTTCTTCTTCAGGTAGAACTCCACCAGCTGCACGAGCGCCGCGATTACGAGTATGAACACGAGAATCTGCAGGAACTCGATGTGCAGCGGCACGAGCACGAAATGGAACAGCGGCCAGGTTACGGCCGTTGCCAGCACCGTCACGAAGGTAACGGCGAAGCCCATTCCAACCGACTGGTTTACGTCGCTCGTCATGCCTACGTAGGAACATAGCGCCAGGAAGCGCATCAGCACGACGTTCTCTACGAGAATCGACGCGAGAAAAATCGTTGCAAGGCTGTTCATGCGGCCTCCTTTGCGAGCTTGGCGCTTTCGGCCTTGATCTTGAGCTTGTTGAGCCAGATGTTCAGCGAGATGAACAGCGCGAATACGATGAATCCCCCGGGCGGGAGGGTAAAGAACAGGATGGGCTGGAAGGACTGGGGCATTATCTGGATGTTGAGGAAAGTTCCGTTGCCCAGGATCTCACGGAGAGCCGCGATGCCCACGAGCACCCAGGTGTATCCGAGGCCCATGCCGATTCCGTCCACTATGGCGTCGATCGGCTTTTCCTTGTACGCGAAGGCTTCCACGCGTCCCATGATGATGCAGTTGACCACGATGAGCGGGATGAACACGCCCATGGCCTTGGACAGGTCGGGGAAGTACGCCTTCATGACGAGGTCCACGATGGTGGTGAACGCGGCGATTACGATGATGAATATCGGGATGCGCGCGTCGTTGGGGATTACCTTGCGGAATAAAGATATGACCAATTCGGCGAATACGTTGACGAAGGTCATGGCGATGCCCATTCCGATTCCGTTGGCCACGCTGGTGGTTACGGCCAGGGCCGAACAGAGGCCGATCATGAGCATGAGCAGCGGGTTCTCGGTTATGAGCCCCTTGCCGAACAGCGTCCCGAGGCGCGAGATTTCTTTGGTGAACTTCGACATTACTTGCCTCCCGCAGCGTTGGATTCAAGCCAGAGCGCGCCTGCGCCGCTCGCGGCCTTGATGATCACGGAGATGGCCTTGCTGGTGATCGTGCTGGCGCTTATCGCGATGACGTCTTCCTTTACGACGAAGGCGTCCGATACCGGTTTGCCGGCGAACTGGCCGGGGAACGTGGTCTTGGAGCTTTTGTCGACGAAATATGTGGGGCTGAGCGCGTTTGCCCCCAGGCCGGGCGTGTCTATCAAGTTAAGAATTCTTACACCGATGATGCGGCGATCGGTTCCCACTCCCACGAGCACGACGGCGTCGCCGCCGTAGCTCTTGCCTTTGGCCTTGATGATGACGCCCATGACGGTGTCGCCGCTGGAGGCTTTCCATGCGCCGTCGAAGTTGACGGCGGGATCGGCCGACTTGATGCTGGCCGTAATGTCGGCGAAGGTATCTGCGTCGGGAAACAGGTTTTTCTGCGACTCGATGAGGTTTTTAGCCTCGAGGCCCCTGATGGTCGGATCGGTTATGGTGTAGACCACGGCGAGAGCGACGCAGGAGAAAACGGCGAAGATGGCCAGGGAGAAACCCAGGCGCAGGATGTCTTTTTTCATTTGCCTGCCTCCTTGGCTGCCTTCACGGGCTTTACGTAACCGTATTTCTTGACGCGCAGCTTGTCCAGGAACGGGGCTACAGCGTTCATGATGAGGATGCCGTAGGTGACGCCTTCGGGGAATCCGCCGAACTTGCGGATAAGCACCGTGAGCGCTCCGGCGCCCGCGCCGAAGATCGCTTTGCCCAGCGGAGTAAGCGGGCTGGACGAGTAGTCGGTGGCCATGAAGACGGCTCCGAACACGATACCGCCGGACAGCACGCCGAACACGGGATCCATTCCCAAAACCCAAGACAGCAGGAACGCGGTTCCCATCATGGCCAGCGGCACGACGAAGTCTATGACGCGGAGCAGGAGAAGGAACGCAAAGCCTACCAGGATGAGGAGTATCGAGCTTTCGCCGAGGCTTCCCGCTCGGTTGCCGATGAACAGCGTCCACAGCATGTCGTTGTAATTGCCGGTGTGGGCCAGGCCGTTGTCCACGAATCCCTTGGCCACGTCGAGCACGGCTCCGCCCTGCTTTACGACGTTGAGGGGCGTCGTGGTGGTGAGCGCGTCGATGGTAATGGCGGTACCCGGGGTATGCCAGGTGGTCATCGCGGCGGGGAAGCTCATAAGGAGGATGGCGCGGCCGATAAGGGCCGGGTTGAAGGGGTTGGCGCCGATGCCGCCGAAGAATTCCTTGGCGAACAAAATAGCGGCCACTGAACCCAGCGCTACCATCCATAATGGAAGCGAAGGAGGCACTATGAGGGCCAGTAGGAGTCCGGTCACGATGGCGGATAAATCGCCTACATGCGATTCCTGCTTGGTGAAGATACGAAAAATCCACTCGGAGGCCACGGCCGAAATCACGGAAACCAATACGAGTCCGAGGGCGGGCAGGCCGAACAGCACGATGCCGTATACGGTGGAGGGCAGCAGCGCGATGATTACCGCCGCCATTATCTTGCGAGTCGTTACCGGCGTGAAGACGTGCGGGCTGGACGACAACAGGAGCTTATTTAGCGGCATTCTGCGCCTCCTTCTGTTTCTTGGCTCGTACGAGCTGCTTGCCCACGCGGAAACGCTGGACGAGCTGAATGTGCGCCGGGCAGACGAAGCTGCAGGTGCCGCACTCGATGCAGTCGAGCGCGCCTATTTCCTCGGCCTCGTCAAGATCGTTGCAGGCCAGCGCCTTGTTGAGCAGGGCGGGCGAGAGGCGGCATGAGCAAGCGCGCATGCAGGAACCGCAGCGTATGCAGGGATTCTCGGCATAGGTCTTGGCTTCGCGCGCGTCCAGGAAGAGGACGCCGGACGTGTTTTTCTGCAGTGGAATATTCATGTTGGGAACGGCGGGACCCATCATGGGTCCGCCCATCACGATGCGGCGTACTTTGTCCTCGGCGATGGTGACGTGGTTCGGGAGAAGGTCCTGGACCAGCATGCCTACGGGTACGATCAAGTTTCTCGGGGTCTCGCAGGCGCCACCGCTGATGGTTATGCCGGTATCGATAACCGGTTTGCCCTGGCGGAACGCTTCGGAGACGGCGCGCAGCGTGCCTACGTTGCACACGACGCAGGCGACGTCCATGGGCAATCCGCCCGACGGAACTTCGCGGCCGGTCAATGCGGTAATAAGCATTTTTTCGCCGCCCTGCGGATACTTCGTGGCCAGAAGCTGCAGGCTGATGCCCTCGTTTCCTTTTGCCTTGATCGCGGAAGTCAGGCCGGGAACCAGATGTTTTTTGTTCGCTTCAAGGCCGATGATGCCTTTTTTTGCGCCTACGACGCGCATCACGATGGCCATGCCGTCGATGAAGTCCTCGGCCGCCTCTGCCATTACGCGCTCGTCTATGGTGAGGTAGGGTTCGCATTCCGCCGCGTTCGCGATTACGAACTCGATGGGTTTGTCGGCCGGGGGAGCAAGCTTTACGTGCGTGGGGAATCCCGCGCCGCCCTTGCCTATGATGCCGGCTTCGCGGATTCGGGCTAGCGCGTCCTTGATGCCGCATTCAAACGGATCGAGTACCGGCATAAAATCGGTTATATCTTCGCCTGTGGGCTCGATGACGATCGCCAGGCCTTCCAGGTTGTTCGCCTGCATGCGGGGCTCGATTTTTTTTACCGTGCCCGCGATGGAACTGTGGAGCGGAACCGTCATGCGGCCTTCGCCGTCGGCTATTTTCTGGCCGCGCTTTACGACATCGCCAACCTGCACGAGCGGCTTGATGGGCGCGCCGAAATGCTGGTTTACCGGGATGACGACCTGTGCCACTTTGAGCAGGGTCGCTATCTGTGAATCCGCGCTGCGCTCTTTGTGTTCGGGCGGATGAGCTCCGCCGTGAAATGTTTTCATTGACATATGGTGAGGTCTCTCCTTTTCTCGTGATGCTTATTAAGGAAGTTTCAACTGCCTGTTTGCGGAGTACGTATCCTCCGTAACAGACGGCAGACATGGTACCCCTATTATGTCAAATCGTCAATTGCATGTTTGAGGACCAGCGTTTCAATTAATGAGCCTAGTATTACGGTTTTTTCTTGCCGATCAGCTGTATTCCGTTGCGGATGAGGACGATAAGCCCCGCTACCACGAAGGAGATTATTGCCGCGATCCCGTAAGATTCCAGGGCTTTTACGAGTCCTTCCATTATAGTGCTCCTTCCGGCGCGATTTGGACCAAAACCTGTCCGCGCTTTACCTGATCGCCCTGTTTTACCAGAATCGATTCGATGAGGCCTTCAATCGGCGAATTGACCGGCTGTTCCATTTTCATGGCCTCGGTGACCAGTATGGACTCGCCTGCGTGGATCCGCTCGCCCGGTTTTTTGTAGATTTTCAGGATGATTCCATTGAGCGGCGACTCGATCGCGGTTACGCCGCTGCCATGCGCTTTTTGCGCGAGGCCTTCCGTGGCGCGCGAGACCATGGCCAGCCGGCCGCGCGACAATACATTGACTCGCATCAATATCTGGCCCGCTTCCACGCGGTCTCCCCAGGCTATGGGCAACTCCGTCACGACGCCGGATATCTTGGCGTTTACGTGAATCTCGGAACTCATTGACTCGAGCACCAGGATGGTTTCGCCGATGGCGATCTTGTCGCCCAGCTGTTTATTCAGGCGAATGATCATGCCCGGAGCGAAAGCCCGGATGTCGTGGGTCTCCACGAGCGGCTCGTCGGTTTCGTCGATCGGGCCGGCGGCGCCTTTGGCCAGCAGTTCTTCGTCCAGGCCGTCGGCCACGGCGTAGGAAAACGAGACGCCGTTGACGCTTACGTTATCGCCCGAGAAACGCACGCCGAATACTTTTTCGTTGAGGATTACGGTAAAGTCGCCTTGGTCGGAGGAGGCGGCAGCCGCTCCGGATGCATGCGACTGGATTGCCTGGAGGCTTCCCGGGGCAATAGCGGGCGCTGCCTTGGCCAGGCTTATAGTCGCCCTGCCATTAAGGAGGTTGATGCCTTTTTCGCCGCAGAGGGCTACCAGCGCCAGAGCCTCGTCATACACGGGAATCCCCGCGTTCGTCAGCTTTTCCCTGAATGCGGAAAGGTTTTTTGCGGGATCGGCATCGGCGGCCGAGAGCGGATCGGTGGTGGCCGGCGGAAGCGACATGCTCTTGGAGGCAATTTCGCGCACTATGGGATCGGGGTCGGTGGGCGTGGTGCCCAGGTAACCGAGGACCATGCGGCCATAGCCGGGCGCGATGCGTTTCCAGGCGCCGTACAAGACGTTTTCGTACGCCTGCTGCACGTAATATTGGCTGACCGGAGTTACGGGTGCGCCGCCGCCGCCTTTTGAATATACCTCGCCCAGCGCGTGGATGATCTCGTCGTATCGGGCGGACAAACCCTGATCGCGGAGCAGGTTGGCGTTCGCCGCAACGGCGCCGCCGGGCATCGGGTAGAACAGCGACAGCGGGTCGGTGCGTTCCGCCTCGGGGACCATGGTGTAGGGCCGGAGCGCTTCCTTGAGCATTTCCTCGGTTTGCAGGATTTTCTGAATATCCAGGTCCAGCTCGAAATCGCTGCCGCGCAACGCGTGCCAGAACGAGATTATGTCGGGTTGGCAGGCTCCGCCCGAAAGCGGTGAAAGCGACAGGTCGACCCTGTCGGCACCGGCTTCGATGGCCGCCAGGTACGAGGCGATTCCCAGGCCCAGCGTGTCGTGGGTGTGCCAGCTGATGGAGATGTCCTTGCCGAGAAGCTTCCGCGCGAGGCGTACCGTTTCGCGCACCTTGGACGGGCGTACGGTCCCCACGGAATCCTTGAAGCATACCGAGTTGAAGGGCAGGTCGCTCTCCAGGAACTTGACGAGCAGGCTCTGGTAATATTCGGGGGTGTCGATGCCCTCGAGCGCGGACCCGGGAGGCGGATCGGTGACGCAGATGGCCGGCTCGTGCTTGAGCCCAGCGGCAACGATGATCTTTCCGGTTTCGGCCAGGTTGTAGTTGTCGTTCAGCGCGTCGAAATTCCGCACCGTGTTGATGCCGTGGCGCCTGAGCAGATTTGTATACAGGTTGATTACTTCCCTGCTCTGCGGCTCGATGCCCACCATGCTGGCGCCGCGCGAGAGCGTCTGCAGCTCCGCGTCCGGACCGGCCGCCCGGCGGAAGGCGTCCACCCGGTCAAAGGGGTTTTCGCCGCAGTATAAAACCGAAGCCTGGAACAGCGCGCCGCCGCCGGCTTCGAAGCGCCGTATGCCGGCCTTAGAAGCGGCCTCTACGACGGGCATGTAATCCTTGGAAAGTACGCGGGCGCCATACGCGGACTGGATGCCGTCGCGAAAGGCGGTCATGAGCACGTCTATTTTTTTCATGGCGCGTTCCCCTTGTCGGTTCCGATTTCTTCATTGAATACATCCACGAGGCCGTTGCTCCTGCCGTCGTAAACGTGATGCGCTTTTAAGGCGGATCCGGCGACTACGGTTTGCGACGGTCGATTGGCGCGCTTTTTCTCGTTGAGCGCTACCCTGGCCGCGGCGATTGCCGCCGCGATTTCTTCGTAATCGGTCTTGGATTGGGCTTGCGGGGCTCTGTCGCCGGACGATGCCTTTAACGCGCCGCTTTCCAGCGCGTCGGCTATTCGCTCAAGATGCGACGCCGAGCGGTGGATGCCTACGTCCACGCGCAGCAGCACGACGAGGAGACCGGCCAGCAGCACGACGGTAATTATAGGTATAAGCATGTCGGCCTCCTTACTTGGCGAACGCGGTAACGTAGACGGCCGCTATGATGGCCGTGGTGATGACGCCGGATATATTGGCTCCCAGCGCGTACTGCATGATCATGGCCTGCGGGTTCACCGCCGCCACGCATTTCTGCGCCACTTTGGCGGTGCTGGGTACGCAGGAAACGCCCGCGATGCCAATCGTCGGATTATATTTTCCTCGCGTAATGAGATACATCACGTAGCCGCCCAGGATGCCGCCGATGCCCGAAAGGAGCAGGGCCAGCATGCCCAGGAGCAGGAGCGGCAGAACCTCGGGGCTGAGGATGGTGGAGGCCTCGCAAAGGATTCCAAGGAGCAGGCCCAGGAACAGCGTGGCTCCGTAGAGTATCGTCTCGCTGACCAGCGTCTGGAACGACTTGAGCCCGGACTCTCGAATGGCTATGCCCAGGAACAGCGAGAAGAAAAGAGGAGCGGCGACGGGAAACAGGAGCGACAGGAACGCGCAGATAAACACGGCGAAAGCCAGTTTCTGGCCGGATGTGATCGTTTTGGTTTGCAGCGGTTCGGCCATCGCGATGCCGCGTATCCGCTTCGGAATCATCAGTTTAATCAAATAGGGATAGCCTCCGTAGGTGAGCCCCAGGTACAGGTAGGCCACCACGGTAATCGGTACGAACAGCTCGGGGGCCAACTTCAGCGCCGTGAACAGGACCATGGGGCCGTCCGCGCCGCCTACCATCGCGATGGCGGCCGATTGCTGCAGGGTAAAGCCGAAGGCGTGCGCGATGGGTACGGTAAGTATGGTGCCGAGTTCGGCCGCAAGCGCCAGGAACATGCTGATGAACGGGTGCAGCATTACGAAGCCCACGTCCAGGAGACTGCCGATTCCCATGAACACGAGGCAGGCGATAAGGCCGTTGGAGAACATGAAGGTGTAGATGGGCTGCAAAAAGTCCAGCTGCAGTACGTACATGAGGTCAGCCGCGTTCTTGACCATGTCCACCGAGGCGCCGGCCTGCGGTTCCACGAAAAGTGTTCCCATGCCGCCGTGCAGCATGAGCGGGTCGAAGAACATGACGCCGGCGTTTACAGTAGCCATTCCCAAGCCCATCGGTATCATCAACAGCGGCTCGAGCACGCCTTTTTTACCCAGGAATACCAGCAGAAATCCTAGTAAGATCAGCCCAATACGCGACCAGGCGAGACTCGGCGACTGGGCAAACAGCGTCGCGACGCCCTGGAAGTTCCGTAGTACCGCATCGACTACGTTTGATGCCGTGGTCGCGGAAAGCGGCGAAACTACGAGGAAGAAGAAGATTCCCGCGATGAACAAGGCGGAAAAAGACCGGGTTTTTCGTATTCGTGTGGTGGGCATGATGGGCTCCAAATAAGAACGTTGCGCCATCTTATCGCTTCCGTTATTTATGGGCAATATGCAAAGCGGGTTTTTTCTGCTGCAAAACGCAACGCTTGAAATTGAGCCCCGAGTTCAATTTGAATAAGCAATTAAGCTCGATTTAAATAAGCCATTAAATTCAATTAAACCAAGCCCTCAAATTCAATGTAAACAAGCCACCCAAATTCAATTCGCCCCGAGAATTGAATTTTCCGTCAAAGCCATTTCTTTTTCTTAAAGTAGATTAACATGCCAATAGCAACCGCCGCCATAAGTCCAAGAACGCCAGGGTAACCCCAGCGCCTGCCAAGCTCCGGCATGAACTCGAAATTCATGCCGTACACGCCCGCGATAAACGTCAAGGGAATGAAAATAGTCGATATGATGGTGAGCACCTTCATGACTTCGTTCATGCGGTTGGATACCGAGGAGAAGAATATTTCCTGGATGCCCGACGCTGTTTCGCGGTAGCTCTCCACGGCTTCCAGCACCTGCACGGTGTTTTCGTAAAGATCGCGCAGGAAGGGGTCCAGTTCCTTGTCGATCAAGTCGGATTCCGAGTGCAGAAGCACGCCGACGGTTTCGCGGACCGGCCACAGGATGCGGCGCATGTGGTTCAAGTCGGCCTTGAGTCCTTGCAGCCCTGACATGAACGTTTTTGCCTGATGTGCGGACATGCTTTTTTCCTCGAAGTTTTCCAGGCGCGTTCCGAGGTTTTCCAGGATCATGAAGTAATTGTCCACGATTACGTCGAGCAAGGCGTACATCAGGTAGTCGCTGCCCAGTTTGCGAAGCCTTCCCGTGCCGTTTTTCAGGCGATCGCGTACGGGCCCGAAACAATCCCCGGGCGTTTCCTGGAACGTCAATACCGTGTTGCGCGTTAAAACGAAACTTACCTGCTCGTATTCGATGGTGCCATCGTCATGACGGGTCAGCATTTTGGTTATCAGCGTGAGGTAGTGACGGAAATCCTCGACTTTGGGTCTGTGTTCCGTATTGAGGATATCTTCCATAGTAAGCGCATCGAGTTTAAAAAAGCCGCAGAGTCGTTTTACCGCTTCCGGGTCGGAAAAACCGTTCACGTTGATCCAGTTTATTCTGTCTTCCTCGATCATCGCCATGATTTCTTCGACGCTTTCCGGCGTGATTACCGAAATTTCTTCGTTATTATATTGGATCAGCGAGTACACGGCCTCGGTGGGTATCCTGTCGCCAATGTAAATGGGCGTACCGGGAGGCGTTCCAACGCCCGCTTCGCTGATGTTCCTGAAGAGAGGCTCGATGGGTTTTCTGTTTGGAGTCCTGTTTCTGCTTGCCATCTTGTAACAATACCCGTTCTCTTTATTGCGCACAAGCGGGAAAAAAACGATAATGGTGTATGATCCGGTCTCTTGGTTTTGGAGGTTGAATGCAGAATTATAATGGGGAAACGCGCCCCCACCCAGAAAATCTCGTTGACGAGTTTGTTCATTGCTTTGGAGGCGACCCTCTGGCCGTTCGCGTGTTCGCAGCTCCTGCGCGAATCAATCTTATTGGTGAGCATATCGACTATAACGGCGGCAAGGTGTTTCCCGTAACGCTGGATCGCTATTTGTACTCAGCCATACGCGCGCGAACTGACGATTCCATCGTCGTTCGGAATATGGAACTCCCCGGCGAGTACCGCGGAAAAATCGGCTCGCCTATTTCCGCAGTCGCGGATGCATCCGGCGATTACGTCAAATACCTGAACGGAATCCTTTTCGGCATTCAGAAGCTTCAAGGTCCGCTGCCCGCCGGTTTCGAGCTGTTGCTTTCCAGTACCGTGCCTATGGGCGCGGGCGTATCCTCCTCGGCGGCGCTTGAGCTCAGTTTTTCCTATGCCTTGTCGCAGGTGTACGGTCTTGGAATAGACAGACTCGATCTCGTGCGAATTTCGCAAAAGGCGGAGCACGACTATGCCGGCGTGCAGTGCGGCATCATGGATCAGTTTGCCGTGGCCTTCGGCAAAAAAAACAGCGCCATACTTCTGGATACCGCGACTCTTGAATACGAGTTGGTTCCTTTGCTCCTGGGCGATTACCGCATCGTTCTCATGAACAGCAATAAGCCGCGGACTCTTGCGGACTCCAAATATAACGAGCGCCTCGCCGAATGCGCGCAAGGCCTGGCGCAGCTTCGGAAGTCCGTCCCGATCAAGGCGATCTGCGAGTTGACCGAGGCGCAGTTCGAGCAATTCTCGGCCGCCCTCGCGGACGACACGATCCGCCGCAGGGTACGGCACTGCGTAAGCGAGAACGCGAGGGTGCTGCGCTCGGTGGCGGCCCTCAAGGCGGGCGATCTCGCCGCGTTCGGAAGCCTCATGAGCGACTCGCACCGTTCCCTCCGCGACGACTACGAGGTGACCGGGCCGGCCCTCGACGCGCTCTATGACGGGGCCGTTGCGCAAAAAGGCTGCCTGGGCGCGCGGATGACCGGAGCGGGGTTCGGCGGTTGCGCCATTGCCCTGGTCCATGAAAGCCGCGTAAATGATTTTATAACAAACGTCGGCGCGGATTATACCGCGAAAACCGGCATGGAGGCGCGGTTCTACATCGCGGGAACGGGAGAAGGCGCACATGAGATCGTTTGATGCAGGCAGTATCGCGGATTTAGGATTTACCGGGCACATCGAATACGCCTGCGGCGGCGTCACCGTCCGCCAAACTTTCACACTGGACCGAAATATCGACGACGACGCGCTTTCCTTGCGTTTCGAGCGCTCCGTATCCGTTTCCGGCGAATTCTGGCGGGTGCTGATCGATGCGAGGAAAACCCTGCGCATCGCATCCTTGCGGCTGGAAATCCCCTATCGTTTCGACGGGGACGACAGAGTGTTCCTGAACGGTTACCAATCGTGGACGGACTCGAAGGAATTTTCGCGGTCCGACGTGATGCGCGGGCCGTCCAAGCTGTTCAGGCCGCTCCTTAAAAAGCACAATCTCACCCAGTATGGCGATTATACGATGGTTTCGTATCCGAAAAAACCCGGCCGGCTTCACGGCTACTCGTACGCGTACCTGCGCGGGCTCGGCGAGACATTCATGCTTCTTGGCTCGCTGAACGAGCGCACCGGCTATACGGTAATCCGCGCCGATCTCCGGGCGGGAGGAATGAGCATCGAGAAAGATTGCGCCGGCGTCGAGTACTCGGGGACCCATGAGGTGCTTTCAGTGCTCTGGAGCGCCGGAGGCTACGACTCGGTATTCGACCGCTATTTCAAGGAACTCAAGGTGGAGGCGCCACGGGCTAAGCCGGCCACCGGGTGGACTAGCTGGTATAATTACTATCAGAATATCAGCGAGGAGATTATTATCGGGAATCTGGAGGCTCTTCGGGCAAAGAAAGTGCCTTTCGATATCTTCCAGATAGACGATGGATACCAGGTCGCGGTGGGGGACTGGCTCAGCGTCCAGGATAAATTCCCCGGCGGCATGAAGTATATAGCCGACAAGATTCGCGAGGCAGGCTATTCTCCGGGGCTGTGGCTCGCGCCGTTCGTCTGCGAGACGAAGTCACGGGTTTTCGCCGAGCATCCGGATTGGGTGCTCCGCGGCGCCGATGGGAATTTCTTGAGCGCCGGGGGTAACTGGTCCGGTTTTTATCCGCTGGACCTCGAGTTACCTGAGGTAAAGGATTATTTACGGAACGTGTTCGCCACCGTGCTCGGGGAATGGGGCTACGAAATCGTAAAGCTGGATTTTCTTTACGCGGCGTGCATCGTTCCAAGAAACGGCAAGAGCCGTGGGCAGCTTATGTGCGAGGCCATGGACTTCCTGCGCGAGACCGTGGGCGAGGCCAAGATCCTCGGCTGCGGCGTTCCGCTGTGGCCGGCTTTCGGCAAGGTGGAGTACTGCCGCATCGGAACGGACATTGATCTGCAGTGGGATAATAGGCTCTACAGGGCGCTCGTCCACCGCGAACGGCCGTCCACCTTGAATTCGCTGGAAAACGCGATTGGGCGACGGCATCTGGACGGCCGGGCTTTCGTCAACGATCCCGACGTATTCCTCCTGCGCAGCGACAATATAAAGCTGACCCCCGCGGAAAGGGAAACCTTGCTGACCGTCAACGCGCTTTTGGGTAATTTATTGTTTACGTCGGATAACATCAAGCTGTACGGCGAGGCCGAGACCAGCCGGCTTTTGTCGATTTTTCCGCATGTCCGGAAAAAAATACATGACGCGGTCTGCGAAAAAGGCTTATATAAAATCCGCTACGCTGTCGGTAAGCTGGAATATGTCCTGTACGTCAACCTCAGTTACCGGACTCGGAGTTTCATAGCCGCCGAAGCGGGGTTTATTTCAAGGCGGGCGATTTCCCTGCCAGCTCACGAAAGCATCTGCATGTTGGTATCGGGTAGCGGCGAATCCGGGGATCTGAAAGAAGGAAAACGATGAAAGAGCGGGCAAGCGAGATTTTCGGGAATAAAATGAGCCGCAAAGTGTGCGCGGAAGGCGAGCGTAAAAAACGCGCTTATCTGAAAAAGTACGGGAATGACTCTTCGCAAGTCTACCGAATGACCGCTTCGGAGAACGAGATACTCGGGCCGTATTTCGGTGTCCATAACCTTTCCATAGATTCCAAGGGGAAGGCCATCGATGCTGATAAAGGAATAATCGTAGGAAATATACGCATGGGTTTCGGACACTACCGGGCGGCTATGGCCCTTGCGTCGGTAGTCAAGCACCGCGGTTTCATTCCTTATTGGTTCGACATCAACGGGTTTGACGAAACGAGCGGCGGCAAAGTCGTCGAGAGACTCAACGAATTATATTCGTTCGGCTCCCGCCTCTCGCAAAAAAGCCGTCTTTTCAACAAGTTTTTTTGGGAACCGTTGAATTACGAAGGGTTTAAGAAATTATCCTTCAATTCGGTGGACCAGAAGGTATCCGAGATATTCGCCCCGCTCTGCGCAGGGTTCCCCGGGAATATGCCGTTCATCGCGACGCATGCCTGGCCGGCCCAGGCCGCGTTGCATGCCGGCATGTCGAACGTGCTCCACATGGTGCTGGACAACTGGCCGATGGCGCTGCACCTCGCCGAAGGGGCGATGCACGGCGTACAGAGTCCCTCGGCCTATCTTGGTTACCGCGTGCTGCGGGAGATGAATTCAAAAACCGGTTTGTCCAATCCCATGCCCGCCTCCGATCTCAGCATGGTCGGTCATTTTATCGATCACGAACTGGTTTCCAACCTGGATAAAGATACGGCGGCGCGGCTTGCCAGGATAGATGGAAGAAAAGCTAAGCGCGTACTGATTTCCGTAGGCGGCGCCGGCGCCCAGCTGGAGATTATTTCAAGGCTCGTCCGGGACATGCTGCCTCTCATCAAGGAGAAAAAAGTAGCGCTCTACTTGAATTTCGGCGATCACGAGGCGGTGTGGAACGGTATCGAAGCCGAACTCGGGCGCTCGGACCCGGTCTTCGCGGGAATGCTGAAGAAACATTTTAATAACTGGCACGAAACCGAGCGTTTCGCGAAGGACGCGCTCGAAGGGGAAGTTTCGGGAATTCACGCATTTCTTAACATCAATAAATTCGCGGCGGTGTACAGCACCAATTTACTCATGCGCAGTACCGATCTCCTTATTACCAAACCCAGCGAGCTCGCGTATTACCCTGTGCCGAAGCTCATGATCAAGCGCGTGGGCGGCCATGAGAGATGGGGCGCCATACGAGCCGCGGAGCTGGGCGAGGGTACCTACGAGCTGGAAACGGTGGAATCCGCCTCGCAGGTGCTGCGTCTCATGATGACGGAGGACGATATCCTGCGCTTGTATAACGAGTCTATCCTGAAAAACGCCAAGGCGGGATTATACGACGGCTGTTACAAAATCGTCGATATGGCCATACAAAGAAAACTTGCCTCGGGAAAGCCTTCGGGTAATTAACGTCCAGGAGCCGTTTTTGTAGCGAGGCTTGACGAGATCGGAAGCCTCATGCGATATTCTATTGCGTTAACCTGTTTTATAGCAGAAGGTTAACGCAATTTTTTTTGAAAGACGGACATGGAAAAGCTCGACTCGCAAAATCGCGACAAATATATAATCGAGAGGCTGCGCTCGTCCGAGGTTCCCGTTTCCGGGGAACTGATGGCGGGCGAGCTGGGGCTTTCCCGCGTGGCTTTATGGAAGCGCATAGAGATTTTAAAATCCTGGGGTTTTTCAATCGCTTCGTCAAAGCGCGGCTACGAGCTCGAACGCGACGATGGCTTGGCGACCTGGGATATGAGCGTCCCCGGTGAAATATTCCTCCACGATAAAATCTCGTCCACCATGGATGAAGCGAGGCAGCAGGCGCTGCGAGGCGTGGTTTCGGGTTCCATGGTATTGGCGAACAGCCAGACCGCCGGGAGGGGCAGGTCTGGCAGGACTTGGACCAGTCCGGAAGGCGGCCTGTATTTTACGCTGATTATCCGGCCCGCTCTGCCGGTTACCCACGCAGGCGCCATTTTCCTGGAAACCGCGACGATCCTGCTCGGTTGCCTGACGGGAACCGACGGCATGGAACTTCGTTTTCGCTGGCCGAACGATATCATGAGCGCAGAAAGCAAGCTCGGAGGCATTCTCGTCGAATGCGGCGGTTCTCCCGACAAACCCGATTATTACCTGGTGGGGGTTGGCTTGAATTCCAAGGCCGTACGCGTTGAAGGCCGCGATTCGGCAAGCTTCGATTCCCTGACGATCGATCCTCCGCGACGCGCGCACGTGGCGGCGGAAACGGCAAGGCTCATGGAGCTTTGGGCGGAGAAGCCGAAACTCGATTCCGGCCGGTGGGATTCCCTGCTGCCCGATTGTAAAATAAAAATAACAGCCGCTCTGTGGAACGGCGACTTTGCCTCCGGTTTTCCGTGTTCGTTCGGAAAAAAAGGCGAATTGATCCTGGATAAGGGGCGCAGCTCGCTGGATTTCTGCGAATGCGTCAAAGTTTCGTACAAAGGGGAGGTTTCATGAAAAGCAAGGCGTTTTTTCTCGTTCTGGTTTCGCTTATGGCCGCGCTCGTCGCCGTCGGTTCCGTTTTTTCGATTCCGGTGCCGTTTCTTCCGCCGGTCACCCTGGCCGTATTCTTCGCGCTGCTGTCGGGGCTTCTGCTCGGTCCGCTGTGGGGCGGCGCCGCGCTTGGCCTGTTCCTGCTCATGGGCTCCCTTGGCCTGCCGGTATTCCAGAACGGAGCCGGCGGTTTCGGTCACTTCAAGACGCCGACGGGAGGATTCCTTCTGGGCTATCTCGGTGCCGCGGTGACCGCCGGGCTCTTGGCCGACAGGAAAAAATGGTCGTTTCCCAGGGCGCTTTTAGGAGCTTTCGCCGGAGTTATAGTTTTATATCTTATCGGCCTGCCCTGGTTCAGGTCCGGCTACAGCATCAAGAAAGGCATAGACCTTTCGCTCTGGAAAGCGTTCCTGATCATGGCGCCTTATCTGGTCGGAGACGTGCTCAAGGCAATCGTAGCGGCGGCTTTGATACGCGGCCTGAAGCCTTTGCTCATAAACTATGCGCCTCTGAACGCCTCCATTCCGGCTACCGCAACCGATCCTTCGGGCAAGCAAAATTGAAACTCGAAGCCCGGGCTCTCGTCAGGAAATTCCCAGACGGCACTCTGGGCTTGAACGGCGCCAGCCTTACGATCGATACTCCCTGTTTTTCCATTCTAACGGGGCATAACGGCAGCGGTAAATCTTTGCTGGCCCGGCATTTTCTGGGTTTGGAGCAGGCGCAGTCCGGAGAAGTATTCATCGATGGAGAGCCTCTGTTCAAGGGACTCGCCGCGGCAAGAAAAAAAATCGCACTGGTTTTTCAGGAGCCTGAGCATCAGATTCTCGGCATTACCGTGGCCGAGGATGTGGCGTTCGGCCCTCGTTCCGCGGGCATGAAGCCGAGCGAATGGGGCGCTATCGTCGCCGAATCCCTGGAGCATGCAGGCTTGCGAGGTTTTGATGACAAGCTTACCGCAAGCCTGTCCGGCGGGGAAAAACGTCGCCTGGCCGTGGCTTCAGCCCTTGCGGGAAAGCCCTCCCTGGTGATACTCGACGAACCGTTCAACGATCTCGATTGGGGCGGCGCGTCCGACTTGCTGGTTATCCTTCTAGGACTGGTGGCGCGAGGAATAGGCATTCTCGTCGTGAGCCATGACCTGGAAAAATGTCTCGCCCACGCCGACAGGCTCATCGTCATGGACAGGGGCGCCGTCATACGTGACGGTTCTCCGACCGAATTGTGGGAGGAGTTGCCGTCGCTGGGCTTGCGGAGACTGTCAGGCGGTATCGAACGTCTCAGTGAAATGACTTGGCTCAAGGTTAATCCGTAATGCTTAAAGGTCTGCCACGGTTTTTAACCTACTGCTCCATTCAGGCGGGTATGTTCCTTTCGCCGACGTACGCGATGGCTCCATTGGCCATTTTCGTCCTGGGCCTCGGTTTTTTTGAAAGGCTGTCATGGCTTCTCTGGTTGCGAAGGTCATGGCTTGTCATCATCATGGCATTGTTACCCGCGCTTTTCGGCTTTCCGTTTTTCCGGGATGATGCTACACTCGCCTCGTGGTTGCCGTATCTGCACAGAAGTCTTCAGTTCCTGCTCGTGTTCCTGAGCGCCGCCTGGCTTTCTCATGGCATGAAGCCCCTGGATCTCGCGGACCTGCTGCGGATTCTTTTACGACCCTGCGGCAAAAAAATAGCCGCTACGGTATCCCGCGCGGGATCGCTGATGCTGGCGTTCATGCCATGGGCCCGCGACGAGCTGCGCACCGCGAACGAAGCTGCGCTGCTTCGCGGATCGAGTCCTCGGCGGAATCCGGGTCGGCACCTGCTTGCGCTCGCGATACCCGTATCGGTACGGGCGCTCGAGCGCGCGCGGCACAGCGCCGAGGCGCTGTCGCTGCGGGATCGATCCGGCGAATATGAGTATACGGAGGAAAAACATGCCGCATCTGCGAATCAGGAACCTGCCCCTTGAAACCGTGATAGCCGCAAGCACGCGCCTTACCGACCGCCTCGTCGGGGTTATCGAGTGCGAACGCGACTGGATTACCTTCGAAAGAGAAGACGTCAAGGCTATTTCCGACGGCGCCTTGATACCGGGAAATCCATTCGTCGAAGTGCTGTGGTTCGACAGGCCAAGCGCGACGCGCGTCGCCGTGGCTCAAATAATATCCGAAGAACTAAAAGGCGATTCGTCCGCCTGTACGGTGGTTTTTCGCACGCTCGACCCGGACTGCTATTTCGAAAACGGGAAAAATGTCTGAGGAAGCTCACTGTAAAACTTCCTTCGCGCCGCATGCGCCTTATTTTTTCGGCGTATCCTTTATGCACCGTACGGAATAGCCGTATGTTTTCATAACACTGTAATTGGCGATGAGGAAATCTTGGCGGTCGGCGACGAGCCTGGTTCCAAAAGCTTCCGTGGCATTGGTTTGATTCGCGGTCCAGAATGATGCATGGTCGATCGGTGAACGGCGATATTTCGGCAGGCTGATGTCAAGGCCGTCGTAGTTCCTGTACCCGGCAGGATACGCGGAAAAGCCGCTCGAGTCGGTGGCTCCGGTATTGGGCGGCAGCCAGTAACGTATGCCCGTGCTTTTCATGGCGCCGCCGGCGACATTCTCTCCGCCGAGATACGCCGCCAATGTTTTCCACTCGGTAACCGTAGGAATATGCCATCCTTTAGGGGCGAGTTTTCCGCTGTCTGCGGCATACCAATTATACCAGGCTCCAAAAAGTTTTTTATCGGGCTCAGGAAAATTACCGAAACAATAACCGGGTGTCGTAAGATTGCCCCATGCGTAATCGCCGGTAACATGGGGAATGCTTTGGCCATCGTTGAATTTCGTGGTCCTTAAATTCTCGGCCATCCAGATTTGATTGCCGATTTTTACTGTTTTATAAGTGTTGCCGTCACTGTCGGTTACGGTCGCATCCGCCACCGCGATTATCGACGGTTTGCTTTCCTGTGCGGATAGCCCGGTTGAAATTCCCAGGCTTATCGAGAGGATTACCGAAAAAAAAGTTTTCATCGCTAGCTCCTTACTGAAATCGAATGGGTTACTTTCCCTTGATGCGGGGAATTAGTCAAATGAACTTAAGTTCGGAACGCTTCATATTCGACTTCTTTCTAGCCGGACCCGTAATGAATTGCTTTTCGGCTGGAGGCACCGGTTTTTTGATATGAGGCGTCGACTGCCATCTGCGCTGTCATGTCCAAGACGCGAACTTCGACCAGGTTGGTCCTTGCCCCAACTTGACCAAGTCGCATGCGGCCATATACGATAAGCGCATGTACAAGTATCGTATCGAAGGCGGCCACCCTGTTAAGGGAACGGTCCGCGCCAGCGGCAACAAGAATGCCGCACTGCCATGCATCGCGGCGGCCCTTCTTGCCGAAGAGCCGGTCATCCTTCGCAATATCCCGGAAATCGAGGACGTCCTCGTCATGCTCGATATCTGCAAGGCTTTAGGCGCAACCGTGGAGCGCTTGGACCGGAACGGCTGGAGCATCAACGCGAAAAACGTAAGCGCGGCCGATATTCCCGCGCCCCTCTCGGGTAAGGTCCGGGCTTCGATACTGTTCGCCGGTCCCTTGCTCGCGCGATTCGGCAAGGTTACGCTGCCTCCTCCCGGCGGAGACGTAATCGGGCGGCGTCGGCTCGACACCCACTTGCTGGCGCTTGAGGAACTGGGAGCCCGCATCGAGATAAACGCGGCCTTCCTCTTCACAGCCAATAAGCTCAAGGGCACGGATATCTTTCTGGACGAAGCCTCGGTAACGGCCACGGAGAATGCGCTCATGGCCTCATCCATCGCCGAAGGCACCACGATCATACGCAACGCGGCCAGCGAGCCGCATGTCCAGGATCTCTGCAGGCTGCTCAACGCCATGGGAGCCAAGATCGGCGGCATTGGTTCAAATATATTAACAATCGAGGGCGTTCCGAAGCTTCATGGGGCCGATTACTCGATTGGCCCCGATTTCATGGAGATAGGCTCGTTCATCGGCCTGGCGGCGGTAACGCGAGGGGATCTCGTCATCGAGGGCGTCGTGCAGGAAGATCTGCGCATGATGAAGATCGCCTTTGCCCGCTTGGGCATCAGCTGGGTTGCCGAGGGCTCTTCCATCCACTTGAAGCCCGGTCAATCACTTCGCGTCCAGGCTGATCTTGGCGGGCAAATCCCCAAGATCGACGACGCCCCGTGGCCGGGATTCCCGCCGGACCTCACGTCCATCATGACGGTGGTCGCGACGCAGGTGGAAGGCACCGTGCTGATCCATGAGAAAATGTTCGAGTCGCGGATGTTTTTCGTGGACAAGCTCATTGGCATGGGGGCGCGAATCGTTTTGTGCGATCCTCATCGCGCTGTCGTATCGGGACCGGCCCGCCTGGCGGGATCCGACCTCGTGTCGCCGGACGTTCGGGCGGGCATGGCCATGGTCATTGCCGCGTTGTGCGCCGAAGGCACGAGCTGCATCAAAAACGTCTATCAGATAGAGCGCGGTTACGAGCGAATTTCCGAGCGGCTTCAGGCGCTTGGCTGCAAGATCGAGCGCATAGAAGATTAGATTCCCGGGCTTTAGCTTTCAGCGCGGCGCATGCATCGATGCGCGCGCTGAAAATAGAAGCGTCACGGCCACGCAAGCGGCGAGGATTCCAGACCAGCTTGCGATAAACACGAACCCTTTCGTATGCATGGCCAGCAAAGTGGCCAGCATGAATCCGACATGCCCCAGAATTCCCAGCGGTATCAGCGTCAGGGCGGTAATCACTGGACCGCCGATAAGGCGGCTCAAGGCTCCTGGAGCGTCTTTTGACCGGAAGCGCATGCCCAAGGCTGCCCCAAAAAGCACGACCATGATGGTTATAAACGGATACGCGATGCGCGCGGCAAACTCGACGCGAAGCGGCTCCGGATCGATACCCATGGCCAGAGCTTTCTCGGTTGACGTTGCCAAAAGCATAAGTGGCACATTCTGAGGTTTTTGCGACATGACCAGCAGCAAGGCCGCATTCTCGTCGTTGTAGGGGAAATTGATCATTACACCGCTGGGAGTTTTTCCCTCACCGCTTTTCCAAGTCGGAGACCAGACTTTTGTCGGATCCTTGCGGTCTACCGCGCGAAGTATAAGAGTGGTGTTGTGAAGTCGCGCGAACGGGGCGGAAACCAGCTGTGGATCGGGACCCCCCAGTTCGAGTTCCAGGTTTCTAAAAAAAACGCCGTCATGGGATATGGAAGCCTGTTCAGCCCGCATAATAAGAGCCTTGCCTTCAATTTCGGTTTTCAAGCTAAAAGGTCTTGGACTGGAGCTTGAGAATGCGCGTATATCTTCCTCGATAAAAAAAGCCACGTTTTTTAGCGCTTCTTCGCTGCGAGTCTTGTAGTTCACGATGTCTTGGTCGTCGGAATGGCTGACTGAAAGCGAGACAAACACTTGATACGCTCGAACAAAGTCGCCCGCCTCGAAGTACTGATAGCCTTCAAGCTTGCTTCGATACAGCAGCGCAGCATCCATCTCTTCCTTGGAGGGACCGGATTTCTGCAATTCTGACCATGTTTCGCTTATGAGTCTTTGTACTTCGATCCTGTCCGGAAAAATGGCGGCGGATCTTTTCGCGAGATAATGCGCATCGAAAACCCGTTTTTCCTTACGAGCGACGAGGGCGTCCAGGTAAAATTGATTGCCTTCCTTCCATCTCTTGTCTTTTTGGATGGCTGGCTCTGTTTTTATCGCTTGAGTGTCGCTGCTGGCGATACCTTGGTGGGCCAATCCGCTTTGCGTTTTTTCAGCCAAATCGATGTAGCGTATATTTTTGTTATCGATGGAGCCGCAGATATGCAGCAGTATTTCAGCATCGGAAAAACGTTGTGCGGAAATGGCTTCCTCCGCTTTTTTCAGTGAATTGGAAAAAAGGGCGCTTGATTGCTCGAACCAGGTTTTTTTCTCTTCAATCATCGGTACCGCAATCAGGTAATACAGCGATATGATTCCTGCCAATATCAGTGCCGGTGCAAGCGATTTCATTGCGGCCGTGGAAAATCCGGATGTTTCCGCTGAACCTTCGGTATTAAGGGCTGCAGATGCCAACAGAATCGCCGGGGCCCAAGTGCCAAGCATCAATGCAGCGGAAAGCAACAACCAGGAAACCGTATATTTTTCCAATATCAGCTGTGTATTTTTAGAGAGCAGCGCAATTACCAAACCGGTAATGAAAGCCAGGAGAAATAAACCGACGCTTATTACAAGGAGTCGTTCTTTTCGCTCAGCCATTGCTTGGCCTCGCGGAAACACCCTGTGGAGCGGCAGAAAAAAGATAGTCAAACAAATATAAAGCCGGAATGCAGAGTGCCGACAGAATGCTCGCGCTTACGCTTCTTGAGATTGAGATACCCAGGTAGAGAAAAATGGCGTTTGCGGGTATGGACCGGAACACCGAAAGCAGGAAAAAAAAGCCTAGGCAGCACAGCGGGGTAATAAAGGCGCCGAAAATAGGGCGTCGCTTGGTTATTCTGGTAATGCCCCAGCAAGCTCCCAGCATCATTGAAGCAGAGAGTGTATGGAGCAAGTTTTCGGTCAGGGAAACAGCGCTTAATTCAAGAAACCAGGTTATGCTGCTTGCATACCACGGAAAACCTAGTGCGAACGCACTGCTTGCTTCAATTGCTTCTATTGGAGAGATTTCGGGAAGAAAAAATTTGATACCTAGTGAAAGACCGGCGAAGAATAGCCAACAGAGCGTCGTAATCGTGAGATATCCAAGAAACCTGGATCTAAAAAGGCGGCTCAGGGGAAAAAAGGAAATAAAGCAGGCAATGGAAATGGCGAGTGGGATTGAAGCTATCGCCCCAAGAAGCAAAAATTGTGGCCTGACAGTATCATTGATGACGCTATTCAATAGAACTAAAGCTGTTAGAATTATTTCGCTGCCGATAAAAGAGAGAAAAAATTCCAAGATGATGCGAATCAGCTTTTTCATCTATAAAACTGTACCATGAGCATGGTCGCTTGACAAGCACGGATTTACTTTAATATACCCAATGTATTAACAACTTATCCACAAATAGCGCTTAACCTATTTTTAACTAAATATGCTAAAAAATCTGATAATTCGTTTAACAAATATGCTAATTAATTAATATAATATATCTAAATCGTTTTAATATAAAGATATAAGTGTAATTGGATGTTTTGGAAGTTTTTTTTTAATTTTAAAAAACTGCAATATACCGCTTTTATTTTTTTATACAGATTTATTAAGATGTTATCAACAGATTGTGCACAACCTGGAGGCTTCAAACCGGGAGTTGACTTAACGTATGGAATAGCTCCCTTTCAGACCTCGTTGTATTTGAGCCAAGTCTTTGCATCCAACCATTCTAAATATTGCACGTAATCTGGAAATTCGCATGTCCAACGCTCGAGATTCATGGTTTAAGTCGAGCAAGGCTATAAGAGCTTGTCGTGGAATGGCTCTAGTTTTATTCGCATGGAACAGTTTCAATAACGTTAGATCGTCGGTAGAGAGCACTTGTATGCCGGAAGGCCCTTTTAAGCAATAATCTTCTATATATACCGTTCCTTCCGCAAAGGAAATTCGAGAGCATTTTCGGGTTCGCGCTTCCAATTCAATTTCCGACCAAGGTTCGCAGAGATAATCGGAACAATCGAAGGAAAATGCTTCATCCATGCAATTATCCGGACCGGTTGCCAAGATTGGAATATGCCAGAGTGAATCCAGGAGGAAGAGCTTTTGCTTGGGGAGCTCGTTGACGGGTATTACCGCTACTGAAAATTCTGTCATCAGTTGCTGCGGGCTATAATCATGTACTGAGGACGTAAAAAAAACGGAGCGTCCAGCAAGGCTGACGCTCCCGTTTGTGGCTCGATAGTAATCCTCTTCTCTTCCGATGAAGAGGATTTTCAACAAGCTATGCTTGACCTGTGGGCGTGGAGGTATTCGTTTCGGTTTTATCCGATATCATTTTCTGTTTCAGCTCTTCCAGCATGAGATCAGCCCCGGCTCCCGAGGATTCAAGTTTGGCGAATTCTTTCTCGAGGCTGGTGGACTGGGAAAGATCGGCAAGCTCCGCATGAGCCTCCGCACGGGCTTCCATATCGTCAACTTTTTTGGCCATTCGGTCGAATGTGTCAAAAGCGCTGGTGCTTCCCGACATGCTGGTAAGCGTCTTCTGGATTTTTTCCTGTGCCTCTGCGCGCTTAGACCTCGCAATGAGGATATTCTTCTTGCGCGAAGCCTCATCGATCTTGTTTTGCAGCATTCTCAAGGTATCCTTGAGTTTTTCTACTGCGGCTTTCTGCGCCTCCCATTGAGGTTTGAGCTGGAGATAATAATTTTCCGCCTCTTGTTTTCGCAACAAGGCTTCTTTAGCCAGATCGTCTCTGCCGGCCTTTACGGCGACGACGGCCTTGCGTTCCCAATCGTCAGCCTGGCGTTTTTGCTCGATGAGCTCGCGTTCAAGTTTTTTTTCATCGGCGATGGCCATAGCGACAGATTTTTTAGACTCTATCATCTGTTGGTTCATATCGATGACCAATTGGTTGAGCATTTTTTCCGGATTCTCGGATTTAGATATTAGATCATTGATATTTGATGAAACAACGGTCTTTAAGCGATCGAAAATTCCCATGGATGGCCTCCTGTCAGTCTAAAACACATATAAAGCTTTAAGAAAAATTATTATGAAACGCGGAATTTTCCAAGGACCTTGTAGTGACGGGCTAGCGCCAGGCCTATCGAGTCCAACGCTGCCTCGAATTCCCCTTTATCCATCGTGGCATATTCAAGGGTATCCATGAGGACAATGTCTTTTTTATCGATACCGTATGCGCCATGCGTGATATCGCTGGCATTTAACCTGAGGAGGGTTTCCAGTAATTCAGGATTGGATTTTGTGGGGAGCTCCATAACTTTCGTTCGCATGATTACGATGGGCTCATCGACGGTAACGACGATTCCAGGAATCCCTTTGGAGGCATCATCAAGAAAAAAGGTGTTTTCCCCGGTTTCCTGGTACGACACGCCTAAATCTATAAGATATGATTCGATTTTTGAAAGACCTGCCATTCTATGCCCCCTTGTTTGAATTTAAGTTGTGATCCGAAGCCGGATTTACCCTAAGAAAACCTGGCCAGCGTTATCAATAGCAAGAATCGTCTTACATTCGGAACAGCGGAACCTTCCTGGTTTGGCCGCTTTGAGTTTTTTATTGCAAATAGGACAAGAGAATATTTTGGGAAATACCGTATGGGTACTTACCGTTGACCCTTGCTGGAAAAAGGACATCGCGTCTTCGAGATTATCCTTAATATTGAAGAATTGAGAAAACCCGAGCAGCTGGAATACTTCATATACCTTGGGTTGGATCTCGAGCAATACGATATCGCCGCTTCGGGGCTTTACTGCCTTTAGGAATGCGGTAAATGAGCCAATGCCAGTGGAGGAGACATAATTCAAGCCACCGCAATTGAAAATAAGGCGGGAAAAATTAGAATCGATTGCCTTGCCGACACGCTTTTGAAAAAAGTTGGAATTATACGTGTCAATATAACCAGTAAGGAAGAGAGCCAGGCAATTCTCTACGTGGTCAATTTTTTGGAGTCGGATTTTAAGGCTATCGTCCTTTTCGTCGTCGAAGCCAGGAACGATATCATTGTTAGTCATGGTGCTCCTCTTCCATCGTACACTTGCACTTTATATACATCAAACAATTCTAAAGGCATCATAGGCAATCGTCAACAGTTTGTCAAACATTCCATGAAAATTTTTGATGTTTTCATGCATTTTAAGCAAATAAAGCAGGTTTTTTGCCCTTTTTATAGTTTCGACAAAACTAACGGAAAAATCCAGTCCTTTTTACTGATTTTTTATAAAGAGTACAACCCTCCATCGGCGTTGATTATCGCTCCGTTGCATAAATCCATTGTTCCGGTGAGAAGTTGAAGCGCTAATTGGGCAATCTCCTGCGGTTGTAGCAGATGTTTTGCCGGTGATTTTTGAATCAACTCCTCTTTCGCGGCCTGAGAAAGATATTCCGTTTCCACAAAACCGGGGCAGAGCAGCGCGCACGATACGCCGTTCGGCGCAAACTCCGCGGCGATGGATTTATTGATTACGCCGAGACCCGTTTTTGCGGCAGCATAGGCCGCGTTGTATTTAAAGCCGCGTATCGCATCGGTGCGCGTTCCACCGAACAGGAGTATCCGGCCAAATCCGCGCTGAGCCATGGCTGCGGCCGCTCGGGACGCAAGGAAGCCGGGTAGGGTGAGATTGGCGTATATGGTTTCCGTCCAGTCTTGGCTGGTACTGTGCGCAAGCGTCTTGTATAAGAAGGATCCATAGGAGTACACGAGAATGTCGGCGCCGCAAACGCCGTTTTCCAGGGGAGAAGTGTCGCATGCGGACGAGATGTTCACGCAGAGTGTTTCCACGCTATGCCCGTTCGTATAAAATTCGCCTTGCAGCGAGTCCAGCTTTTCACGGTTTCTGCCATGTATGATGCAGTGAATACCGGTGGCCGCCAGGGCCCGTGCCACTTCAAGGCCGATACCTCCCGAGCCGCCCACGATAAGGGCTCGGAGCGGCGGCTTTTTGTCAGGATCAAATTTACGTATCATGATAGTCTACTATATACGCTGTTCGGGTGAATAAACAGTGATTCGCGAAGCAGGCGAGGAAAAGACGGGGATTAGGGGAGTGACGACCGATGACTGACGACTTGATGGAAAATTTGCACGTAGTGCTGTGTCGCGCCGAATCGGGCGGGAACGTGGGCGCCGTATGCCGGGCCATGGCTTCCATGGGAGCTTCATCCTTGATTCTTGCCGATTGCGGAGATTTTGACGAAGTTCAGGTGCGCATGTACTCGCTTGCGGCCTACCCCCTTTATGTAAATGCCCGCCGCTACGCGACTCTGCAGGAAGCTTTGTCCTCGCTGCCGTATGCCGCGGCATTTACCAGGCGCGTTGGTCGCTGGCGCAAAGAATCCATGGACATCAGGGAATGGGCTCCTGTTACGGCCGCACGGCTTTCAGCTCCCCTTGGTATCGTGTTCGGCAATGAACGCGACGGATTGAGCGATCTCGAGCTGGGCTGCTGCGACGAAGCGATCCATATTCCCTCGTCTTCCCGATTTCCCTCCTTGAATCTGTCGCATGCGGTACAGCTTGCCCTATGGGAAGTCAGGCGGGCAGCCTCGACTCTCCCCCAGGTTTCCTCCCCGAAAAAACAGCCTGCGTCGCGTGAAGAATATCGTGCCGTGGCACAGGCCGCGAACGAGCGGCTTTTATCGGCGGGATTCTTCAAGATCAGCGGAAAAAAGGAAAACGAGGATTTCCTTCGGGAAGTGTGCTCCCGAGCCGGATTGTCGTCATCGGAGCTTGAGCGTTTCGTAAAGTTGTTCATGAAACTCGCCGCGATGGAATCGCCGGAGGCTTTTTCCCGTCGTTCCCCTTGACCCCTTGGTAAAGCGGGAGTAGGCTTGCATCAATAATGAGGATATTGAACCCCCGGGTTTTACGATGTCTTCCAAAATGCCTAAAAGCGGAGGATTACATGAAACGTTGTATCGCGGTTTTCTTGATAGCGGCCTTCGCCGCCTTGACCGCATTTACCCAAAGCCCCGTTATCGGCGTCGGATCCATCAGCGGAACTCTGGATATGGCCACGAGCATCGCCGATCTGGCCGCAATCGCCAAAGACAAGAACGTCAAGGCTCTGCTTGCCGCCAGGCAGGGATCATATATGTTGTTGACTGGAACCTTGGGAACCGTCGTGGCAAAAACCGAGGAGCCGTTCGACCTTACCATAGAACTGCTCTCGGGCGCTTGGGAAGGTACTTCCAAATTGATTCTTCATCGGGTGCACCTTAAGTTTTCCGACGCCGTGTTTTCCGAACTGCTTGCGAAACCGGAAGGCAAACGGATCATGGTGATCGTTTCCAAGCCCCAGCTGAGCCAGTTTCAGGATGGTTCCGCGGTAATTCTGCTTCAAGCTTTAGCGGTAACGCTTCTGAATTGATACGGCATTTTCCGTAAAATTTACCTGTCAGAGATTGAGGCACTGTTGCATCCCGCCCCAGCGCAGGGCGAGCTTTGTGTTGATATCGGCGGCTTGGATGCTGTCGCGCGATTCAGAAAGCACCGCAGCCCGCTCTATGACGTTTTTAAGCTCCCGTACGTTACCCGGCCAATGCCATTCGCATAATTTCTGGATTGCAAGACTGGTAAGTATTTTCGTATTGTCGATTCTGGCCAAAAAAGATATGGCCATTTCCGGTATATCCTCCGCGTGTACCCGGAGTGGAGGCATTTCCAAGAGGAGCGTATCGATGCGCTGCAGCAGATCCCTGCGAAATCGCCCGCTGTCGTTGAGTATCGGCGAGCTTGTCGCGGAAATAAGGCGAACGTCGTAGCTGGTGAGCTGCAGCGTGCCCATTCGGCTGCCCGATCTCGTTTCCAGCACGCGGAGCAGCTTTGCCTGGATCGGCAAGGCCAGCTCCCCCAGCTCGTCCAAGAAAAGAGAGCCGCCTTCTGCCGCCTCAAAAAAACCTTTTCGCCTCGTAGCTCCCGTATAAGCGCCTAATTCCGTTCCGAACAAGTAGCTCTCGGCAAGATGTTCAGGAATTGACGCGCAATCAGCCGGTACGAACGGTTTTCTGCTTCTTTTTGATTGCCTATGGATTTCGCCGGCGGCAAGTTCCTTTCCCGTTCCGCTCTCTCCCAGAATAAGAACCGATCCCTCGTGTTTTGCGAAGCAACTGATCAATTCGCAGATATCCACGATTATTTTGCTGTGGCCCAAAAAAGCCTGCGGTACTGCGTTATGTTTGCCATATTGTATGGATTTTTCAAAAAGATCGATTGGGAAGCCGCTGGGTTCGGCCGGCCGGCAGTCTTGCAGGAGCGACAGGAGCTTTGCCCTGAGATTCACGGCCGTAAACGGTTTTTCCACGAAATCCCCGGCTCCGTTTTTAAGTACCGAAACGATTACCGACGCGGGTATCGAGAAACCGATGCAAAGCAGTAAGGCTTTGGAACTCGCTTTGAGCAAAGCCTTGATACTGCCCAAAATATAATTTTCCGGGTTTTTTGATAGATCCAGGATAATGGAATCGAATTTTGTCGTTTGAAGAAGCGTGTAGGCATCTTCTGCCGAGCTGCAGCAGCTGATTGCATAGGTATCCGCGAGAAGGGCGGCGGTACATTGCAGCTCGTGTTCGTCTTTATCGATGATCAACATGGATTTCATCCTTAAATTCTATAGTAGGTTAAGGGAAACCACAAGCTATTTCTTTAAATAGTAACACGAGTTTACCGCTGCCGGCTTAAATTGCGGCGATTAAGGCGAAAAGCTGTAAGTAGAGATGATTTTTTATCATAACAAAGGAAGTTTCACATTTTTTTGTTGCGTGTCAGCCTAGTTTCGAGTATCTTTCAACTTGTATAAGTTAATAATATCATGGAGATGTTCCCAATTTGAATAAGTTTTCTGTTTTTGATCAAGGAAGGTGAATTTTTATGGCAGGTTCAGAGCTTGTTGTTGACGTAGCGCGAATAAAAAAGGCTGCACACAGTGCCGTTCCATTAACGATTACCACATATACTCTTCCGCACGAGATAGAAGTGTACATGGAAGAGGTCCTTGATGTGTTTCTCAATGAGCTTGGCCAGTCCAAGATCAAGGATTATTTGGTCTACTGCCTGCGCGAGCTCGCCGTAAACGCAAAAAAAGCCAATACGAAACGCGTGTATTTCGAGTCTCGCGGGCTGAATTTGGCGGATCCATCGGAATATGAAGAAGGCATGCGCAGCTTCAAGACGGATACCATGGACAATATCGCCTGGTATCTGCAGAAACAAAAAGAAAAACAGTATTACATCAAGATCATCTTTCAGGCGCGCGGCTCCAACGTGGTTCTGGAAGTGCGCAACAACGCCGAGATAACCAAGACGGAATTTATACGCATCCAGGATAAACTGGCGCGTTCCCGCAAGTATACGACGCTCGAGGAAGCCATGGCCCAGGTGCTCGATGCTTCCGAAGGCGCAGGGCTCGGATTGGTGATACTCGTACTGATGCTTAAAAAAATGGGTCTGGAAGAAGAGTGCTTCGATATTCGGGTGGATAACGGAGAAACGGTTTCCCGTATTACGGTTCCGGTCAATTCCACCAAGATCGAGAGCCTGTCGCTGCTCACGGACGAGATTGTGGGGCGCATTTCCAGCCTGCCGCATTTCCCCGAGAACATCATGACGATACAGCGCCTGATAGGCGATCCGAAGTCAGAGATGATAACCATCGCGCGGCATATTTCCACCGATCCCGCGATGACGGCCGACCTCTTGAAGCTGGTAAACTCGGCTCAATTCATGTTGCCCCGCAAAGTGGACAATATCGTGGACGCTGTAAAGCTCGTGGGCTTGCGCGGAATCAAGAATCTGCTGTTTTCCTACGGCTCGCAGAAAATTCTCGCGCACGAAAAGGGCATCGACCAGAAAGCACTGTGGGATCACAGCTATCGCTGCGCCTATTTTGCGTACAATCTCGCCAAAAACTTCAAGCCCAACAATCGCATGCTGCATGACGATGCGTACGTGGGCGGCATGCTCCATGATATGGGCAAAATCGTCTTTTCAGCCGTGCATCCGGAACTGTTGGATCATATTCGGTCCTTCTGCACAGCCAAAGGAATTGATCAGCGTACCTTCGAAGATCTTTCCGGCGGAATGAACCATGCCGAAATCGGCGCAAGGGTAGCGGAAAAATGGAACTTCCCCGATTCGCTCGTTGCAGCCATCCGCTATCACCATGAGCCGTCGCTGATGACCACGGATTTTAAGGACATAGCCTTTACCGTGTATATGGCAAACGTGTTCTGCGACTTTGAGAAAGGATCGATTACCTGGGAACAGGTTGATCCCCTCGTCCTGCAGGATTTTGGATTCCTGAACGAAAAGCAATTCGTAAAGGCGGTGGAGCAGTTCTCCAATGCCTTTAAGCAGGAATCGAACAAGCAGCGCGATCCGGTAGGCGCCTCGAGTCGATAGCGGCGGGGCGGCTCATCGGTAAAGAAGAGGGCTATGGCCGATTACGGGGAATCATAGTACCCGGTAAGCGTTCCAGAATTCCAGGAAATACTGCTGAACGTCGTTGAAGTAATCACGTTGCAGCCGGATTGCCGCTTTTCCAAGGTACCTGAAATGCCAGCTCTCCCAAACATAGCCCGTTACGCTTTCGTAGCCTTGCGGATACGAGAGAGAAAAACCGAACCTCCAGGCGTTTTGTTCCATCCATGCACCGGCCGGAGTGGATGCGAATGCATCGTCGATGGGGTTCATGTCGAATGCCGTTCCAAGTTGGTGCTGGGATTGACCGGACCGCGCTGAGACGCGGTTGGCCTCTTTTTCGCCGTCCTGGGTGACGTTGCGTTCGAATACTATTTTTTGGTAGCTCCAGGAACGGAAGGACGACGCGAATACAAGGGTTACTTTACTCTCTTTCGCGGCGGCGGTCATTGCAAGCAAGTCGGGTATCACCAAATTTCGAAGGCTTAGGTCGTTGCGCGTACCTGACAAACCCAGATCTTTGAGGGAGACAAGGTCAATCGGGGAGTAATCCTCGGGCAAAGGATGGGTTTTATCAACGAGTCGCAGTAAATCACCTGTTTTTGCGCATTCAGCCAGCAATTTATAGAATGTTTCGGGATCTTTTTTTATTTTTGCCGCTATTGCGACTGCGATATCTTGAGGGAGCGCATGCAGCGCCGTAGTCAGTTTCTGTTGTCGTGGATCGATCGGAACGCCTGCTGCCTCAGCTTGCGCTTTTTCGCCTGCGGAACAGGAAAACCACAGAATCGACGTTATGAAAATACTTATGCCCATGATTGATTTCATGATTCGGAGAATATACCGCTTACCGGAGATTGGCAAGGCAAAGCGGAGTTTTATCCTTGCGTTCCATCCGGCGATTGATTAAGCTTGTGAGCATGAAGAACAATGCAACTCCAGAAAAAAGACGTCGAAGTAAAAAAATCATCGACCAAATCCATTTGATTGCGGGCCTTGAGCCGGCCGTTGCGGATCGGCCCCATCTTTCCGAATCGTCCAAAAAGCGGTTTTTTTTACTGCGCTCATATATCTTTCTTGCGCTTTCGTTGTTTTTTTATGCCCTCTCCATTATGGGCGCGCTGTTGATTCCTCCGGATTCCGTACGTAGGTTTCTGGGCATGAATATCGACGCCTTCGCGTTACCGCTGCCATTCTTCATGATTTTCGGAATAGCCGGATCTTTGGGGGCGGGGTTCGCGCTGATCGACGGAATCATACGCAAGGCGGGCAATGTGTGCGCTGGGATTCTGGAAGAGCGGAATGCCGCGCTGGATGAGATCGAGGCATGGAAGACGGACTGCAACGCGTCGAAAAAGGCCAAGCGCAGAAACGAGTCGCTGATGACGAGTATCCTCGAGCACAGCAAGGACATGGTGCTGCTGCTTGAACCGGACAGCCGCATCCGCTTCGCCGGAGGCGACCTAAGCCTCTCAGGCTTGTCGCAGGCGGAACTTGCGGGAAAAGAATTTTTCAAGCTGCTTGCCAACGATGACGGCGAACTCCTGCATTCCGCCTTCCTTCATTCCCTGAATGCCGGCGAGCCCGCCTTTACCATGTCTTTTTCGCTGAAACGGGCGGACAGCAAGGATATCCACGTGGACATGCACGTTTCCAACCAGATCGCCAACGAGGATATCTCCGGGGTGCTCGTCAACGTAAAAGACGTATCGAGGGAAAAGCACGCCGAGGAACGGGCCGAGTTTTACGCCCATTTCGATCCGCTCACCAGGCTGCTCAACAAGGACGGCTTCATGATCGCGGTGGAGCGGGCCATTAACGTTGCGGAAAACCGAAACCGGATATTTTCCGTCATGGCCATCGGGGTGGACCGCTTCATCCGGGTCAACGACCTGTACGGAACCGCCGTTGGCGATAAATTATTAACTGAGATTGCAAGCAGGCTCCGTTCCGCCTTCAGGGACGATGACGTTATAGCCCGGTACAGGGGCGATAAATTTTTCGTGCTCTTTCCCGAGATACGGCTGCAGGAAAACATCAACGACATCCTGGACAAAGCCCGTTCCGTATTTACGGCCCCCTTCGCCGTTGACGGCTTGAGCGTAGCCCTTACCGCCTCGTTCGGCCTGTCCGTGTACCCCAACGACGGCAAGGACGGCCCCGAGATCGTGCGCAACGCGGAAACGGCCCTGTACATGGCCAAGGAATCCGGCAGGGACGCGTACCGACTGTACGATCCCAAGCTGAACGGCAGGATTCTCGAGCATCAGAAAATAGAAGCGGACTTGGGCATAGCCATCAGGCTGAACCAGTTTGAGCCGTTTTTCCAGCCCAAGGTAAACCGCGACGGCTATATCGTGGGCGCGGAGGCACTCGTCCGCTGGCGCCTGCCGAGCGGGGAGATAAAGCCGCCGGGCTATTTCATCGATGTGGCCGAGAAATCGGGGTCCATAGATAAAATAGGCGCGCTGATGCTGAACATGACCTGCGATTCTGTGGCCTCATGGAAAAAACGCGGGCTTGCCAACGTCCCGGTTTCCGTCAACCTTTCCACGCGTCAATTTTCCCAGGACAGTCTCGTGGGGGATATCGAGGACGCCTTGCGCCTGGCCAAGGTTCATCCTTCCCTTATCGAGCTGGAGATAACCGAAAGCGGCATCATGGAAAACGAGAAGGAAGGCATCAAGAAATTGCTGGAATTGAAGAAAATGGGCGTTAGCGTTTCAATCGACGATTTTGGCACGGGGTACAGCTCTTTCTCAAAGCTTAAGGATTATCCGATCGACACCGTGAAGATGGACAAGTCGTTCGTGGATCCTTTACCCAATGACAGGCGTGCGAGCATCATAGCGTCAGCCATCGTGGATCTTGCCCACACGCTCAGTTTTTCCGTTGTCGCGGAGGGCGTTGAAAAGTACGAGCAGCTGCGCTTCCTGGATACCATATTTTGCGATTCCTTCCAGGGTTATCTTTTTTCCAAACCGGTACCCGAGGCGGAATACGCGACCCTGCTTGCAAACTCGAGGCCTTTACAGGTAAAATAAAAAAATATCGAGTCATGTGGAGGCCGTATGGAGTCTGTTTTATCCTGGGGTTTGGATGTAATACGGTCGGTGCAGCTGATCGAGACTCCCGCGCTCACCGCGATCATGCGTTTCTTGACGCTGGCTGGTTCCGAATATTTTTACCTGCTGCTGCTCCCGATCGTCCTGTGGTGCATCGACGAAAAGATAGGCCTGCGCCTCGGGCTTATCGTGCTGTTTTCCAGTTTCGTCAATCTGTGGCTCAAAGAAGTTTTCTATGGCGCATTCAAGCAGTTGCGGCCGTACCAAGTAGACCCGTCGCTTGGCTTGTCCATCGAAACCACGTATAGCCTTCCTTCGGGACATGCCCAGGGAAGCGCGACGCTCTGGGGATTCCTGGCTTCGCATATCAAGAAGCCTTGGGGGTTCATTCTCGCGATTTTCATACCCCTGCTTATCGGTTTTACCAGGGTTTATCTAGGCGTACATTACCCGTCCGATGTTTTTGCCGGCTGGGTTTTGGGCTTCGGCATCGTGCTTCTGTGGATTGTTTTTGGCTACCGCGTGGAAAAATTCATCTCCAAGGCGAGCCTCCGCGTGCAGATAATCCTCGCGGCCGTGCTTACCCTGGGCATGAACGCCTTGAACATGAACGAGACTTCTATTCCCGGCGTATTCTTCGGGACGGCCCTTGGTGCCGCGATAATGTTCAGCCGGGTAAAGTTCAGCGCCCGCCCGGGCAAGCTCGGCCAAAAGCTGGCGCGACTCGCCATCGGTCTCGCGGGACTCGGTATCGTCTATTTCCTGGGCAAGCTTATTTCTCCGGAGAAGGGCGAATCCCTGTACGCCATGGCCCGATTCGTGCGCTACGGGCTTCTTGGAGTTTGGGTGAGCCTTGGGGCTCCCTGGATTTTCCTGCGCCTGAAGCTCGCGGAAAAAACGGGAGCCGCGTTATAATATCGTTACTTGCCCCGCTTATTTCCTGACCAGCGTGAAATTCGCGTCGTTCAGCGTGAACAGGACTTCGGAGCCTGCGCTTTCGTAAACTTTTTTGTCCGCGTCTATGAATATGGCGTACACCCCGGGCAGGCTTTCCGCCAAGGCGCGGCCCTTCTCGAGGCCGAGCGCGAACAGGGTGGTGGATAGTCCGTCGGCATCGATGGACGACTCTGTGATTATGCTTACCGAGACGAGCCCGTTGCGCACGGGATAGCCGTCCTTGGAATTCAAGATATGATGATAGCTCGTTCCGTCTTCCCCGATAAAATAACGCTCGTAGATCCCGCTGGTCACGACGGTTGCCGTATTCTCGAATTTTGCGAGCCCAATGTGGTTGCCGCGCAGGTCGAAGGGATTCTGCACGCCGATTTTCCAGGCCGACTTATCGGGCTTTCTTCCGATTACCTTGATGTTTCCTCCCAAGTCTATGACTGCCGCCTTTGTTCCGCGCTCCAGAAGAATCCTGGAGGCTTCGTCCGCCGCGTACCCTTTGGCTATGGCGCCGAGATCCAGTCGCATGCCTTTTTTCTCGAGGTATATCGTGCCTGCGGCTTTGTCCAGCTTCAGCATCTTGTAGCCAACCAAGGGAAGCGCGTCCTTGATTTCCTGCGGTTCGGGAACGCGCTCGCCGTCAAGCCCGATATTCCACAGCTTTACGACGATCCCAATGGTAGGATCGAAGGCCCCGCCGGAAATGCCGGCGTAATACAGCGCTTTTTCCGCTACGTACGCGAGATCGGCCCCGACCTTGACCGGCGCGATGCCGGCCTTTGCGTTGATTTCCGCCACGGTGCTGGTGAGGTTGTTGGCGCTCATAGAGTTTTCTATCTCGCGCAGCCGGGCGAATACGGCGTCGAGCGCTTTGGCGTTGCCGCCGTCCAACAGGCGAACCGTGCACGCAGTGCCCAATACGAAGTCGCTGCGCTCCCGCGCTCCGGTGTTTTGCGTGCAGGCGTTGAGGCTGAGCAGCAGCAGCAGGGCGGCGCATGTCGATAGATGGCGTTTCATGTTTTCTCCACGATATAAAGGTATTCCCGCACGTGCTTTTCGCGCGCGTGCAGGTTGCGGCTTCCGCGAAAGGTGTTATATTTTTTTTCAAGTATGGCGACGGTTCCCATCTTTTCAAGGAGCCTCGTCATGTCCGGGAGGGAAATGAATCCTTCCGAATTGAACGAGACGAGCAGGAAGCGGGCTTTAAGCGCCGCGCAAAGGCTTTCGAGACTGGCCATGGCGTCGTTTTTCCTGTTATAGCTCGAGCGGTTCCAGTCGGGGGGGATTCCCGAAACGGAGCTTGCGCAGGCAGGTCTTGAGTAGCTGGCCAGTAGGTTGAGCATGAAGTAATTGGAGCCGTACGGATGCTGGTTGTACGGAGGGTCGAGATAGGCCAGGTCGAATTCCGGCAGGGTGGGGGCGAGTTCCCCGGCGTCGGAGCGATGCACGCGCACCTCGCAGCTGGATGCGCTGAACAGCGGGAAGGGGAGTCCTATATGGCCGAGTATCCGGCTGTGGGCATCGCCGTTCGTGCCGCCGAAGCGGCCTATTCCCGTTTGCCTGTCTTTGTAGAATCCCTTGAACACGCCGGAGGTGTTGGCGTGGATCGACGCTTCCGAGAGGAGCGGCGCCAGGAAAAAGCAGCGTATCGGCTCGGGCAATTCCTCGATGTATTGCCTGGCCGTATCCAGATACATCGCGTTTCGCGTCGTGTAGAACGCCCGCTCGCCCTCGAGAATGGCTTGGTCCCGGAGGGGCGCGTACAATTCGGCGATAAAGCCCGATCGCAGCGGTTCCTCGCGCAGCCTCGCCGTAAGCGAGCGGTGGATAGCTTCGAGCGCGGGTATATCCAGCTCCTCGCGATTGCGGAGGTAGCAGCTGTTTATTACCCTCGAGTATTCCTCCATGTCGTTGCAGTGAAGGGAGAGCGCATGCCCTTTGAGAAACCTTGAAACGATGCCCGAACCGGAGAACATGTCCAAGCATGATAATTTTTCTTTACCGAGACGCTTTTTTACAGTTGCCACACCCTCGCCTATGAATTCGAGCAGAGAGCGCTTGTTTCCTATATAGGTGATGAGCTGCCTTTCAAGGAAGTCACGGTTTTCCCGCGGAAGCATGATTCAGCCGAATCCGCGGCGCTCATGGCCGATGGTGGTGGGCTCCCCGTGGCCCGGCCACACGCGCACGGAATCCGGCAGGCACAGGAGCCGTTCCCGGATGGAATTGACCAGGTCCGATTCGTCCGAGTCGAAGTTGTCGGTACGTCCGCGGCCGTCGAGGAAGAGCGTGTCGCCCGATATGAGTGCCGAGCCGCCCTCCGCGAGGAAGCAGACGCCGCCGCGGGTATGGCCGGGAGTGTGAAGTACCTTGATTTCGGTGCCGGGAAGCATATCGTCGTGCGCTAGCCAAATATTTACATCCGGAACTGGCGCGAAGAATCGCGTAAAATATCCAAGGGCTTGGATTCCCGAGAATATTCTGTGGTTCGTCTCGAACGCCTTGGCGCCGAAATAATCCTCGTCTGCCTTATGCGCGCAAATTCGGAAGGGAATATTATCGGTTTTAAGCCCTGCGATCAGTTCGGAAATTGCTGCGGTGTGATCGAGATGGCCATGGGTACATGCGATGAGGACAGAAGGCGCGCTTGTTTTTTGTAAAGATTCCAGTGCGGTTTCGAGGATTTTTCGGCTTTCGAATCCAGGGTCCACGATTACAAGAGGTGAATTTTCATGTTCTATTATATAGACGTTTTCGCCGAGCGGGCCTACACTGAACTGTCGTATCATGCGCGCTATAGTATAGAGGCAGCGGCGCTTGTACAAGCGGCGCTTATGCAAGCGGCGCTTAGTCAAGCGGCGCTTAGACAAGCGGAGGATTTGTGTTTTTTACGTCCTGGATGGTGGGTATCGCCGCATTTGTGTTCTATGCCCTGATTCCGGTAATCGGAGCGCTCATCGTCCGTACCAACTGGTACTCATTTCGCGTCCGACTTATGCAGATGGATACGTTGCCTCCATTGTACTCGGTTCCCCGGATTGGGCTTCAACCGGTTTCGGGTATCCCCTACAAAGTATATGCGGAGATCGATGCCGTGGGCGAGCATGACTTTTTGTGGATACGCAGCGGTAACAATACGCTTATGGTTGATATGCATAATGTTCCCGTATATGTACTTACAGGAAACAGCGCGGATGGTACCGGTCTGCCTCAAGACGAGGAAGACGCAGTGGATAAAGTCCGCTGGTCTTCGCTTCCTTCCCTTGTGCAAGGTACCCGAATTTTTGTAGCCGGGATAATGGAGCTTCGTGACGGTATGCCTACCATGACCGCGCATGCCGAAATGCCGCTGCTTGTGCTTTTGCATAATGTCGCCGATACCGAGCTCCTGCCTCGCGCCGTCGCCGCGGGGAGGCACAAAAACGAATACTGGAATCCCCTTACCCAGATTTCCCTGGCGCTGGGCATCATGGTGATAAGCGGCCTGCTCACCACGATTTTAACGAATCCTTCAATATCCCTAGTACTGGCCATCAGCCTCACCATTGCCTTTTCCCCGGTTCTGCCTATCATGCCGCCCGGAGTCTTTTTCTTTTTTCTTTATCGCAGGTTTTGGCGGCGCGCGTATTATTTCAGGGCAAAGCGGGATGTCGCGCGTTTACAGGGAAGCTCATCCATTGCGGGTTGGAGACGACTGGCAACCGTTTCTCTGCTGATAAGCGCGGGAAGCTTTGTTCTTGCGCTCGTGGTGAATGGCTGGATTGTGCTCTGGTTCCTGAGGCTCGCTCTTTGACGGAAAGCTTACCGGCTTTCTGCGCAAGTTGCGCAAAAAACCGGTGCCGTAAAAGTATGTTTAGTTTTCCGAATCGGGATCGGAGTCGGATTCAGAATCAAAATCCGAGTCTTGATTCGAGGTGAAATTGCCGTCCGAATCGGTATCGGAATCAAGAAAACCGTCTTTATCCAGATCGGAATCGGAGAATTTAACGGAGAAGCGTTCGTTTTCCAGCGGTGCGCCGTCAGCCTCGTCGCGTTTGCGCGCGCGGTTCACGGCAAGGGCCCGGCCTTTGAAGCTTGTTCCATTTAGAGCGTTTATGACCGCTTCCTCGATGGCGGGATCCACGATTATGAAACTGTAGTTATCCATGGTCCGTATATCGCCAATGGCCGATTCGGGGATATTTTCAATGTCCGTAATCATTTTCAAGGCGATCCTGGCATAAAATCGCTGCCGTCTGCCGGCACTGATAAAGAGCGTAATGCCCTCTCCCTGGTAGCGATTTTCGCGAATGCGGGCTTTTTGCTCGGCGTCGTTCTCTTCGGGCTTCTGGCGGGCGGCGTTTTGAACCGGTTTGGGTTTAGGGGCTTGCTTCTCGTGGTTGGATTGCGGCCGCTGCTCTTCTCGGCCGTTGTTTTTTTGGCGCTTGCCTTTTTCCGGAGCGTCGGTAAACCGGGCTTCCGCGGGTCTGGGCTCGTTGAAACGCTGTTTTCCGCCTTGCGGTGATTTTTCCGTTGCCCGAAGCAGCAATGCGGCGGCGACATAGGCTCGCAGCGCAAACGGAACTTTTTTACGGAACAGGGCGCGGCACTCGTGCAATACGCTTACATCCATGGTGGACTTTACGTTTGCGACCGCCTCGTCGATAAGAGCTGCCAACGCCTCCCGGCGTATCGTAGGCAGATTGTCTTTTGATGGCACTGTTAACTCCTCGAACATGAGATAGGGTCTTCCTGCGGGATTCCCGTCTGCGCTCGGAAAAACCATCAAGGTTTCGAGCCGACATGCAGTTTGATACATTCTAATCCGGGTATCGCGGAATGGCCAGCTCTATAGAAGCAAAAAAACGGGATTTTCTCAAGCCCATCCCGGTAAATTTCAGAAACCGAACACTCGAATCCTGTTTTCCGCGCCGATCCGCAGGATGGCATCTGAAGTTTGTTCGTTAGGCAGCCTGCGTTTTTTCAAATCCCCCGCGAAACTACCCATGGAAAAGTGATTAAAAGCCAGAACCGAGTCGCTCTTTTTCATCTCGCCGCAAAACCGCAGATACCAGGTTTCAAACAAGCCGCGGGGCCGTAATTCGGAAAGTCCCGTAATCCATAGGGGTGCTTTAAAAAGCCGGTGCAGCGAAAGCGCCATATCGGCCATGAATAGTTGGCTCTCTTCGCAAATAGCCCTGGCCGCCGGATAGATTCGCAGAAGCGCCTTCAGCTGTACGGTTTTTGGCGTGTGCAGAGGTGTTTTATTGATGATGACGACTTGTTTTCTGAAGTCTGTTCCCAGCTCCCGGGCAAAAAAGTTTTCCGCCATTTTTCCCGATGAACCTACGAGGTAGCGATTTTGAATTTCCAGCTGTTCTTTTTTGCCTGGATTGTCGGCCACCAGTATCCAGCGCAGCGGGGTGTCCGGCTGGAGTTCCTCCAAGGCGCGATTGTAGACGATCGCGGTTTCCAGCGGGTAATCGTCCTCGTGGAGTTCTGCCGCAAGCGCTTTTTGGGCTTCGAGCAGGCCGGGCAGCAAAGCTGACCATGTGGCCACCTTGTTCCTGAAGTCCGTGCGGATTTGGGAGAATTTCTGCCATGTTTCCTGAGGGTATGCCGCCATGAGGGTGGAAGTATATGCTTGTCGGCGCGGATTAGTCCACCCGGAATCTGTAAACCGTCGTTGAGCGGAAAACTTCGCCGGCCTTGAGGACGGTGGAAGGAAAGGCCGGCTGGTTGGGCGAATCGGGATAGTGCTGGGTTTCCAGGCAGAAGCCCGAATGCTTCCCGTACGCGATGCCGGACTTTCCGCGCAGCGCCGCATCCAGATAATTGCCCGAATAAAATTGAATCGCCGGCTCCGTGGTCCATACTTCGAGCACCCTGCCGGAATCAGGATGACGTACGCGGGCGGCCAGTTCGAGCCCCTGGCCGGAACGGTCAAGCACCCAGTTGTGGTCATAGCCTCCCGGCCCGAAACGCAGCTGGGGATACGCTTCGCGGATGCGCAGACCCATGGAGACCGGCTGGCGGAAATCCATGGGCGTATCGACTACCGGCTCGATTTTGCCGGTGGGGATCATGCTCTCGGATACCGGGGTAAAGAAATCGGCTCGCAGCAGAAGCTCGTGGTCGAGTATGTCGCTCCCGTTCTGGCCGGCAAGGTTGAAGTAGGCGTGGTTCGTCAGGTTGATAACCGTATCCCGGTCGCATGTTGCCGTATATTCAATCCGTAGCCCGCCGTCGGCGTCCAGCGAATAGGCCACCTTTGTCGCAAGAGCCCCCGGATAGCCTTCTTCGCCGTCCGGGCTTACATAGCGCAGGCTCAATGCCTGGTCGCCGGATGCGCCTTCAATGACGGCGGACCATGTCTTGCGGTCGAAGCCGGAGCTTCCGCCATGCAGCTGGTTATGCCCGTCGTTCCTGGAAAGATTATAGTCGGTGCCGCCCAGCGAGAAACGAGCGTTGGAAATACGGTTGGCGTAGCGTCCGATAATGCCCCCGAAATAGGGATGGATCCCCAGGTAGCCATCCAGCGAATCGAAACCCAGGCAGACGTCCTCGAAAATCCCGTTGCGGTCCGGTACGCTGATGGACACGATGGTGCCGCCGTAGTTCGTGATCGAGGCTTTCATCCCGCCGCCGTTTTCAAGGGTGAAAAGTTCGACCGGAATCCCGCTCTCCGTTATGCCGAATGGCCGTCGGGTAATGCCCATAGTCCGTTCCTCCAGTTGCGTGTAACGACATTTTCGATAGTATGCGATGTGCATGCCCAGCGCAAGCGATAAAGCCTGAAAATGCTCTCTAGGCCTCCGCGCTGCGTTAATCGCGACGGCATCGATGAGTCTTGGCACAAACGCCTGCCCTTGTAAACAAGTCGCTTTTTACTATAGTATCGCCGTGTACGACGCAGCTCCGCGCGCCGCGCGCCGCGTCGAGTTTATTTCCCTGAAAAAACTGGAGTCATTCTCATGCCTATCCTGAATCCGCGAAAAGTTTCGATTGGTCTCCTGTCCCTGTTTGCGTGTTTCGCCATTTCGGCGCAACCGGTGCTTTTAGGGACCGCCGACGGTTTATATAGGCTCGAGGGAGGCAGCAAATCCGTTTCGCTGCTCCGCGACGTCGAAGTGCGCAAGATCGTAAAAGCCGGGGATGCTTGGTATTTTCTCGGTTCCCGCGGCATCCTGTATTCGCGCGACTTGGTAACGTTCGAGGAACGCAATGCCGGCATTCCCGATAAGACGATAAAGACCTACGTTAACGGCATCAAGGGATTCTGGAAGGAGATTCAGGAGCTCAAGGACCTGGAATTCGACCCATACGCGCCCGCTACCATGGTTACCTGCTCAAAAGATGAAATTTTTATAACACGCGACGGCGGAAAAAGCTGGAAATCCTACCCGGGCCCGTACCCGGCGCCGGGCCTCAAGGCCGTGGCAATTACGAGCGTACCCGAACTGCTGGTGTTCGCCTCGCATAGCATCAAGGGGCCGTTCGTCCGCGCGTTGGCCGGCGACAAGAACGCCTGGCGCGAGATAGGCGGGGACTTGGGCAAGAGCTGCCCCACGACAAGCTCCGACGAGATAGCCGATATCGTCATCGACGCGCGGCCGGAAGGCCCGGTCATATGGGCCGCGAATTCCTTCCTGCCGCGCATCTACAAATACGATATAGCCGGCCGGACGTTCAAGCTGGCATACAAGGAAGATTCCGCTTTCGGCGCTTTCGACTCGCTGATGCCGCGCAAGGACGGCCTCCTGTTCGTGACCGACGGCGCGGTAATGAAGCTTTCAGATGACGGTACCGCAAGCAGGGCTTCCCAGGAGACGGTCGCCGTAACCATGGCCGCCAGCCTGTTTCCCGTGCAGCTGAACGCGCTATGGTCGGACGTTTCCGCTTTGCCGCTGCTTAATTTATCCGAATTGTGGCTGGTATCCTTTAAAAGCGGCAAGCCGTACCGCGCGGCGGCCGACGGCAAAAACGGATTCTACCTGCAGACCGGCTTCATGGTACATGACGATTCGCGCGCGAAATTCGACAAGGTCATGACCGACCGCAACCTGGACATGGTCGTGGTGGATCTGAAGGACGATGTGGGACAGCTCCGCTTTACGCCCAAGGATCCCGCCATCGCGGCGATCGGCCGCACGGTAAGCCCACTGGACATAGAAGCCTTTGTGCGCGAGATGAAGGCCAAAAACCGATACCTCGTGGCTCGCATCGTGGTGTTCAAGGATAAGCGCCTGTTCGAATACTCGGGCGGAAAATATGCCATCTGGGATTCCGTGGCCAAAGCCCCGTGGCGCGGGTATCGAACCGTAAAGTCCGATGCGCCCGCACCCGTCGCTCCTCCCGCATCCGTTTCCCCCACGGCCAAACCTTCGGCCGTGGCATCCCCCGCCGCGGTCGCGTCGGCACCGGCGCCCGTTTATGAAAAAGAATATTACGGCGAGTACTGGATCGATCCGTACAGCGAGAAGGTGTGGGAATACAATGTCGCCATCGCCAGGGAAATAATCGCGCGCGGCTTCGACGAAGTGCAGTTCGACTACATACGCTTTCCCACGGACGGCGAGAACCTGGGCGACGCGTCGTACCGCTGGAAGGACGCGGGCATGGACAAGGAAAGCGCGCTGATGTCATTCCTCAACTACGCCAGGAGCAACATCGCCGCGCCCATCAGCATCGATATCTACGGCGCCAACGGCTGGTACCGCTCGGGCGTGCGCACCGGCCAGGACGTGGAATTGCTGTCGCGCTACGTGGACGTAATCTGCCCCATGTTCTACCCCTCGCACTTCGAGCAGGATTTCATGGCCTTCGCGCCCGCTGAGCAGCGCCCCTACCGAATCTATCAGCTCGGCACGCTGCGCAATTCGTATATCGGCCGCAAGAAAGTAGTCATCCGCCCATATTTACAGGCGTTTTTCCTGAACGTGCGCTATGACCGGGAATTTTATTCGCCCAAATACGTGAGCCTTCAGGTGGACGGCATCCGCGATTCCACCAACGAAGGACTCACCTTCTGGAATAACTCAGGCCGATACGACGATATCCCGGTGCTGCAGACCCGCTCCGACGGCAAGCTGGCGGGGGGAAATACCTCGAGCAGCCTGCTGGATTAGCCGAGGATCAGTATCCTGAATTCTCGCCCACGATGATCACCGAAAAATCGGACATCGATGGGCGCATGCGAAGCACGCTGTAAATGCGGCAGATGCGGGTTTCCAGCTTGCAGTCCATGCAGACTCCGGTTTTTACGCAGGGATTATTTCGGTCCAGCCGCTTGTTGTTCATGGGCGAAGCGAAATTTTCTATGCGGGCGTAGGCTTCTTCCAAGTTTTTTACGACCTTGTTGATACCCACGATGACCAAGGTCTTTTTTGGTCCGAAGGTAAGGGCGGCTACCCGGTTGCCCGTTCCGTCCACGTTGACGATTTCTCCGTCCAGCGTGACGGCGTTGGAGCTTGATACGAACAGGTCGGAGGTGAGCTGCCTTCTGAGTATGGCCTTGCGCGCCTCGGGCTCGAGGCCGGGCGCGTTGTGGTCCAGGATTTCGCAGCCGGCGGCGGCCGCAAGTTCCTGTATTCCGAGGTCCCGCACCGTCATCGATCCGCCGAATCCGACGCTTGAGCCTTTCGTAAGCCATTGCTGTACGATGGCGGTGACGTTCTGGCGTCCGGGGCAATATTGCGCGGAAAATCCGTTGCGGTTCAGGGCGGCGGCGGCGGAGTTGCCAAGGGTTTCGGCATGCCAGGTTTCGACGGGATTCATAAGTGCCTCCAGAATTTATCGGGTTGGGGCGGTCAGCGCTTCCAATCGTGAGATGATGCGGAGCGCTTCTTCGCGGGAATCGCCGCACATGGACGGCGACGGCTGCAACGATGAGCATACCAGAGGGCGTTCCCTTGTGCCATAGAGCGAGCAGTCCAGCGCGGCGTCCAGATGGGGACAGGGCTCGCCGGCGGGCTTTCCGCGGGGAAGTTTCGGCATGGGGCTGGAAATAGAAGGCGCAATGCAGCAGGCGGCGCAACCGCGGCGGCAAGTACTCAAAGTAACCTCGCTTCCACGAAGGATTCGTGAAAAAAAAACGCACTCCCTGCGGAGCGCGCTGTTTAGATATTGTGCCGGCAGTGGGACTTGAACCCACACATCCTTGCGAACAATGGATTTTGAGTCCATCGCGTCTGCCATTCCGCCATGCCGGCAGGAACACTTGTCTGAATGTGTACTATGAGGACGCCATCGTCGTCAAGACGGTTCGCGATAAACACGTGGTAAGAACCAGGCGGTACATCACGTGCGACTTGATGCTTGAATGATACCGCTCCCTCGGTTAAAGTAGGATCGATGAAACGCACTTTTTTTATTATCGCGACATTCATGTCGCTTGCCTGTTTCCCTATAAATGCCCAGGGGCAGGCGGCCTCCAGCCTGTCTGTTCTGCCGGAAGACCCTGCCGAGCTGCTGGGGTATACGGTGCAGCAGCTTTTATCCGCCTTCGGCCCCCCCGAAAAGGTGTATGCGGTCCGGGGCGAGGAAGCCTGGCAGGACGATGTCGTATTCGATTATCCCGCCGGATTCTCGTTTTTCCTGTTCAAGGACCATGTCTGGCAGGTTCTTGTGGCCAAAACCTATGGCTACCCGGTTTTTGGATTTCTGCCGGGCTCCATGCCCGAACGCGTCGTATCCATGCTGGGCTCGCCCTCGAGCTCCAATGAAACCATGTATGAATGGATTCTGCCCGCCGGGGCATGGCCCGTGAGGCTTCGGGGTCGTCTTGACGGAAACGGCGCGATCGGCGAATTGTATCTGTATCGGGCGGATTTTTAGGATCGCGGCAGGGAGCGCTCAATGGCAAAACTTTGTATATCGCTGACCGGCAAGACGATAGCGCAGAATCTCGAGGTTCTGGAACGCTACAGGCACCTCGTGGACATGGCCGAATTGCGCGTCGATTTTCTGGCGCCTGAAGAGCAGTTCCATGTCCGCACGTTTCCGGAAAAGGCGGGGATGCCGGTTATCCTGACGGTGCGCAGATTGGCCGACGGCGGCAAGTTCATGCAGGGGGAAGCCGTGCGGCTCGTCATCATCGCCAAGGCGCTTGCCTTCGCCGATCAGGACAGGCGCAAGAATTTCGCCTATGTGGATATCGAGCACGATTTGCAGGTGCCCTCCATACAAGAGGCCGCGCGAACGTTCGGCACGAGGCTCATCAGGTCGTACCATTGCAGAAAAGGCTTTCCGGAAAACATCGAAGCCATCTGGCGCGATCTCTCGTCGAGCCCCTACGAGATCCCGAAAATCTCGCTGATGATGAACGGTATCGCGGAAACCGAAAAGCTTATACGGTTTTTCAGCGCGAGGCCCAAGGGCGAGGACCGCGTCGTGGTGGGCATGGGCGATTACGGGTTTTGCACCCGCGTGCTCACGCAGCTTACCGGGAGCATGCTCTCGTATTCCAGCGCCGTAAACGCGGGGCTCTGCCCGACGGGCGCCGGCCAGATAGACGCCGAAGCTCTGTCCGATATTTACCGCGTCAAGGAAATAGATTCGGCATGGAAGCTCTATGGCATACTGGGAGGTCCTTCGGTAAGCAATTCCCTGTCGCCGTCGATCCACAACGCTGCGTTCGCGGCAAACGGCCTGCGATCGGTATATGTCCCGTTTCCGGCGGATGACATGGAGGCTTTCTTTCGCCTTGCCGACCTGCTTGACCTGCAGGGCTTTTCCGTTACCGTGCCTTACAAGGAACGCATCCTGTCCAAGCTGGAGACCGTGTCGGGCGCCGTCAAGAAAATAGGCGCGTGCAATACCTTGGTTCGCACGAAAACGGGCTGGGCCGGCTACAATACCGATGCCTACGGTTTCCGCAAGGCGCTGCTCGAATTCCTCGGAGTAAGCAGGATCGCGGGCCTGCGCGCAAGCATCATCGGCGCTGGCGGAGCGGCAAAGGCCGTGGCCTGCGTGCTCCACGAATTGGGCGTCAAGGCTTGCGTCATCAACCGCAACATGAACAAGGCCAAGCACCTCGGGGAGACCTATGGATTCCCGTGGTCCGGCATAACGGAACGCGCGGTGCACCTCGTGGAGAAGCATAACGACCTGATCGTGCAGACCACGCCGATAGGGATGACCGGCGGAACTCCCGGCGATCCTTTGGAATGGTATGAGCTGCACGGTACCGAGGCCGTCTTCGAAACGATCTACAACCCGGCCCAGACGCCGCTTCTCGCGCGCGCCGCGGCCGCCGGCTGCCGCACCACCAACGGCATGGGAATGCTGCGGGGGCAAGCCTCGGCCCAGTTCAGCCTGTTTACCGGGCTTGAGCATCCCGAGGACCTGGATACCTGACATTTAGTTATTTTTCAGTAATGACGAGCGAAAAGAAAGGACGATGCAATGGCTGAGATACACAAGTCGGCGTTCGTAAGCGTGGTAGGAAGGCCTTCCGCCGGAAAATCCACCTTGATGAACGCCCTGTGCGGCGCGAAGGTGGCCATAGTTTCACCCGTTCCGCAGACGACGCGGAACACGATACGGGGAATATTGACGAAGCCCGGCTTTCAGCTGGTTTTCATGGATACGCCGGGCCTCCACAACTCGGAGAAAGCCATAAACAAGCGGCTGCGAAACCTCGCGGTGCGTTCACTGAGCGACTCGGATATCATTATTTACGTGATAGACACGACCCGCCCCCCGGGAGCCGAGGAAGAGATCATAGCGGCGCTCATCGCCCCGTTCATCGCCAAGACGCTGGTGGCGGTAAACAAGATAGACGCGCGTGAATCAAATATCACGGGAACCAGGTCGTTCCTGGCCGAGAAGCTTTCCGGCATACGGGCTTTCGATATTTCCGCGGAGAAGGGCACGGGCCTGGAAGCGCTGGTGACCGCGCTCGCGGAGTCCTCGCCTCCGGGGCCGGCGTACTACCCGGAAGAGTACTACACGGATCAGGAACCGGTGTTTCGCATCGCGGAGATGATTCGCGAGAAGGTTTTTTTGCACACGCGCGACGAGGTTCCCCACGCCATCTACGTGGATTATACCAGCCATCACATGCTGGACGACGGCACCCTCGTCTACGAAGGCGACCTCGTCGTGGAACGCGAAACGCAGAAGGGCATCATAATCGGCAAGGGCGGCGCCATGATCCGGCAGATACGCGAGGAAGCCGAGCACGATCTGTGCGAGATTTTTCCGTACCCGGTAAAATTGAGCCTCAAGGTGCGAGTGGACCCCAACTGGAAAAAAGACGAGCAGCTGCTCAAGAAGCTCATCCAGTAGCCGCGGTCAATCCGATCCTTTCGTAAAACTGCGAATATTTTTTAACGAGCCGGGCGTCCAGCCTCCTTGCGGAGGCCAGGTGCCCGACCGATTTTTCTTGGTCCGGCTCGAGCAGCGACATCTCGTAATGGTAGAGCGCCGCGTCTGTCGGCCTTAAGTCATTGGGCGGGACGGAAGCTAAAAGCTTGGCCATGGAGTCCGGTCCGGTGATGCGCGCCTCCAAAACCTTGGATTTCCAGGGAATATCAACCACGATGGGCTCGTTAACCTGCTTGGCCACGTCCCGGGCTTTTTTGCACAGGTCGGTCAGGGATTCCGAGTCCTCAGCCGTAAGCGGGACTCCGGACCCGACGCGCTTTCCGAAAAGAAAGCGGGCTTTTTCGAGGTACAGGCGGGAAAGCCTGCAGGGAACCGAGTATCCCGAGCATACGCTTATCGCGTAATCGATGCATTCCAGCGCTTTGTCCTCGTTGCCGTCGTCACCCAGCGCCATTCCTATGTAACCGTAGGCTAATCCTTTTCCCAGAGCGTCGCCAGAGTCCTTGGCCCGTTTCAGCTCGTCTCCGAAAAAGGCGAGAGCCTTTTTCGTTTCGCCGCGCTCGTGGTAGACGCGTCCCACGGCGGAGGCTGCGACCGAACAGGCTATCAGGTTCCCCGATTCCCTGCTCAGCTTGTAGTACGCCAGATAATGGGGCAGGGCGTCGTCGGGCTTCCCGGAATAGAACAGCGCGTTGCCGAGACCCGAGTGGGCCGCCGCGAGCGAGGCCGTGTTCCCCGACTTTGAGGCGAGCGCCTGGAGCCGCGTAAAGTCCTCGATGCCTTCCCCGTAGCGCTCCATCATCACCTTGACGTTTCCGCGCCTCGCGAGGCCGTACAGGAATCCGTTCGAGTCCCCCATGGAGACCGCGCAATCCATGTGCGCGTTGCAGTACTGCAGGGCGAGCTTGAACTCGTTCCGGCGATGGTACGTTACCGAAAAGTAATAATAACATTCCTCGAGCATCCGAAGATCCTCGTCGTCCTGCAGGATGGCCAGTTCCTTGTCGAGCCATCGCAGCGGCTCGTCGTAGTCTTTCTGGTCCGCGAGCGAGAGGGCGGCCATGTTTGCGTAGGCTTTCGCGAGCAGCAGAGGCGCCTTGTTCGCGGTGGCAGCCTCAAGCTGCGCCTGCGCGATCCGCCTGGCCTCGGCGAGATCCCCCACGTAATAGTAATACATGGAAACCGTATCAAGCAGGCGCGAGGCGGATTCGGGCGACGCGGATTCGGACATGGCGGCGAGCCTGTCGACCAGCGGTTTTGCTTTCGCGATCTCTCCGCTTTCCATGCGAAGCAGCGCAAAATCGCAGAGCGTCGCCGTTATGCTTTCCGAATCGCCGTATTGGCCCGCGATTTCAAGCGCTGCGTCAAAGGCGATGTCCGCTTCCTTTATCCTGCCGATGTGGGCGAGGGTTTGCGCGATTACCAGCGATGCCTCGGCCTTGACCGATATGTCGACGGAAACGGCGAGAAGTTTTTTTGCCCAGGCGAGCGCTTCGTCGTTTCTCCAGGACGCGGCGGCCCAGCGCATTCCTTTGCGCAGGCAAGCGGCGAACCTGTCGGGTTGGCCGCACCCTTCGCCGTGGTAGACGATCAGCGGAATCTTGGAATCGTCCCTGGCTGCCGAAGCCTCGACTATGCCGAGCGCCAGCGCATGAAGTTCCTTGAGGCGGTCGCCCAGTATCATGCCGTAGATCAAGTCCCTTATGAACGTATTCTTGAACAGATAGGACGAATCTCCACGCGCGCTGATGAGGCATTCTTTTTCGGCCTGGGCGAGGGTAACCGGAAGGGTCGGCTCGGCCTGCACGCAGGCGAGCCTCGTCAGCAGCGTAATTTCGTCTTCCTCGAACTCGTTGCCCAGGATGGAGGCCAGGCGCAATATTTGACCCGTATATTCCGTATCCCCGGAAGGCCCTTCGATTCCCGTGCTCGGTGAATTCCGCGAAAGGGCATCAATGCGCGCGGTGACCAGGTCATGCAGGTTTCCGGGCAAGGATGTCAGTATTTCTTTTTTTGGGGATTCCGTTACGTAGCGCATCAATTGCTCGATGAACAGCGGGTCTCCCTGCGATACCGCGAGGATTTTTTCCAGGGAGGAATCGGGAATGGGTTCAGCGCAGAGGCTTTCCGCGAGCTCCCTGCCTTCCGGCGGCGACAATGGCCGTAACTCGATTTTCAGGTAGGCCTCGGGAGTTTCGCCGGAGGAGGCGAGCGTCAGCGATTCGCTCCTTGAGGCGCAGAAGATTTGCACGGGAGGCTCATGCTCGCGCGACGCCAAATTCCGGGCCAGCGCGATGTCGATTTCCGAATATTCGTGCATATCGTCGAAGAGCAAAACGATGGGGTAAATACGGTTTGCCGCCGCGACCAGCGCCGCGAAGCCGTTCGCGAGGAAATCGGCGCGCCCGGATTCCGGGCAGGCCAGGAATTCCCGCTCATGCCCGGGGATGGCGAGGATGGCCGCCAGCGCGGAAATTTCGCGGGAGGCCATGCCGGTGTTTTCCATTATATCGCGCAGTCCAGCGGATTCGCCGCCGTGCCGGGATGTCTTTCCGTAGCCCTCGAGGCCGATCGAGCGCAACAGCGAGGCGCATGCGCCGGCAAAGCCCGAAAGTGATGCTTTTGTAACTGGGTCGGGGCATACCGTCGCGAGTTTCCGATTGGCGCGTGCCGCGGCCTCGAGTATCAATCGGCTCTTGCCGATTCCCGGCGGGCCATGAATCTCGATCAGGGCTTTTTGCCCGCCTTGAAGCAGCGATGCGATTTTTGCCAGCTCCTCGGCCCTTCCGATGAAGGTGCCGCTTGGCTTCTCCGCCGCCGTAGCGCCGTGCCGAATTATTTTCATGGAACTGACGGGAGCCTTTATCCCCTTGCAGCTCAGCGCGTTCGAGGGAATCAGGCCGACGTGCGGACGCCATCTGCCCGAGTCGTCCTTCGGGATCAACGCGGCGCCGATTTCCGCTTCCTGCATGAGCCTGCAGGCCAGGTTTACGGAAGGGCCTATGCAGGTGTAGGTATGGCGATCCTGCGAACCCACCGTGCCCGCATAGCAGGTCCCGTAGGCCGCGCCGAAGGACATGCCGGTACCGGAAATTTCCTGCGCTTCCCGCATGAAGCGCGCGGCGTTGAGGAACGGATCCTCAGGCATGCGCGGATAACCGAAGAAGATGCAGGCTGTCACGCCTTTTTCCGTGTCGTCGAAATAGCGAGCGTCGCCGCCCGTTTTCTTGCCGCATTCCAGGATGGTTCGTATGAAGGCCGCGGTGTCCGGTGAGTAGGATTTGGCGAATAAGGTCAGGACATTCCTGAACTCGTTTTGTCCCGACCTGGGGTCAAGGTCCGCGTCGAAGAAGGAAATTCCCGGGGTATCGGCCGATTGAAGGGATTCCAATCTCGCGGCGCCGGCAAGCGCTTCCGCGACCATGGCCGAGGCCGCCTTGTCGGCAGGATCAGGCTCCGCACTTGAGTTATAATTTATTTCAGATAACCCGCCGCTATTTGCGCCACCGCTATTTGCGCCACCGCTATTTGCGCCACCGCTATTTGCGGTGCTGAGCCCATAAGCGGTTTCCAAAGCCGACCCGCCGGCGATCCAAACGGTTTTTCCGGCATGCGAATGCAGCGTCAGGGTAATCCGGCCGGCCGCGGCTGAAATCCTTATATCGGGTTTTTTCAGAGTGGCGTCGACGAATGAAGTGGCGGCATAGGCGCGCTCGAGGGTTTCCGCCGATTGCCTGGCGGCGGATTTTTCCGTGTCCGGAAAAACGGCCAGGATTGAATCGCCCGCGAATTGGAGAATGTCTCCGCCGCCGGCGTGGATGGCCTGGATGATTTGGCTGAAGCAGGTGGAAAGCATCAGCGATACCGTTTCGGCGCCGCTTTTTCCCAGGATGGAAAGCCGTTCCGTCAGGGCTGTGAAGCCGGCTATGTCCACGATGACGGCCACGCCGTGGAATTGAACGGACTCTCTGTTGCTGTGCGCCAGCCAGGACGCTAATTTTGGTACGCTTGGTGTCATTCTACCAATATAGCACTTTGCGTCCAGATTTTCGAATTTTATTTCGCCAACAGGTGCTCGAGCAGTATCTTGACGCCGATTCCCAAGAGCACGACGCCGCCCAGGATTTCCGCGCCGCGTTCGAATTTAGCGCCGAGGCGCTTGCCGAATTCGCAGCCGAGCAGGCACAAGGCAAAGGTGATGATGCCGATGATGGACGAAGCCAGCCAAATAGGCGCTTGGATAAGGCTGTAGCTGATTCCCACCGCCAAGGCATCGATGCTCGTGGCCACTGCCATGATCAACAGTACCTTGAGGTTGAGGACGTTTTTCTTGGCAAGTTCTTCCTCGGTGCAGGACGCTTCATCTTTGAGCCCAAACGACTCGATGAGCATCTTGCCGCCCACGAAAGCCAGGAGGCCGAACGCCAGCCAATGGTCCCACGACTGTATAGGATCAGCGAACGTGGAGCCCGCCGCGTAGCCGAGCAGGGGCATGATGAATTGGAACAGGCCGAAGGCGAACGCCGTGCGGAGCGCGTGCTTGAACTTCATGTCCGCGATGCAGATCCCCGAGGAGACCGAAACGGCGAATGCGTCCATGGAAAGGGCGAGGCCGGCAAGTACATAGGTGAGCATTGATACCATCCTTTCAGCAAAATAGACGCTTCGAAGTATCTTGGTCAAGGGAGTTTTAAATTTTCTGTCTTTTCGCATACAAAGCGGTTTGATGCGTAATAACCCTGTATGATGTCGCTTTATTGCATCGAATTGGAAAAAGCTTTATACTCAAGCTGTCCTGGAGGATATTTTGATGCAAATAAACTGGTTTGAATTATTCGGTATCTCGGCCTCGCTCGTCGTAGCTCTGTCCCTCATGATGAAGAATATCAAGCGCCTGCGCATTTACAACGCCATCGGGGCGTTGGCTTTTTCCGTATATGGAATCATGATCGGTTCGCTCTCGGTGGCGGTGCTCAATGGCTTTATCGTGCTTATCGATATTTACTTTCTATGGAAGCTCTGGTCTACGCGCGACCGTTTTGACCTCCTGGAGCGCGACGTGTTCGATTCGCCGTATGTGGAGTTGTTCATGAAATTCTACAAGGCCGACATCGAACGCTACCAGCCGGGATTCGACCCGAAACCAGGTGAAGGTTGGAAAGCCGACTTGGTTTTACGGGAGATGAACCCCGTATCGCTGATAATCTTCCGCCAGCTTGACGAATCTACCATAGAAATAGGCTTGGATTACGCTGTGCCCAGCCACCGCGACTATAAAAACGCCGAGTATTATTTTGGCAAAGTGAGTGAGCGCCTCGCCCACGGTAACAAGCTTACCCTGGTGCAGAAAAGTTCGGTTCCCGAACATTCACGGTATCTTGAGAAGCTGGGGTTTTTGGCCGTGGCAGGTTCGACTTTCGAAGGTTCTCCATCCGAGACAAAGCTGTATAGAAAATCGCTGGGTTGATTTAAAAGGCAGGTAATAATTATGGCACGCTATACAAAGTGTATTGCGTTTGTTTTTGCTTGGCTTGTTTTGGCTGTAAACCTTGGAGCCCAGACGGTCAATCTTGAAATAGTGACTACCACGGGCGAGATAAAAATTGAAAAATTCGCCAAGGAAACAAAATACTTGACTCTTATGGATTCTGATCAAAAATCTTATCAAATCGCAAGTGTAAAAAACTTGGATGCGCTTCCGTTCCTGGAAACTGTTGAGCTGGCTAACATAGGAGGAATCCTGGATTATTCGTTCCTCCTAAAAGCGAAAGGCTTGAAAAGCCTACACACAGCAAGTTGTACGATCGGTGATTTGCGGTTTTTGGAAAAGATGGAAAATTTGGAATACCTATCTTTGGATGTGTATGTCCGTCCGGGAGCGCTTGATGTATTAAAAACCACTCCAATAAACCTTGGAAAGCTTGACCGGCTAGAGTACATTGCATTTTCGGCTATCCCGAGAACGATATTCCCCTTGTTTACACAGGTTAAAAACAAGCCCTATATCTGTCTTAGTAATAATAATATAAAATCATTCAGCGCCAGCGAAGTCAGGCTGTTAAAACAATATAGCTTTATCAATCTTGAGTTCAACCCGATAGCCGAAAACCCAGGCAAGCAGAAAAAACTGGCTGGCATGAAGGTCCGTTATAATGATTCAACACCTATACCCCCGGAGATATTGAAGAAGTATTACATTACAAATTAAAAGAAAGCTTTGCGTAAATAAAGCGGGTTCCTGATTTCTTACTTCCACGAGAGGAAGGGCCTTATTTTTTCCATAGGCACGAAAACTTCAGGCAAGCCGGACGAATACGGCGCTACCGCATAGGCACCGTATTTTACGGTAAGGCCGGCCGGGGTCAGGTACCACGCCACGGTGTCGCCGAAAGGAAACGCCTCGCCGAAATACCCGGCATCGGTCAACGGTTCCCCAGGTTTCAAGCCGGCGGCCTCCCGCGCACAGTCCATGATCAGCGCGGCGACAGCGACTTCGTAGGCGGGTTTGAACACATCCTCATATGAAAGGCGCTTCCCGAGTTTTTTATCCCAGACAAAATAATCAATAGATGGCTTTCCGTGCGCTCCGCCGGTAAACTCATATTCATCCATCAAAATAATGACAAGGCGCGAACCGTTGAATACCACGTTGCAGCGCCTGAAATACTCCCACGATAGGCTATGCGCAGACGGGTCGGAATTATACAAACCACCGATCTGTTCTTTCCAACCGGCAAAATAGGTTTCGCTTGCATCCGCATAATGCCTTCCGGGTTCCAATGATCCAAAGTAGTCAGCAAGAAAAGCGGACCTGAAACCGTCCTTGCCTGCGGGGAGTAAATCTATAGAAGAAAACGCGGCAGTCGGTGAATTGGGGTCGGTTTCGGCGAGATTTTGAGTTTGAACAAAGGATGATGGGGTGAATCGTTCCGCCTTGGCGTATTGTTCCTTGAGGGAACAGGTGAATGGCGCTCCGTCGATGCCGTTTCGCGTCAATGTCAGCTGCAGTACCCCGCCTCTCAGGGAAATTTGGCCGTTTAGTTGAATCAGTGGGGTATTGTCCAGCGCTGGTTGCGGGAACTCGGTAAGGTCTACTCGATTTCCCGTGATGGTACCCTGAACGGCCAGTGGGGCTCTGGCTTCTGAATACAGGATGAATCCATGCAGATTCTCGCCATGGCGCCTGAGATCCAGCGTAACGGTGTCGCCGTTATTGGCTTTTCCGTGGAAATGCGCTTGGAATTCTTCAAGGACGGCATCGTTCGCAAATTTTCCACAGGAAGCCGTCAAAATAAGGATAAACACGAATGCGGATAATTTGTTGTCGGTTTTCATTGCCTCTCCGTGGTTTTGGGGATTACTTTCAAATACGGGGTTTCGTTGGATTATCAGCGCAACGGCATTTCTGTTCAAGGGCTTTGGATATCCTTGTCTTTTCGTGTCTTTTGTTACTGTGGTTTGCAACCATTGAAATACTTAGCTGTCTTGTACTAGTATAGAGCGCTCCGGGACCGCCGGTTTCGTACCGATAAGGTCTCCATCTTCCGATTTATTCGGTTTACTCAAGAGGTACACATGCTGTCTTTAGGCATAAACATAGGTTCATCCAGCCTTAAAATGGTACTCGTGGAGGACGGCAAGGTCGTCTGGCAGGCTGTTACGCCCCACGAAGGCGATTTTCACCTCGCGGTACGCAACACGCTTGCCCAGCGGGACATTCCCGAGGGCACTCCGGTGCTGGTTACGGGAAACGAAGGCCGATTCCTGTTTAACGCGGCCGGCACCCTGGAACCGCTGTGCGTGGAAGAAGCCCTGCGAGCGCTCAACCTGAAGGCCGATGCCGTGGTGAGCATGGGCGGCGAGGACCTCATCGTGTATTCGGTGGATTCCTCCAGCAAGATCATCAACAACTTCTCCGGCAACAAGTGCGCGTCCGGTACCGGCGAGTTCCTCAAGCAGCAGTTGGGCCGTATGGACCTGACGCTGGCGAACATCGAGCAGGTGCCCGACACGGCCAAGGTCATGTCGCTGTCTACCCGCTGCTCGGTATTCATGAAGAGCGACTGTACCCACCGCCTCAACAAGCGCGAGGCCACCAAAGACGACATCGTCCTGTCGCTGTCCGACGTCATGGCTACCAAAGTCGTGGACTTCCTTAAACGCGCAAAAGTGACGAGCGGCCGCGTGGTTCTCACCGGCGGCGTTACCTTGAACCGCCACATCGTGCGTTTCATCCGTGCCAAGTGCCCCAATATCGAGTTTATCGTTCCCGAGACCGCCAGCGTTTTTGAAGCGCAGGGCGCAGCCATTCTGGCCGCCAAATCCGGTTCCCCGATGCCCGCCATGGCCAATCTCCTCAAGCCCAACACTGTGCGCTTCGATACCTTGCCCGATCTCAAGAAATGGAGAAACAAGGTAAAGGCTTTCGAGCCTAAAGAAGGCAAAGTCGTCGCCGGTCGCGAATATATCCTGGGCGTGGACGGCGGATCCACCACCACCAAAGTATGTCTTTTGGATGCCGAGACCGACGAGGTCGTGGCCAGCCATTATGGCCGAACCCATGGCGACCCGGTAAAGTCGCTGCGCGAGTGCCTCCGCATCGTGCAGGAAAAGATCAAGGCCGACACCAACGGCGGCAAAGTTTCCATTAAACTGGCGGCCACCACCGGCTCGTCCCGCGAAATCCTGGGCGTGTTCCTGGAAACCCCCGGCGTGTATAACGAGATTATCGCGCACTCCGTGGGCACCACCTACTTCGACCCCGGCGTAGAGACGATCTTCGAGATCGGCGGCCAGGACGCCAAGTACGTGCTGCTTAAAAACGGCGTGCCAATCGATTACGCCATGAACGAGGCTTGTTCCGCGGGTACGGGCTCCTTCCTCGAGGAATCCGCATCCGGCGACCTTTCCATCGGCAGCGCCAAGGACATCGGTCCCATCGCCCTCATGGCCGACGCGCCGCTCAAGTTCGGCGAGCACTGCTCCGCGTTCATCAACTCGGACATCCGCAAGGCCGTGCAGCAGGGCGCTACGCGCGAAAACATAACCGCGGGCATCGTGGTTTCCATCGTGGCAAATTATCTTAACCGCGTCGTGGGCAACCGCACCATCGGCGGCAAGGTGTTCCTCCAGGGCGGCGTGGCAAAGAACGAAGCCGTGCCGCTGGCGTTCGCCATGATGCTGGACAAGGAAATCCTCGTGCCTCCGTCCCCGGAGCTCATGGGCTGCTTCGGCGTCGCCCTCCTCGCCAAGCGCAAGCGCGCCGACGGACTCCTGGATAACGTGGACGTGGATATCGATGCCCTGCTTACCCGCGAGATCGTGTACGAGCGCACCTTCACCTGCAAGAGCTGTGACAACTTCTGCGGCATCCAGGTATTAAAAGTTAACGGACACCCCTATATGTTCGGCGGACGCTGCAACAAGTACACCAACATGCGCAAGGCCGTAAAGGACATTCCGGTATTCGATTACGTTGAAAAACGCCAGCAGCTTCTGTTCGTGGAATCCGCGCCGGATCCGCTTACGCTCAAGCAGAAGCGAACCTACACCATAGGAATCCCGCGCGCTTTCTCGGTGCACACTTTGTATCCATTATACTCGTGGTTCTTCCACGAGTTGGGCATCAAGACTTTCCTGTCCACCGAGGTGGCCAAGGAAGGAATCGCCCGCGCGGAGAGCACCTACTGCTTCCCCGCCGAGATCGCGCACGGCACCGTGCAGGACTGCCTCGATAAAGGCGCCGATTACGTGTTCCTGCCGCACTTCCGCGACATGCCCAGCTACGAGGACGACGTACACGCCAACTTCTGCCCCATTACCCAAGGGCTTCCGTACTATATCCAAAAGGCGTTCCCCGAGGTTCCGGACGGAAAACTCCTTCCCTGTATCGTCAGCTTCAAGTTCGGCGACAAGAAAGCCCTCGAGCACTTCGTCGAGTTCGGCC
>CAZAJF010000001.1:232095-247054 GCA_964485395.1 uncultured Treponemataceae bacterium | reverse complement strand
CCGGCGCCATCACCTTCGACCAGACCGGAGCGCAGACGCTTACCGTTACGAATTCATCTTCGAGCGCATCGGGGAATATAACCATCACCAACGCCGGCGCCGCATTGACCGCGGCGACCGTAAGCGCAGGAACCGGAGCAGCGGCCGACGGAAACATTATCCTGACGACCACGGTAGCCGGCAACGTGCTGGTAGGCTTGGTCACAGCGGGAGCCGATACGATTACGGTAAACTCGGTGGGTACCACAATCGTCTCCTCCATCATCGGCACCTCCGTCGCAAGCGCCAATCGGCCCTCAGCCCTTTCAATCACCAGCGCTGGACTCGTCACTTTCTCCGACGATGTTTATGTGGACGGTGATATTCTCGTTCAATCCACTGATGTCGATATTTCAGCGCCTGCGCTTGCGGAGTTCGACGCCGGTTATACAGGCGGACCTTCTCGTACAATTTCATTCTTTACCAGGACCGGTACCGAAACCATGGGGCTTGGCGGATCAGCCGCCGTCTGGACTATGGCTGATACCGAGATAGCAAAACTTCGCAGGGTTTCATCAGTTGTCTTTGGCAAGGGAACGGCAGTTAATCAGCAGTCAGGATCCATCACCATTCAGACCGTCTCCATGGTAAGCTCCGTTCCAAACGCGAATATTACATTCAATTCAAATTCGGGCGCCGGGGCTATTATCCTGGATACCGAGGTTGGAAATCTTGCCATCGCCTGCAGCACTGGCGGTAGCGGATCTCTTTCCTTGAATGCGGGGACCGGTGGAATTACCGCAAGCCGGGCTTTGGGAATAAGCGCTACATCAGCCGAATTGGCGACTGGCGGAACCATAACATTGAACTCCGCTGCCGCAATCGGATCCTTGGCAAACCCGATCCAGTTTCCCGCCAATCAAACAAACATAAACGTAACGAACGCACCTTTGGGCGTTTGGTTTGACGGTCTTGGCAGCCTCACTTTAGCAGGCGTAGCTACGGCATCGACAGGGACGGATGGATTTTATGCAACGACGCAGGCAGGTGGCAGCCTGACGCTCGCAGGGCAAGTCTCGACAGCACTCGGTAATATCACTCTTTCGCCAGCCGGGAATCTCAATCTTGCCTATGCGTCACCTCCTGCCGTTATAACGCAAACTACTGCGAATCTTAGCGTTACGCGGCCTGTGGTTCTCCAAGCCAATTCGACTATAACGCAGACGGCTGGGAATCCCGCGAATTTGCTGCGCTTCGACTCAAGCATCGACAGTCCGGTTACCGCATTCTCCTTGACAGTGAATGGAGGTGATTCCCGTATTACATTCATCGGAAACGCAGGGTCGAACAACTCCCTGTCTTCTTTCACGGTCGCAAATAATGCGCAAATCTTAATAGCCAATGTAGGAAACTCGGTGGGGCCCATTAACGGTACATCGGGTGCATTGAGCGTCGTGACTGGAACGTCGGGAGCCATTACCTTTACTGGATCGTATTACCGCACCGGGGGTGACCAAACCTGGCAAGCTGGTACGAATATTACGCCACGTACGCTGGCGACTTCGTCGGCAATCGAATTCCGAACGCCTTCCAAGCTTAACCTTTATGGAAACATGAACTCGGCGGCAGCAGGTTATAATGTAACCTTACGTTCCAACGATATAGGTTTGAATCCCGCCGGCGCGCAATTCGGAACCTGGAACCTCGGCACGAATACTTTGAATCTTTTTTCCGCGACTCCTTCGACCGCGATGAATATCGGTTTCCAGACTGCGCCGCTAACGGATTGGGATCTGGACGACAGCGAAATAACGACATTGAATACAGGGGCGTTAATCGGAACGATAATAGTTGGAGAGACCGGTCTTCAATCTGGGACGCTAACATTCCAGACGGTGAATTTTTCGGCCGTAACCGGGACTTTGTTCAGAGTCTTTTCCAACGCTGTCGGCGGGTCGGTAGTTTTCGATACATCCGGCGGCAACGCTCTCTCCCTCGGTTCAAAAAACATATGGGTAACCGCTTACGCCAGCATCGCGGCCATGCAAATCCCCAATGGTTCGAGCGATATCGTTACGACGGGAACGATCGATCTGAATACCGATAACGCGGCGGGTTTGAATATCGGCAGCGGACCTGTCGCGATCTCTCCCTATGCGGGTTACCATCCGATCGTAATAGCCACCGGACACGCGATCGTCAATGTCGGTGGATTCAATTCCTCCGGTGTCTATCTGATGGGTAACGGCTCGGACGTAAGAATCGGAACCATATCGATTACCGGGCCTCTTTTTACCGATCTCTACAATAGTACGGGCATCATATACCTGACCAACGATATCAACTCCGGAGGACAGCCCGTAACGTTCGTGCAGCCTGCGAGATTGCGTCCCAACGTCGGTAGTCTCATCACGATCACGAGCGGGGCAGGAAGCGTAACTTTCAATAACACTCTTGACGAGGATGATTCCGGTGCCGTCCTTGCGGGCACAAACAGCTTGACCATAAACGCTACGAGCGGAAATATATCGTTCCTGGGTTCCGTCGGTCATTTAGGCGGCACTCCCAAGGCAATCAGGAACCTGACCCTTACCGGGGCAAACGTTGATTTCCAGCAAGGGCTCAGCACTGCCTTGGGCGGCTTTGTCAACGTAACCCATAGCGGAGTTCTTTCAATCGCCGATACCGCCGGCGTTTCCGATACCGCCGGTTTCGACATGACCCTCGACGGCCCCTTTACTTCCAGCGGCGCGGGCACCGTGCAAATCGCGGGCGATATCAGCACCAGCGCGGATACTATCGCTTTCAATCGCCCCGTTTCGCTGACCGGAGCTGTGCGCCTGGATACCGGTGCGGGTGCAGGAAATATAACATTCGCCGATGCAGCCACCGTGAACGGCGCACAGGATTTGATCCTGCGCGCGGGGACCGGCGATATAAGCTTCGGCACCACCGCAGCCGGCCAGAATAACGCCAGGGTAGGGCAGGGTACCCGTCTCGGCGCAATCACCGTCGAAGCCGCCGTCAACGCCACCTTCCTTGGCCGCGTCGATGCTCTTTCCTTTGCCCAGTCGGCCGGAACGGGAACCACAACTTTCCGCTCTCCTGTCAACCTGAGCGGGGCTTCCGGTTTCTCCTTTACCGGAGTTAATCTTTCTTTCAATAATACAGGCGACCCTCTCACTTCCAATGTAACGGCATCGAGCGGTGGAATGTCCGTTACGCATAGCGGACTGCTGCTGTTAGGCGACCGCACCAGCATCGGCGACACGGCCAATGTCGACTACTCGGTGTCCGGCGCCTTCTTGCAGGATGCGGCCGCCGGAACCGTACAGCTAGCCGGTGAAATACTCAGTTCGGCCATAACGTTCCAGAGACCGGTAACCATCACGGGCAACACGATTCTCAATAGCGGCGCGGGAGCTTTGGGCTTCCTGGGTGCGGCAACCCTCAACGATGACGGTGTGGCGGGCGACGCCAATCTGACGTTAAACAGCGCAGGGATTACGACTCTGCAGGCTTCCGTCGGAGGAGCAATCCCGCTTACGAGCCTCCTCACCGATGTCGGCGGCTCGCTTGCCATCAATGGCGGGCTAGTCCGCACTGTAGGTACTCAAACCTATAATGACGCGACCGCTCTCGGCGCAGACCTTACCCTGCGAACCGCTGCCAACGATATTATATTTGCGTCCACTCTCAATGCCGGCTCGAGAAATATCGCTGTGCATGCGGATGTGGCTGCCGCGACCGTTTCTGTTTCCGGCGCGGTCACGAACCTTGGTAGCGGCGCAGGCGCGAATCTGACCGTGCCTGCCGGCCAGACAGGTCTCGTGCGGTTCTATGGCCCAGTGGCCGGGACCAACGGCTTGAGTTTCGCCGACGGCACGGATGTTCGCTTCGAAGGTAACGTTAACTTAACGGCAGGCGATACGGACAACGCGCTGTACGGCAATGTCGTTTTTGACGGCCTGGCTTGGAACTCAGGTCGGTCGCTCGTTTTTGGCAACAGCGTCGCCGCTGACAGGGTAATCCTTTCAGGCGGCGCGGTGTCGCTTTCCGTTACTGGCACGCTTACCGCCAATGCGCGGATAGACGGTTCCCAGGATTTTACGGTGACCACGAGCGGAGCCACAACGTTCAACGCGGCCCTTGGGTCGATTGCCGCCATCGGCGACGGCTCCGGTGCCTCGCTGACCATCCAGTCCGGCGGCGATACCCTCTTCGCCGCCAACTCGACAGTCCAAACCGCCACCGGCATCGTGCAGACCGGCACGGGTCTCGTAACCTTTACCGGAAACGTGGACGTGATCGGTAACGATACAGCCTCCGCCTTCAGCAACTCGCTTGCCCTGGACGGCATGACCTTTACGAGCGCAGGCAGCGTCAGCGTCGGCAATGCGCCCGCGCTCGATCAGCTTACCCTCTCGGGCGGCGATGTCTTCCTCGACCTTGCAGGAAGCCTGCTCGTGGACGCCATGGTTGACGGCGGCCGTGATCTTCGCCTGTTGGTAGACGGCGCTGCTACCTTTAACGGTACCGTCGGAGCCGTGTCCTCGATTGGCGACGGCACCGGCGCCTCGATAGCCATAGATTCCGCAGGAGCGACGGTATTCAATACCGGGGCGACGGTTCGCGTCGCAACGGGAATCCTGCAATCCAACGCAGCCGGAACCGTGACGTTCCGGGAAAATGTTACAATAAATTCCAACCAGACAGCCTCTGTTTTTTCGGCGAGCGCGGTTTTGGACGGCCTCGCCTTGACCAGCGCCGGAGACGTTACCTTCGGTAACGCGCCTTCGGCAGACGGGATTACCCTGTCCGGCGGGGACGTTCTCCTGGATATCGCCGGCTTGCTCGCGGTAGACGCCATGGTGAACGGCGGTCAGGACCTGAGCCTGCTCGTGGATTCAAGCGCGGCCTTCAACGGCACCGTAGGAGCTTCGGTTCCCCTCGGCGACGGTACGGGTGCTTCACTGGCTATCCAGTCTGCGGGTCCCACGGTTTTCGGGACGGGCGCAAGCGTTCGCGCCGCCACGGGTATCGTGCAGACCGGATTGGGTCTCGTAACCTTCAGGGAAAACATCGACGTGCTCGGGCCGGACACGGCCAGCGCGTTCGACAATTCCGTCGTTCTCGACGGCCTTACCTTTACGAGTGCGGGGCTTCTCCTCCTCGGCAACGATTCCGCGACGGATCAAGTTACCCTCTCAAGCAGTCCTGTCGTGCTGAGGCTCTCAGGTTCAAGCGCCCCGGCGATTCAACTGTACCTGCGCGCCAAGATCGCGAGCGATCAAAACTTCACGCTGCAATCAGACGGATTGTTCTATAGCGCCGAGGACTCGGACGCCGCATTCAGCGGAGCGGCGTCGTTTACGCGCACCGGGCTGACCGGCGACGCGGACAGCGGCCCCTCCGAGCTCGCGGGAGGCATCGTCACGGCAGGCGGCGACATTCGCCTCGCGGGCGACGTCTACCTGTTCGGTACGGCGGGTTCCATGAACCTGTCCAGGACTGTCGCGTCCTCGCCGATTACCTTCGTCAACGACCTGCATATCGCCACGCCGGGGAAAAATCTTAACATTAGCTCGCCGATTTCCGCGGATAACCTGGTGTTCTATCAAGGCGTAGCGGACCTTTCCGCGATTGCGGCGGGAAGCGGTCTGGCGATAGCGCGCGATCTCGTGCTCCTGGGCGTCAATTATAACGTTGACGATCCGGAAAGCCTTGTCGCGGGCCTGTTCGCGTACCACGCGAACCTGCACGGTTTTGCGAGGCAAAAGCTTCCCAACGCCGTCATCAGGGCCGCATATCCAAGCGGTACCGCCGTCGCAGCGGCCTACTCTGGATCTATAGCGGGCATAGGTGATAAATCAATTACCGTCGGTGGCAATTTCTATGCCAACGGAATAGATCTCGTCGGCGCCACGCCGTGGGCCATCAAGGTTCCCGTAAACGACGACGCGACCGTTTCCTTCGCGGAAGCCTATAATCTACGTGTCCGGAATTCCGTGGCCGATACGGCGACCGGCGGTTGGATCTCCGCCGGGACCAAAGCCCTCGACTATCCGACGTCCCCCTGGTACGGTAACGGCGTCATCGACGGCCTCTCCAACTCCGGTTGGGATTTAGGCAACGCGTTTTTAAAGCCTGGGATCGATGGCCAGGCTCTGTCGGGCACCGTAACGGTGTACGACGACACGATCCGGGTGGAGATCGCGGCCGACGCGAGCGATAGCGCCGGAAGCAAATTCGAGAATAGCAACAACGAGATATCCGCAGCCGTTTCGGCGATGGCCTGGGATGGCGGCACCCGCACGTTCGCCGCGAGCTTTACCGATTCGGAATGCTCGCAGTCGACCGATGGACAAGGCGACCTCTCGGTATTTTTCGTGCGTACGTCGCCGGCACCGGCACTGCCCAGGACTTGGAATACGGATGCCACGGGATCGCTCCCCGGTGACGTGCTCGCGGATCCGACACGCAGTACCGACAGGAACGACGTGGCCCAAAACACGACGCCTAATCTTGAGATAACGAAAGCCGCGGCGACGCTGTTCCAGACGCTGCGCGACCATCACAAGAACCGCGTTCAGCATTACAGGGCGGCTGCCCGGTTTACCGCGGTGGCGGATGCCTGCAGACCGGTGCTTCTGTACGCGGAGACCGGGCTTGCCGCATCGGCATCGGTTGCGAATCCCGTCCCGTGGGACGGACACAACTTTATCCAGCTGCGTTGGTCCGAGCCCATGGACATAGGAACCTTGACCGCGGCGGCCGCGGGAGTCAACGAGAGGAGCTGGGCGACGGTTGGTAACTTGAGCGGAAACGCGCTTGCCGGTTTGGCGACATTCTCGGCGGGCTCGGTGTCCCTCGGGGCCCGCTCGAACTCGGTAGTCGCGGACGACGATGGCCTGGATTCCACCGGAGTGAACGGAATGTACCGTGGGACGCCCAACGCATATGGCGCCCATGGGCTTTACGTGAGCGTGGCCGGTTGGTCGTTCGTAAACGGAGCAATCCGTTTCTGGCCGGGGTATTTCGCCTCGACTCCCCTCGAGCCTTCGGGCACGGTGAGCGTCCCTTACACGCCGGAAATAAGGGATACCAGGGGCAATGAGATAGAGCCGTATCCGGGCAGTTATGCGAGGACTCAGATAAGCGCGACGCAGGGCTCCGCCTGGGACGCCGGGGCTCCCTCCATTTCTCAGGAGTTATTGGATATTAACTCGGGATACTATGACGTGATCCCCATGGCCTCGGCGTTCAATATCGAGAAATTCGAGTTGCGCTTTGCCACCTGTCCCGATCCGGTCAATGCGCCGCTTACATGGGTGAATGATCCGATGCGCGACAGTTCCTTCTATTATGCCAATGGCGGACCTACCGGCGTGGGCGGGGGACTGCCCGGATGGGTGTTCCGGGATTTTGACACCGAGACGGTAAATCGATACGGCGCGACAGGTTTTGATACGCAGGTAACGAGCGGCGCCTTCGGGGCCACCAATATCGTCGACGATCAATTGCTGGCCATGACGCCGGTTACCTTGAACGAGAACTGGACGGCCAGAAGCCAGATGGTGTTCAACTATGCGCGTTCCGTAGGGCTCGTCACCGATCTGGCGGGCAATCTGCTGCCCGACTATTCGGAGAAGCTTTGCGCGGAGAAGCTCCCGCCTAAAGTGCGCTTTACTGCGGCTGAAGTGGGTTCCAACAGGGTGTATCTCCAGTTTACCGAGCCGGTATGGCACATCAATACCAATGATCGACTCATAGAGGCGGGAGATATCCTCTTAAGCGGAACAAGCCTTGCAATCAGCGCGGTTGAACTAATAACCCCGTTTGGCCCCGACGTCGTTCCCGACCCCGTAAGCGAAGTCTGGCTTACCCTGAATGGGCCGGCTACCACGGCGTTCGCGCTGGATGCCCGCATGGCCTTGAATACCGGCATCATCGACAGGGCGGGCACGCCCGCCGAAACCGCGGTGCTGCGGCGCGCTGTGGACCTCGCCACCGGCGCGGTCTCGGTACTCGGGCTTTCCGACGGCGTACACCTGGGCGACGAGACGACGACGGTAGGGGCTTTGGGAACCGGGGCGCTGGGACTTCTGCGGACCTTCGACGGTTCGGGACGTCTCTATGACCGGGATACCACCGTGTTCGGAAGCTTGAACCTGCCCGCAGGAGAAAGCTCGGCCACGCCGCTTTCCCTCTACTTCGACGTAGCGCCGCCGGAGGCTACGGGGATTACCATTCCTATCACGGGCAGGAGCAAGGGCCTCGGCCTGTTCTGGCTGCCGATATTCCAGTCCGGCGTGAATTTGCGCGCCAATACGGAAGCGCGCCTCCTTTCGCCGTTCTTTACGGGCGGCAACGGGGTGTCACGCAATTTCCTGATTCCGTCGGCGGATCCCGAGATTAAATCGGGAGCCTCAATAGGCTTCCTCATGCGGCTCGGCGACCTTTGGGTGGCGCGCGGCACCGAGGCGGGAAACCCCACGCAGTTCGACCTGTGGCGCTACAGCGTGCAGGACATCCTCAGGCAGAGGGGCGGGGTGACGATCCTCAACAATGTTATCGATTCTTTACGGGGCGAGCGAACTGCGCTGCAGGTGGACATCGCCGCAGCCGGCCAGGTTACCATCATGGTGTTTACCCTGGACGGCGACGTGGTGAAGGCCTTGCACAGGGGAAGGCTTGCGGCCGGCAGCTATACGATGACCTGGGACGGCACCAACGCGAGCGGCGCTCCGGTGGCGCGCGGCATGTACTTCATACGCGTGGTTGGGCCCGGCATCGACGAGATTCGCAAGGTAATGGTAGTAAAGAATCAATGAAAAAAGCCCCGGCAACCGTTTCGGGTGCCGGGGTTGCGGTTCGGAAAGTATCCATATATAAGGCCCGTCCAGCGGTAATCGCCGGGCGGGGCTTATGCGTTTCAATATCCGTTTATGTAAAAGTGCAGCTCCGGCGCGGCTATCTCCACGGCACTCGCGTCGGGCACGCCGTCACCGAAGGGTTGGATGGCCAGTTCTATCACCGCGTCCGGCGAGGCTTCGTCGAATCGCTCGAAATTGGATTTTTCGGGCATTCTAAGCTTTAATTGAGTCCATTCGCCGCTTATGGTAAACGATTCCTTGGCGTTGCTGGAGGGACTGTCCCTCAAATCAAGGAATCCTATCTGCTTTATCGCGAGCGTTAACGTCTGCGTGCAGAACGCGGCCGTGGGGGATGAAACCCTGAGGGCATCCCCGGCGCGCAGGGTGTCCGACGGAACCCTTGCCCAGAGCGTAAACTCGTGGTATCCGGGAACTAGAGTAGGCGTGGTGTCCGATGGACGCAGGAGCAGCCGCAATCGCAACGCCTCGGCCCTGTCTACCCGTACGACGCGGAGGTCATCCAGGGCGAATGTCTGGGTCATGCCTATCTGCCCGAACATGAGGCGCGTTCCGGCGGCGGATACCGAGAAGCCCTCGATCGCGAAGAGGCTGTCCGCGCCGGGCACAATGAATCGCGGATTTTCCCACGTGGCTATGCCTTGATCCTCGACTTGGTAAAACAGCTTGGACAAGCTCGAAGTAATCTGGCCGCGGAGCGCATACTGGTAGTTGGGCTTCGGGGAATCGGTAAAAAACAGGAAGGGGTCGAGCCCCGTCCAGTTTGTTGAGATGGAAGAAAGCTTAACCTGCTGGCCATGGGCACCCGGCGCCGCCAATTCCTGAACAGCCGATCCCGTGCCCGAGAATGTCCATGCGGGGTGCAGGGTGGTATCCTCCAGGTAGGGCGAGGCCGCCAGATTGACGCACTCGAGGCGCCAGGCTTTGCCTTGGCCGGAGGGCCCCGTACCTTCGGCGAGTTCCGTCATCTTCATGTACTCAAACGCGGAATCCATGGTGCCGCGCCATGCCCAGTCCCACGCGGCCGGAGCGCCGAGCGCGGTGCCTGTCCCCGAGTCGCTGGCCGGCGGAGGCGCTGAAAGGGGGAACCCGGCTATGTAATTGGTGGTGCTCACGTAATATTCCGGCCCAAAGCTGGGAGGGACGTTGCATGAAAAAAGAAAGGAGACTCCCGTAATGAGCGCTATCGCCAAGGCGCGGCGCAGCGCAGTTTGTTTATTTCCTGATCTCATAGCCTTACTATATCCCCGAACGCGTTAAAAAGCGAGGGTCCGGGGACCAGTTTGCCGGCCGCCATGCGCGAAGGATAGCAGCGGTAGCTTTCGCCTGCGAAACTACAAGCGGATAGCCTGACCGCGCGGAGCGCGGGCGCGCCCCCGAATCCCGCTTTATAGCTTGAAGAGCTCGTAGGCCCTGGAGCCCAGCCCAATCTTTTCGCCGTACTCCATCTGCATCTCCGAAAGGCTTTCGGGGTACAGGATTGTAAATTTATCGTCACCTTTGGACGCCTTGCCGTCCAGGACCGAGCCGGGCCACACAGGGGATGCCTTCACAAGGTCGAAGGATGCCTGATCGATGGCCACAGGATCGGCGGATGCCAGGAAGCCGATGTCCGGGACTATGGGTACGTCGCTCCAGGGCACGCAGTCGCAGGCGGGAACCACGTTGCGCACGATGTTGAGATACAGGACTTTGCCTTTTTTGGCCAGTACCGCGCCGAGCGCGTACTCCGTCATCTTGCGGGTGAACTCGGGCAAGCCTACGTCCCAGTCCATGCCTATGGCGTGCGGCGCGCAGTGGGCGAGGCATTCGCCGCAGCCGATGCATTTTGCCGGGTCGATATTCGCTTTATCTTGAGAGGTGAAGTGGATGGCGTTTACGGGGCAATTGGTTACGCAGCGGCCGCAGCTGACGCATTTTTTTTCCTTGACGTTGAAGGTGACGCAGTGCTGTTCCCTCTTGCCCATGAACGGCGCGCAGCCCATGGCCAGGTTTTTGATGGCGCCTCCGAATCCGGCCATCTCGTGGGCCTTTACGTGGGTAAGCACGATCATGCTGTCCGCGTCCAGGATTCCGCCGGCGATTTTGGTGCTTTTAAACTGCGTGCAGGCGGCCGGCATGGGCACTTCGCGCCAGTCGGAGCTTTTGAGGCCGTCGGCGATGACGACCGGGGCGCCGCAGACTTCCGGCACGAAACCGTGGGCGGCCGCGGTGGCCAGATGGTCCACCGAATTGGAGCGGCTGCCTTTGTACAGCGTGTTGGTGTCCGTGAAGAACGGCTTGGCGCCCGCGGCCTTGGCTTGGTCGGCCGCCGCCTTCGCGAATACCGGGCTGATGTAGGAGTCGTTTCCGAGTTCCCCGAAATGTATCTTGACGGCGCACAGTTCTCCCGGAAGCAGGGCTGCGGGATTGGCGTGGGCGAGTTTATGCAGCAGGGTCTTTATTTTTTCGATCGAGCTCGTGGAAGTGCCGATGGATCTTGCGTCCATGAAATATACGGGTACGGGCATGCTTGGCTCCTTGTTTTCTCAGGTAAGGATATACCATGGCGGGCGGGCACACAAGATGTTTCCGGCGTTTTTGATTGACACTCGCCCGGCGAATACGTACTTTTTCTTAGAGGGTACAAAAGCATGAATCTTTATGATTTTAATGTTACGGACGCAGGCGGAGCGGAAGTATCGCTTTCCGACTACGCAGGAAAGCCGGTTTTAATAGTAAACACCGCGAGCCGCTGCGGTTTTACCAATCAATACGCGGGGCTGCAGAAACTGTACGAGGATTACAGGGAGCGCGGCTTTACGGTGCTTGGTTTTCCCTGCAACCAGTTTGCAGGCCAGGAGCCCGGAAGCGATGTCGAGATAGCATCGTTCTGCTCGCTGAATTTCGGCGTTACCTTTCCGCTGTTCAAGAAGCTCGACGTAAAGGGCGACGACGCGCACCCGCTGTTCGTGTTTCTTACTACTGAGCTGCGCTCGTTTTTCGGGCGCGAAGTCAAGTGGAATTTCACGAAATTCCTGGTGGATAGAACCGGCAAGCCCGTCAAGCGCTTTTCCCCCGCGACGGAGCCCGAGAAGCTCCGCGCGGCGATAGAAAAGCTGCTCTGAGGAGGAAATTAAATCCGCGGAGCGAATTGAATTTTCCGTCAAACCTGCCCGACGGGCGCGGCATATACGGCGAACTCGTCGATGCCATCCACTCCGAGGGCGGCGTCCAGCGCGGCCTGGTTGTAAGCCCCGACGGCGCAGGTTCCTAGTCCCAGCGCCTCGCAGGCGCCATACAAAGCCTGGCAGGCGTGCCCCGCGTCCAGCGCGACCAGCTTGGCCGCACCCACGGTGTAGCGCCACTCGCTGCGGTAGGGAACGGCCGACCAGACGAACAGGGCGGCGCAGCTCCAGAGCTGCTCGTACAGGGCCTGGTTGAACTCGGCGTCGAGGTCGTAGGCTCCCGTGGTTACGGGGGCGGCGCCGGGTACGCGGGCCGCCTTCCGGAGCAAGGCCAGCTCGTGGGTAACAGGAAGATAACGGTACAGCCCCGGATCGATTCCCGGAACCATGCGGACGTAGACGAGGCTGTCCAGGGGATGCCGGCATCCGCCGCTGGGTACGGTGCGGAACGCGCTTGCTCCCGCGGCTTTGCGCACTCCCGCGCTGGCCCAGAGCAGGTACGAGAGCTCGTCGAGGGACAGCGGGTTGGAGTTGAACTTGCGGCGGCTTTTTCGCTCGCGCGTGCAGTGGGTAAACGAGGCGTTGCCGAGGCCGGTTTTTGCCGGATCGGGCAGGGCGATGCGGACGGCATCGGCCGGAACTTCCTGTACTAAAGAGGGTGCGGGAATCTTCGCGGTTTGGTCGCTGGGCATGCGCTCCACGTCCTGCCAATTGCTGTGGAGGAATTTCCTGCCCGCCGCCATGGTCAAGTTCATCGCGGTCTTGTCCGGATTCAACTCCGGAGCGTTGGCTTGCAGTTCGTTTTTCTTGAGGCACAGGCTGAGGTCGGTAATAAAATCTTGGATGTCTTCTTCGCTCGTGTCCCAGCTGGCCATCCAGCGGACCATTCCGCCTTCCCAGTCGTAGAAAAATCGCCGCTCTCGCAGTTCTTCGGCGGCAGCCTTGGGAATCCTTACGAAAAGCGCATTGGTTTCAAGGGGAATGGAAAGGGGAATCCCCATGCTTTTTATCGCCGTGGCCAAAGCCTGCGCCGAGTTATTGGCTTTGAGGGCGTTTTCCCGCCATAGGCCGTCTTTTAGATATTCCTCGAACTGGGCCGCGATATATCGCATCTTGCTTGCCAATTGCAGGCGGTTTTTTCGAAGCCGCGCGGTGTCTGGAAGCGATTTGGCGATGGCAGGGTTGAAAACGACGAGTTCCCCCATCATGAGGCCGTTTTTCGTACCCCCCAGGCACACGGCGTCCGCGTCTCCGGCCGCTTCTTTTAGGGAGCATCCCAGGGCGACGGCCGCGTTGGCCAACCTGGCTCCGTCGACGTGTACGGTCATCCCGTGCGCATGAGCCGTCTCGCAGAGAGCCTTGAGCTCTGACTGGCTGTAAACCGTGCCCAATTCCGTCGGTTGGCTTAAGGATAGCACCGCCGGCCGCGGCTTGTGCACGTTGTCGTATTCTTCCGCAATATGGAGAATGCCCGCGGGCGATACTTTTCCTGATTCGGTCGCAAGCGGAATGAGCATGACCCCGAGCGTGGAGACGGGCGCTCCGGTTTCGTCCACGAGGATATGCGCGCAGTCCGAGCACAGCACCGCTTCCGCGGGACCGGCCAGGCAGCCGAGCGCGTAGACGTTGGCGCCGGTGCCGTTGAAGACGAAGCGCGCCAGGCTGCCTTCGCCGAACATGGCCTGGACGAGCGCCTCCGCCCTTTTTGTCACGGGATCGTCACCGTACCCGACGGCGTGTCCCGTGTTGGCGCGCGCGAGCGCCTCCATGATGCGGGGGTGGGCCGATGCGTTGTTGTCGCTTGCAAACCATCGTTGTTCGTTGTGCATGATCGATCCTTTCCTTAGTAGCCGTCCGGTGGGATTATTTTTTAGCCAGGAATTCCTTGAGCCTCGCGGCGTTCGCGTTCATGACGGCGGATTCGGCGAATCCCGTCTCGGCGAGCAGGGAAAGCGCCGCCTCGTGCTCGCCTATCGTTCCGTGATAATGCGCGTCCGAATTGACGATGATGCGCGCCCCGGTTTTTTCGCACTGGGCAAGAAGCTCGAGATAGGCCTCGCGCGCGCCTTTCCTGAACGAAGTGGGGAGCAGTGATGAATTGTTTACTTCGATTAATGTGTCCGTGCCGGCGGCCGCCAGGGCTATCTCCGCGAAGTCATACTCGTAGCGGGCGTCGTCGGGGTGGCCTATGGCGCGGACCCGGGGGTTTTTCATGGCTCCCAGCACGGCGGACGTATTTTCCTTTTTCGTTCCTGGCTTGATGCAGGGAACGTGCATGCTGGCTATCACGAAGTCCAGCCGCCCCAGGAGGTCGTCGTATACGTCCAGGCTTCCGTCGAAGCCTATGATGTTGGCCTCTATTCCCTGAAGCACCTCCACGCCGTACATGAAGTGAGGCAATATCTTGAGGTTTTCGAAAAAGAAGATGTGCGCCGCGCCGGGCATGGTGGGCGCATGGTCGGTCAGCGCTATCAATTCGAGCTTTTTTTCGGCGGCCGCGCGCGCGCATTCGTCGGCTGTGCTGTAGGCGTGCCCGCTGGCCAGCGTGTGGATGTGGCAGTCGCAGCTTATTTTCAATCAGTCCCGCTTTCCGGTGAGCTTGATGACGTGATAACCGAACTGTGTCTGCACGATATCCGAGATAGAGCCGGTAAACAGTGCTTTGCATGCGGCTTCGAACGGCGCTACCATCATGCCGGGGCCGAACCATCCCAAGTCTCCGCCTTTGGCTTTTGACGGACAGCTTGAATATTGTTTTGCCAGGGCTCCGAAATCCGCGCCGGCCTTGGCCTTGTTAATGATTTCCAGCGCCAGAGCCTTGTCGCTTACCAGAATATGACTTGCTTGCCACTCCATGAGTGCCTCCTGTAGGTAGAAAAACTTTGAACCAACACTAAAAAAGTGGCGGATGAGGGTTAT
>CAZAJF010000001.1:0-231995 GCA_964485395.1 uncultured Treponemataceae bacterium | reverse complement strand
TATACATAACTGGCGGGGTCCTGTCATGAGGGAACACGCATCGCCTGGGGCGACGGGTGTTCCTTCATGACACCCCGACGGCTGCCTTGTATAGTAAAATCTGCTGCGTGGTTATATCGTTGTGCGCTATTTTTTTAGCTATCTCCGGCTTTGGGGGAAGAGAAGAAAGAAATGGCGGATGACCTTTATTATACATAACTGGCGGGGTCCTGTCATGAGGGAACACGCATCGCCTGGGGCGACGCTGCGGCGGTGAATAGGATTACTGCCTATCAGGCGATGGCGTGTTTTTCCTTTAATATCGCATATAATTCACTGAAATTTATAAATACGTCATCCGCGACCGTCGGTTTCTGGCTCGGGTATATTTTCTTGATGGTCTTGAACCCCGCGTTTTTGGCGCCCACGATATCGTGTTTTTCGGAATCCCCTATGAATACTATTTCTTGCGGCTTAAGGCTCAGTTTATCCGTCATCCAGGTAAAGGCCTCGATATCCGGCTTATACGCGCCGATGTCATAGGCGATGCCGATAACGTTAAAGTAGTCCTTGAGGTTCGATTTTTGTATCCTGGCTTTTTGTTCGAACGGGTCGATGGCGTTCGTCAATAAGCCCAACTTCACTTTATCCTTAAGAAAATCCAGCATGTCCCGGGCACCGTCGTATACCGGAACAAGATTCAGGTATATTTTATAATATTCCTGCAGCAGCGAGTCGTCGTAGCGTGAGCCGAAATATTTGAGCGTTTCCGCAAGCCTGAATTCATGGATGTTCACGCCGGCAAGACGATTCGACGTAAATGCGTTTTCAATGACCTCGCCGGATTTTTCCCAGAATTCGTCGATGCCTACTTGCAGGCCCGATACTTCCAGCACACGCGACAAAGCCGCCCGGTCCGAGTAATTATAATCCACCAGCGTCATGTCAAAATCAAATATCACACCCTTGATCATCTCTTAAACTCCCCTATAAAAGAAGCCCGCGCCCATAAAGCAGCGCAGGCCCCAATTTTGTTACTATTTCTTTTATTACTCTTAACTCCGTGTTCTCCGTGTCTCCGTGCCCATTATTTATTTATTTATCTTCTCCCTCTACTCTGTGCCTCTGTGGTAAAGTCTTCTATTTATATTCCTTATGGAATTTCGCGATCCGTTCGATCACCTCCGCCATCTTGTGCGTGGGCGGCAGTATCGTGGTTCGGAAATGCGCGGTTCCCGGAATCTGGCCGAAGCCCGAACCGGGTACTACGCAGATGCCTGCCTGCTCGAGCATGGCCATGCAGTATTCGGCGTCGGTCTTGCCGGCGGGCAGTTCAACCTGCGGGAAGGCGTACATGGCTCCGGCTACCTCGTTGCACTTATAGCCGGGTATCTTGTTGAGGCCCTCGGCGAGCATCTTGGCGCGCTTCTTGAGCTCGTTGAGTATGGCGTCGCGCTCTGCGACGTAGGTGTCGTAGCTGGGCTGGCCTTTCTTGGGCGGGCTTACCATGCAGTAGACCGCGGCCTGTCCCGGCAGGTTGGAGCACAGGCCCACGCTCTGTATCTTGAGGATCTGCGCCGTTACGTCCGCGGGAATGTTGCGGATCTCGAAGTATCCGCCGCGGTGGCCGCACTCGCCGAGGAATCCCTTGCTGGTGGAGTGGAAGCTGAACAGCGATACGTCGGTAATCTTTTTTTCTACCATTACCTTGGCGAAGGAGGTGAACTTCTGGCCTTGGCGGTAGACGTTCTCCTGGTATACTTCGTCGGCCAGGATGGCCAGGTTGTGCTGGTGCGCAAAGTCGATGATCATGGCGATGTTGTCCGCGTCGATTACCGAGCCCGTGGGATTGCCGGGGTTGATGACGACGATGCCTTTGACGTTGACGCCGAAGCGCTTGGCCTCGTGCAGCGAGTCCTCAAGCATCTCGCGCGACAATTTCCAATCGTTGTGCTCGTCCAGGTAGTAGTTGACCTGCTTGCCTTCATAGAGCGTGATGGTGGCCGAATACAGCGGATATTGCGGGATGGGCACCATGATGCCGTCCTGGGGGGTGGCCAAGAGGAGGCGGAGCGCGGCTTGCACGCCCTTGGACGCGCCGTCGGTCAGGAAGATGGCGTCGGGATCGGTGTGGATGCCGTCCCGTTCCTTTATGAAATCCGCGATGGCGTCGCGAATTACTTTTACGCCCTTGGATTCGGAATAAGCGCCGATGCCGTGCTTCGAACCCGCGAGGAGTTTTTTCGCCGCTTCCACGGCGTCGGCGGGAAACACGCCGGGAGCTTTTTCCATGAGAGCGGGATATTCGCAGAGCGAGAGTATCTGGCGAACCCAGGTAAGCGGTTTCTGCTCGAGAGCCTGGGGATTGCCGATATTACAGTAGATTATTTCTTTTCCGGCCTTTTCAAGTTCTCCGGCGCGTGCCACGATGGGACCGCGTACCGCGTATTCGGTCTCAAGAACCGCCTTGCCTAAATCCGCCAATTTCATAGCCATGGTTTCTCCTTTTTGTGCGCTACGGCTTAGCCGTAAAGCTTTTCGAGTATAACATTTTGGTACATGACGGACAAGCGCGGCGCCCGAGCTTCTTTTTTTTACCCAACTTTTCCACTCGACGTTTCGTGCCTAAAAGAGTACTATTAGACCGTGAAAGAACTATTAGATACATCCATTCGCGCCGAGCGCGCATTCATCATCGGCATCAAAGACGGCGAGGTTCCCGAGGCGGAAGCGCAGAGCCTCCTCCGGGAACTGTCCAATCTCGCCGCCACGCTGGGTGCGGATACCGCGGGCAGCATGATGGTAAACCTCCGCGAGCGCAATCCGTCCCTGCTCGTGGGCACCGGCAAGGCCGACGAGATCGTGGCCGCAGCGCGAATGGCGGAAGCCGATTCCATTATTTTCGACAGACCCTTGAGCCCCGGCCAGCAGCGTAATTTCGAGGAACTGTCCGGTCTTGTCGTATACGACCGGCCTGAGCTCATCATCAAGATTTTCGCCAGCCGCGCCCGCACCCGCGAAGCTTCCCTGCAGGTTGAGCTTGCCCGCCTCCAGTACGAGCTGCCCAGGCTCTCGCACGCCAACAGCGACCTGAACCGCCAGAAGGGCGGCCGCTACGGCACCAAGGACTCCGGCGAAACCAAGCTGGAGCTGGACAAGCGCCAGATCAACAAGCGAATCCACGACATAGAAAACGAGCTCGTGGACGTGCGCAAGGTGCGCGCCACCCAGCGTAAGAAGCGGGAGAGGCTTGCCGTTCCCCGCGCCGCCATCGTGGGCTATACCAACGCCGGCAAATCCTCCCTGGTAAACGTCATCGCCAAAGCAGACGTCTTTGCCGAGGACAAGCTGTTCGCCACGCTGGACCCTACCACCCGCAGAATGACTACCCGATCCGGAACCGTTCTCGTCACCGATACGGTGGGATTCATCCGAAACCTGCCGCACAAGCTGGTCGCCGCCTTCAAGGCAACCCTCGACGAAGCGGCCGAATCCGACCTGCTCGTGCATGTGCTTGATGCGGCGGACCCAGAATGCGAGCAGCAGTTCGAGACCACCCGCGAGGTTCTCGCCGAGATAGGCGCGGACACTTCCCACTCCATCGTCGTATACAACAAAATCGATAAGCTGGAGGATCGCGGCGTTCTTGCGGATTTCGCAAAGCGCCATAAAGACGCGGTCTTCGTGTCCGCCAAGACCGGCGAAGGCCTGCCCGAGCTCATCCTCGCCATCGAGGCAGCCCTTACCTCAACGGTAAAAAACATGCTGCTTCGCGTTCCGGCCGCCGAGTATTCATTCGTGACGCTGCTTTACAGGGAGGCTACGGTCATTTCCGAGGAGCACGAGGACGACATGATCATCGTGCGCGCCCGCGTTCCCGCCCGGCTTGTCTCCCGGGCGGAACCATACAGCGTCGACGAGGATTCGAAGACGGAGGAATAAGCGGAATTATTCGTGGTTCTCCTTCACGTAATACTGGAGGAGCTGAACCATGTAATAGATTTTCTTGTAGATGTCGGTAATGAATTCCTTCATGGGCTTGTTCGCCGCGTTCTCGATCTCTTTCCAATTCAGGATCATCTCGTGGTGCGGCTTTGAAAGGTCCTCGATCATGCTGCGCAGGTGGCGGCCGATGCCGATGAGGTTGGTGGCGGACTTGTTGATGAGAGTCAGCGCCTTTTCGTTGATATCCTTGAGCAGCTGGCGCACGTACTTGACCTGTTCCTTGTCGCGATCGCTTTTCATGAGGGCGCTGCGGAGTCGCGCGCCCATGTCGCCGTCGTCCGCGAGCTCATCGTCGAATTTGATGATCTGCTCGGACACCTCCAGCAGCGCGTGGTAGCCGTCTGAAAGCTGCTGCGACTGCACGTTGGTGGACCATTGGCCCCGGATTATGAGCAGATCCACGAGTTCGCGGATGTCCTTCTTGAAATAATCGATAAGATAAGCCTTGAGATAGTTCATGGCCGAGGTCTGGGTGAATCCGCCCAGCATTTTTTTCGCGAAGGGCATGTTGGCTTTGTCGGTATAATTCTTGAGGCGCAGAACGATGGTCGTCCCGAATACGGCGTTCGCAAGCTCGTCGATCTTGCTAGAGCGGCGTTCCTGGGATATTTTTTGCACGAGCATCGTGGTTTGGTTTTTAAGCTTGTCGATGAAGGGTTCTACGATGCGCTCGCCGGAAATCCTCGCGGTAAAGTTGATGTAAGGGTCCTGTTTATCGTGCCGGACGATGTTTTCGAGTATTTCGCTCGCGCGTACGTCCTTGAGGGCGGGTACCAGCTTGAGCCAGGTGTCTATCTGGATGACGTCCATGTTTCGGTATTGCTTGAGCGCCTCGAAAATACGCTTCCAGTCCGCGTCGAGGTTGAGGCCGAGAAAAACCTCCAGAAAATCGGCGATATCCTCCGAGATGTAATCGCTGGAGATTACCTCGAACCGGGGGTTATAGGTGAACGAGCGCTCGGTGATGTTGGAGTCGAATTTCTTGAGCAGGAAAAAAAAGTCGAAGTTTATGAAATTGATGAACGAGAGTATGGTGTTGTAGGCTGTATCGATCTGCATGGATTTTTCGGCGTCGAAAGCCGAGAAAAAATTGAGCATGTCGCCCTTGATCATTTCCTGGAGGTCTTTTACGGCCATGGAATTGGCTTTCTCGTTGATGTAGGCGTCGGTTAGGTGTTCAGCCAGTTCCCGCTGTTCCTTGGAAAGGAAGCTTTCGATGACGAAAGCCTTGAGCACGCCGCTCGTGGAGGCGTTGTTCAGCGTAACCTGCGCGGGCGCGATGGCCTTGTATACTTCATAAAAAAACTTGGCCAGCGAAACCTGCGCCTCGAAAGTCTTGGGTTTGTAGAACCGGTAGCGGGCATGGGTAAGATCCTTGCTCAGCTGCCGGAGTATGCGTTTTTTTTCCGCATCGGTAGAGCCCATGCCCATGAACATGCTGACAATTTTTTGAAAAAAACCTTCGGGCTGGCTTTTTTTGGAGGTGGCGGTATCCTCGATGCGAGGAAGGTCGTTTTTGCTCGGCATACCTATAAACTTTACTATGAGGGAGACTCCTCGTCAATAAGCTGCGTTGCGAAAGGTTTCCATTCAGCTGCCCGTAAGGGGGCTTCCCGCCTTTATTTCTCCGGAAAAGAAGGATTTCAAGCCGGATTGCGTTTGAATCAGCACTGCCCCCTCGCGATTCAAGCCGCGGAATATCCCCGTGTGCGTTTCTGCCTCGAGCCCCGCCATGCCGACGGAAAAGACGACAGGCTCATTCTTGAAGGCGAGATGCGCGGAAATTACCGCATGCCAATCATCCTTTTTTAAATAAAAATTCCATAAATTGTCCAGTATGCGCTCCAAAAGCAGTCTGCGCTCAGGCGCGAAACCGAAAGCCTGCAGGAACGAAATCGGCCGTGTGCGATAAATGCCTGGAAAACTCGTTTGGCTCAGGTTCAGGCCGATTCCCGCGAGTATCGTGGAATTTGAGCGCTCGCACAAAATTCCGGCGAGTTTTTGCCCGTTGCACAGTATGTCGTTGGGCCACTTTATAAGAAGCTCCGCTTGATTCATCGGCATCGAAGTGCGCCTGGAAGCGTCGTCGTCACGTAAGCTTTGCAAGGCGTAAAGTACGGCCGCGCCGGTAACAAGCGGTGCTACCGATGCCAATTCGTCACTTGTTTCGGTCCAAATTGTAGCCAGGAGGCTCGTTGCCGTATCCGAGTGCCAAATCCGCCCGTCCAGGCGTCCCCTGCCCGCGCTTTGGTAATCCGCCAGCACGCAGCCGTTTCGCGAGCCGGTTTTGGATAGTTCTCGCGCGTCGGTCATGGTGCTGCCCGTTTGAGCAAGGTGATAAAAACTGAAGTCGGGCCAGGGGGAATCCCACGCTAATCGGTTCATCGGGTTCAGTATAAAAAAAATCCGCAAGGTTGAACAGCCGGGAACGGTAAAATATCCATTCATGCGGCTTTTTCAATACTCGCTTAAATTGAAAAAGCCGTGCGCAATCACGGCAAGTCATGCAAGTTTCACCACCGGCTTCATCTACGTTTGACTGAGAGCGTTTTACTCATATAATTTGGAGGATGCGGTGTTACCGTCGCGGGGCGAAAACGCAAATGCCCTTCAATCCGTTTGCCTGGAGGAAACCAAACATGAGAATGAGATACTTTTTCCTGTGTCTTTGTTTTTTTCTACTCTTTACCGCGGTCCCTCTTTCCGCAAAACCCGGGGACTACGCAGAGATCGGAGACGGGGATTGGCGCGGCTCTTTCCTGATAGCCGGTATGGATGGATCCTTATGGGTCATAGACAGCGGAACTCTGTATAAGGCGGACAAAATGGGCAACTACGTGGAAGTGGGAGACGGGGACTGGCGCAACGCGACGCTGATGGCCGCAATGGACGGATTCCTGTGGATAATAGACAGCGGCACACTCTACAAGGTAGACAAAACGGGTAAATACTCGGAGGTGGGCGACGGAGACTGGCGCAATGCCACGCTCATGACCGCGCTCGACGGATTCCTCTGGATCATCGACAGCGGCACGCTGTACAAGGTAAGCGTAAAATAAATCGGACCTCGGGCTTAATCGGCAGGCCCGGGGGCCATCCGCGATTTTAGCGGATTCGCCCTGGATTCATTGCATTTTTAGCTCTCCTGCGATATCCTCCTTTCTGTCCGCTCGGTTTCACATGATGAAGCCCTGCGGCGGTGCCGACTTTCGGCGTGGTTTCATGCGGTTTTTCTGCGTGGGGCAAACGCGGCTGAAACTCGGCCGGAAAGGAACAGCCCATGTGCGGCATAGTAGCTTATTCGGGGCCTAAACAGGCCTCGCGCATTCTCGTCGAGGGGCTCAAGCGTCTCGAGTATCGCGGATACGATTCCGCGGGAGTCGCCATCCAGGACGAAACCCACGGCGACGACAACACGGCTCCCGTAGTCGTCATCAAGCAGATCGGCAAGATCGCGACGCTCAGGCAGGCAGTGCCCAAGGATATGGCGGGCCACTGTGGCATCGGCCACACGCGCTGGGCCACCCACGGCGGCGTTACCGACGCCAACTCCCACCCGCACACCAACATGGCTGGAACCATAGCCATCGTGCACAACGGCATCATAGAAAACTACATGCCCCTGAAGGAAATGCTGGAGAAGGACGGCGTCGTCTTTGCAAGCGAAACCGACAGCGAGGTAATCGCGCACCTGGTTTCGTACCATTACGACGGTGACCTGGAAGCCGCGCTCAAGGCGGCGCTCAAGCACCTGAAAGGCACCTACGGAATCGCCTGCGTGCATGCGTCCGAGCCGGGCCGAATAGTGGGCGCCAGGAACGGCAGCCCTCTCGTGGTGGGCGTAGGCGAAGGCGAGATGTTCCTGGCCAGCGACGTTACCGCGATGCTTTCGCATACCAAGCGCGTGGTGTACCTGAACGACGGCGAGGTGGTATCCATAGTACCCCACGAGTTCCGCATCAGCGACGGCGCCGAAAATCGCGTTGATCCGAAGATAGACCATGTTACCTGGGAACTGGATTCCATAGAAAAAGAAGGCTTCGGCTGCTATATGGAGAAGGAGATCTTCGAACAGCCGGCTTCCATAGAGCGCGCTTTGTCCGGCCGCATGGATTTCGAGTACGGCACCGCCAAGCTCGGCGGCCTCAATTTATCCAAGAAAGACCTGCATGCCATGCAGCGCGTGCGCGTGATAGCGGCGGGAACCAGCTGGCACGCGGGCCTTATCGGCTGCCAGCTCATGGAATCCATAGCGCGCCTGCCCGCCATAGCGGAGCTTGCCAGCGAGCTTCGGTACCGCAACCCCGTCGTGGAGCAAGGCACCCTGTACTTCGCGGTGTCGCAGAGCGGCGAGACTGCCGATACGCTGTACGCCATGCGCGAGGTGCAACGGCGCGGCGGCGCGGTCCTGGGCATCTGCAACGTAGTGGGTTCCACCATAGCGCGCGAGAGCGACGGCGGCGTGTACGTGCACTCGGGACCCGAGATCGCCGTGGCCTCCACCAAGGCTTTTACAAGCCAGTTGGCCGCCTTCTATCTGTTGGCGCTTTCCCAGGCCAGGATGCACGACATGTCCCACCACGAAGGCGAGAAATTCCTCGCTTCGCTCAAGGCGGTGCCCAAGGCCGTGGAAAAAGCATTGCTGCAGCGCGACAAAGTGCAGGCCGTCGCCAAGAAATACTGCCATTTCCGCGACTTTTTATTCCTGGGCCGGGGTCTGCTTTACCCGATAGCGCTGGAAGGCGCGCTCAAGCTCAAGGAGATTTCGTACATACACGCGGAAGGCTACGCGGCCGGCGAGATCAAGCACGGCCCCATCGCGCTCGTAAGCCCGGATACCCCCAGCGTGTTCCTGGTGCCCAACGACCACCTGCGCGAGAAGACCATCAGCAACATGAAGGAAATAAAGGCGCGCGGGGGACCTGTAATCGCGATAGCGGACGAAGGTGACGACCTGGTAGCCTCCATCGCGGATGACTTCATACCGCTGCCCATGGTGGACTCGCGCTTCCAGCCGTTTACCATGATCATACCGATGCAGCTGTTCGCCTATTTCTGCGCCTTGGAACTTGGCCGGGACGTTGATCAGCCGCGCAACCTGGCTAAGAGCGTTACCGTAGAATAAGCTCAATTCGTTTCAAAGGCTCCCGTGCGGCATCGAGCTCTGCGGGAGCCGGTTTTTCCATGCCGCTATTCCCGGTTCGCCCCCTGCTCATTTTCAAGGCGGGTCTTGAACCAGTCAAGTCCGTTCCGATGCGCCATTATTCCGTAACGGTGTACCCGATAAGCATCGTCATAGTGATTGCGGGAGGCTGCGCTATGGGGCTTACCACCTTGAACGGAACCCTGGCTGCCTTGCTGCCCGCTTTTACGGCGGGATTCGCCGCCCAACTGGTGCCTCGATTGATTTTTGCCCTGTGCGAGGAATGGGGGTGGCGCGGTTACCTGGAACCGCGCCTGTCAGCCTTGGTCCCAAAGGATCTACCCCGGCATCTGCTGGTAGGACTCATCTGGGCACTGTGGCATTTCCCCTTGATTCTCTCCACCGACTACACGTCTATACCCTTGGGATTTTTTCTGCCGATTTTCGTAGTCGGCGTAACCGTTACGGCAGTAGTCTACGGGCAAATGAGAAAAGCCAGCGGTACTGTATGGACCTCGGTGCTTATGCACGGTGTGGGAAACGCCTTCGTCTGGGCAATCATTCAAAACAACCTTATTACGATAAACAACAAGCTGCTGGCAAACATAAGCCCCGAAGGAATAATAATGATGGTGTCATTCGGGCTTATCGGATCGTGGCTATTCCTCAGAAAGCCGAGGGTCTGACCCCAGACGTCCCTGCAAAATCGAGCTTATTTTCTAACGAGCCGTACCCCCATGATATCGATATAGTCCACGCTCTGCTCGGTAAACGCGTACACGGTGGTACCAAGGTTGCGGCCGTAGCCCCTGATATACAGCTCGCAGGGGCCGCGCGTTGCCAGGGGATAGACGGCCTGTTGCTTCGATTTTCCATCCTGGAGTGTGATATAGCCAAGCAAAAGACCGGTTTTCGCGTCAATTTCCAAGCGAGCTTCCGGGATGAAAAAACCGGTTTTCGGTGGTTTTTCAGCAGAAATCCAAGTGCCCAGCCTTGTAATCCAGGCTTCGTCCACTTTCTGCGGACTGATTTTCTCCATGATCATGGACCCGCCGTTTACGTTGAGTTTTAAAAAATCCATGCCGACTATGGTTTCGGCCGATATGCTCAGGTCCTCGAATCCGGGGAGCTTGACGGGAAGTATCCCCAGCAGCAGGGCTTGGAGTGAAAACTTGTTTTCCGCAATCCGCTCGAGGCGCACGTCCAGAGGGCCCATGCTCAGCTTGAGCGCCGTGCCGAAGCCGGAGACTCGGGCGAGGCCGCTTTCGCCGGCGTAAAAGCCGGTCATCGCGGCGGTCTTTTCCGCGTCAAGCGGAATTCGTTTTGCCGGTGCCTTGGCGGAGATCGAATCGAGTTCCTCGCCTTGGATGGCGCACGCGAACAAGCGCAAGAGTTCCTCGGCCAGGATTTGCAGCGTGCCGGAGTTTGCGTCGCCGCCGTTTATCATAAGGCTGATACCCATGTTCAAGACGGGATCCACGAGGACGGACGCGTGAAACGGTGGAAGGTCTCCTCCGTGCAGGTAATAGAGCTTGGCGGGAACGGTGTCGCTTTTCGCGGCGTACCAGGACAGCATCTGTATCCTGTCCTGGTCGAGCGCAGTTCCGGAATTTTCGCGGGTCCACATGGTTTTCAGGGTTTCCGGCGCCAGGATGCCTCCATTGCCGGATTTCGCGCCGCCTGAGTTCGTACGGATCACCGCATCGAAGAACTTGGCCATGTCGGCGGCGGAGCTCGTCATGCTGCCGGCGGCGCTGTCACGGATAGCCGGGATGTCCGCCCATTCCCTGCCTGTGCGGCCGCGCGCGTATTTGTCCTCCAAATCCTGTCTGAAGACGAACGACGAATCCATCATTCCGGCGGGCTGAAAAACCTGTTCAGCGACGTAATCGGAGAAATCCATTCCGCTCGCCGATTCCACGACCAGGGCCAAAAGGCTTACAGCCAGGTTGGAATACGACCAGACGGTATAAGGTTCCCAGCAGAGCGTTGTTTGCGAAGCAAGCTTGGCGTTGTTTTCGTAGGGACGTTTGGGAGCCTCTTTGTACGGCATGGGTAAATTCCAGTCGAATCCGAGCAGGTCGCTTTGCATTCCCGATTGATGCGCCATGACTGCTCTCACGGTGACACCGTCGGGGCTGGGCCCCCAGGTACGGGGCTTGAAGTCCGGCAGATAGCGGGACAGCGGCGCGTCCAGGTCCACCTTGCCGGTCTCCGCGAGGCGCATGATGGCGAAACCGGTAAACAGCTTGGAAACCGACCCGACGTTGGACAGCGTGTTTACGGTAAAGGCTTTGCCCTTGTCGGCCTCGCCGAACGCCTCCAATAGGATGGTCCCGGTGGAGTCTGCCAGAGTTACGGACAATCCCGCGATCTTGTATTCTTTCATACGCTTCGCGATCAATGTGTGCGCCTGAGATTTTGCCTCGTCTAGGCTAGGCCTGGAAAGCGGTGCGCGCGCTGATGACGGTGCGCTGGCGCAGGCGGAGACGATAAGCGCTGCGGCGAGGGCGGCGGCTCGGGTGGCTGCTGTCAGTAAAGCTTTCCTGTACAATGGTTTCATGGTAGATTCCTTTTGAGTCTATGTCGTTATCATCTCGTACTGTAGCACGGTAACCCTTTGAAAAACCGGGGATCTAGAATACAATGGAGTGCAGAGGCAGAATGAATTGGAGATTTCAACTTGGTGAGCAAAAGCGTTTCGGCAGCAATACATTGAAAAAACTATCGTTACGATATCTTGCGAGGCGCAGGGTGCCCCGGCTGTCCATCGCATGCGCGGTCCTTGCCGGCACCTTGGTTTCCTGCGCTCCGGTAGACAAGGCCGGCATTCGGGATGCGGGTATGCCTTCGCCGCTTGTCCAAACGGCAGTCTTGAAAAATAACGTTCTTCGCATAAACGGGCTCGTGAAAAATCGCGCCTTGCTCGTCCGGGGCACGGAAATGATCCAGGGCTTGCCCCTGGCGGCGGATAACTCGGTTCCCGCGCTGTATGGCGAATATCTGTTTGGCGTCGATGCGAGTAGCGATGCCGAAGCCGCCCCTTTGTACGAGACAGCGGTTCCCTCACTACTGTTTCGCGTCTGGTATACGGCTACGCCCGTGGTTATGGGTGATGAGTGGAAGCCGGTAACCCAAAAAGGTCTGCCGGCGAAGGTAATGGTATTGCGAAGGGAAAATCTAGAAACCAAGCGCGAAGTATGGCTGTACGACTCGTCCATGTATCGATTATTTCTGGAAACTCCGCTCGGCTTTGAAAAATCCGCCGCTTTTCTTCTCGTGTTCAGCGAACGCTTTGCCTATTACGCGCGCTACGCCGCCTCGCCCAATGATTACTCGTTTCCCGCCCAGGTGGATCTATAGAGCCGAGCTTACGCCAGTTTGTCCGCTAAATCCCTAGTCATCGTTATCAATTCGCTGTTTTTGGCGGCATCACCGGGGTCGTAGGCGGTGCCGTATGCAAAGCCGACGATATCGGCTTTTGCGAAGCGCATCATATGCTCCAGCGTGGTAATGGCGTTGATGGCGCCGGAGGAATACACGTCACTGTCGCCGTACACGAAAAGCCCGCCGATTTTTTTGCCCGCAAGACATGCGTTTTCCTGCGTCCATAGCCCGTAGAGACGATCGATGAACAGTTTGAGCTGAGCGGAATATGTGAACCAATAGATCGGGGAGGCAAACAGGATTGCCTTGCATGCAAGAACCTTGTCGTATAATGGGCCCATGTCGTCGTTGATGACGCAAAACCTGGTTTTTTTCGCGACGCACACGTCGCAGGCCGTGCATGGCTTAATGGTCAATTTGGCAAGAGGGATTATTTCCGCGGAAACACCCCGCGATGCAAGTTGTTCACCTGCCTGTTCCGAGAGCCACGCGGTGTTTCCATGGGGTCGGGGGCTGCCGTTGAGAATGAGTACGTCACTGGCCATGGTAGTTCTCCTTATAAGCTGAAATCAGAGCGGGGCTGCACTTACTCTTCATGTTTGCCGGTAACCTGTTCAGCGCTTTGGCCGCCCGGTCTCCGTAGCCCTGCTTTTTCCACCGCTACCTTGTTCCTGCCGGTTTCCTTGGAGTAGTACAGCGCCTTGTCCGCCCTGGCCGACAGCGAGTCGAAATCGTCGCCTTTACCATAATCGGCAACGCCGAAACTGGCGGTAAATTTTATGTCGATCCTTTCCTCCCAGCGCACTGTTTCGCGCTCGAAGGTTGCCCTGATGCGCTCGGCTACGATGCCCGCGCCGTTGATTCCCGTGTTGGGCAGGAGTAGCACGAATTCCTCTCCGCCGTACCTGGCCAGATAGTCGGTGGAGCGCAGCCCCTTTGCCGCGAGTTTCGTCGCGCTCTTGAGAACGGCGTCGCCGGCGGCGTGGCCGTGGGTATCGTTTACCAGCTTGAAATGGTCCAAGTCGAAGATGATGAATCCAAGCTCGCCTGTATAACGGTTGACGCGTTCCGTTTCCTGAAGGAATATCTCCATGAACCGGCGGCGATTCAAGATTCCCGTCAGCGGATCGGTACCGGCTATCAGTTTTATCTCTCCGAAAAGCCGGGCGTTTTCCAGCGCGACCCCCACATAGGCGCAGACGGCGTGCAATATTTCCAGATGATGTTCTTCATAGACTGCGGCACGCTTGTTTTGCACGGAAACCACCGCGATAATCCTGTTTTGCATGCGTACCGGGCAATACAGGACCGAGCGCATCTTTTCGTCGTCGCCTTCCTTGCGGAGCGAGCGAACGCTGGGGACGTATTTTTGAAGATCCCGTTCCATGTCGCCTATGATGATGTCGTCTCCCGTGCGCACGCAGTAGGCGGCCAGGCAGTCTTGGGTTTCCACCGATACGGTAAAGGGTTCGATGCGCTTGTCGTTGGCAATGAAGTATCGATACTCAAGGGTCTGCGTTTCCTTGCGGAATAAGGCCAGGTTAAAGGCATTGATGGGCATGAGCTTGGCGATATGCTCATGGAGAATCCTGCCTACGGACTCCTCGTCCATGGCTCCGGCTATTTCCCTGCCTATCTCCGCGATCTGGGAAAGCCGGCGCAGCTGCGCGCGATAGGCGGCCGTTTCCGAGGCGATGCGCTCAGCCCGCGCTCCTGAGGCTTGGCCGGCTACCTTTTCCGTAAATACGTGCGATTCGATCAGGGCGGACTCGCGGCTGGCCTCGTAGGCTTCCTGCCAGTGCGCCTTGTCCGCACGCGTTTGGGCTATGGCGGCCAGAATCTTGGCCCGTAAGCCCGGAAGCGAGCCTTCATGGGCGCCGTGGTCGGCTTCAAGCAGAATGGCCTCGCTTTTGTCGTGGTCGCCCGAAGCGTTGACGAGTTTGCCCAGTTCCAGCGCGTTCTCCGCCAAGAGCCGGTGATTCCCCGAAATTTTAGCCCCGGCTATGGCGGCTTCGTACATTTCAGCCGCTTTTTCTTTCTGTCCGAGCCTTTCCATCAAGGTGCCGTACTTGCCCAGAACATCAATCTCGGTGATGGCGTATCCGTTTTTCCTGCATGCCAAGAGCGAGTCGGCCAACAGTTTTTCCGCTTCGTCGAATCGCCGCAGCTCCAAATACGCGCTTGCGAGGTTGCAATCAGTAACCACGATGTTTACAGCTTGCAGCATCCCGGTTTTTTTTGCGGATTCCAGCCTGTTTGCGGCTTCTTCGTAATCCGCGAGTTTAAGGTAGACTAGCCCGAGGTTGGAATCGGTGACCGCGATCATCTCGTCCCATTGGATTGATGACGCAATGGCCTTGGAGTGCTTGAAGGTCTCGATGGCACCGTCAAAAAGACTCAAGTAGAGCTCTATGACGCCTAATCCATTAAGGCAGCGGGCAATACCCTTCGTATCGTCGAAGTTTTCGAACAGGTCCAGGGCTTTTCTGAGAATCGTGCTCGCTTCATCGTTGTTGCCCGCCTTGAGCTGCACCCAGCCGGATATGAACAAAGCCCATGCCTTGCCTGCGGGGTATCCTGTCGGAGTTTTTATGTATTCCATAATCCGATATACCGGCTCAAGGTTGCCTTGGGCGGTTTCCAGGTAAGAAACGGTTGATTCCATCCATAGGCGGGCGCGCTCGGCCTCGTTCGCCGGGTTTTGCGCCTCTACTTCGACGGCGATTTTATCCAGTACAGCTTGTTCCATACGGGAAGTATATAAGAAGTTCCCTACAATTAAAATCAGGGGATATCGAAAAACTTCAGTTTTGGGATATCTGCCAATTTTTATTGCAATTCGAAAAGCGAGTTGCCCGCCATCTGTACCAGAACTGCGCTTTTATCTATACTGCGCCCATGAAACGATTATTTTTGGCTCTGTGCGCCTGCGTGTTCGCCGTCATTCCGCTTCATGCCCAGACTGAGTGGTTTGGCAATTGGACGGGTTCCATGGAATTTACCGATGGTACCTTGCCGGTCAGCATGCGTCTCTGCGAGGCTGGCGCGCTCCTGGACATGCCCGCGCAGCAATTGTACGGCTTTCCGTCTTCGTCGGTGCAGCTCAGTCCCCTTCATATTGAAGCCAGTTTTCCGTTTGGATCCTCAAAGTTGGTTTTTATAGGGGAGCGAAGCGCCTCAAAGATCGAAGGCAGCTTCAATAATGGGCAAACCGGCGGGACTCTTAGCCTGAGCCTTCAGGCAAGTGCGCCGGCGCGCGGAGAAACCAGTCTCTCGGTGCCCGTCAAAGGCGGGAAACTGCCGGGGACACTCCTCGTCCCGAATGTCGCGGTGCCTGTCCCCCTGGTTATTTTTCATGCGGGCTTGGGTGTGGCGGATCGTAACGGTAATAACTACAACGTAAAGGGTAAAAACGACGCGCTTAAAATGCTCGCGGAATCTTTGCAGATGACGGGCGTGGCCACGTATCGATACGATAAGCGCGGTGCCGGCGAGGCGTTCTGGATGGTATCGGGCGAGAAAACCTTGAGCCCCAACACCTGGACGGCCGATCTTGCGGCCTGTACCGACTATTTTACCGCGGATAGGCGTTTTTCCTCGGTCTGGCTTCTGGGCCTGAACGACGGAGCGTTGGTGGCGAGCGCGGCGGCTGTCCGAAGCGCTAAGGAAGCCGGCCTCATCATAGCCTGCGCGAATTCCGACAGTGCGCTCGAAACCTACGGAAAGGCCATAGCCGAGGCTCCGGAAGAATACAGGGCGGAAGGAAACGCCATTCTGGCATCTCTGAAAGCCGGCAAGACCGTGGCTTCGGTAGGCACGTTTTATGCCGCCTCGTTTCGCCCGAGCTTTCAACCGTATCTCGTGGAATTGTTCAAGTACGACATCAAGAAGGACTTGGCTGCCTACAAGGGAAAAGTCATGGTAATCCAGGGCGACCGCGACCTGCAGGCTACCATGGGCGATTATTTGCGCATCATGGCTGCGTATCCGGCGGCGACCGGCGTGGTCATACCTGAGATGAACCATGCGCTCAAGCTTGTTTCGCCGTTTGTGGACGAAAACGAGCGGGCTTTGTCCGATCCTGATTTTCCGGTTCCGCTGGAACTGGTGGCGGCAATCAGGGGTTTCGTCTCAGAGAACTGAGCCGGTCTCAGAGAACTGAGCCTCTAACTGTCCGGGGCGTCAGCGCAGGAGCCCTATCAGGGCCGCGATATCCGAGGGTTCGAGGTAGAAACCCGATACCGACACGAAACGCGAGTCGATACGCCAAAGCGCGTCATCCAGGACGGTTGCGGCTTTTTCCGGCCATAGCCGGTGTGCGGCTCCGTATAGAACAAGCCGGCAGAGCGGAGAAAACATAAGCGCTGCCGGTGCGCTGTCGAACTCGAAGCTCATGTACAGGGCATAGCCGCGCTCACGAGGGCCCGAGCCGCTTACGATCATTGACAAAAGCGGCAGGTTGACATCGTCGATGGGCATGCTGGCGCCAAGGTTCCGTACCGGCTCGCTGATATACAGCGCAAACGGGGAATCCCAGGCCTCGCGCCAGGCGGCTGGGATGGGATTTTGAGATTGCGTCGATACGGCAGCAGTTTTTACCGACGGATACATGGCCGCATTTACCACTGCGGAGAATTTATTAAGCGGCGCGGTTCCCAACAGCAGCGTGTTCCCGTCGATACCCGTTAAAAAAAGCGATCCGGGTTTATATACCCACTCTTTTCCGCGCTTAACCCAGGATTTATTCAAAGCCAGGGCAAGCGATACGCCGGAAGGAGGGTAGGTTCCCCTGGCCATGGCAAACAGCTGATTTTTTTCGTTGCGGGAAACCGGTTTTCCGAGAGACAGATATAAGGTGCTGGTTTTATCCAAAAAAGACTGTGCGGATTTTTGCAATGCCTTGCCATCCTTGCCTTCCGGCAGAAAAAAAGGCAAGGCGTCCTTTATAAATGCCGCATCGAATTTTGCATAGGCAATGGCGTCCGGCGGAAGCAGCGTCTCCGCGGCGATGCCCGGTGGCGGATACATTCGGCTCGCGCAGGAGAAAGCGAACAACGTTGCGACCAGCGCGACGATTCGCGCCGCCGTGCGGAATAATCGGCAGTTCAAACCAGTAATCCTTCGCGCTCGTAGACGCTCTGCATCTGTTGCTGGTGTGCCACCGCGGCCAGATTCCAGTTGTACAGGGTCGTTTCGAAGAATTCCGGGCCGGCACGCGTGCGGAGCGCCTCGTCTTTCGTGCCCATCGAGCTTTTTACCTGGCTTGTTACCCAGGAAAGCTTGTCATAGCCCTGCATCCCCGAAAACGCCGAGTCCGGGGCAACGATACCCGCGGCTTCCTGCCAGGCTGTCGCCGACCAGCTGGGCATCTGCCAGGCGATGACGTAATCCGCGAGGCGCTCGTCCGTGGAAGCCGACTGCCAGATTCCGGTAAGCTTTTCCAGGACGAGCTCTTCGTCGGCATAGGATTTCTTCATGTAGATGCAGAGGTATCGGTATATTTTACGTGCCGCCTCCAAAAAGCGGGCGTTGTTGTCGATACAGCACTTTTCGGAGGTCAGCCTGGGGTCATTCCAGATTTTTGAAATCTGATCGGGCGAGGAAAACGCATGCAGGTGCCCCGCCGCAGGAATCCCCAGCGAGCTGCTCCGCTGGCCGAAATCGTTCCAGTCCTCCACGAGGCCGGAAAAATTCTGGTGCGCCCAGCTGTCGGCGAAGGAGTGCAGGGCTATGCCGATGCGGTACAGGTTGCGAGTCTGCAACGCGGCGATGAGGTTGTCCTTGACCAGCGGCCCGTTGGGAACTACGTTGAAGCGGTTGCTTCGGCCGTCCTGCCTGCTCTCGCATGCTTTTCGCTCGTTGCCGGGGATGAAATGGAACGGCAGGTAAATATCGCGCCGCACTTCGTCGTTCCAGAACAGGTAATTCTGCGTAACGATGAGCTCGACGCGCTTTTCCGCGGTTTCCACGACATAGGGCAGCATGGCATTGTCCACGTACTGCGACGATCCCGCGAGCAGCCCCGCGTCATTTTCCGAAAAGCCCGCTTCAAGGGCGAGAGCATATATGGAATAATAGTGAAACTCGGCATTCATGGCATTAAGGCTATCACGCAAACGCCTCGTTAACAAGAGCGCGCGTTTCTCTTGCCCTTGCTTCGCTCATGCAGTAGTATTGCTCCCGATACCAAGCTGTCGAGGAGATTCGTCGTGGCACAGGAATACAGTTTTTCGATGCTCAAGCCGGGCGTTTTGCAGCGGCGCATCGTCGGTGAGATACTTACCCGGCTCGAAAAAAAAGGGCTCGATATCCATGCGCTCAAATTAATTTCGATTCCCGTGGAAGTTGCGGAAGCCCATTACAGGGAACATGCCGACAAACCTTTTTTCAGGGACTTGGTGGAGTACATCACCAGCGGTCCCGTGCTTGCGATGATCATAGGCGGCGACGACGCCGTGGCTACCCTTCGCAAACTGTGCGGCTCCACCAAGGTGGAGGACGCGTTGCCGGGAACCATACGCGGCGATTTCGCGGACCATACCCGCAAGAACATCATCCACGCATCCGACTCCGCGGAAAGCGCGAAGCGGGAAATATCCCTGTTTTTTACCAAAGCTGAATGCATAGAATGGAAGGACGGCAACGATGAATGGATCTGAGGCACCTGTATGGGATCTTACCCCGATATATCCGGGTTTCGGCTCCAGGGAATACCTGTCGGCCAAGGAAGAGCTTGCCCGGCTGTGCGCCGCCTACGAAGCGCATGTCGCCGCGTCTTTCGGCGATTTCAAGGCCTGGCTTACCGCTTCGCTGGATTATATGGAGAAGGCGGGCGGCCTCTCAGAAACGCTCGGCGCCTATACCTACGCTAGCTATTCCGTGGATACGCGCGACAAGACCGCTACTGCCGAATTAAACGCGATCGATGAGCTTTCGCTGCCCCTGAAGCGCGCGGACGTCCTGTTCAAGAACGTACTGGCCGCAAACAAAGATCGGGCTTTGGCCTTGTGCGCGACGGCGGAATTCTCCCGCTTCGCCTTTTTTATAAACGACGAGCTCTTTTGGCAGACCAAGCAGATGTCCCCCGACCTCGAGGACCTGGCTGCGGATTTAAGCCGCTCCGGCGCCGATGCCTGGAGCCGGCTGCAGGAAACGGTGTCCAGCAATTCCAGCGTCGCCTGGGACGGCGACGGCGACGTCGTCGAACGCAAGACCGTCATCCAGCTGCGCGCCATGGCTTTCGACAAGGATCGTGCCGTGCGGCAGAAAGCGTACAAGCTTGAGTTGGCGGCATGGAAGGCCTCGGAGATTCCGCTGGCGGCGGCGCTGAACGGCGTCAAAGGCGCTACGATCAGCCTGAACAAGCGGCGCGGCTGGAAAGATCCGCTGGACCGATCGGTGGAGCAGGCGCGCATTACTCGCGCGACCCTCGATTCGCTGATATCGGCCATGGAAGAATCCCTGCCGACATGGAGGCGCTACCTCAAGGCCAAGGCTTCGTACCTCGGAATTCCCGCCTGCTCCTTCTACGATATTTTCGCCCCGGTAGGGTCGCGCTCGGGCGAGCCGGCAAAAACATATACGTGGGATGAAACGCGGGAATTCATCGTCGACAAGTTCAGAGTTTTTTCCCCGGAAATGGGCGACTTCGCCGCCGATGCTTTCGCCAAAAACTGGCTGGACGCCAAACCCCGCGAGGGTAAGGTTGGCGGCGCGTATTGCATCGGCTTTCCCCGAGCCCGCACGTCGCGCATCATGTGCAACTTCGCCGGAAGCTTCGACTCGCTTACCACGGTGGCCCATGAGCTCGGGCATGCCTATCACGGGCACCTGCTGCGCGACGAGCCGTATGTCCTTACGCACTATCCCATGACGCTCGCCGAAACCGCCAGCATCTTCGCAGAGACCATCGTGTTCGAGAACGCCATGGAAGCCGCCGGCGCAAACGAGAAACTGGGCCTCATAGAAACCAACCTGCAGGGCGGCTGCCAGATACTCGTGGACATACTCTCACGCTTCTACTTCGAGCGCTCCGTGTTCGAGCGCCGCCAAAAAGGCGACCTTTCGCCCGACGAACTGTGCGCCCTCATGCTGGAAGCCCAGGAGAAAACCTACGGTGACGGCTTGAACCGCAGCGAGCTGCACCCGTACATGTGGGCGGTGAAGGGGCATTATTACAGCCAGGGCTTATCTTATTATAACTTTCCGTATGCCTTCGGGCAATTGTTCGGGCTGGGGCTTTACGCCACCTCCCGGAGCCAGGGGCCGTCGTTCGCGAACGCGTATCGCGCCTTGCTCATTGACACCGGCAAGGCCAGCGCCGTAAGCGTCACCAAGGCGGCCGGCTTCGACATCGAGACTCCCGACTTCTGGAGATCCGGTGTCTCCGTCTTCGCAAAACAGATTGAGACCTTCGAAGGCCTCGTCGCCGACAATAGCGGCGTCGCCAAGGACAAAGGAAGCACACGATGAACCAAGCGCCACAAGACGACAAAAAACGCAAGGCATGGAAGCTGCCTTCCATCCACCTTCCGGGCAAGGGAAAACCCTCGAGCATCGGCGTGATAGGGGCGGGTGCCTGGGGTACGGCCGTGGCGAAGGCCCTCGCGGAGAACGGGCACGACGTGACCCTGTGGGCGCTGGAGGCCGAAACCGTCGACGCCATCAACACGAGCCACGAAAACACCGCTTTTCTGCCGGGAGTCGCGCTGCCCGATAACCTGAAGGCTACCACCGACCCGGTGGCGGCCGCCTTGGACAAGGACGCCATATTCCTCGCCGTGCCTTCGCCCTATCTCCTGCCCACGGTCAAGCGCGTATTGTCCGTGCACAACATAATGGAAGGCAAGACGCTCATCGGCGTGCTTACCAAAGGCTTTATAGAAACTTCACGCGGTTCGCGGCTTATCGTGGAGACGCTCGAGGATTATCTGCCTGGTTTCTACCGCGGAAACCTCGTCTACATATCCGGGCCGAGCCATGCCGAGGAAGTGTCGCGCGGCCTCATGACCGGCCTCGTGGCGGCGAGCGCCAACGGACGCAACGCCATACGCGTGCGCGAGCTCCTGCAGACGCGCTACCTGCTCGTGTATCCGTCGCTGGACACCATCGGCGTGCAGGTGTGCGGCGCCGTGAAAAACGTCATAGCCATAGCCTTCGGCATGCTGGACACCCTGAAGAGCGAATCCCATTCCTTCGGCGACAACACCGAGTCGCTGCTCCTCGCCGCCGGCCTCAACGAGATACAGATGTTCGGCCAGGCTCTGGGAGCCTCGCACCCGGAAACCTTCACCTCCATAGCGGGGGTAGGCGACCTGGACGTCACCTGCCGCTCCATACACGGACGCAACAGGCGCTTCGGCCGCGACATCATCGAGAAGAACATCCTGGACCAATTCAAGAATTCCGACGATCTCGTGGAGCGGATAAGGCTCGTCGGATATCTTCCCGAGGGAGCCGTGGCGGCCCGTTTCGTGAAGAAGATCGCCATGGAAAAGAAGCTGGCCATGCCAATCTGCCTCGGCGTGTATAAAATACTTAACAAGGAGATAGAGCCCAGGGACTTCATCGAGGACTACCTGTCCAGCCTGGGGACGAAAGTTCGCTAGACGCCGTGTATATGGTAATTAAATTATTGCTTGCCGCATATGCCGCGCCTCCGGTCCTGTCGGCGCTGGCGGGGCTTCTCAAGAAGCGGAAGGAAATGATCCTCTCCGCCGCGCTGATGGCGGTTCAGGAAGCGTTTGCGCTCGGTTTTCTCATTTTCTACGTCTTTCTGGCGGAGGCCGGACCTTATGATCCTCCGCTTGCTGCCGTTGATCATATCGTGGTCTATTCTTTGCTTGCTCTCTACTGCCTGGTCGATTATTTTTCCATAAGACAAAAAAAAGGAATCGTACTCGGTGTTTTTTCGCGGATTATGGGATTGCTGCTTTTATGGTTTCTTTTTTTGGGGGTTGCCGATGGTGCCTTTTCACTTTCGGATCAAGTCAGCGTTAACAGGTTCGCCTGCTTCGCAGCTTTTTCCTGCTACTCCGTAATGATCGCGCTGTCGGACAGGCGTCGCATCTTGAACGTCTTGAAGCGATTCCTGGTTTGGTCGGGTCGCGTGCTCAAATCACGGGTAAACTAAGCGTTCGTCGTTGCAGCCCTGAACGCATCCGCCGCTTTTGCCTTCCATTCAGCCTGCCGGCAAGCAAGCGGCGCAAAACCATCGCGCCAAGAGCCCGATATATTTTATAACAAGCGTCAGTCGGGGCGGCACAGCAAAGATGCCCGGCGCAATACGCGCCGTGCATCTTTGCAGTGACAGGACCCCGCCTGTAATCTCTATATATAATTCATCCGCCGCTTTCGCCTTATTTACGCTGCTAGCGAAACAGTGTCGTTGCACGCGTCGCGTTTTGCTTTTTCCCTGCCTCGTTGCGTTTTTTTATCATCTTGTTCCTGCGTTTCATGATTGCCTTTTGCGCCTGCCTTGCCAACGGGTCCGTCCTGGTAGCGGTGAACTCCGCCTCGCGCTTGAGCTTCATCCAGCTGTCGTAGCGTTCCTGCGTAATGTCGCCGTTTTGCAGAGCGGCCTGTACCGCGCAGCCCGGCTCAGATCCGTGCGCGCAATCGCTGAACTTGCAGTTTCGCGCGGCTTCGTCGAACTCGCTGAATACGCTGTCGATGCTGTCTTCCGAAACCCAGAGCTGCACTTCGCGGAGGCCGGGCGTGTCTATGACGAGCGCGCCGCTTTCCAGCTTGAACAGGGTGCGGCTCGTCGTGGTGTGCCTGCCGCGCTGGTCGTATTCCTTTACCTCGCCGGTCTCGCGGAGAACCTTGCCGGCCAAGGCATTGAGGAGGGTACTCTTGCCGGATCCCGAGGAACCCAGCATTATTACCGTGGAGCCGGGGCAGAGGTGTCGCTCGAGCTGCTCAAGGCCTTGGTTTTCAGGCGCGCAGATCGCGTATACGGGCACGCCGGGGCAGGCGAGTTCCGCTTCCAATACCAGCTCGGCTACCGAGTCGCCGGCGATGTCCGATTTCGTAATCAGCACGACGGGCTGCGCCCCCGATTCCCAGGTCAGTGCGGCGTAGCGCTCGATGCGGCGGACGTTGAAGTCGTTTCCCGCGGCGGCCACGATAAAGGCCGTGTCGATATTGGCGGCGAGCACTTGGCGTTCCACGCGGTCGTGGGCCGTGTCCCCGGTGGCCTTGCGGGCAAAGGTTGTCTTGCGCGGAAGCACTGCCTCCACGACGAGGGTGCCATCGGAGTTTTCCCCGCCGCGCACGGCAAGCCAATCGCCCGTCGCCGGCAGTTCGCTCGAGTCTTCGGTTTCGTGCATGAGCTTGCCCGACAGAACGGCCTCTCGTTCCCGCAGCGAACCTTCCCTGTCCTTGCGGATTACCAGGAAGGAGCCTCTGCGGGTTTCGATGACCCGCGCCGGTTCCAGCTCCGCCCTTGCGCCGAGAGTAGCCAGGGCAGTGGTAAAGTATTTATCCCAGCCCCAGGCGGTCAGAGGGTCGCGGCCTGGACCTCCGCCGTCGTTGCACGTTTCATAAAGTATGTACATAATTTTATTCCCGCCTTTGCGGGCCTTCCGGCCATAGGCGAGCCTGCCTATGGACTTGTCGCCGGGCACGGAAATTCCGTCGCCGACGTCTCGATATTACATGCGGCGTCATAAAGACTCCACGCGCACATAATCAATACAAGTGTTGTTTGCTACCGGGGTTTTTCGGGGGATTGTTTGACAGGAAAACGATCTTTTTAAAAACTACTTGCGGAACAAGATTGTCTTAGAGCGCCTTCCCCCGGGGTCCGGAGATTACAACTGCTGATACACTCATTAAAAGCCTCCCTGAAGAATTATTAAGTATGACCCTGCATACCGTTGTTACTATATCGTCACTCGCGGGGAATCGTCAAGCGTACAGAATGATTTTAAAAAATCTATCCTTACCGGCGGAATTCGCTGAATTCGTAGTTGATTCTGCCGTCATCGAGGACGCGCATGCCCGCATGGCCTTTTTTGGTAAGGCCGTCGAGTATGCGTTCCGCTTCCTCGAGGCTCAAGGTTGAATTAAGTACGATAAGCGAAGGCGTTACGATACCGCTTTGGGCCTGGGCTATGCGCAAAACCGTGCGTTCGTTTTCTGAAGCCTTTTCGCTTTCGGTGAGTCGGGATGGTTTCGGCTTATTCACCCTGGCGGCTATCAAGCGGCGTATGCCCTTGGAAACGGGTATAGCTCCACCGAAGACCACGGGGAAAACCATCCACCAGGCTTGGGGATTGAATCTCCAGTAGACGGTTCCCGCCACTGCAATGATTATCCCCGTCAGAATCGCTTCGACAGGGTGTTTTTGACTATCTTCGCGGTTCCATCTCATGATGCGTGATTTTATGATAATTATTTGCTTTTTACAAGAGCCTTCGATTTCTGGCTCTTCTTTGGAGATATTGGATTAAAGGCAAATTAAGCTCTGGAATTGCGCGATTCCATAATTTATAATGAAAGTGAAGGTCGACAGGAAAGAGGTCCAATGCCATTGCGAACCTGGATTCTTGCTTTAATTCTCATTTTTTTTGCGGTTTCGGCAATTGCCTTGGATGTTCAGCCGAGTCCGCTTGAATCGGGCTTCGACACTTTTTCCAGCGAGGACGGCGTACCCGGTCCCACGATTTATGCGATTATCCAGGATAAAAATCGATTCATCTGGATAGGCGGCGAAAATGGGCTCGCGCGCTGGGATGGCGCGACGTTTCAACTGTTTCCTTCCGAATCCCTGGTACAGCCGATTGTTTTGGACCTTCTGGAAGCCCCCGATGGAAAAATCTGGATTGGCTCGTTCGGCGGTATCAGCGTTTTCGATCCGGTAAAGAATAAATTTTCCAGCTACCTTCCTCCAGCCCAGAAAGAAGGCGTTCCCGCTTCGGCTTGCTGGCGGCTCGAGTGGACCGAGCGGGGAACCTTGCTCGTGGCTACCTTGGGCCGTGGGCTTCTGGAATTCGACCCGGCAGGCGCATCCTGGCAGGAAGGCGGCGGCTTCAACGGCTCGTCTTTCCCTGGAAAGGAACGGGTGCTGGCTTTGCGGTATCGCAAGGACGGCACGTGCTGGGTGAGTACCTTTGGCGCGACCGGCATCTACGACTTCAAGACAGTCACGGAAGTGCAGCTCCAAAAAGCCGACGGTACCCGGGAATCGTTCGGAGCCTCAAGCTTTTATACCGACGATACGGGAAGGCTTCTTGCGAGCTATAACGGCGGCTATGCCCATTGGGACGAAACCGCTCGCTGTTTCAAGGTAGTTCAGGACAGTATCGCGGTGGGGAATGGTTATATTTGGTCCATGGCCAATGACCGTTGGGGACGTTTATGGTGCGCCTCCGCGCTCGGTTTGTTTATTTTCAAGAATGACGCTCTGGAATCTCATTTCGTTCCCGACCCGAATTCGACACGCGGCCTCGCAGGTTTGTCGGTTAACAGGATCCTCGCGGACGATGCCGGCGGCATGGTTTTCGGCATTCAGCTGGGCGGCCTTCAGCGATGGGATCCTTGGATGCAACCTATCGTGGGGAACCGTTTTTCCTCGGGTAAATTCCATGAGTTCAGCGCTTCGAGTACGGTAACTGCGATGGCCGAACATAAAGGCGCCATCTATTTCGCGACGAGCCAAAACGTGATCGGCGTTACCGAAGCCGGCACGACCAGACTTCTAAGCCTGCAGTGGCCGAAAGATCTGAGCAATCGGGTTGTGTATTCCATGGCCGTTGACGATAAAAACAGGCTTTGGATCGCGGCAGGCCTTTTTTTCTACCGGGTAGACTTGAAAACCGGGGTTGTCACGAATATTCCCCTTTCGGATAGCCCCACGCCAAAAAATCCTGCATCCACCTATGTTACCCGGTTTCATGCAAATAGAATCTGGCTAAGCTCGATAAATCAGGGTATGGGCCGAATCGTCGGTGAGGCAAACCCAAGAATCGAATGGTTGAAGCCCTTGCCCACGCGATTGGACGGCACTTCGCTTTCCATGGAGATTTTTACGCCGTCTTTTGACGGTGCTGCTTTTTGGATCGGCAGCGGGATTGGCTTGATTTCATGGAATCCGCTAAAAAGTCAGGGCTCGGGAGTCCTTCATCCGCTCGTCATCGAGGGTGTTTCCAGCGAGAAGCTTCATTATATCAATGATCTGCTCGAAGACTCCCAGGGCTTGGTATGGGTCGGCTGCGAAGCCGGTTTGATACGCTATGACCCTGCGAAGAAGCAGGCGCGGAAAATCGACCTTGGTTTCGCGGAAATGGACCCCGGAGTAAAAACCCTGTCTCTCGACAAAAAAGGCCGTCTCTGGGGCGGTACGCCGTTTGGCTGGTTCGTCTGCGACCGCTCGACGGGAATCGTTCAGCGCTTAAGCAAGCTTGACGGTTTCGTTTCCGACGCGGCAGGCCTTCGCGGTATTATTTCCAGCAATTCCGGGCAGCTGTTCATGGGTGGCAATCGCGGCTTTACGGCGCTTGACCCCGAACTCTACCGGGAGGATATACGGCCCGTGCGGCCATCCCTGGGCTCCGTCGTCGCAGACGGAAAATCGTTGGCGGCCGATGCGTTCTTGCCGGCCGGCCAGATTCTCATTCCACCGGCCACCCGAAGGATCGACCTGGTAATCAACCCGTTTACCTTCCTTAAAGAACAAGAACTTGTCTATAGAATTAAAATCGAAGGTTTTGACCCTGATTTCAGGACCAGCACCCAAAACGTAGTTACCTACACCAATATCCCCCCGGGGAAATATCGTATGCTCATTGAGATTCAAATGAACGGAACGATTCGGGCCGGCGATGCGCAGGAGTGGTCGCTGATAGTGATTCCGACATTTTTCCAGACAAGCTGGTTTTTCATAGCCATCGTTCTCACGTGCGTTGGGGTAGGGCTCCTCATGGCCCGTTATCGAACCGTGCAAATTCATCGTCACAACGACGAACTTGTGGCGGCTATCGCGATTAAAACCATGGAAGTAAACGAGCGTAATGAAGAGCTTTCCGCCGCCAATGCCAAGCTCGAGACGATTGTGCGAAACCTTGAAGATACCCAGCAAAAATTGTTTGAGGCAAAAAAGCTCGCAGGCAGAAGTTGAAAGTCGACTAGCATTATTCTGTCTACTCTGCGATAAAAAATCTCCAATCCAATTACTTTAGTAGTTTTTTCGACTTCACGCCACAATCTTTCCAGAAACTACTTCACAAATATGTAGCAATACGCTAGAAATATTATTCTGTCTAGTTGTAACCATTCAATCAATTCGTTGACATTGTGGGAATAAAAGGTAGTATATAGGGAGATTGTGGGATAAAGTGGGATAAAGCGGGAAGGGGTGTCATGGAACTGGTTACAGGCGAGTTTAAAAACACGCTGGATGATAAAGGACGCATCTCGTTGCCGGCAAAATTACGTGCCGGACTCGAGGGAAACGTTCTTGTTGTTACCCAGGGCGTGGACAAATGCCTGTGGCTTTTTACCCCGGAACGCTGGACCGCGCTGTCTGAACAGCTGTTTGCTTCCACGAGCCTGTTTCATCAGCAGGCGCGCATCATGCAGCGACGCATCATCGCTCCCGCCCAGGAAGTGGAGATCGACAAGGCCGGGCGCATAGCGATTCCGCAGTCGTTGCGGGAATACGCGGGACTTTCCAAGGACTGCGTCGTATTGGGCATTACAAAGCGGCTGGAGATTTGGGACGTAGACACGTATCGCGCATGGCTCGACGCCACGGAAGCGGAATTCGCGGCCGCGTCCGAGGCTTTGGATATTCAGAACCTTTAACGGAAAATTCAATTCGCGCTGCGAATTGAATTTAGTTTTTTATGAAGGAAGTTATGGTGAACGGCGGACATGTGTCGGTGCTTCTGCAAGAGACGCTCGACCTGCTTACAACGAAGAATCCCAGCCCGCTCATGGTGGACGGAACGCTCGGCCTCGCCGGGCATTCTTCCGCGTTCCTGGAGCGCTACCCGACTCTTCGCCTGATCGGCGTGGACGCCGACGCCGAGGTGCAGGCCATAGCCCGCGCCAGGCTCGAGCCCTACGGCGACCGAGTCCGCCTCGTCAACTGTTTCTTCGATGAATTTTTCCTTGACTCCATCGGCGACGAGAGGCCGGATATCATATTGTTCGATTTTGGCATGTCCATGTATCATTTCAGGGAAGCGAGGCGGGGATTCAGTCTGCAGGGCGAGGAACCTCTCGACATGCGGCTGAATCCTTCAACTGGGAGGTCCGCCTCGGAACTCATCAATGAAGTGGACGAGCGGGAGCTCATGCGCGTTCTGAATAATTACGGCGAGGAGCCGTTCGCCAAGCGCATAGCCATGGCCATCGTGCGCGAGCGCGCGGTCAGCCCCATCGTTACGACGACGCGGCTGGCGGAAATCGTAAAGATGGCAGTGCCCGCGAAGGCTCGCTACGGGCGTACCCATCCGGCTACGCGCACGTTCCAGGCCATACGCATCTGCGTCAACGACGAGCTTGGGCGCATAACCCGCGCATTGGACGCGGCTATCGATGCGCTGGCGCCCGATGGAGTGCTTGGGGCGATAAGCTTCCATTCGCTGGAGGATCGCATCGTGAAGAAAGCGTTCCGCGACCGCGAGATCAAGGTGATTCGGGACAAATTCAAGCCTGACGTCGTTTCGCCGATACCTACAACAGAGGGTATGCGCGGCCTCTTCATCGTTACCAGGAAACCTGTGGAGCCTGGCGAGGCGGAAGTGTCGGCGAATCCCGCGTCGCGAAGCGCGAAGTTGCGCGTGGCGCGCACGGGGCCCGAGCCATATCCGGGAAGGTCCTTATGATGAAACGAATACTCTCGCTTGCGTTGATCCTGTCGATTCCTCTTATGCTCGTGCTCGTCATATCCCAAAGCGGAAGGCATTACGCCGTGGTCGCCGAGCTGAAAAAGCTCGAGAAGACCCAGTCCGCATGGATCGAGGAGAATCGCAAGCTGCTTTCCAACATCGCGGTAGCGGGCGCCAGGGCTCGCATCGACGCTTCCATGAAAGCGGCCGAGGGCTATGCCCCCATGGGTCCGGCCAACACGCTGCGCGTGGAGATAAGCCCGACGAAGGGGCGGCTCGATGGATAATAAAGACGGAGCGCCGGATCTCGCCTGGTTTACGGGCGCATGCCGCGAATATGGCGCCGCCCTGCACGGCGATACCCGACAGTTCGAGCGCGTCGAAACCGATTCCCGAAGCGCGGGGATCGATTCGCTGTTTGTGGCCCTCAAGGGCGAGCGCGTCGACGGCCATGATTTTATTTCCAGCGCTTGCGATCGCGGCTGCAAATCCTTCCTCGTGGACGCCGCGTGGTACGGCGCGAACAAGTCCCTGTTCGGTTCCGGTCAATCTTTTATAACCGTCTCGGACCCGCTGTCGGCGCTTCAGGCGGCCGCCCGCGCCTGGTGCCTCGCATGCGAGAACGCCGCGACCGCCCGTTCCGGCCCCATCGTCAAGATAGGGGTTACCGGATCGTCGGGCAAGACGACCGCCAAGGAGCTGATCGCCAATATAATGGAGGCTTTCAAGCCTACCGTTCGGAATCCGGGAAATCTGAATTCCGAAATCGGGCTTCCCGCCTCCATCTTCCTGATGCGGCCCCGGCATGAAGTAGCCGTCTTTGAGATGGGTATTAACCGCGTGGGAGAAATGGAAAAGCTCGCGGAAATTTTCCGCCCCGGCTACGCGGTGATCACCAATATCGGCACTGCCCATATCGGGCTTCTCGGCGGGTCCAAGCAAGGCATCGCCGAGCAGAAAAAACTGATCACCGGTCATTTTACCGGCAACGGCTCGCTGTTCGTATGGGAAGAGGATTCGCTGCGCGATTTTCTGCTCGAGGGCATCCGCGGCACGGGCTTCACCTTTGGCCCGCGTTCCACCGACGGGTTCGAGGGCGCCCGCTCCGCCGGACTCGACGGATGGCTCGTCCAGTATAAGGGGCTGGAGATTCGCTTCGCGCTGCCTGGCGCCCATAACCTGCTGGACGCCCTTGCCGCCATATCGATCACGACGCACTGCGGCGCGACTCCCGAGGCGGTAAAGGCGGGGCTGGAGAAAGCCTCCGCGCTATTCGGGCGATCCGAGATTATTCGCGGGGCCATTACCGTGGTAAACGACTGCTACAACGCCAATGCCGAGAGCGTCGTCGCCGCCATCGGATTCTGCGATGAGGTGGAGACTGCCGGCCGGAAAATATACGTGCTTGGATCCATGAAGGAGCTAGGTGCGGAAGCGAAAAAAGCGCACGAGAAAGTGGGTTTCGCGGCGGCGCGCTCCGATGCGGCGCTGGTTATGTTTTACGGCGAGGAAGCGCGATGGGCGTACGAAGCCGCCGTGGGCGCGCCGGACGCGGCCGGCGAGCGGTTCTTCCATACATACGATTACGCGGAGCTGTCCCGGGAGCTTGGCTCGCGGGCGGCTCACGGCGACTTGGTCTTGATAAAGGGCAGCAGGTCTCTGTCACTCGAGCGACTGGCCCAGGAGATAAGCGGTAAGGGAGCGGATCATGTTTCTTGAATGGATATACCCGTTGGTCAAGTATTTTTCGGCCTTGAACGTATTCCGGTACCTTACGTTCCGGTCGGCCTATGCCGCGGTAAGCGCCTTGCTGATAGCCTTTCTCTTCGGTCCGTTCTTAATCGAGAAGATGCGCACGCTGAAGTTCGGGCAATCGGTTCGGCTCGACGGTCCCCAGACGCATCTCGTAAAAACCGGTACTCCCACGATGGGCGGAATCCTGATCCTCGCGTCGGTAACCGCCGCGGTGCTTCTCTGGGTGGACTTGCACAACGTATATACCTGGGTGTGCATGGGCTCGATGCTCGGCTTCGGCGCGATCGGCTTCATGGACGACTGGCTCAAGATAAAGATGAAGAACTCCGACGGGCTCTCCGCGAAGATGAAGCTGGTGCTCCAGTTTTTGGTGGCCGCGGCGTCGGTTATAGTTTTATACCTGTACAGGACGCCCGATACCACGATGCTCTACGTTCCGTTCTTCAAGAGCGCCATCGTGGACCTCGGGCTCTTTTGGGTGCCTATCGCGATCGTGTACGTGATGGCCTGGTCCAACGCGGTGAATATCACCGACGGCCTCGACGGCCTGGCGACGGGGCTGGTAATCATGGCGGTGATCGCATTCTCCATACTTACCTACCTGAGCGGCCGGCCGGACTGGTCGTCGTATCTGGGCATTCCCTTCATACGCGGGGCCGGCGAGCTGACCGTGTTTACCCTTGCGCTGATCGGCTCATGCGTGGGCTTCCTGTGGTTCAACGCGCATCCGGCCGAGATGTTCATGGGCGACGTGGGTTCGCTGAGCCTCGGCGGGGTCCTCGCGGTCCTGGCGCTTATCGTGAAGAAGGAAGTGCTGCTGTTCATAATCGGCGGCGTGTTCGTCCTCGAGGAAGGCTCCTCATTTATTCAAATCGTCTATTTTAAGCTTACCAAAGGCAAGCGGATCTTCAAGATGGCTCCGTTGCACCACCATTTCGAGCTTTCTGGCTGGAAAGAGACGAAGGTCGTGGCCCGGTTCTGGATTCTCGGCGGCTTGTTCGCCCTCGTCGCGTTGTCGACGCTCAAGATACAGTAGTTTCGGTTCTTTCATGGAATCCGGGAGAAAGGAGGGCTTGTGGCGGTAAGTTTCAGCATAGAAAACCGAAATGACAAAAATTCCGCGGACATGGTCATGCTCGCGTGCCTGATCCTCCTCGCCGGGATCGGCGTGGCCACACTGTATTCCGCCTCCTACGGATACGCGGTGACGCTCCAGAAATCGCCGGGATATTTCGCGCTGCGCCAGATTATTTATTTTTTACCCGCCTCGATAGCCCTGTTCCTGGCGTGCGCCTACATTCCGCTGTCCTTCCTGCGGAAATATTCGGCCTTGGCGATCTTTGCGTCCCTGCTCCTCCTGGCCCTTCCGTTCCTTCCCGGCATAGGCATAACGAAAAACGGCGCCTCGCGGTGGTTCGGTTTCGGTTCTTTCCAGTTTCAGCCCTCGGAGCTCTTCAAGCCGGCGCTTATATTCTACCTTGCGCACATCTTCTCCAAGAAAGAGGGCAAGCTGCCCGACTTGGTGAATTCAATATTGCCTCCTTTGCTCATCACGGTCGCGGGTGTCGGCCTCATTCTGCTTCAGAACGATTTTTCCACCGCGATGCTCATCGGAAGCCTTGCCATGGTGATGTTCTGGATCGCCGAGGTTCCCCTGGTGTTCTTCGGCGCGGCCGTCTCGCTGACCGTTCCCCTGGCCAGCCTGTCGGTTCTTACGAGCGACTACCGCCTGAGGCGGGTCCTGGGCTTCCTGGCGCCATCGTTCGATCCCGCGGATATTTCGTACCAGGTAAACAGCTCGCTCCGCGCGATACGATCTGGCGGCCTCCTGGGAAAAGGCATCGGGCAGGGAACGCTCAAGCTCCGCAGCATTCCGGAAGTGCAATCCGATTTCGTGTTCGCCGCTTGGGTGGAGGAAACGGGATTCGCGGGCGTGCTCTTTTTCGTGGCGCTCTGGTCGCTTTTCCTGTACAGGGCCTACCGGTTGTCCTTGAGGTCCGCGGACTCTTTCTCGTCATTTCTCGTCTTTGGAATGGCTTCATACCTCGGGCTTCAGACCATCATCAATATTTCGGTGGCCTGCGGCCTCGTTCCCGCCACCGGCGTTCCTCTGCCGTTTTTTTCGGCCGGCGGATCCTCCATCCTGTCGGTGGCCATAACCTGCGGATTCATTTTCCAGTGTTCGCTTAAAAACGGCGCCCAGGTTGGCGGGCGCGAGGAAGGCGGCGAATATGTCTGAGTATGTATGGCGAGAACCCGCTGCCATAGCGTCGGCCGGAAAAGCATCCTCCAAGCAGTCCAAGACAGGCCGGTCATCGGCAGAAAATACGAAAAACCATCGCCTGCCCCGGGCTCTCGCGGTGATCGTTCCGGTTCTCGCCGCGCTTGCCCTCGTATTGGCGTATATTTATTTTTGGATTCCCTTTACCGAAGTAAAGATCGTCCGCGTGAGCGGCGTCGTTTCGCTTTCGGAATCGGAGATAATCCTATGGATGGGAGTTCCGGCCAAAACGAATATCTTCAAGCTGGACGCCAAGAAGGTTTCACTGTCCATCAAGGGGAATCCCCGCGTCCTCGAAGCCGCGGTAAGCAAACGCTTTCCTTCCACCTTGCTGGTCGCGATAGTCGAGCGCACCGCGCTTGCCCTGGTGTATGCCCGCGACGGGCAAGGCAGGATAAGCGCTCACTGCGTCGATTCCCGCGGGGTCGTCTTCGCCGCGCCTTCCGCGGCGCTGGGGCGGGACAGGCTTCCGATCCTGTCGGGCATCGAGATACGCGGGCTCCGCTACGGCATGCGCTTGGACCAGAAGCTCCAGCCCCTGCTCGATTCTCTCGATAAGTTAAGTAAAGATAATGGAATTCTCCTGTCCGGCGTATCCGAGCTCCGGGTCGTCGACAGGGCCGGGTTGGGCATCGAGGTGCTCATGTACCCCGTGAATTACAGGATTCCGGTGAGACTGGGCGTGAATTTCGACTCCGACCTGATGAAGACCGTTCTATTGGTGCTCGACGTGGTCGAGGCCCGGGGACTTTCCCCGAATATCCTTGAACTTGATTTTCGTAATGATACATTCGTATATCGTACGAAGGAGGCCGTCCCTGGGTGACAATCTGATAGTCGGGCTGGATATCGGCACCGCAAAAACCTGCGCAGTCATCGGCGGATACAATGAAGCCGGAATCCTCGAAATAACCGGCGTCGGGACGGCTCCGAGCACCGGGCTCCGCAAGGGCGTCGTGGTAAACATCGAGGCGACGCTCCAATCCGTCGCGAAAGCCGTAGAGGCGGCCGAGCTGATGTCCGGCCGCGAGGTAAAGGACTGTTTCGTCGGCGTGGCGGGTTCCAACGTCGAAGGCATCAACTCCAGGGGAGTCGTGGCCGTAACCGGAAAGAACAGGGAAATTTCCCGCGAGGACATCGATCGGGTAATCGAGGCCGCCCGCGCCGTGGTGATTCCCATGGACAGGGAAGTCTTGCACGTAATCCCGCAAACGTTCATCGTGGACGACCAGAAGGGAATCCGCGACCCGCTCGACATGATCGGGGTGAGGCTCGAGGCCGAGGTCCACATCATAACCGGTTCCGTGACCACGGCCCAAAACCTTGTCCGCTGCGTGAACCGCGCGGGATTCAAGGCGTCCGGCCTCATCCTGCAGAGCCTGGCCGCATCCCGCGCCGTCCTGTCCCCCGATGAAAAGGAACTCGGCTGCCTGCTCATAGACCTTGGCGGCGGAACCACGGACGTGCTCATGTACTCCGACGGCGCGCCGTATTACACCACGGTCGTGGGCGTGGGCGGGTCGCAGGTGTCCAACGATCTGTCAATTATTTTTAATTTACCTCTTGAGGCCGCCGAGCGGATCAAGAAGGAGAGCGGCGCCTGCTACCTGCCCCACATCGAGGCGGAGGACACCGTCATCCTGCCCGGCGTAGGAGGAAGGCCCCCGCAGGAAGTGTCGCGGGCGAAAGTTTCCGGCGTGATACAGTCCCGCATGGAGGAAATCTTCAAGCTCGTGCGCGAAAGGGTCGAGAGCATGGGATATTGGCGCCTTATAAAGGGCGGCATCGTCCTGACCGGAGGAGGCTCCCTCATGCAGGGAGCGGCCGAGCTGGCCTTCGACGTATTCGGCATACCCGTACGAGTCGGGGTTCCGGCTTCGCTCGGCGGGATGGTCGAGGAATACAGGAATCCAGCCTTTTCCACGGCGGTCGGTCTCGTGCTCATAGGGGCGGAACGCATGGCGCCCGGCGACCGCGAGGACAAGCCGCAAAAACAGGACAAGGGCAAGGGCAAGCAGAAAAACAACGGCTTGGCCAAGCGCTTTTCCGATTGGTTCAAGGAATTTCTATAGCTCGCGCGTTCTCCGGCCGCTCTGACAGGCAATGGCCGGGGAATACAGCGGGCATTTTGAGGTAAGCATATAAACTGGGGAGGGGATATGACGGTAAAGCTCGTGGACGAGAAGGAAGAACTCGCGCAGGTTCACGCGACCATAGCGTCGCAAGCGGCGCAAGCGGCGCAAGCGTCGCTTGCGGCAATAGCCGCACAGGTCGCGATGTCGGCAAAGGCGTCGGGAGCCTCGAATTTCGAAGAGCCCGGCCCTACGATCATCAAAGTTATAGGAGCGGGCGGCGGCGGCTCAAATGCGGTGAACCGCATGATGGACGCGGGCGTGCGCAATGTCGAATTCATAGTCGCCAATACGGACCTGCAGGCGCTCGCGCGCTCCAAGGCGCCGACGAGACTGGGTCTCGGCGCAAAGGTAACCAACGGCCTCGGCGCAGGCGGAAAGCCCGAAGTGGGCGAGAAGGCGGCGATGGAAGATCGCGCCGTGATCGCGGACGCGTTGCGGGGAGCCGACATGGTTTTCGTTACCGCGGGCATGGGCGGCGGGACGGGAACCGGTTCCGCTCCGGTAATCGCCCAGATAGCGCGGGAGCTCGGCGCCCTTACCGTCGGAGTGGTTACGAAGCCTTTCAGCTTCGAGGGCAGGGTAAAAATGCGCCTCGCCGAAGAAGGCATCGAGAAGTTGCGCCAGTCCGTGGATACGCTCATCGTGATTCCAAACCAGCATCTCATGAAGGTAGTGGAAAAACGCACGCCGATACGCGAAGCTTTTTTTCTTGCGGACGACGTGCTGCGCCAGGGAGTACAGGGCATCTCCGATCTCATAACCATCCCCGGCGAGATAAACATCGACTTTGCCGACGTACGCACGGTGATGCAGGGCCAGGGCGACGCCATCATGGGCGTAGGCAGCGCGACCGGTGACAACCGCGCGGTTGAAGCGGCGGAAAAAGCCGTGTCCAATCCGCTCCTCGAGGATGCGCGCATCGACGGCGCCAACAATATCCTCATCAACGTAACTGGCGGCGATAATTTTACGCTCAGCGAATTCGAGGAAATAATCTCCATAATTACGGACAAGGCCGACAAGGACGCGCTCGTCATTTCCGGTCTCGTAACGGACCCCGCGTACGCCGAAGAAGTGGCGGTTACCGTCGTGGCCACGGGATTCGTGCGCTCGATCAAGGCATCTTCCGCTCCAGTGCAAAGCGCGCGCAAGGAATCGGCCCGGGATATCGATAATTTCCTTTCCAACGACGAGTGGAAAAAAATGGTGGACCCGAAGGCAAAACCCTACCTCATGGGCAGAAACGACGGGGACGAGCTCGAGATACCCACGATTCTCCGGGGCATGAAAACCGCCGGCGAGCGAAGCGAGGCTTAGGCCGTGCCCGAACGCAGCGTCCTGGACAGATACACCTCATGGCTGCTCGCCACGAAAAGGCTTTCTCCCCTTACCCTCGACGCCTATATGCGCGAGGCGAACGGCCTCAATGTCTGGCTGGCTGCGCACGGGTCCTCCTTGGAAACCGCCGGCTCCTCCGACCTGCTGCAATACCTCATCGCGAGGCGGGGCATGAACCTGACGCCCAGAACCATGGCCAGGATCGTGTCCGGCATCCGCGGCTTGTTTAAATTTCTTCGCATCGAAGGCATCAGGCAGGACGATCCCGGCCAACTCATAGAAACCCCGAGGCAGGAACGCAGCCTTCCCGACGTTTTCAAGGCGGACGAGATAGACAGGATACTTTTGGCCATAGACATAACCACGCCCGGAGGGCTTCGCGACCGTGCGCTATTCGAGCTGATCTATTCGTGCGGGCTCCGCATCACCGAAGCGGCAACGCTTACCTTCGACATGGTTTTCATGAAGGAGCGCATCTTGCGCATAACCGGCAAAAGGCGAAAAGAGCGCATCATTCCCTTCGGCGAAGAGGCGTTATCATGGCTGAAGCTGTATCTTGACGAAGGACGCCCCCAACTCGACAAGACGAAACGGAATAACCGGGTTTTTCTCAATCGCGCGGGGAAGGGCATTTCCCGAAAGGGAGTCTGGAAGAGGTTTTCCGAGCTTCGCGTGACCAGCGGCGTGGAAGGAAAAATCCATACGCTGCGCCATTCCTTCGCCACCCACCTTTTGGCGGGTGGAGCGGATCTCAGAACCGTACAGGAATTGCTGGGCCATGCCGATATCGCCACCACGCAAATCTATACGCACGTTGACGCGGAATATCTGGAGCAGGCGCATCATGCTTTTTTTCCCGACCTGGACGGGCATGCCAAGATTCCAGCCAGCGGCTCCTGACCGGTGGCCGGGCGGAATCGCAAGCGAGCGGCCGATTCGGGCAGTAAACGCATTAAGGAGGACAGTACTTTGAAAAATTCTAGCTTTTTCCGAAGAAGGACGATCCTGACGGCGTTTGTATGCCTTTCGGTCATTTCGCTGTTTACGGGCTGCCAAGGCGAAAAAAAGAATTGGCTCAAGCGCATGCTGGATATCGACGAGCGTTCGAAGGTCGGAGCTACGCCGAGGACCATCGAGGACTTGAAAAAAGGGATAGACGAATATTACGCGGTGGTTCAAAAAACCGTGGAGGCGAACGCGAAGGTAGGCACCTATTGGCGGATCCTGGCCACCGTCTACCTCGACAAGCTTATGTTCGGGGAAGCGTACGACGCCGCCCTCAAGGCATTGCACTACTACCCCGAGAATTCCAGTTTATATCATATAACCGGAATGTGCGCCGCCTATCTTTCCAGGGTGGCCTCGGCGGACATCAATGCCGGCCCCGCTTCGCGCGAGGCATGGCTCAAGACCTCGGAAGCCTCGTACTTGACGGCGATAAAGCTGAACGAGAGCGGGACCAATTCCATGTACGGGCTCGCGGTGCTGTACGTATTCGAGTTCGACCGGCCGGACCAGGCCATTCCGTACCTGGAGCGTTTCCTGGCCATAAACACGAAAAACAGCGACGCGATGTTCCTGTACGCCCGCACGCTTTATTCGGTGGAGCGCTTCCAGGACGCCGTGGACGCCTATGACAGGATAATAAAAGTCAATCCATCGAAGGATAAGCGCAAGCAGGCCGAGGAAAACAAGAAGAAAATACTGGATCTGATGTATGGCTCGTGAAACGACCCGGCCCGAAAGGCTGACGCTCGCCCGGATGCCGTTCCTGAGCGCGCGCGAAAAAATACTGCTGGACGACATCCTGGACGGGAGGTTCGATCCGGCGAGGATTTCAAGGGAATATCTCGAGGAGATCGTCGGACGCCGGCTTAAAGACGCGCCGTGGGAACCAGAGGCGTGGAAGGACGCTGCCCGCGCGGACGGCGATTATTTCGCCAAGCACGGGATTACGGCCTGCAGCTGGTTCGACGAGGCGTATCCAGGAATCCTGCGCGAGATTTCCCGAGCCCCGTATATGCTGTACGTCCGGGGAAGCATGCCCGTCATGGGCGGAACCTCCCTGGCCGTCGTCGGTACCCGGTTTCCTACGGGCCGCGGGCTTGAGAGCGCTTTTTCCTTGGCGAGAGCGGCCTCGGAAGCCGGCTTGGTGGTGGTATCCGGCCTGGCGCGCGGAATCGATACAGCGGCCCATCGCGGCGCCATGGCGGGCGGAAGCCCCACCTGCGCCGTGCTTGGCTGCGGGATAGACGGCGTGTACCCGAAAGGGAACCGCGACGTGGCAGCGGCCATGCTGGCCAAGGGCGGTTGCCTGGTATCGGAGTATCCGCCGGGTTTCCCTCCCTCGCGCTGGACATTTCCCGAGCGGAACAGGATAATCGCGGGATTCTGCAGGTCGACGCTGGTCATCGAGGCTCCCGCGGGCTCGGGCGCGCTCATCACCGCATCCTTCGCCCTTGAGGAAGGGCGTGATGTTTTCGTAGCGGAAGCCTGCGCCGGCGGAACGAAATCCAGGGGCTCGGACGCCCTGGTCTCCGAAGGCGCGAGGCTCGTCTCTGGAATCGGCGACATCTACGCCGACTGGTACGTCCGCGAAGGCTCTCATACGGGCGAGACGGCAGGCGAATGCCTGGTTTACTGATTTGTGCGCGAGAGGGAATCGGCTGATTCCCCATGTTGTTAGAAGGTGTCAGGAGAATTGAGCATGGCGATCGAGAAAAAAACCGCTGTTAAAAAAACGGCAGCGCTGACGAAGAAAACGACTGTCACCAAGAAAAGCGCCGCGGCGAAAAAAAGCGCCGCCGCCAAGAAAACAACCCTGGTCATCGTGGAATCGCCCGCCAAGGCCAAGACGATAGAAAAGTATCTGGGAAGCAAGTATGTCGTGCTGGCCTCTATGGGGCACCTCATCGACCTTCCTAAATCGAGGCTCGGCGTGGACGTGGAGCACGATTTCGCGCCGGAGTACCTCACCATTCGGGGCAAGGCGAAGCTGCTCAAGGAATTGCAGAAGGAAGCCAAAAAAGCGGGTAACATCCTGCTCGCTTCCGATAATGACCGCGAGGGAGAGGCTATTTCCTTCCATATCCGCAACGCCCTGAACCAGAAGACCGCCGGGCTCGACATCAAGAGGATCGTATTCAACGAGATTACGCCGCAGGCCATTCAGGAGGCCGTGCGCGCGCCGCGCCTGATCGACGAAGACAAGGTGAACGCCCAGAAAGCGCGCCGGGTCCTGGATCGCGTCGTAGGGTATTGCCTGTCCCCGCTCCTTTGGAAAAAGGTGAAGAACGGGCTCTCCGCCGGACGCGTGCAGTCCGTGGCACTGCGCCTCATCTGCGAGCGCGAGCGCGAAGTGGAATCCTTCATACCCGAGGAATACTGGTCGCTCGAGGCCGATTTCAAGAAGGGGCGCTTCGCCTTTTCCGGCGAGCTCTTTTCCTGCGCGGGAGAAAAGACCGACCTGAAAAACGAGGATGCCGTGCTCAAGGTAATGGCTTCGATCAAGAACAAGCCCTGCACGGTGCGTGACATAAAGGAAACCGAAAAGACGATGCGGCCCAAGCCGCCGTTCACTACGTCGAAACTCCAGCAGACCGCGGCGAACCGCCTTGGGTTCACGAGCAAGAAGACGATGCAGATCGCGCAGCAGCTGTACGAAGGCATCAATATAGGAAATACGCGCATTGGTCTCATCAGCTACATGAGAACGGACTCCGTGCGGGTTTCCGATACCGCGATCAAGGAAGTGCGCGAATTCCTCGGAAAGAATTTCCCGGCCGAGCTTCCCGCCGAGGCCGTCGTATACGCGAGCGACAAGAAGGCCCAGGACGCGCACGAAGCCATCCGTCCGACGATGATCCAATATACGCCCGACTCGATAAAGGAATACCTGAACAAGGACCAGCAAAAGCTCTATGGAATAATCTGGGAACGCTTCGTGGCTAGCCAGATGACCCCCGCCAAGATGCGCTCCACCTCCGTGGAGGTACAGGCGGGCGAGGCCATGTTCCGCGTCAACGCGACGAGGGTGGTGGAGAAGGGCTTCTACAAGGTTATAAAATTATTAGCATCCAAGGAAGACAAGGATTCCACGGTGCCCGAGCTCCAGGTCGGCGAGGAGCTGAAGCTCGAAGGCTACAGGCCCGAGCAGCATTTTACCCAGGGGTCGGCGCGCTTCACCGACGCTTCCATAATAAAGATACTCGAGGAAAAAGGCATCGGCCGGCCCTCTACCTACGCGCCCATCATCTCCGTGCTGCTCGAGCGCTACTACGTGACGCGCGAGAACAAGCAGCTCGTGCCAACGACGCTGGGGCGCATCATAAACGACATCCTCGTGGAATCGTTCCCCGACGTCGTAAACGCCGATTTCACAGCCAACATGGAGACGCTCCTCGATAACGTGGAGGAGAACAAGAAAGACTGGGTAGGCGCCCTCAAGGATTTTTACGTTCCGTTCAAGAAGCATCTGGACGAATTGATGGAGACGCTGAAATCCTACCGGGGCACGCTCGACGAGGTTACGGACGCCGTCTGCGAAAAATGCGGCAAGCCCATGCTCAAGAAACTCGGCCGATTCGGTTTTTTCCTGGCATGCTCGGGCTTCCCCGCCTGCCGCAACACCAAATCGGTGCCGTTGGCGCGCTGCCCGAGGCCGGATTGCACAGGCGAGATCGTAGCCAGGCGCAAGGCCAAGGGAAGAGGCCGCGAATTCTACGGCTGTTCCCGCTATCCCGAATGCGACTTCATAACGTATTACAAGCCCATCAATACGTACTGCCCCAAGTGCGGCTGGTTCCTCGTGGAGCGCTTCGACAAGAAGAGCGGCACGCACAAGGCATGCATCAATCCCGCCTGCGATTATCTGCACACCATGGAAGAAGAACATGTCGCAGAAAATTGAGGAATACCTTGCCTACATCGACGCGGTGCGATCGCTCTCGCCCCGCACGGTGGCGGCCTACCGCGAGGACCTGTCGCTCTTTGAAGCCTCCTGCCTGGGCGCCGGCGCGGATATCCTGGACGCGAGTCCTTCCGACATCCGCGCCTTCGTGAGCGCCCTCGTACGCGACGGGTACGCCAGCGCGTCCATCAACCGCGCGCTTTCGGCGGTCAAGGGTCTGTACCGCTACCTGGTCCGGTTCGGAATCTGCGCTTCGAATCCCGCGAAGGACGTCGAGACCTTGGCATTTTCCAGGAAGCTCCCGGATTTTCTTTTCGAGGATGAGATGCGCGATTTTCTATCCATGCCGGACAGCCTCGACTTTACTGGTCTTCGCGACAAGGCGCTGTTCGAGACGATGTACAGCACGGGCTGCCGAGTGTCGGAAATCTCGGGCCTCTCGCTGGAGGCGCTGGACCTTGACCGGGCGCATGCGCGCGTTACGGGAAAAGGTTCCAAGGAACGCGTCGTATTCCTGTCTGCGACGGCTGTGGTCGCGATTCGCGCGTATCTTCCCCTCAGGCTGGCGAGAATTCCGGCCGAGTGTCCCGACAGGCACTTGTTCCTGAACTCCAAGGGGCAAGGGATTAGCCCTCGCGGCATCGCCTATCTCGTGGAGCGCCATGCGGCCAACGCGGGCATAAACAAGCGGCTGTCGCCGCACGGCTTCAGGCACTCGTTCGCGACGCACCTCGTGGGCAGGGGCGCCGATATCCGGGCGGTTCAGGCCATGCTCGGGCATGAGAGCATTTCCACCACGCAGATCTATACGCACGTGAATATCGAGAGACTGCGCGCGGTCTACGAAAACGCGCACCCGCACGCGGGAAAGATTGACCGGCCCGCGGCGATAGTTTCGCTGGAGCCCAAAAAAAAGAAAAAGAAGCTACCGGCGCATTCCACGGAGGAAACAGCATGAAAATACGTTCAACGACGATAATCGCGGTACGCCGCGACGGAAAAGTGGCCATGGCCGGCGACGGCCAGGTTACCATGGGCAATACCGTAATGAAGAGCAACGCCCGCAAGGTGCGCACCATATACGACGGCAAGATCTTGACCGGGTTCGCCGGCGCTACCGCCGACGCCTTTACCCTGCTGGAGCACTTCGAGGCTAAGGTCAAGGAATTTTCAGGAGACATTACGAGGGCGTCGGTGGAGCTGGCCAAGGATTGGCGCACGGACAAGATGCTCAGGCGCTTGGAGGCTCTCCTCCTCGTGGCAAACAAGGACAAGATCCTCCTGCTCTCCGGAACGGGCGACGTCATCGAGCCCGCCGAGGATGCCATCGCCATCGGTTCGGGAGGCCCATACGCGTATGCGGCGGCGCTTGCCTACCTGGACAGCTCGAGCCTGACCGCGGCCGAAATCGCCAAGCGCAGCTTGAACATCGCCGGCGGCATCTGTATCTACACGAATGACAAAGTTCTCGTGGAGGAACTCTCATGACCGAGGATTTTGCCGTTTTTACGCCCAAGAAAATAGTGGAGGAACTCGATCGCCACATCATCGGCCAGGCCAAAGCCAAGCGCGCCGTGGCTATTGCCTTGCGTAACCGCCTGCGCCGCAAGATGCTTCCCGAAGCGGTCCGCGAGGAAATCGCCCCAAAGAACATCCTGATGATAGGGCCTACGGGCGTCGGCAAGACCGAGATCGCCCGCCGCCTCGCCAAGCTGTGCGGAGCGCCGTTCATCAAGGTTGAGGCTACCAAGTATACGGAAGTGGGCTATGTGGGGCGCGACGTGGAGTCCATGGTGCGCGATCTCATGGCCGCCGGATTCCGCCAGGTAATGGAAGAGATGACGAGCGCCGTGCGCAGTTCGGCCGAGGGTCGCGTCGAGGAGCGCCTCCTCGATCTGTTGCTGCCTGGAATCGGCACGAAGCAGCCGGCGGACGCAAGCGGGGAAAACGCGGGCCCAGCCATTCAGCTGCCCGATTCTTCCGGCAACGCGACGCGTGAAAAATTCCGCCAGATGCTTAAATCGGGCCAGCTCGAAGAGAGGCTCGTGGAAATTCAGGTTAGCGGCCCCACGATGCCCAGCATGGAAATATTCGCCGGGCAGCCCATGGAAGACCTCGAATCGGCTTTCTCCGGCATCGCCGGGATCTTCGGCGGAAATAAAGGCAAGAAAAAGAGAACCGTCAGCATAAAGGAAGCGCGCGCGATATTGATGGACGAAGAATCCGAGCGCCTTGTGGACCGCGACAAGGCAAGTGCCGAGGCACGGGAGCGCGTCGAGCAGTCGGGAATCATCTTTGTCGACGAAATAGACAAGATCGCGGTACGAGAGGGCCGCGGCGGCGGCGCGGATGTCTCCCGCGAAGGCGTGCAGCGCGACATTCTTCCCATCGTGGAAGGCAGCAAAGTCAGCACCAAGTGGGGTGTCGTGGATACGACGCATATTCTGTTTATCGCGGCCGGCGCCTTTACCATGACCAAACCGACAGATCTGATACCCGAGTTGCAGGGACGTTTTCCCATCCGCGTTGAATTGGACGCGCTTCTCGCTGCTGATTTTAGACGGATTCTCACCGAGCCTGAAAACGCACTGGTTACTCAATACATCCAACTTCTGTCTACGGAAGGCGTTACCTTGAGCTTCGAGAACGATGCGATAAACGAATTGGCGCAGATTGCCGAGCAGGCCAATACCCGTACCGAGAATATCGGCGCCAGGCGCCTTCACACGATTATGGAACGCTTGCTGGAAGAGATTTCATTCGATGCGCCTACCATGAGCGGCCAGTCGGTCGTTATTACTCCAACTTTCGTGGAAGAGCGGTTTAAAGGAATTTTCGAATCCCAGGATCTTGCAAAATTTATATTGTAGGAACGAAATGCCGATAGTTTAGGAAATAAAGGATTTTTGGAGGGTTGTATGCTTGAAGGAACGAGTTTTGGTAGAAGCGTGGAGATGCTGCAGCGCTCGATGGACGTCAGCCTTATCCGTAGGGATGTCATCGCGAACAATATCGCCAATGCGGATGTGCCCAACTTCAAGCGCTCGGAGATTAATTTCGAATCTTCGCTGCGAAAAGCCATCGATTCGGAGAACCTTGAGCCGCGCTTGCAGCTTCAGACCACCGACGAGAGGCACATCGCCTCGTACAAGCCCAGCAACTGGCGCGACGTTCAGCCGAGACGCGTACTCGACTATCTTTCGACCGAGAAGAACAACGGCAACAACGTGAACGCGGAAGACGAATTCATGGCTTCCATGCAAAACCAGTTGATGTACACGATCATGACCCAAGCCGTAAGCTTCGAATTCAACCAGGTAAATCAGGTACTGAGGTAAGAGGCGTTTCCGTGGAAGAGTAGCACGGAGACACGGAGAACACGGAGAAGAGTAAGATAAGGTAGCGTTGACCGTGAGAAGATTAGCACGGAGGCGCGGAGGGCACGGAGGAAGAAGAGAGGGAGAGTAGGGAGAGGAAAGATTTTTATCTTTTCTTATCTCCGTTGCTCCGTGTCTCCGTGCTAGAATTTTGTGAGAGGAGTTTTTATGGGCATTTTTACGAGTATCAATATTGCAACCAGCGGGATGAACGTGGAGCGGATGCGCCAGGACGTGATCGCCGATAACATAGCCAACGCCTCTACGACCCGGACCCCCGAGGGTGGGGCTTTCAAGCGCAGCCGCGTGGTCGTGCGGCCCGTAACCGATGCCCCGTATTTCCGCCTGCCGTTTTTACCGGACCAGTGGGACAACGGCGCGGGCAAGGGCGTCCGCATTTCCGAGATTCAGAAAGACACCACCACCGAGGCGCGGTTCATGTACGATCCCACGCACCCCGATGCCGCGAAGACCGGACCGCACGCCGGCTACGTGGAAATGCCCAACGTGAACATCGTCACCGAAATGGTGGACTTGATAGCCGCGTCGCGGGCTTACGAAGCGAATGCAGCCATAGTGAACGGCTCCAAGGCCATGTTCATGAAGGCTCTCGAGATAGGAAGGTAATGAATGACAGGCATATCTTCGGTTGACGCTTTCAGCAAGCTTACGTCCCTGGCCTCAAGCCAGGCGGCGGCGCTGCAACCCGACGGAACCAAGGCCAAAGGCGACACGATGAGCCTTGCGCGGAGCGATCCTCGGCATTTTCTCTCCAATGGCGGCATGGGAGCCCTGGAAGAGCAACCCGCCGCGACTTTCGAGGACGCGATGTTCAGCGCCATGAACGGCGTGAACGCGGACCAGATCGACAGCTCCAAGCTGATCGAGACGATGATGACGAACCCGGACGCGGTGGACGCGCACGACGTGACCATCGGCATGGCCAAGGCCAATATGTCGCTCAGCATAACGAGGACCGTACTCAGCCGCGTCGTGCAGGCATGGAAGGACGTAATCAATACGCGCTAGCGGCCGTAAGGCGGCAAGCGCTTAGCATAAAAATGTGGATACTGTCCGCGCGAAGGCGCTGGCGCTGTTCATTCTTCTGGGAGGGGGAATATGAACGAATGGATCAAGAAGACGCTGGACCGCGTCAAGACGCTGTGGGGCTCGTGGAAGCTTCCTCAGAAACTCATCGTAATCGGCATTATCCTTGCGGTAATCGTCGCCATTATCGTGCTGCTGTCGGTATCCAAGGCGCCGACCATGGTGCGGCTCATCAATACGCCCATCAAGACCGAGGAAGAGCTCCGCCTCATCACGAGCAGGCTCGACGAGGAAAATATTCCGTTCTCCGTGGCCGAGGGCAATATCCTGATGGTCAAGGACGAGAAGGTCCGGACCCGCGCCAATGCCATCCTGCTTCGGGAAAACCTTATCCCCAAAGGCACTGACCCTTGGGCGGTATTCGCCATAAACCAGTTCACCGTAACCGATTTCGAGCGCAACATAAACTTGCGCAAGGCCATCATCCAGGAAGTCACCAAGCATATCGAAGCTATCGACGCGGTGGACAAGGCTAACGTAATCATCGAGATTCCCGAGGACAAGCTGTTCGCCGAGGATCAGAAACCGGTAACCGCCAGCGTCATCATCTATCCGAAAGTCGGCTCGGACATCACCTCCAACCGCAAGCAGCTTGAGGGCATCCAAAAGCTCATCATGTTCGCGGTTCCCGGCCTCAAGGCTGAAAACGTCGTCATCACCGACCAGAACGGCATGATTTTAAACGATTTCGCCGGTCTGGAAGACTTCGACCGCCTAGAGCGCACCAAGCGCGAGCTGCAGCTCATCCAGCGGATGGAAGCCGATTATCGCGCTAAAATCCTCACTGCGCTGCAAAAGACCTACACGGCGGAGCGCGTCCGCGACTTGAACATAAAAATAGACATGGACATGAGCAAGAAAGCCGTGACCACGGAAGAGCATTTTCCTTTCGTGCTCAAGCAGGATAACCCGCTGACACCGTACGACGACTCGGTTATCCAGCCCAGCGTGCGCCTTTCCACGGAGAAAACCACCTACGACTACCAGGGCACGGGTTTTAACCCCGAAGGCCCCGCCGGTATGGAAGGGCAGACTTCTCCGGCCTATAAAGACATGCAGAACATGGTGGGCAAGGCCAACCAGACCCACACGCTGGAAAACGAGGCTCTCAACAAGCGCAATATCGTAGAGGAGCGGTCTCCGGGAATCGACGGCGTTTCCGTGTCGGTTAATATAGACGGTTTCTGGAAGTGGAAGTATGATGACAAGGGCAAGGTCATCATGCGGCCGGCCGGCGGCATCGACCGCGAATACGTTCCGCTCGCGCAGAAAGACCTCGACGACGCGGCGGCGCTGATCCGGGACTCGATAGGCTTCGATCGCATGCGCGGAGATTCGGTAACCGTTCGGAACATCCAGTTTGACCGGTCCACCGAGTTCAGGGCCGAGGATTCCGAATATATCCGCAAAGAGCAGATGAAGACGGTGCTTTTGTATTCGCTCATCGGCTTGGCGGGCCTCCTCATCGCGTTCATCGTGTTCCGCATGATTTCGCGGGAGATGGAGCGCAGGCGCCGCATAGCGGAGGAAAAACGGGCGCTCGAGCAGCAGATGATGCGCGAAAACGCCATCCGCCAGGCTGAGGAACAGAATATCGAAGTGTCCATGTCGGTGGAAGAACGAAAGCGTATGGATCTACAGGAGCACGCGATCAACATGGCCAAGGAGCATCCCGAGGATGTGGCCCAGCTGATACGCACCTGGCTCCGGGAGGAATAAACGATGGCTCAGAACGCGCCGGCAAAAGGGAAGGCAGCCGCCGGAGGACAGGCAAGCGGCAAGAAACCCAAGAGCATAAAAGAGCTCTCGGGACGCCAGAAGGCGGCGGTCTTCCTGATCGCCCTCGGCAGTGAAATTTCCTCGGAAATCTTCAAGCATCTGCGCGAGGACGAGATAGAGACGCTCACCTTCGAGATCGCGCGTTTGGAGAACGTGGATTCCGAGCTCAAGGACATGGTTCTCATGGAGTTCCAGGAACTCATGATGGCCAGCGACTTCATAAGCTCGGGCGGCATAGACTATGCCCGCGAGCTTTTGGAGAAATCCCTGGGATCGCAGAAGGCCATCGATATAATCAACAGGTTGACGAGTTCCCTCCAGGTGCGTCCGTTCGATTTCATACGGCGAACCGACCCTGCCAACTTGCTGAACTTTATCCAGACCGAGCATCCCCAGACCATCGCCCTCATCCTGGCCTACCTGGAACCCGCGAAAGCCAGTTATATTTTAGTAAAATTGCCCAAGGAGATTCAGTCCGACGTGGCGAAGCGAATCGCCACGATGGACCGCACCTCGCCGGAAGTCCTCCGCGAGGTGGAGCGCGTGCTGGAAAAGAAGCTGTCCACGCTGTCCAGCGAGGACTATACGGCGGCGGGCGGCGTCGACGCCATCGTGGAGATATTGAACCTTGCCGACCGTACCACGGAGAAGGGCATCCTCGAGGCGCTGGAAGAGGAAACCCCGGAGCTGGCCGAGGAGATCAAGAAGAAGATGTTCGTGTTCGAGGATCTCGTCATGCTGGACAACCGTTCCATCCAGAAAGTGCTCCGCGAGGTGGACACGCAGGACCTTACCCGCGCGCTCAAGGGCGTGGATCAGGAAGTGGCCGAAAAGATCTACCAGAACATGTCCAAGCGAGCCGCGCAGGGACTCAAGGAAGACATGGAATACATGGGCCCCGTCCGCATCAAGGACGTGGAGGAAGCGCAGCAGAAAATAGTGGCCGTCATACGCCATCTCGAGGATACCGGAGAGATAATCATCGCCCGCGGCGAAGACGACCAGCTCGTGCAATAAGGAATATTCACCATGGCCAAGACGGTTTTCAGACCACGAGAGACAGTCCCCCTCACCAGCGCCTTTTTGGTAAACGCGCCGAACAGCACCCAAGCTTCGGATACCGAGGAGCTCGAGGAAGTCGCATCGGCGGAAGAGTACAAAGGTCCCACCGCGGACGACCTGCGCCGCGAAGCGGAGCTGTACCGCGAAACCTGGGAGCAGGAAAAGGCCACCATGAACGCGGCCGCAAGGGCCGAGGCCGAGTCCATCATCATGAAGGCCGAGACGGTTGCCTTCGAGGAAGTTAAGAAAAAGAACGACCAGGCCCTGAAGATCCGCCAGGAAGCCATGGTGGAGGCGGAGAAGGCCATCAGCGCCGCCGAGGCCAAGATAAAGGAACTCGAGGGGCAGGCACAGGCCCGGATAGACGAGATAACGAAAGGCGCCCAGAAAAAGGGCTTCGACCACGGCCGGGAGGAAGGCTTCAAGGAAGGCAATAACGAGGTGGAGCGCCTCATCAACCGGATGCACACCATGCTGGAACGTGCCATGGACAAGCGCGGCGAGATATTGGAGCAGACCGAGGGCCAGATCGTGGAGCTCGTCCTGCTCATCTCCCGGAAGGTCGTGAAGACCATCAGCGAGAACCAGAAGAACGTCGTTGTCTCCAACATCGCCCAGGCGTTGCGCAAGCTCAAGAGCCGCAGCGAGGTTATAATAAAAGTTAACCTTGCCGACCTGCAGCTTACCACCGACCACGTCAAGGACTTCATAGAGCTTGCCGAGAACGCAAAGAAGATAAGCGTGGTTGAAGATTCCGCGGTGGACCGCGGCGGCTGCATCATCGAGACGGACTTCGGCGAGATCGACGCCAGGATCCAGAGCCAGCTGCACGAGCTCGAAGAGAAAATACTGGACATCTCGCCCATCAAGTCGCGCGGAAAGGCGCAGTAGAGCATGGAACTCGTCGCTAAATACCTCGATCTGATAGAAGATGTCGACCCTATAAAATATACCGGGCGCGTAACGCGCGTGCAGGGGCTTCTCGTGGAGAGCAAAGGACCGCAGGCCGTGGTGGGCGAGGTCTGCAAGATCATGATACCGAGGCTCGGCACCGTGGCCTGGGCGGAAGTCGCCGGCCTCCACGGCGAAACCGTGCAGCTCATGGCGTATTCCGGCCTCGAGGGAATCGAGGTGGGCTGCACCGTAATCGCAACCGGCGAGCTGCTCCGCGTACCCGTATCCGACAAGCTCCTGGGACGCACCCTGGACGCGATGGGGCGACCGATGGACGGCAAGGGCGACATATCGTCGTCCGCTTTCTATCCGGCCGTCGCCACTCCCCCCGACGCGATGAGGCGGAAGCGCATCACCAAGCGCATGGTGTGCGGAGTACGTTCCATCGACGGCCTGCTGCCGTTGGGGCGCGGCCAGCGCATAGGAATATTCGCAGGTTCGGGCGTGGGCAAGTCCACGATTTTGGGCATGATCGCGCGCAATACCAACGCCGACATAAACGTGATAGCGCTGATCGGCGAGCGCGGCCGCGAGCTCCGCGAATTCATAGAGAACGACCTGGGCGAGGAAGGTCTCGCCCGTTCCATCATAATCGTTTCCACCTCGGACACTCCTCCTTTGGCGCGTCTTCGCGGAGCGTACGTGGCCACCGCGGTGGCCGAATATTTCCGCGACCAAGGCGCCGACGTGATGCTTCTATTCGACTCGGTGACGCGCTTCGCCCGCGCCCAGCGCGAGATAGGGCTGGCCATCGGCGAACCGCCCGCCACGAGGGGCTACACGCCCAGCGTGTTCGACTCTCTGCCCAAGCTGCTCGAGCGCTCGGGAACCTCGGAGAAAGGTTCCATAACCGGCATCTATACGATTCTGGTTGACGGCGACGACATGGACGAGCCCATCGCCGATACCGTACGCGGAATCCTCGACGGCCACGTCGTGCTTTCGCGCAAGCTTGCCGAAAAATTCCACTACCCGGCGGTGGACGTGCTCAAGAGCATTTCCCGCCTGACCGGTTCGGTAACCGGACCCGTAACCCAAAAAGCCATGGGCGTCCTGCGCCGCCTCATGGCCACGTACGACGAGGCCGAGGACATGATCAACATCGGCGCGTACGTAAAGGGCACGAACGCGGGAATCGACGAGGCTATCGCCAAGCACCAGGCGGTAGAGGCTTTTTTAATGCAAATGATCGATGAGAAAGCCCCGATCCTGGACACCTTGAAAAAACTCGGCGACATCGCGGGGCTTTCCATTCCATTGGCCGAAATCAGCGCCTATGCGGAAAGCGATTCAGGCCTCCGCTTCACGGCGCGCAGCGGAGATTCCTTCGTCATGGACTTGACCCAGGCGGAGATGGCCGAGGCGGCCGCGGCTGAGGCTTTCGCGCAAGCGGGCGATAAGCCAGCGGAGACTCCCCGATGAAACGCTTTTCGTTTCGACTGGAACGCGTCCTTGAGCTTCGGGCTTTCGCGGAACGGCAGGCAGAGGCGAAACTCGCGGAAAAAGCCGGGGTGTGCGCCTTGCTCGACCTGAAGCTGCAGCAGAACGCGGAAGCCACCTATGCAGCGGGACGCGAGCGATTCAGGCCCGGCGGATCCGTCGCGGACTATCGCTCCGTGGAATATTATACCTTGCGCCTCAAGGCTGAGCGCGATAAACTGCTCAAGGCTCTCGCCCTGGCGGAAGCCGAGCGGGAAGAGGCCAGGTTGCTCTATATCGAGGCCAGCAAGAAAAAAGAACTTTTGGACAAGCTCAAGGAACGCGCCGAGTCGACATGGTACAAGGCTGCGCTGCTGGAAGAGACGAAAACGCTGGACGATCTTGGTTCGCAGATTCGCGAACGCGCCCGCAAGCTGGCCGCGTCATGATTTTTATCACTACAGGGGAATAAGATCCTATGGCTTCATTCGGTAAACAGCGCGTATTTGGGCGATTTATTCTAATGCTTCTCCTCTTGCTCGCCATCGTGATCGGCGGCATGTTTTGGCTCGACTACCTCGGTCTCATCGACGCCAAGGGGCTGTTTTCGCCCGCGCTCAAGCTTTTGAAGCTGCCTACCCGTACCGGAAAAGCCCTGCCCGCCGACTCTCCCACCTTGCTGGACGACGAGCGTTTCGGCAAGCAGCTGGAAGCCATCGACATCCGAAAGCAGGAACTGGACGAGCTCGAGCGGCTGGCAGCGGAGCGCGAGGCAAGCATTACCGCGAAAGCCGGCGAAGTGGACGAACGGCAGAAATCGCTCGACGAGCAGCAGAAATCGTTAAACAGCACGCTGGAACAGTACGACAATAAGAAGGCGAATATCGCGCAGAACGCCCGCTATCTGAGCGGCATGCCCCCCAAGGATGCCGTGAACATCATCAATGCGATGACGGATGACCAAATGGTCATCGATATACTGCGGGCGGTTGAGGAAATCGCCGCTCAAACCGGCGAAGCCTCCGTAGTTGCCTACTGGTTGTCGCTCATGCCCCCGGAACGTTCCGCGACGGTACAGCGAAAGATGAGCCAGAAGCCTACGTCCGGGGAATAACGGAAACCAACGCCCGCCGTGGCCTGCGCAATGCGAAAGGAGTTCGCTTTCGATGCAGGCCATAGCCGCTATCAATGCGAAACCGGAATCAGGTTCCGCGGGCGTCGTCCAGAACGGCGCTAAAAAAAGCAAGACATCATCCTTCGCTTCCCTGCTGGACAGCCTTAAATCGGCCGTAGGCCCGGAAAAACCGACGAAAGCCTCCGATGCGGCAATGCGTGAAATGCATGCCTCGGTTCCGGGCAAGGACGGCAAGATCCGGGAAGCCCAAGCCCCGATAGCCATCGCGGCCAGCCTTGGCCAACCCATGAAATCGGCCGAGTCCAAGAAGGCCGAAGGCAAGGCTTCCGGAGAATCGTTGGCAAGCATGCGAAACGCCAAAGAGCCTGGGCTTTCGAATTTTTCATCAAAAGCAGTCCAGGAAGCGGTCCTTAAAAAAACAGGAAGCCCATCGGATGCACAGTCGGCCGTAAGCGAAGAATCCGCCGACTCTGGAATTCCCTCTCTTAAAACCCAGAAAAAGAAACTTGGCTCACCGGGGGCTTTCGATTTGGATTCGGCTGCGGCGACCGCGTCCGGCATGCTTTCCGCCGCGCAGGACAGGCAAGGGGCCTCCGTGCGGCGAGCGGATTCTAAAGAGCTTGAACCGGGCATGAAACTCAGTACCGAGCGAAACGCGTCTGGCGCGAAATTCAGCGTAGTCGATATGCGGCTCAAGGCTTCCAAGGAAGGAAGCAAGAACGGCTCGGATTCAAAACAGGAATCGTCTGACAGGCAGAGCGCGGAACCGGGAATGCAGGCTCCAGCTTTCGATTCCCGCGATACCCGCGCTGAATTGGGCAGGGCACCGGAGGCAGCCGGAGGAAAGCAAGCGCTCCCCGAGACGAAAAATGTTTCCTTCGCCGACCAGCTTGCCAGCCGCATCCGGGAATCGGCAGGAACGGAAATCGTAAAAGCGGCCCAAATCGTGCTCCGCGACGGCGATTCCGGTCTGATTCGGCTCAGGCTGGACCCTGAATCGCTGGGCGGCGTAAAGATTGAACTGAAAATAGCCGACAAGAAACTAAGCGGCGTTATCGTCGTAGAATCGGACATGGCAGGCCAAGCCTTCAAGGACTCGCTTGAAGGCCTTCGCGACGCCTTCAACGCAAGCGGTTTCGAGACGCAGTCCTTGGAGGTCGAGGTGCGCAACGGTAATTCAGGCGGGCAGGGCAGCCCCCGCGACGGCGACGGAAAGGCCGACCCGTATTTCAGCCAGCGGCTCAAGGAATTGGACGCCGCGGTACCCCAGATTCGCGCAAGCGCATCCCGGGACGGTCTCTTGAACGTAGTCATTTAGCAAAGAGGAGCGATACCATGAATACAGCGTTTCAACTATCACCATCGGAATTGTCCAGGGCAAAGTATGACGCGGATGCCTTCAACAAGGAACTGGCGGCGACCCGGCCGGTAAAAACCGAGCTGGACAAGGACGATTTCCTCAAGATACTCGTTACGCAGCTCCAGAACCAGGACCCCACGGCGCCTATGCAGGATCGCGAGTTCATCGCGCAGATGGCGCAGTTCTCGTCTCTTGAGCAGATGACGAACATGTCCAAGAATTTCGGGAAGATTTCAGGCGTGCTGAATTCCAGCGAGGCTCAGAGCCTGCTTGGCCGCAACGTGGAAATCCTTGACAAGGGCGCCACCTTATACGGCAAGGTAAGCCAAGTGGTTCGCGGTGAATTTCCGCTCGTCATGGTAGACGGCGCGTTCTACGATCTTGAACAAGTCAGCAAAGTAACAGAGTAAGGAGGCGCCGATATGATGCGATCACTGTACGCGGGCGTCGCTGGCCTGCAGAATCACCAGATACGCATGGACGTTCTGGGTAACAACATTGCCAACGTAAACACCACCGGCTTTAAAAAGGGCCGCGTTAATTTCCAGGATCTGCTGTACCAACAGATGTCCGGAGCGGCCAAGCCCAACGAGGAAGTGGGCGGCGTGAATCCAAAAGAAATCGGCCTTGGCATGAGTATCGCCAGCATCGATACCATCCATACCCAGGGCTCGATGCAGACGACCGGCGTCATGACCGACGTCGCCATCCAGGGCAACGGCTTCTTCGTGATGCAGAAGGGCGACCAGCGCTTCTTTACCCGCGCCGGAGCCTTCAGCCTCGACTCCGACGGCCGCCTCGTCAATCCGGGCAGCGGCTTTCGCGTACAGGGCTGGAACGCGCAGGTAATCAACGGCGTGGAAACCCTCAATACATCGGGCGCGCTGGACGACCTGGTAATACCGATCGGCTCCAAGGATCCGGCCAAGGCCACCGAGCAAGTCTACCTTGCCTGCAACCTCGACAAGCGTCTCGCGGAGATACCCGAAGGAGCCACCCCGGACGCCATCCGCGCGGGAACCTGGCGCATCGAGGAAAAGGTTTTCGACGCCTTCGGCATCGAGCACATATTGCGCGTGGACATGTCCAAGGTCCCCGGCCAGGCCAACCAGTGGCAAGCTCGCGTCAGCGTGGACCCTGAGGCGGCGGCCAATACCAACGTAGCCGTCGGGCTGAACGCCGGCGCCACGCAAGGTGATACTTTTATAGTAGAATTCGATAATATGGGAACCCTGCAAAGAGTAACCGACACTCAGGGCAACGTATCTCCGGCTGAAGGACTCCTCGCCATGAACATAGCCTTCGACGTGCAAGGCGCCACCGCGGACCCCGTCGCCGGCGGGCCGGTACGCCAGACATTCGCTTTGAACATGGGAATGGCAGGCAGCGTGCGAAACACGATTACCCAGTTCGCCGAGGCGTCCAGCACCAAGGTGTTCCAGCAGGACGGCTACGGCATGGGCTACATGGAGAATTTCAAGATAGACCAGTCGGGCATCATAACCGCGGTCTATTCCAACGGTTCTACGAGGACGATCGGCCAAATGGCCCTGGGTACCTTCACCAACCCCAACGGCCTCGAGAAGACGGGCGATACGAACTTCGTACAGTCCATCAACTCAGGCATGGCCAATATCGGGCCTTCCGGAATAGCGGGAAAAGGCAGGATACTGGCCGGAAACCTGGAAATGTCCAATGTAGACCTGGCCGAGCAGTTCACGGACATGATCGTTACGCAGCGCGGTTTCCAGGCCAACTCCAAGACCATCCAAACCTCGGACCAGATGCTCCAGGAACTCCTGCAGCTGAAGAGGTAAAGTAGATTGATTTAGTTTTTAGCACGGAGACACGGAGAACACGGAGTAGGAGAAGAGAGAATAGAGGAGGAGTGGAAAGATGGTCACTAATTTTTTATCTTCGCCTTCCTTACTTTCTCTTCCTCCGCGTACTCCGTGTCTCCGTGCAAGTATTCTTAAATAATTATCAGGAAATGATGGGTTTGCGGAAAGGTGGCGATCTGTGATAGAATTGACGAAACTTTCGGGCGAGACCTTCTGGCTCAATCCGCATCAGATCGAGATCGTGGAGAGCCGGCCGGATACCACCATCGTCATGCTGTCGGGAAAGCATATCGTGGTAGCGGAATCGATCGAAGTACTCAGAGCGCGCATCGTGGACTACAGAAAGCTCATCGGCGGCTTCAAGAACGAGGAGTAAGGCATGGATATCGGTTCATTAACGGGATTTATCGGCGGTTGGTTTTGTATCATCGCCTCGATTTTCCTTGCCAAAAGTACCATCGGAACGTATATCGACGCCGCGTCCGTCTTCATGACGGTCGGTGGCTCCTATATGGGTCTCCTGCTTAACTACGGATTTAAAGACGGTGTCGGCATCTTCAAGATCATGGGACGCGTATTCAAGAAGTTCGATTACGGCGAAATGAAAATTGCCGAAGCCCTTTTATCCCTTTCGGAACGCGCGCGCCGCGAAGGCATCTTGTCGCTCGAGGAAGAAATCGAAGGCATAGAGAACGCGTTCATGAAAAAAGGCCTCCGCATGGTGGTAGACTCCGTGGATCCGGAAGTCATCCGAAACATCATGGAAACTGAATTGTCGCAGATGAACGAGCGCCACGGCAAGGGAATGAAGATGCTGGACCAGTGGGCTAAGCTTGCCCCTGGTTTCGGCATGTTGGGCACGGTGCAGGGACTCATAGCCATGTTGAAAAACCTGGCGGATAAAAGCTCCATCGGCCCGAACATGGCAGTGGCGCTCATCACCACGTTCTACGGCGCCATCATGGCCAACTTCATGTTCATACCCATGATGGGCAAGTTGGGCATTCAGGACAACGATGAAACCAAGGTACGGGAAATGTGCATAGAAGGCGTCCTCTCCATTCAGCAGGGCGACAACCCGCACATCCTTCAGATGAAGCTCTCTTCCTTCCTGACGCCCGCAACGCAGAAGAAGCTCGAAGAATTGCATCCGTCAGCATAGTCAGGAACCCTAAAAGCTGGAGGCTTGAGGCATGGCACGCAAGAAAAAAGAGCAAAACCTCGGCGGAATCGGCGAATGGGTCATCACCTACGGCGACATGGTTACGCTGTGCCTGTGCTTTTTCATAGCCTTGTTCGATACCTCCGAAGCCAGCGTCTCCCAGGCCAGCGAAATGATCTCCGCCATGAACAATATCGGCATGGGCGGTTCTACCGGAGGCAATACGCTTTCCGTGGGCAAGCTTGCGGAGCTCGGCAACACCATCAACTCGCTTCCCTCCATGGAAAAAGGCAAGATGCTGGCCACGGCCAAGAAGAAAGCGGTTTCGCTGTTCAATCCGGAAGTGCGTTCCAACAAAGTGCGCATCAGTTCGGACGAGCGTGGACTCGTCATATCGCTGGCGTCAGACGCGTTTTTCCGTCCCGCGAGCTCGCAGCTTAACATCGACGAGACTCGCGACCTGCTCGTACGCCTCGCGGAGCTGCTCAAGTCCTCCGAGTTGGAGGGCCGTAAATTTCGCATCGAGGGACATACGGACGATACCGCGGTGGATCCCGTGGGGCCCTGGTTCTCCAACTGGGAGCTTTCCACGGCCCGCTCGCTGAACGTGCTGCATTACCTGAGCGATTTCGGGGTTCCCGAACAGCGTTTCCAGATCGCCGGCTTCGCGGCTACGGTTCCGCTGGCGTCGAACGATACGGAAGAAGGTCGGGCCTACAATCGGCGGGTCGACATCATCATACTGGACGAAGGGCACCTATAACGCGCTGCGAAGGCGCTTGGTAAAAGGAAATAATCATGAGCGACGATTTAGGCAATAATCTGGATTTAGGCGATTCCTCCGAGTCAAGCGGCGCAAAGCCCAAAGCGCGGGTGGGCGGGGCGGGCTTCAAGGCGATACTTGGGCTGCTCAAGTGGATAGGCATCGGGCTCGGCGTGGTCATACTCATCGTGGTAATCGTCGTCGTTACGGTGGGAATACTGAACAAGCAGTCCAAGCCGATGACGGAGCTGCCCAATTCCGAGGATTACCAGCGCGCCACGCCGCAATGGGCGGTGTTTACAGCCATGACCCAGGTGAGTACGAGCACCATCGACAAGGAACCGTGGGCCGTCATCATCAAGGTGGATATCGCCTACGACATCAACGACAAGGAAATCGCGCCGGAACTCTCGGCCCGCAAATACCAGATGCAGGACTTTCTCCGCAGCTTCTTTACTTCCAAGAGCATCAAGGAGCTGGGAACCGACCGCGAACGCGTATTAAAAGAAGAATTACGCAACAAGCTCAACGAAATGCTTACTAAACCGGCCATAAAGGACATCTATTTTTCGGAATTCAGGCGAACGCAAATGTGATGAGGCAAATTCAATTCTGGCACGAATTGAATTTTGCTCTCCTTTGAATTGAGCTGCCGGCGCCCTCTTTCGGGCAAACAGCCGATTTTCTTCTTTATCGTTGCGGAAAAAAAGTTTTTATGTCATTATTACGAATGAAACAGCACCATTGACGGGCGGGATACAAGAATGACCGAAGTCCTTTCCCAGGACGAGATAGACCAGCTTCTCACCGCCATCAACGCAGGCGATACCACCCTCGAGACGGTGCAGTCGGCTACCGACTCCAGAAAGATAAAGATCTACGATTTCAGGCGCCCGGATAAATTCTCCAAGGAGCAGATGCGTACGGTGCAAAACATGCACGAGACCTTCGCGCGCCTGACCACCACGAATCTTTCCACGACGCTCCGAATTCTTTCCAACGTGCACGTGGCCTCGGTGGACCAGCTGACCTACGAGGAGTTTATCCGCTCCATACCCACGACGACCACGCTCGGCCTCGTCAGCATGGATCCTCTCAAAGGCCAGATAATCCTCGAGATAGACCCGGCGATCACGTTTACCATCATCGACCGTCTTTTCGGCGGCATGGGCGAAGGTTCCAAGCTCACACGCGAGCTTACCGACATCGAGCGATCCGTCATCGAAAACGTCATCGTCAAGATACTCGGAAGCCTTCGGGAAGCCTGGAACACGGTAATCGACCTGCGTCCGAGGCTTTCGCAGATCGAGGTAAACCCGCAGTTCGCGCAGATCGTGCCGCCGACCGAAATGGTCGTCCTGGTAACGCTTGAGACGAAGATCGGAGAGGTCGAGGGAATGATGAACCTCTGCATACCGTACCTTACCATCGAGCCCATCATTTCCAAGCTCTCCGCGCAATACTGGTATTCCTCCGTGCGCCGCGGCGCCACCACCGAAAACCTCAAGATACTGAAAGATAAACTGTCTTCCATAGAAGTTCCCGTAATTGCGGAGATCGGGCGAATCCACGTAAGCATCCGCGACATCCTGAACCTTCAACTGGGCGACATCGTCAGGCTTCACAGTACCAGGGTCGACGACCCCATGGTTCTCAACGTGGGCAATAAAAAGAAATTCCTGTGCCGGCCGGGCGTCATCGGCAAGAAAATGGCCGTGCATATAACCGAGCGCCTGGAAGAAATCGGCCAGGAAGAATTCGAAGAGCTGAGTGTGGAAGGTGAGGATAGTTATGAGTGATGGTTCCCTGTCTCAAGACGAGATAGATTCCCTGCTCGCGGGACTCGATCCGGGAGTCGGCGGCGGCGCATCCCCAAAAGCCGGCGGTGGCCTGTCGGGCGGCGAGGTTCAGGCATTCAAAAGCCTCCTTGATTCCGCGATCTCCACGCAGGAGCAGAACCTCTCTGCGATCACCGGCAAAGACGTAAAATTTTCCTCGCCGAAGGTCGATCAAACCAACCGCGACGGCATTCTTCCCTCCCTTCCCGACGAGATACTGTGCGTTCGCGTAGACATGACCGGCGGAATTCCCGGTGACCATTTCTTCCTGTTCCCCAAGGATACCGCCCTTCGCATCGCATCCCTGGCCAACAAGGACGATTCGCTCGTCGACCTCGACGACATGGCGATATCCATCGTAGCCGAGTGCGTTTCCAATATGACCGGCTCCACCATTACCATGCTCAGCGAAAAAACGGGCAACCGCGCCATCCAGTCGGATCCGGCGGAAGGGTCTTTCGGCCCCAAGGCCATGCCCCGTTTTCCCTCAGGCGATTTTTTTCGCGTCATATGGGAAATGAAGATCGATGGATCGCCGTTCAAGATTTGGGAAGTGTTTGCCCAGACTTTCGTGCGCGATATCGTAGCTTCCTCCGGAATCCCCATGCAGGATCAAGGTTCCATGTCCGGTGGAATGGCTAACCAGATGAACCAGGGCATGCAGGGGATGCAGCAGCAGCAGATGCAGGGCTCGCCCATGCAGGGCGGCATGATGATGCAGGGAATGCCGCAGCAGCAGTATGGGCAGATGCAGCAACAGATGTACCCGCAGCAGATGTACCAGCAGCAGCAACCCATGATGGGAATGCAGGGCGGCATCATGCAGGGCATGTCTCCCAATGTCCAGCCGGTGCAATTCGCCAATCTCGGCATGGGACAGGTTCCTCAGGAATCCAGCAACATCGGCCTGATCATGGACGTTTTCATGGAGCTTACCGTAGAGCTCGGGCGTACCAAGAAACAGATCAGGGAAATCCTCGGTTTCGGGGAAGGCACCATCATAACGCTGGATAAGTTGGCGGGTGAACCCGTGGATATCCTCGTAAACCATAAGCCGATCGCCAAGGGCGAGGTCGTGGTCATCGACGAAAACTTCGGCGTGCGCGTCACTGAGATTCTTTCGCCCATGGAACGAATGTCCGAACTTTCCTAGGCGCTTTTTTTACGCTTGTATTCGCCGGCTGCCCAGCCGGCTTTTTTTTATTCCGCCGAAAGCCTTTCCATCGGACGTTCCGCACGAACCCTCAGTAATAAAAAAATCCTCGGCGATGAGTCTCTTGTTGCTATTTTCGCACGATGACGGTACAATGTCGGCGGAGGGGATCATGAAAAAATCGCAGCGCATTCTCGGCGTCGCGGCTTTTTGTTGTTTTGTTTCGTTAACGCTTCAGGCGCAACAGGCAACGACGACACAGCCGGCGGCCGCCGCGGTGGACGAGACAACGCTTACGATCGCCGACCAAACTCCGGCGGCTGCGTTGGCCGCTCCCACTTCATCCGTATTTACCTATATTTTACGCATGGTTCTCGTGCTCGGACTCGTCATTGCCGCAATCTACGGCATTTTTGCGATTATCAAGGGCAAAAGCCGCAAGCCGGAGCAGGAAGATTCCTTCATCAGGGTAATCGGCAGCGCGCAGCTCGCATCCAACAAGGCCGTCCACGTCATAGCGCTGGGCGACAAAGCCTGGCTGCTGGGCACCTCCGAGTCTTCGGTCAGCCTCATCGCGGAACTGGACGACAAGGCGCTCGTGGAGGCTATGGTGCTTCGCGCCCAGGAATCTCCTATCATGCCGCGAAAGGATTTCGCATCCATTCTCGCCGGCATCCTGCGCCCCAAGGGCGGCGCCGACGAAACGACTCGGAAAAACCAGGATTTTTTCTCCAGGCAGCGCGATCGCATTAAAAAGTTTTAATAGTTTCGCCGTTTGCGGCTCTGACAGGCCCCTTCGGTTTTTCCGGCTTTTAAACAGCCAGCTTTCGGGAGGATAGGGATGTTGTTTCATACGGGAAAAAGGTTTGCGGATGCACTGGCCCCCGGCCTGCGGTCCATCCTGCTTCTGGTCGCGCTTTTTCTTTCCGCAGGGACGGTTTTTGGACAAGCTGCGGCCGGCTCCGGCGGCACCCAAGGATTCCCCGCCACGCCGGCGGACACGGCGCGCAATGTTCCAATCCCCAACGCCACCCGGGCAGGAGGAAATTTTCCTGCCGGAAGTTCGGTAGGCACGGCCGCTTTCCCTACGTTTCCTTCCGCAATTCCCTTCGTGGATCTCCGCGTACGCTCGCCCCAAGGCGGCAAGGAAGTGGCCTTCAGCCTTCAGTTGCTGCTCCTTCTTACCGTTCTGTCCCTCGCGCCTAGCATCCTCATTCTGGTAACGAGTTTCCTGCGGATTTCCATCGTCCTGGACTTCGTCAAGCGGGCGCTCTCGCTCCAGCAGGTTCCCCCGAATCAAGTGTTGCTCGGCATCGCCTTTTTTCTCACGATTTTCGTCATGTGGCCAACCTTCGACAAAGTGTACCAGAACGCGATCAAGCCCATGTCGGAAGGCAAGATCAGCATCGACGAGGCATATCAAGCGGCGGAAAAACCGTTCCGCCTGTTCATGTACGCGCAAATGAAAAATAACCCCGAGAACATAAGGCTGTTCATGAACATGCGGGGCCTGCCCAAGCCGGCCTCCCTCGCGGACGTCCCTACCTACGTTCTCGTGCCTGCGTTCATCCTCAACGAAATGACCATCGCCTTCAAGATAGGCATACTCCTGTTCATTCCCTTTATAATAATCGACATGGTGGTAGCCTCCGTGCTCATGTCCATGGGCATGATCATGTTGCCGCCCGTCATGATATCCACGCCGTTCAAGCTTATCTTGTTCGTGCTCGTCGACGGCTGGAGCCTCATGACCCGGCAGCTCGTCGAATCCTTCCTGAAGAACGGCGTATGACGATCGGCGAAATAAGCGCCATGATGACCGGCGCAATAATGCAAATCGTCATCCTTTCGGCCCCGGTGCTGCTCGTGGCGCTCGTCGTCGGCCTCATTATCAGCATTCTCCAGGCAACGACCAGCATCCAGGAGCAAACCCTCACCTTCGTGCCCAAGATCGCGGCGATCATGCTGGTGCTCATCCTGACCATGGGATGGATGTTTACCAGACTGGGCGAGTATACCAAGGCGTTGTTCGCCCTTATCCCGCAAATGGCAGGATAATCCATGCTGGATCAAATTCTGGCCAATGCGGATCTTTTTTTCATCATCGCCGCCAGGATCATCGCTCTTATCGAGACCGCTCCGCTGCTGTCGGGCGACGGGATTTCCCAGACTGCCAAGATAGGCCTGGGGGGATTCGCCGCCGCCGCGGTTTTCCCCTGGGTCAAGGAAATGGGCTATCCGCTTCCCGCCGATCTCGCTTCCTTCATCGGCATCGTCATCGGCGAGGTGCTCATCGGCATCATCATGGGTTTTTTCCTTTCCCTCGTCTATTCCGCCTTTACGACGGCGGGCCAGTTCTTTTCGCTTCAGATGGGCTTCGGCGCGTCGGAGACCTACGATCCTCTCGCCCAGTTGGAAATCCCCGTGGTAGGCCAGTTCCTGAACCTCATAGCCATGTTCGTGTTCATTTCCACGAGCGGCTTCCAGAAGCTGTTCCTCATCGGGGTTCAGGGCAGTTTCAAGTCCATCCGCGCCGCCGATCTGCTCGTCCGGCGGGATGATTTCTTCGAATACATAAGCGGCTCCCTAGGCTCGCTTTTCGCCAATGCCCTCGTCCTGTCGTTTCCGGTTTTCGGAACGCTTCTGCTCGTCTCCGTCGGCATGGGCCTGCTCGCCAAGGCCGCCCCGCAGATGAACCTCCTGTCGGAAGGGTTCCCCATTTCCATACTCACCGCGTTCCTGCTCATGGCCTTCGCCATGCCGTTCATGATAGAGTCGTTCTCGACGCTCATCGATTCCGGTTATATTTTTATCAAGACGATCATAGGCGCGCCCGCATGATCCGGATCCTGGCCGACGTCCCGGCGGGGAGCCTTCCGCTCGACCCGCTCGCCGCCTTCAGGAAAATCGACCGCGTTTCCCTGAACGTCACCCTGCAGTGGTTCGCACCCGAGGACGAGGGAAAGACCGAGGAGCCTTCCGAATACAAGATCAGGAAGGCGCGCGAGGAAGGGCGCGTACCAAAGAGCCAGGATCTGAGCTCCGCAATAGGGCTTCTCCTTACCACGGCCACCTTGGGAATCTTCGCTCCCTCGATGCTCGAGACCATACGCGGCATGCTTCGCTGGTATCTCACCATTTCCGTGCAGCTGGACATCACCAAGGACGCAGGACCCATCATGTCCTCGTTCATGTCCTATTTTTCGCGGCTTTTAATGCCCGTCATGGTCGTGGCCTTCGTTTCCGCCCTGGGCTCCAACCTGCTCCAGGTGGGCTTCATCTTTACCACCAAGCCCATACAGCCGGACTTCAAGAAGATCGTTCCAAATTTTCCGCAGTATTTCAAGCGTACCATGTTCTCGATGGACGGGTTATACAATATTCTTAAATCGCTTTTAAAAATCGTAATCATCGGCGTCGTCGTCTATCTCAACATAAGCGCGGAGATGCCAAGGCTCACAAGGCTTTTTACCGCCACCGTATGGGTTTCATCCAACTTCGTTTCCGGAATAGCGCTGCGCATCGTCCTCGAGACCGCGGTGATCATGCTGGCCATGGCCATACCCGATTATGTGATCCAGCGAAGGCAGCACCGAAAGCAGCTCATGATGACCAAGCAGGAAGTCAAGGAAGAGCACAAGATGATGGAGGGCGACCCGCTCATCAAGAGCCGCATCCGAGAGCGCATGCGCGAAATACTCACCAAGAACATGGCGGCCAACGTCCCCAAGGCCGATGTGGTCATAACCAACCCGACCCACTTCGCCATAGCGCTCGAATGGAACCGCGAGGCCATGACGGCGCCGACGGTTACGGCAAAGGGCATGGACGAGGTCGCCATGAGGATCAAGGCCATCGCGAAGGAATCGCGCGTACCTATCGTGGAGAACAAGCCGCTCGCCCGCGCCCTGTATGCGGAAACCGAAATCGGTGATACTATACCTGAAAAGTATTACGAAGCCATCGCTACCGTGCTGGCGCATGTGGCCAAGACGGACGCGCGCGCGAAGGCGCGTTATGCCCAGACGGCCGGACGCGTTCCCGCGGGACGCGAGTCGTCCGGCATATGACCGAAACGGGAGAATGAACTGAATGTCCGATACCAGACGCGTTTTCCAGCAGACATTCCTCACGAACATATCCGACTACGCGGTGGCCATAGCGGCGGTGGCGGTCGTGCTCATGATGATACTTCCGGTGCCGGCCGTACTGCTCGATCTTTTCATGGCGATCAACCTCGCCCTAGCGCTGCTCATACTGCTCATCGTTTTATATATACGTAAGGCCATAGAATTCTCCATCTTCCCGACGATGCTGCTCGTTACCACGATATTCGGCCTTGCCCTCAACATTTCCTCGACGCGGCTTATCCTTACCCAAGGCGCAGAATTCGACGGCAAGATCGTCCGGGCTTTCGCCACCTTCGTCGTAGGCTCGGACGAAAGTTCGGGTCTTGTCGTGGGCTTCGTAATCTTCATCATACTCATCGTTGTCCAGGCGATCGTCATTACGAAGGGCTCCACGCGAATCGCCGAGGTAGCCGCCCGCTTTACCCTGGACGCGCTGCCGGGCAAGCAGATGAGCATCGACGCCGAGTACAACTCGGGAGCCATCAGCGAGGAAGAAGCCAAAAGGCGCAAGGAAGAAGTCCAGCGGGAAGTCGACTTCTACGGCCAGATGGACGGTGCAAGCAAGTTTATTTCCGGTAACGTAACCGCCGGTATCGTCATCAGCGTCGTGAACCTCATCGCCGGTTTCATCATCGGCATGATATTCCGCAAGGAATCCTTCATGGTCGCCCTGACGACGTATACCTCCCTGACCATCGGAGACGGTCTCGTTTCGCAGTTACCGGCGCTGCTCGTATCCGTCGCCACCGGTATCATCGTTACCCGCGCCAATACGCAAGGAACGTTCGGCGCCGAGGTGACGAAGCAGTTCACCCAAAACGCGAGAATCTACTGGATAGCCGCGGCCGTATTGGGCGTCATGGCGGTGCTTCCCGGATTCCCCTGGTACGTGCTCATTCCGCTTGCCGGATTGCTTGCTTTCCTTGCCTGGAATCTTTCCAAGAAAACCGTGCTCGAAGCCGACAAGGCCAAGCTGCGCGCCTCCGAAGGTACGGCTAAAAAAACCGAAGGCACCGGCGATCTGTCCCCCGTCGTGCCGCTAGATCCCATAAGCCTGGAGCTGGGCTACGGCCTCATCCCGCTGGTGGATAAAGACAAAGGCGCCGAGCTCCTGGAGCGCGTCACCCGTATCCGCAAGGAAAGCGCGCTGGATATGGGGCTGGTCGTGCCGCGCATCAGAATCATCGACAATATGCGCCTCGAGCCTTCCGAATATTGCTTCAAGATCAAGGGCGTCGAAGTGGGGCGCGGGCTTATCCGGCTCTCAAGCTACATGGCCATAAATCCAGGCGGGGTCAGCGAGGAGATTCCCGGCGAAAAGGCCAAGGACCCGGCGTTCGGCCTTCCCGCGGTCTGGATTTCGGAAGACCTGCGCGACAGGGCCGAGCGGGCCGGCTATACCGTGGTGGACTCGCCATCCATCATCGCCACCCACCTCACCGAGATCATCAAGCGCTACGCCTCGGAGATCCTGGGACGCCAGGAAGTGCAGGGCATGCTCGAGGCCTTAAGAAAAGATTACCCCGCGGTGACGGACGACGTTCAGAAGCACCTTTCCCTGGGCGAGATCCAGAAAGTACTGCAGGGCCTGCTCCGGGAACAGGTTTCCATCCGGAACCTCGTTGCCATCTTCGAAACCCTCGCCGATTATTCGGGCATTACCAAGGACGCGGGATTCCTCGTGGAAAAAGCCAGGCAGTCCCTTGGCAGGCAGCTGTGCCTCCAATACGCCGATGCGCAGAAAGTGCTGCATGTGCTTACCGTGGAGCCTTCGCTGGAACAGAAGATAATCGACTCCCGCGTGGATACCCCAGGCGGTTCCATGTCCGCGCTTGAGCCGGCCTTGCAGCGCCAATGGATCAAGGCCTTGATGCTGGCGGTTTCCGCGGTTCAGAAACAGGGATATTTCCCGCTCATACTATGTTCCGAGGCGGCGCGCGCGCTCGTAAAGGCAAGCACCGAGCGGGAAATTCCCGATCTCGTCGTCATGTCGGTTCCGGAAATCGTCTCCGATGTACAGGTTGAAGCGATAGGCGAAATCAGGATAGAAGGATAGAATAGAATATGCAATATATAGTGGAACAAGGATCGAGCCATCGCGAGGTTCTGGAAAAAGTACGCGCCCGCTATGGAGACTCTGCCCAGGTCTTGAGCCATCGCACCATACGCACCGGTGGATTCCTGGGAATGTTCGCGCGGGAAGCCATAGAAATAACGTTTTACGTAAAAGACGATTCCGTACGCGAAGGCGAAAAAAAGCGCAGCGATGTTGAAGATGAAAAGAAGCGCCTTCTGGAGCGGATCAATCAAGAACGCGCGCTCCAGGAAGTGTTAAGCGAGGTTCGTTCCCTAAAAGATATCGTCAGCGACAATTCTTCTCGTTCCGTCGCGGAAACCGAACATCCCAGTTTGGTCGCCCTGGACGCTCTTCTCGAGGATAACGAATTTTCTTCCGCGTACCGCACGGAGATCCTGGCGAGGGTGCGCTCCGAATTTTCCCTTGGCCAGCTCGACGATTTTCTTTCCGTTCAAGATACCGTGCTCGAGTGGCTCGGCGATCGGCTCGTAGTCAAGCAGACGCCATCCAGGCAGACAAGACCCAGGATCATCGTGCTCGTGGGGCCTACCGGGGTGGGCAAAACCACCACGATCGCAAAATTGGCAGCGATCCACAATCTGGGCATGGCGGGACTCGAGCATCACGATGTGCGCATGATAACGATAGACACGTTCCGTATCGGCGCGCTGCATCAGATAGAGACCTATGCTTCCATCATGCGCGTTCCCGTATCCAGCGTCGAGACCGCGGCCGACCTCAAGGCAACCATCGCCTTGCACCGCGACACGGATATCATTCTCGTGGACACCATAGGCAAGAGTCCTCGCGACGCCGTAAGACTGGCGGAAATGCAGCAGATCCTCGAAGCCGCGGGACCCCAGGCCGACGTCTATCTCGCGGTTGCCGCCACGACCAAGACCCAGGATATGCTCGAAATATTCAGGCAGTTCGAACCCTTCCGCTACCGTGGCGTGGTGGTAACCAAGATGGACGAAACCTCACGCGTCGGCAACGTACTGTCCGCCCTGGCGGAGCGCGACAAGCAGGTTCTCTGGCTTACGGACGGCCAGCGCGTGCCGCTGGACATCGAGCGGGCGCATCCCGTGCGATTTCTCATGAATCTCGAAGGTTTCAGGGTAAATCGGCCGAAACTAGAAGAGAGGTTCGGCGTTTATTCCGAGCGTACATAACGGATTATAACAAGGCTTTTTCAAGATGAAGGCAAATTTTGAAAGAACCTCTCACTGCATATTTTACGTAACTTACCGATACGGAGAACATACTTATGGAAGACCAGGCGCAAAAGCTCCGCGAGCTCATGAAAACGAAACCTCAGGGAACGCAGGCGAATCAAAAAAAGACGCGAATCATAACGATAGCGAGCGGCAAGGGCGGCGTCGGAAAGACGAACCTTTCCGTAAACTTGGCGATAGCGTACGCGAAAACAGGCAAGAAGGTAATCGTCATGGACGCCGACCTCGGCTTGGCCAACGTCAACATCATGCTGAACATAATCCCCAAATTCAACCTCTACCACGTTATCCGCAAGCAGAAGTCCATGCGCGAGATAATCCTGGACACGGACTTCGGCATCCAGATCCTGGCCGGGGCCTCGGGGTTCTCCAAGATCGCGAACCTTTCCGAGGAAGAGCGTCAAAATTTTATAACCGAGCTGTATACGCTCTCCTCCGCGGACATCATCATCATAGACACCAGCGCCGGCGTTTCCAGCAACGTGCTCTCGTTCGTCGCGGCGGCGGATGACGCCATCATCATCACCACGCCCGAACCTACGGCCATCACCGATGCGTACGGCATAATCAAGATCATCGCCACCGAGGTGGAAAACCTGAATATCGGCCTCAAGCTCGTTGTCAACCGCGTGAAGAACGTCACCGAAGGCAGGAAGATAGCCGAGCGAATCATCAATATTTCCGGTCAGTTCCTCAATCTCAAGGTCGACTATTTGGGGTGTATCTACGAAGATCCCATAGTCTCCCAATCCGTAATTCGCCAGCGCCCCTTCATGGCCGTAGACCCCAAATCGAAAGCCGCGATATCGGTACAGCATCTGGTAAGCCGAATAGAAAAAACCGAATTTACCGACGAACCCGGTATCGGCAGGCTTATACGCAAACTTTTCGGCAAGGACTGACGATCGATTTTCTTTCAAAGCTTGACGTAATGCAAGTTTATGCCTTACTCTAAGCATTAGGGAGGAAAAGAGAGGTGGACTCCGGCATTCGTGTGTCCGCCGGGGCTGGGCTTATCGCCTTTGTCCTGTCGACGCTGGTTGGCGCGTTTTCGCGCATTTCCTTTGGAATTATCCTCATTCGGGCGCTGTTGCTCGGCATCCTCTTTGGGTTGCTCGGGTTCGGCGTTGTTTTTGTATATAGAAGATTTTTATCCGATTCGTCGAATGGCGAAGGTTCGGAAGACTCGTTCGTCAGCGAGGGCGATTCCGAGCGCGGTCAGGTTGTGGATATCGTTCTGCCCGAAGGGCCGGGCGTTGATTACTCCGCCGTCGAGCAGAATCGCGATATGAGCGAAGATGATGCGACGGCCCCGCTTCCCGCGTATTCCGGCGGAGCGAATTCTCATGAAATGTCATCGAACGAACTTGCGAAAGAGGTAGAGAGCATTCGAGCCGAAAATACGAGGCCTTCCAGTTCTTCACGGGATGTGGAAACAGCTCACGTGACTTCACAGGCAGTGCGTCCTTCGGTATCGATGGATACGTTGGATGTACTCCCCGATCTTGACGTTTTGTCCGACTCTTTCATCGGGTCCATATCCGAAGAAAACGACGGAGAGAGTGCTCCAAGATCGGATGTTCCCATAACTGGTTCCTTTTCATCCGGAGGTTCTTCGGGTGACGGCGGAGATCCCGTTCTTCTAGCCAAGGCTGTTCAAACACTATTACGCAAAGACCAGAAAGGGCAATGATAGATGAATAACCCTCTCCTGGAAACCCATACCGAGGAAGAACTCTGGGCTTCATACAAGAAAAAACGCGATCCTCTTATCCGGGAAGCCTTTATCAAACAATATGCGCCTTTGGTAAAATATGTCGCCGGCAAGGTTGCCGCCAATATGCCGCAATCCGTGGATTTTGACGATCTGGTTGGATTCGGCGTCTTTGGGCTCATCGATGCTATCGATAAGTTCGATCCGGACAAAAACGTCAAGTTCAAGACCTATGCGGTAACGCGCATCCGGGGCGCCATTTTTGACGAACTACGCAGCATCGACTGGGTTCCGCGTTCCGTCAGGCAGAAATCGCGCGAGATGGAAGAAGCCATCGCAACCTTGGAAGCCAAGCTTGGCCGTCCCGCCAATGATACGGAAATCGCGGAATCCATGGGCTTGAACGAGGCCGAGTTTTCCAAGACCATGATGAAAATTTCGGGCACCTCGATATTATCCCTGAATGACGTCTGGTATTCGGCCGATGACAGCGACAAGATTTCCATAGGCGACAGCATCGAAAGCCCGATGAGCCTGAATCCGGATGCGGTCATGGAGCGGGAAGAAATCAAGCGCGTCATCGTTCAGTCGATTCAGGAACTGCCCGAAAAAGAAAAAAAAGTTCTCGTCCTCTATTATTACGAGGATCTTACGCTGAAGGAAATCGGAAAGGTTCTCGAGGTGACGGAATCCCGCGTCAGCCAACTTCACACCAAGGCGATTCTCAGGCTGCGTGCGAAACTTACCAATATGAGAAAAGGAATATTGTAACATGGCCGCCCGCATCGGGCTCGAGTCCGTACGTGAACTCATGCGCAGATATCTCGACGAAGACGGAGATAAAAGATCGCTGACGATCGAAGGCCCCACGCTCGACGAGGCATTGCGCAACGCAGCCGTACAGCTTGATTCTTCCGTAGCCAGGCTAGAATATGAAATTCTTGAAAAAGGCAACGCTGGCTTCGCTGGAATCGGTAAAAAACCCTGGAAGCTTCTCGTTCATGAAGTTTCCACGAAGAAAAAATTAGCGACTCCGGTCGGAACGGAATTTGCCCTCGATACCGATTTCTACGAAGAAGCCATGCCTGTCATCAAGGATAAAGACGGCCAAGTTTTCGTGAGGCTTGCCCCCGAAGGAGCGCTTCTTAAAGTCATGCAACCGCTGGGCAGGGGAAGAAAAGCGCAGGAACGGGTGGCTGTTGAAAAACTCCATTCGCGCGCCGTGCATGATTTCGATGAAAATTTCGTGCGCGAGGTCGTCAAGTCCGCCGAAGGCGAGTGGGTCCGCGTAGGTTCATTCATTTCCAATCCTGCGGCGGACGCACTCATGACCGTTGACGTCGGCATCCAGGATATGGAGGCTTATGTCGTTCTCACACCTCCGCAAGCCGGCGGTGCCGACTTGTCCCGGGATATCATCCTTGCCTATCTGCGCAACAACCGTGTTGTCTACGGCGTCCTTGAGGAGGCCTTGGCGGAGCTCGAGAATTCGCCCCGTTACAAGGAACCCATTCTCGTGGCTTCCGGTCAAAAACCGCAGAACGGGCAGGATGCCGCCATACAATTCTTTTTCGAGACCGACAAGACAAAGCTTCATATAGAAGAAAAGAACGGCAAGGTCGACTACAAGGAACTGCAGCTCCTGCAGAACGTCATGGAAGGGCAGCCCCTGGCCAAGAAAATTCCCGCCAAGCAGGGCATCCCCGGCAGGACCGTTACAGGAAAATTACTTCCGGCAAAAAACGGCAAAGACCTGCCCATGCCCCTGGGAAAGAACGTGCGCATCGGCGACGACGGGCTCACCATGTTCGCCGAGGTCAACGGCGAGGCGACGTTCATCAACAACAAGATAAACGTGGAGACCGTGTACACGATCAACGGCGACATCGACTTGAAGACGGGTAACAAATTCTTCCTCGGGACCATCATCATCCTCGGCAGCGTCGAGGATGGGTTTTCCGTCAAGGCGACGGGGAACATCGAGATCAAGGGCACCGTGGGAAAGGCCGATATCAGCGCCGAGGGCGATGTCATCGTGCATCAGGGAATCACGGGAAAAGGAACGGGTACCATCACCGCCGGCAAGAACGTGTGGGCAAAGTTCATCGAGAATGCAAACGTAAAAGCCGGCGAAAATGTTTTTGTAACCCAAAGCATCATCAATTCGGAAATCGTCGCGGACAAGCGCATCATCTGCGCGGGCGGCAAGCACGCCGCGATCGTGGGCGGTCGATATCGCGCCTGCGAGGAAATCAACGCGAAGAGCATCGGGTCCCCTACCGGCGGTACGGAAACGATCCTGGAAGTGGGAACCGATCCCAAGAGCAAGGCCAGGCTGGACGAACTCGATGTCAAGCTCAAGGGGCTCGCAAAACATCTCGAGGATCTCGAGAAGAATATTTCCACGCTGAAGGATTACAAAAAACAGAAAAAAACGCTTCCTGAAGACAAAGAAGCGGTATTACAGGATTTGGAACATAAACGCGATGATGTCCTTGCGGAAGCGCGCAGCCTCAAAACGGAATACGACGCAATGCAGAGTTACCTCAATAATTTGAAGGTTCGCGGCAAAGTCAGCGTTTCCGGCAGGATATTCCCCGGCGCGCGCATCATTATCAAGGATATCCGCGAAGATATAAAGAACGAGTATAAAGGGCTCACCTTCTATCTCGAGAATATGATGATCAAGACCACGAAATATGAGGAATTTGAGGATGATATCCTCAAGAAGGGTCCTCCGGATGCCTATAAAGCCGATTGATCTTCAAACCCTTTTTATGCAAATGGGCCAAGTAAACAAACAGCAGGCAATGGAGAAGGACGGAATCACCGCGAGGCAAATTCTCCAGGGAACGAATGCCGAGCAAAAAGCCCTTCAGGACTCCAAGTCCGTCCACCTCACCGAAGACGACGAAAAGCAATCAGGCGGAGTAAAAAATAACGAAGAGAAAAAATCGCCTTCCGGCGAGGGCGATGCCCAGAAAAAACAAGGTAAAGATCATGACGCCAAACAACCTTCAGACGAGAAGGAAGTCGTCAAGGATCCGAAACTGGGCGGACATATCGATATAACGGGGTGAATCGTGGGTACAATAGCGGCGGTGGCGGCAATTCAGGTGATATTCTGCATTTTTCTCGTTACCTGGGTTCGCTCCAGTTTTAAGCGGCACCTGTCCGACGATAAAGTATTGGAACGGGTACGCCGGGAGCTCAATTCCTTGATGATGGAAATGGAAAGTTCGGCGGACCGCAATGTAAGCATACTCGAGGATAGGATAGGTCAGCTGAAGCTTCTGTTATCTGAAGCGGATAAAAAATTAGCCTTGCTTGCCCAGGATTCCGGCAAGCGGGCAATGGAAGCCGGCGTATACAGCCAGCTCGGTCAGAACCGGGCGTTGCGCCTTCAACCCGATTCTGAGATTTTCATTGCGCCTCCCGAGCCTGTCGTCGCGGCTCCGATTCCAAAGGAGTCGATTCCTTTCGTGCGCCTGGCGAACAAGCCCCTTGACCTGGAATTACCGTTCGTCGACAAGGTTCTCGACTTTTATCATCGGGGTTTCTCGACGGATATCATAGCGGCAAAGACGGATGCTACGATGGCGGAAGTGGATATGGTTATATCGATGGAGCAAAACAGGCGTTTGGGAAGATCGGCAGAATAGGTGCGTGGAGTAGTTGGGATAGATTTCGGTACTACGAACACCCTCTGTGCATGGATGGACGGCGATACGCTCACCGTGATTCCAAACGACCGCGGTGACCGTCTCACTCCTTCAGTCGTGGCCATCGCCGATTCAGGCGATTTTCTCGTGGGGCTCTCCGCGCGCAATCAGGCATTGGTAAAGCCCGACTCCGCGATTTTCGGCTTGAAGCGACTTCTGGGTCGCAGCAAGAGCGTCATGATCGCGGGGCAACCATGGCCGCCCGAGGAATTGGCATCCAAAATTCTGCATAAAGTTAAAGTTGATGCCGAGCGATATCTGGGTTTCGAGGTTCGGGAAGCAGTCTTTACGGTACCCGCCCGCTTTTCGGATCCCCAGCGCAGGGCGGTCCGCAAGGCTGCCCAACTCGCGGGGCTCAAGACAGCCAGGATAATGAATGAGCCCACCGGCGCTGCCCTTGCACGCGTCTGGTCCGGAGGAATGGAAGGACCGGAGCAGGATATTCTCGTGTATGATTTCGGCGGCGGAACTTTCGACGTTACGGTCCTGCATGTCAAGGATCATTCCTGCAACGTCCTGGCTTCCGAGGGAAACTCCTCGCTCGGAGGAATGGACATCGATGCCCTCGTATTCAATTTCGCGAGGGACGCTTTCAGAAAAGATTTTGGGATAGACGTGCAGGACGACCCCTACTTGACCGTGCATCTGATGGACTTGTGCGAAAAGGCGAAAATCGAGCTTTCCACGAGAACGGAGACGGTGTTGGCAATTCCTTTCATGAAAAGTTCGGGCGGCGTGGTCCACCCGAGCATCAAGCTCAGCCGGGCTACCCTCGAGTCCCTCATCAGTCCGGTAATAGAACAATCACTTTCTTTGACCGAATCCGTCCTTGAGGCTACGGGCATCCCGAGTTCGAGTTTCGGAGCCCTCGTTCTGTCCGGCGGCAGCAGCAGAATTCCCCTGGTGTGCAGACGCCTGGGCGAATTGGGTTTCAGGAAACCCGATCCCCGCATCAACCCTGAAGAAATCGTCGTTATGGGAGCGGCTGTGGAAGGGGCCCGGATCGAAGGCCGGCTGCAGGGTTTTTCGTTCCTGGACATCAGTTCCAGGACCTACGGATTGGAAATAGAAGGCGGAAAATTCATTCCGCTCATCAAGAAAAACACCCCCATCCCGGCGATAGGCCGCAAAGAATTCACCACGGTGGAAGATTTCCAGAAATCGGTCGAGATGCACGTGCTGCAATACTCCGCGGAAGACGCTGGAAGCACTGTTTCGGTCGGCCGTTTCCTTCTTCCCGGAATCAGGAACGCGAAAAAGGGAGTTCCCCGGATTCTCGTGGATTTTACGATCGACGACGGAGATATCCTTACGGTTCGGGCTAAGGACATCGATACGAAAGTGCAGCAATCGGTCATTTATTTCGAGGAACTCGAGGAGAAAACGCCTTTGTTCCAGAGGGTTCTCGTACTTGCTAATAAAGTATATTGTCTTGCCGATATTGTTCCCATGGACGCTCCGATGAAACTCGAGATAAATGAATTGCGCGCTAAGGCGCAGGAATGCGTGCACAACGGCGATGAACCGGGCGCCGAGCAAATTTGCTCGCTGCTTTCAGGCATGCTCGCCGAGCTTGCCTGCCGTTCGGGGATGGATGCGGCGCATGAATAACGAAGCTTGCTATACGATGCTGGGCCTCGACTCCAACGCGCCCTCGGACGAGATCAAGCGCGCCTACAGGAACCTTTCCGTAAAATTCCATCCGGACACTTCGGGCAATCCCGCTACGGCAAGGCGCTTCGGCAGGGTCGTCAAGGCTTATAAAGTATTAACTTCCCAGCCTTTGGGCGACGACAGGGCGGCCTTTCGCCCTAAGAGCAACCCGGTAAACGCCTTGGGAGATTCCCAGGATCTTTTTGCCCTGGGTACGATATTGGTCAGCGGTAAGGAAACCTCGAGCCGCGTGCAGGCAGCCAAGCTCCTGGGACTGTCCGGAAAGCGTTCCGCGTGGGTTTTCCTGCGCAAAGGAATTTTGGACACGGACGAGGCCGTCGTATGCGCCAGCATGAAAGCCATTTCCGTGCTCGCCATCGTTCAGGGCGGCGGAGAGATCGCCAGGGTGTATTCCAAGGGCAGCGAGTCGCTCCGTAAAAATATCCTGAATATCGCCGCCGCATCGGAGGCTGAGATATTCGTCCCCGCGCTACGCCTGGCACTGAACGAAGAGAGCCAGCCGTACCGCGCGTTTGCCGGGAAAATCCTCGAGGCGATGAACGCGAGCCAGGCCTGACTCCGGCTATTCGTCCTGTTGCTGGTCGATTCCGTATTCCTGCAATTTTTGATACAGAGTTTTTCGACCTATGCCCAGGCTTTGTGCCGTTCGGCTTTTGTTTCCCGCGCAGCTCGCCAACGTCTCTATGATCATCATTTTTTCCATGTCTGCAAGCGATGATCCCATGGGAATACGCAATACGGTCTTGTCGTCAGCGTTCCTGATTCCCGGCGGGAGATCGTCGATGCCGATAACGGGACCCGCGGCCATGACTACCGCGCTTTCCATGCAGTTGCGAAGCTCCCGGATATTGCCAGGCCATTCGTATGCGTAAAGGGAAGCCCGGGCTTTCGGGTCGAACCCGTCTATTTTTTTCTTGTTTTCCGATGCGAATTCCTGGAGAAACGCGTTCGCGAGAATGGGGATGTCGTCCTTTCGTTCCCTGAGCGAAGGCACGTGGATGTTTACGACGTTAAGCCTGTAATACAGGTCTTCCCGGAAATTTCCGTTCTGTATCTCTTCCTTGAGGTCTTTGTTGGTCGCCGCGATTATACGGACATCCGCTTCCAGCGTCTGCTCGCCTCCGACCCGCTCGAACTTCCTGTCTTGAAGCACCCGTAATATTTTTATCTGCACGTTTTGGTTTATCTCACCGATTTCATCGAGGAAGAGAGTGCCCTCGTGCGCCATTTCGAATCTTCCTTTTTTCCTGGCCTGGGCGCCGGTGAAGGATCCTTTCTCATGGCCGAAAAGTTCGCTTTCAAGCAGCGATTCCGCGATGGCCGCGCAGTGCACCTTGATGAAGGGCTTGTCGCTTCGGTTGGAGAGATTGTGGATAGCGTCGGCGACCAGTTCCTTGCCCACTCCGCTCTCCCCGGTTATGAGCACGCTTGCCTTCGTGGGGGCTACTTTCTTGATCAGCGAAAAAATACCCTGCACGGCCGGGCTCTTTCCGATGATGCTGGAAATCCTCCGGTTTTTTTCTATCTCCTGCTGGAGTTCCTGGTTGCGCCTGGAAAGCTCCCTTCGCTCGAGGGCTCGCTTCACCAAGAGCGACAGGTGGTCAAGGTTGACCGGCTTCGTGATAAAATCATAAGCGCCGTTCCGGATGGCGACGACCGCGTCCTCGACCGTTCCATGACCGGTGAGTATTATCACCGGAAGCCCCGGATCCCGCTTGGACATTTCCTTGAGTACGTCGAGCCCGGAATATTTGGGCATTTTTAGGTCCGTCAGCAGCAGGTCTATGTCCTGCTGCTCAAGCCTCGCCAGCGCTTCCTCGCCATCGGCTGAAGTGAATACTTCGTAACCTTCCATCCTCAGAAAGTCGGCGAGGCCTTCCCTGATGTTCTTTTCGTCGTCCGCTATCAGTATGCTGAATCTCAATTTGCGCTTCTTTCTGCCGTAACCGGTCCCGCGAGCATTTTTCTGTCCGTCTGGGGGATCGGCAGCGAAATCGTGAAGGTGGTGCCTTGATTGACGCGGGAAGCGACGCTGATGTCGCCGCCGTGTTCCTTGATTATCTTGTATGTCAACGTCAGGCCGAGCCCCGTACCGTTCTGCTTGGTCGTAAAATAGGGTTCGAAGATTTTTCCCAGATGCTCCTCGGCTATTCCCGACCCAGTATCGCTTACCTGAATGTGTATTTCCTCGTTGACGCTGCTGGCGCCGATGCTCATGGTGCCGCCCTTGGGCGTCGCCGCCTCCGAATTCTGGATCAGGTTCAGTATGGCCTGCTTCAGGAGCCGCCTGTCGAAAGGAATCAAGGGAAGGGGGGGGCTGGAAAGAACCTTGAGTGATATTCCGGAGCTCTCTATTTCGGCTCGCATCAGATCCGCCAGCTCAATGATGAGCCCGTTGATATCCCCGTTGATGGGCATGATCTCCATGGGGCGAACGGCAAACAGAAAGTCGAGCACTATGCGGTTCAGCCGGTCTATTTCCTCATCCACGATGCCGAGGTATTTCACGAGCTGCGGGTCGCCGTTGTGCTTCAGCAGTTTTTTCATGAGCTGCACATGGATGCTGATGGCGCCCAAGGGATTTTTTATCTCGTGCGCGACGCCGGCGGCGAGCGTCGTGAGGGAGGCGAGATTTTCCGCCCTTCGCAGGCGAACGTCCCTTTTCCGCTTGTCGGTCGTGTCCTCGACGTGTATCAGGGTTCCTGTTATTTTTTTTTCCTTTACCAGGGTGGTGACGCTGAGCGCGATGATCCTGACGCCCTGCGGCGTGTCCAGTGTGAATTCCCTGTCCAGTACCGTTTCCTCGTTTTCCAGGGTCTGGCGGAAAAACATGGATATTTCGGAATCCCTGACGTTATGCCAGAGCGGCGTGTCGAATAATTCTTGGCCGGAAAGGGGCATGAGGCGCTCGGCCGATTTATTCACCAGGATGGGGATGTTGTTTACGTCGCACACTATGATCCCGTCAAGCATGGAATCCAGCACCGTCTCGAGCCTGTCATTCTCGTCGTTCAAGATCCGCAGCAGTCCCCGTATGGATTCTTCGTCCATGCGCGAAACCTTGTCCAAGGCCCGTTGAAGGAATTTTCTCATAGGTTCGTTTCCAGCATGGATTCGAGCAGGCGCTCCGAAAGGGCGACCGGGTTTATATTGAAGGAATTATAACGCAACAGGGCATCCCTCGAGAGCCCGGCGAATTTCTCGGCGAACCGGATCGTCCGGTTTCCGGCTCTGTCATCCTGAATAAGCTCCTTGAGTACGGCATTGCACGCTTCCAGGAAACCCGGGAATGTCCAGGCCATCGCCTCGTCCGTCGTACCGAAGGCGGCTGTCTCCGCGCCGATCCAGAGCAGTGCGTCTCTTGCAGAGCGCTTGGCCTTGCGCGCGGAGTCGCTAAGGGCGGGATCGGATTCTGAGGCGGATCTCTCGCACAGTTCCCTGAGCAGGCCCCGCATGAATTCCTCTCCGTACGATTTCATGCCGGACGTCCCGCTTTTTCTATGATCGGAGAAAAAATCCGCGAGTGTCGCGAATTCCGCGGCATCCTTGCGGAAAATCCTTTCCAGCACCTGCGCGCTGGAGGCTGCGGTACGCGGGAGGAAACGGTAATCGCGCACCCGCGACAGGATGGTGGGAATCAAGGCCTGCCTTCGCGAACTCGTGAGTATGAAGGTGCATTGCTCCGGCGGTTCCTCAAGAATCTTGAGAAGGGCGTTGCGCGCCGAATCGAGCATCATGTCCGCATGCTCGATTATTACGGTTTTTCTTTTGGACCATGGTGCCATCCTGGCGTGGTATCCCATGGCTCGGATCTGGAATACCGGCGTCGATGACGGAACGAGATCATGGAGCTTTTCGCAGGGTGTCAGCAATTTCTTTGCCTCGGCGGCGGCTTCGGCATCGGAGCATTTTTCCTGCATGCAGGCGTCCACGCCTTCGAAAAGCGTCCGGACGAGCGGAAGCGCCTTGTTCAGCTTCGAATCCTCTCCCTCATAAAGCTCAGCGTCGAACCTTCGCGTGAGTTTCCGTACTGCCCGTATAAAAAAATAACGCGATGGCAGTCCCGGCGCGCGCTCCAGCATGTCCCGAGCGATGGCGAGCTCCGCCCTGGATTCCTTGGAACCGAGTATCATGATGTCCGGATGGGACAGCAGCCGGTGTCGGGAACATTGGGGGCAGGGGCAATTCCAAAGAGCTTTTTTTTCGCAGGAATTTACGCGGGCCAGCTCGAGCGCGCACGTAAGCTTCGCCGAAAGTCCGGGTCCCTCAAAGAGCAGCGACCCGGGAAGGCCGTTGTTCGCGATGTCCCTCTTGAGTCTTTCGACGACTTCTTCCTGCCCGAGGATGTTCTCGAACATCCCTTATGCTCCGATCGAGGGCAATTGCCTGGCGATCAGGGGAAGCAGGATCCTCGCGAAAAAGCTTCCCTCGAACGTGGCCGAAAGATCGAAAACGGGCTGGTAGCTCAGCGCTATGAGTATGAGCGACGAAAGCAGGATACCCTCCGAAAGGCCGAGTATCAGGCCCAGCGCCTTGTCGATGGGTTGAATATGAAGACCCTCTACGATCGTTGCGATGGATGCCTGCAATAATTTCATGATGATGAACACGACGAGGGCCACCGCTATGAAACCGGCGATGGGGGCAAATTCCCCCAGGTTGACGAGTTTCGAAAGCCACCCTCCTACGATTCGATAGAAGAGAATGGCAAGCAAGGCCGCTCCCAGAATCGACGCCTTGGTCATCAATTCATGGACGAGCCCTTTAAAAAAACATCGTAGCGCGAGCAGCCCGATTATGACGCAAAAAACGATATCAAGAATGTTCATAAGTCTTTACCGCCTGTCTGATTGAGGATTATTTCGGAGATGATGGCAGCACCGGTGGGCGGCAATGCCTTGAGGCACGCGGCTCCCATGTCTGCCCGCAGTTTTCTGTCGCTCCCCAGTTTCAGGATCGCCTCGAGCAGCGCGGCCGGGGTGGCCCGCTCTCCCGTGAATGAAAGGCAAGCCCCCGCTTTTTCGAGAAGCTCGGCGTTTTCCACTTGGTCGCCGCGAGTACCGGAACCGGATAGCGGTATCAGGATCATGGGCTTGCCCAGCGCGGCGCTTTCCCATACCGTTCCCGCGCCCGCGCGTCCCATGATGATGTCCGAGCCCGCCATGACGTCCGGGAGCTGGGCATGCAGGAATTGGAATCCATGGTACCAATCGTCGCTTTCGCGGCAGGGGGCGTGCTCCGCACCGGTCTGATGGGCTATAAAAATTTTACCATGCAGATCAGGCAGCATGTTCTCAACCAATTCGTTGATCTGCTGTGCCCCTTGGCTTCCTCCCAGGACGAGTACCACCGTTTTTTCGGCGGAACAGCCCAGGAATTTCCGGCCTGTCTCCGCATTGCCCTCGAGGATGGCCTTTCTGACGGGATTGCCGGAGACCACGGCCCGGCTTTTCCGGTTTTCCGGCAGGAACCGCAGGGATTCGCTCCAGCTGAGTAATATTTTCGTAGCAAACCTGGAATTCAGGCGGGTAGCCAATCCGGGGGAGACGTCCGATTCATGCGTAAAAACGGGTATGCCCAGGGTAGCCGCCGCCATGCAGGGCGGCACGCTTACGTAGCCGCCTTTCGAGAAAACAAGCATGGGACGCAATCTCGCCAGAAGGGCGAGCGAGGCGCAATAGCCGGCAAAGACCTTGAAGATATCGAGGAAATTCCTGAAATTCAGCGATCTCCTGAATTTCCCTGAGGGAACGGCCAGGAATTCCACTCCCGCTTTCTCTACCGCCTCCCGCTCGACCTTCTTACCCGAGCCTATCCACACGATCCTGCCTTGCCATCGATTTTGTAATGATTCTATAACGGCGAGGCCGGGATACACGTGGCCTCCCGTGCCTCCGCCCGTAAACACGATGCATCGCTCCCTGGCTTTCATGGAGTTCCCAGGAGCTTTACGAAGGCTGCGAGCACCGGATCGGCGGGGCCGCCCTGCGCCAGTACTTTTTTGGTGAGAAGTTTGCCCAGCTGGACGCCTTCCTGGTCGAACGAGTTGAGGTTCCAGGCAAAGCCCTGGAACATGACCTTGTTTTCGTAGTGGGCCAGGAGGGCACCCAGGGCTTGCGGATCCAACTGCCGGCCGAACAGCAGCGAAGAGGGGCGTTGGCCGGAAAAACTCCTGTTGGGATCTTTGTCCCGGTGCCCCAGCGCGAAGGCGGCGATCTGCGCCACCAAATTGGCATTGAGTTTGCTTCGTCCCGTGGATCCTTCGAATTCCGGATCGTAGGCTGTCTGGTTTTCCTTGAATCCTATGAACTGGATCGGTATCGTATCGCAGCCTTGATGCAGTAGCTGATAGAATGAATGCTGCCCGTTCGTTCCCGGTTCCCCGAAAACCACCGGGCCGGTAGGGATTGCGCACGGGTTTCCGTCACGGTCCGAAACCTTGCCGTTTGACTCCATGTCGAGCTGTTGCAAGTGGGCGGGGAATCTGCTCAAAGCTTGGGTATAGGGCAGAACCGCCGTTGCTGGTCTGCCAAAAACACTGCGCTCCAGGAGCCCGAGCATGGCGTCCATAAGTGCGGCGTTATTATGGATATCCTTGCCAAATGCCAGTATATCAGCTTCCGCCGCTCCTTTGAGCAGACTTGCGAAAGCATCCGGGCCGAGGCTTATGGACAGGATTACCCCGCCGACCGCGCTTGTCGCGCTAAAGCGTCCGCCTATGAAATCATCGATATAAAACGAGTCGAGGTAGCGCGGATTATGGGCGAGGGGGCTGGTTTCGCTTGTGACGGCCACCATGTGACCGTCGGCCTTGACGCCGGGGGTTCGCTCGATGACGGCGCGCACGAGCGTCTCGTTGGCCAGGGTTTCCTGGGTCGTGCCGCTTTTGGATACCAGCACGAACAGGGTGGTCTCGGGGTCTATCTCCGCAAGGACCGCGTTTGCGTCGTCCGGATCGACATTGCTGATAAAACCGGCTTTCAGCTGCAAGAGGCCGCGTTCCCGGGCCCATTGTTCCAAGGCAAGATAGAGAGCCCTGGGGCCAAGGTCCGATCCGCCTATTCCAATCTGGACGACGCTCTTGAACCGCAGCCCCGTAGACCCTCGTATCGCGCCTGAGCGGATGGCTTCGGAAAAGGCGTAGAAGCGCTTCGCTTCGCCCGCATAGAAACCGGTATAATCTTTTCCGTCCACTATGACCGGTCCGGTGGGGCTTCCTCTCAGGGCATGGTGGAGCACCATTCGTTTCTCGCCGGTATTCATCACGGCGCCGGTCGCAAGCTCCCTGAACTGATCGATCAAGCCCAGCTCGGAGGCCGCGACTCCAAGCTGCCGGATGGTTTCGTCGCTGACATCCATTGCCGCGTAGGAGTAGCTGAGCCCTCCGCCGGCGGTTATGACCCTGCCCGCAATCCGGGAGGCATCGAGTTTTTCGGAGAGCATTTCCGGTTTTGCGCGGCAAAGGCTCTCCCATGCCGACGTTGCTGCAATACTTTTTCGTTTCATCGTCGTTGCTCCTCGGTAAAAGTCTGCGCATGGACATAAGGCCATCCTGGAAACCCGGAAATAGCGCCGTCAAGTTTCCTTGTTCAACCCCAAAGCCGGATTGAGTTTTATAAGCGAAAAAATGCCCGATCCTGCCTGCTTTCATAGTACGTTCAGGATGGCTTTTTTTCAAGCCTCGAGAGGCACATCGAAAAAATGCGCTGGCCCGATCGGCTCCTTTAGAGTACAATCACCGTGCGTGGGATTTATTAAGGACGAGGAGTACAAATGAGCAGTGTCGTAACCGCCATAGAGAAAGAGTTTGTATTCAACCAGATCATTAAAACCCAGGGAAAGGTTCTCGTATTCGGTCCGGGCAAACACGTCTACGGAAAACTCAAGTCCATCGACAAGGAGTTTCTCGTCATCGACGCGCTTTCAGCCCAGGCGGAGAATTTCGTCTCTTGGGAGCATGTATCCGTGTATTGCAACTATCTCGGACAGCGCATGACTTTCCCCGCAAAAATCAGGAAAGTGGAAGGCAGCCGCATTTTTATGCAATTGCCCGAAACCGTGCTTAAGGCTCCCCAGCGGAAGAGCGTGCGCGTTCCTCCACCCCAGAATGTTTCCGTTGAGTTTCTCATGAGCAATCAACATGTGGCCATCGATTATCCTGAATCCTGCGAATATATAGACGTGGAAATGCCCGCTTTGAGCGAGGATCTGGACTCGAGCAGCATTCAATCATTAATGGATAGCTTCAAGCAGAAAGCCGGTATGTTCGCAGGCGTCAACGGCGTAATAATGTTCCAGAAACCCCGCGTTCCTGAAACGATCGAAGAAAAGCTCATAGCCCATTATGGGCGATCCCTGCTTATTCCAAGTACCCGAACGAGCATACCGGCCGAAGATCCTTATCCGGAAGGCAGAATAATTACGCAATCGATGGCCGATGCCTACGAAGGTCCCACTATTTTCATCGATGGAGCCAATCTTGAGAAAAGTCGGCTTTCCAAGGCTCGAAACGGTATTACTTCGGAATTGTACTGCCCCATCCAATTTTATCAATTTATCATCGGTTATGTGTATATGCGCAACGATGATTCCCACAGAATGTGCATGGACTATAAAGCCCTGGATTTTGCCTGGGAGTTTTCGCGGATTCTCGCCTACAAGCTGCAAGAGCATAACTATTTCAAGCTGTCGGACAAAAAGCCCGATCCATACAAACCGGTCGTGCTCGATTTATCCCCCGGTGGATGCCTTATCGGGTTACCCAAGGCAAAATTCTCGATACAGCTGAAACCGAATACGGGCTTACGCATTCTTTTGCGCACGCAGGGCGAAACGCAGGAAATCAAGGCGAAGATCGCCCGAAAATTCGCCGATGCCAGTACCACCTTTTATGGCCTGTCCTTTTTGGGCGTAGATAGCGCACTTATGTCGAAACTGAAGCTGATGCTCTATGCGGACAATAAAAACGCCTTGGAATGCGATGAGGGAACCTATTCGCTCGATCCGACCATGCAAAAAAAAGATGAAGGATATCCCAACTTTTCGTAAAGGAATAATTATGGATTCGTCCTTGATGCAGAAAATCATGCTTGCCTTCAAGGTTCTTGCCCGCTGGGAAGTGCTTGTTACGTTGGGCGGTTTTTTAATGGTGTGGCTCATTTTACGATCCGTCGCAAATCCCGACGAAAAAAAACCGAAGCCAATAAAATTCCAGCAGCCTAAAAAAGCCGCGCCCGTCATGGATAAAGAGGCAGACGCCGAAAACGACGAAGAGGATGATTCCCCCCGGTCCCGTCGCGCCGCTCCCCCCGAAGACGACGAGGACGACGAGGAACTCATTAGATGACATTAGATTTCCCGGCGCTTTTCAGAGCGCCTTTCCAAGGAGATTTTTTTCGCTGATCGACATAACCGAGGGTTATCTCCCCGAGCAAGGCTTCCTCGATTTCGTCTTTATGCCATTTCTCAAGCGATCCAAACCCAGCGGCCTTGACGATTCCTCGCTTCCCATGCAAAAAGCTCACGGCTTTTTCAACGGAAAACCTCCTCGGGTTTTCCCGTATCGCGTCGAGTATCTCGCGATGCCCATCGGGCTGCTCGGCGGCAGTTTTATCGCATACATCGCAACCTGAGCAGGGCTCGTCCCCGCTGCCTAAAGCCTTCAATAAAATGGACCGCCTGCATTTTTCATTTTGGTGGGCATATTCCCTGAATATTTTTTTCCGCATCTCCCCGACGTCACCGCCTGACGGCGCTTCCGTCGTCATTCTATCTCCGCGGAGGGCAAGCGCCAGGAGGATCGCCGTGGACGGCTTGCCGTCCCGTCCGGCTCTTCCCGCTTCCTGCAGGTATGCCTCCACCGAGCTTGGAAGAGAATAATGTATCACCGTCCTGATGTTGGATTTGTCCATGCCCATTCCGTATGCGCACGTTGCGCACAATATGCCGCTTCCGGAATTCATGAACCACGCTTCCACCTGCTTTTTTTCTTCCCGCTCCAAGCCGGCGTGGTAGAAACGTATTTCGGTATCCGGAAAATTGCGTTTCAGGTCTTCCGCCAAAATCTGTACTCCCGGGCGGGAAGAGGCAAAAACGATCGTTGGTTTCCGGTATCGCGCGATGGATGCGCGAAGCGATTGTTTCAGCGACAAAGAGCGCAACACTTCGTAACGTATATTAGGCCGGTCCGGATTACCGCTGATCAAGCCGTACGGCTCATTCCCGAACAGGCAATGCGCCACGCGTTCCAGTACGGGCGGAGAGGCGGTTGCCGTGAACGCGGTGGTGATCCGGGGCTTCAGTTCTTGTATCAACCTGCCCAGCTCAAGGTAGGCGGGCCGGAAGGAATCCCCCCATTCAGCGACGCAGTGCGCCTCGTCTATGACAAAATGGAAAATTCCGGCGGTTTTCAAAAATTCCAGGATTCCCGGCATGCAGAGCGTTTCCGGATTTGTGATGATCATGCGGGCGGAACCGTCGGAAATAGCCCTGAAACTCTCCAAACGTTCTTCCTTGGTCATTCCTCCGCGTAAAACCGCGCAGCGTACTTCCCGTTCCTTCATTCGGCGTTCCTGATCGCTCATTAAGCCCAAGAGCGGGTAGACGATGAGGGTCGGCCCGGGGCACAGCAGGGACGGTAGCTGGAAACAGAGGCTTTTTCCTGCGCCGGTCGGCAATAGCACCACCTGCCGTACCGTGGCGCCTTCGCATTCCGGACAGCAGGCATCAAGCACCGCAGCCACGACAAGCCTCTGATACGGAAACAGGTAGGCAATGCCGAAGTGCTCCAAAGCCGCCTGGCTTATGGGGTCTGGGTTGGATTCCTTTTCATCGTTTGGGTCGCTCATGCCTGAGAGACGCGCGATTTCCACCGAGCGCTTGCGTCGATACTTTTCCTGCTACCTGTTTTTTTCGCTGCAAAGCGGAAAAACCACGCAGCTTTCGCACTTTGGAGAGCGTGCGGTGCAAATGAATTTTCCATGTCGATTCAATGCGTGCGAGAACGCGGTGTGATTTTTTTGCGGTACTACCGCCGCGATCATGCGTTCGCTGATTTCTGCGGATTTTGTAGGAGCAAGGCCAAGGCGGCGAGCTGTTCGCAGCACGTGGGTATCCACGATGATTCCCGGTTTCCCAAAGCACGCGCTCACGATTAGATTCGCTGTTTTTCGCCCGACCCCCGGAAGCAGTATCAACGATTCGATAGTGTCCGGTACCTTGGAATCATGTTCTTGGAGAACGCATTGCGCCGTAGCTATGATATGACGCGCTTTCGTGTGAAAAAATCCCGTGGAGTGGATAATCGTCTCTACTTCATCGATGGATGCCGAGGCCAATTCCGAAGGACCGGGCCATCGCTCGAACAGTATGGGTGTGACTTTATTTACTTGAGCATCAGTGCATTGCGCGGAGAGCATTACCGCAACCAGCAATTCCCAGCAGTTTTCATAGTTCAGTTGTGGATTCGTATCCGGCCATAATGGTACGAGCAGTTCATAGAGGGCTATGGCATGAGATTTTGTCCCTGGAATTATATTCATCGTTTCAGTATGAATCGATGCCAATAATCGTGCAAGCAGTAAAAATTCCTGTAGAACCTTGCGTATTCAAAGTTCTCGAATTATAATGTCAATAATTGATGCTCGAGAGATTGTAAGACGGAGGACTAAAATGAGGCGATTTGTTATACTATCCTGTATTTTCTTCATGATTCTTGGTTCCGCGTTCCTTTTCGCTCAAACTGGGTCCACTGCCGCTGCGGCAGGCGTTACCGGAAAAGACTTGGATAAAAGCGGGGCGATACGCGCTCCTTCCGATTATTATCCTGTAAATCTTACCGTCACGAAGGTTTTTAGCAATAGTCTCGGCTATCGGGTTGTCTATCGTAAAGGCGAAGTTGGTTTTGCGGATGTTTATATACCGGTGGAATGGTTTGTCCCTGGCGGAAAAGCGCGATTATTGCCCGGTAGGGGTACTTCGTTGCCATACCTTGTCGTGTATTTTAAAAAAGATGGAACATTCAGCCATCTAAAACTGTTCGTAGCTGAAGACAGAAATGATCCATCTTGGGGGCAATTGCTCGGAGATGTCGCTGATAAATTTAAAGTTGATACTATAAAGATACAATACTAGGAACAAAAGAGGTTACATGTCCTACGATGCCTCCAGTTATACGAGAGTGCTCGAGTTTATCGAGCACTTTGAGTCTTTTCTATTGCTCGGCCATAAAGAGCCCGATGGTGATTGCGTTGGAAGTCAGCTTGCTTTAGCTTCCTTTTTACGGAGGCGCGGGAAACAGGCGCATGTTCTCTCCGCCGGTCCTTTTACCCGAACGGAAATTCTCCCGTACGCGCATTTTTTCAGCGATTCCGTTCCGGACACTTCGTCTTTAAAAACGGCTCTTATCGTGCTGGATTGCTCTTCTTTATCCCGCACGGGTTCGCTCGAATCCAAGATACCCGAAGGCATGCCGCTAGCCTTTATCGATCACCACGCCGCGGGGGATGCTCCCGGTTCCGTGCAATGCATCGATCATCGGGCTCCGGCGGTAACCTTCATGATCCAGCGACTTATCGAAACTGCGGGAGAGACACCCACAAAAGAAGAAGCTGAGTTATTGCTTTTTGGATTATGTACCGATACGGGCTTTTTCAGGCATCTGGATCACGGTAGCGCGGCGGTTTTTTCCGCTGTTGCGCGTTTGGTTTCAGCAGGAGCCTCTCCCAAGCATGCTTTTTCCATGATGAACGGCGGGAAGCCTTTCGCTTCCAGAAAGCTTATGGGCGAAATACTTTCTCGCACCATGAGTCTCTACGACGGTAAACTTCTTATTTCCTGGATGACTCTCGAGGACCAGGAGCGCTACGGCATGGTCGGCCGCGATTCGGATATGCTGTATCAATTACTCATGACCGTTGAGCATATGGAAGTTGCCGTCATCGTGCGGCAGGAATCCGCAAATGACTGTACCGTTGGGTTTCGCTCGCGCGAGAGTATCGATGTTTCCGCAGTCGCTGCGCGTTTTGGCGGTGGCGGGCACCGCTTGGCCTCGGGGCTTCACATGCCGGGTCAGGCAGAACAAATCCGGGATATAATGATCTCCGCTTTTGAACCGATCATGGCTGCTCATCACTGATCTTTTTAGCAAGACGTTTTGTTTTACTTAAGTAATGTAACGGAATGTAACGCAAAACAGGCTCAGTGTAACTCAATGTAACGAGCGTTTCTAATTTTTTTCCTTTTTTTTTTACTGAGGTTTGTACACCTCAGGTTTCTCTATTCTTTTCAAAATATGTAAATCTATTTATATCAATGACTTAAAGATAGGACATAACGCTATAATCTTCAGCTTTCAAAAAAACCACCAGCATTAGGATAAAATTTCCGGACTATAAAAAAATAGTCAAAACAATTATTTTTGGCACGATTCTTGCTTAAATATAGATGGCTCACTACTACGAGGTTCTGAGCTACCTTTTTCGTTGAAGAAGGAATTTATCATTTCAGGAGAATAAAAATGGAAACGGATCTAGAAAAACTTCTTGCGGTATATCGTAAAGACGGCACGCATATCAAGGAAATTATGAATCTGATAGCCACGAGAGTCTACGAAAATCCAAAGGCGTTTGGAATCAGGTGCGAAGACGATATCGGCGAGATGTTTTCCCGTTTTTGGGTCAGGATCGAGAAGCTGATCAATCGCTATGAGGAAAATGGATCGAGTTTCGAGGCGTACCTCGTTACGACGCTTCGTTTCATATCTTTGACTTTATACAGGGAACGTGTCGTAGCCACACAATCGGAAATAACCTATATCAATGACAGTGGTGAATTATCGGCTGCAGAATCCGCCTCGAGGTATTCATGCCTGACACGTCATCGACCCAGCAGTAAAACAAGTTCTATAAAAATTCCCCGTTTACCAGGTAAGAAAACGGGGCTTTCCCCTGCGTTGTCCCAGCATCTTTCAATTTTATGCGTTAAGTGCGCGATCTTGGTATCTGATGACGATGTCATAGCAATAGCTATGAAAATTGGCGTAAATCCCCAAGACCTTCTCGATAAAGTACGCATGGCCAGGGGTAACGCTGAACGCAGGATTCGCCGTAGAGAATATCGTGAGGAACTTCGAAACTCCATTTGGTTCAAGATGCTCCTCAAGAAAAGAAAATTGGCTACGGAATACGACTGCGAGAAACGCAACGATCTAAAAATACAGATTGCGAATCTCGCGCTCCGCTATAAAACCACTATTGCCGATTTAGGGCATATGAAACTCACGATCAGCAACAAAGAATTGGCAACGCTTTTCAATGTCACAAAAACACGAGTAGACAGCGGGCAGTTTCGCTTGAGAAACCAATTTAGCGTACAAGACGAGGAATCTTGACATTTGAAAGGAGCCGGGGTATAGACTTTGCATGATTATTTATGTAGCAACCAACAACGGGCATAAACTACGAGAAATACAGGAAATCATGCAGGGTCATGTTTTGAGAACTCCTGCCGATGACGGAATTCAAGGGTTCGACGTAGACGAAAACGCTACGACTTTTATTGGTAACGCCATGCTCAAGGCAGAAGAGCTCTACCGGCTTATACAAAAACCGGTTCTCGCCGATGATTCAGGCTTATGTGTTGACGCGCTGGGAGGTCGGCCGGGCGTGCTTTCTGCTCGGTACGGTTCAAAAGCCGGGATTCCGCTATCAAGCGAGGCTCGAAACTCCCTGCTGCTCGAGGAAATGGCCGGGCAGGCAAATCGCAGTTGCCGTTTTGTATGCTGTATCTGCCTCATGCTTTCTCCCGACAGGTTTTTTTGCGTCCAGGAAACATGCGAAGGGCTCCTATTAAAAAGCCCTTCGGGATCAGGCGGTTTTGGCTATGATCCAGTCATGTATCTTCCGGAAGCGGGAAAAACGGTAGCGGAGCTTTCCATGGACGAGAAAAATGCCGTTTCGCATCGGGGCAGGGCGCTGACTCGAATCCGTGCTATTTTAGATTCGCTGGAATAGAAATACACAATTTGGAAGTACGGTAAATCCATAAAAAAAGCCGCCGTTCCATGAAGGAAGGCGGCTTTTTTAGTAAGTATATAAGGATTATTCCTTGATACCGTACTTCTTGCGGAAACGATCTACGCGGCCAGCAGTGTCTACGAGTTTCTGTTTTCCGGTAAAGAAGGGGTGACAGGCGGAACAAATTTCTACCTGGATGTTCTTTACCGTCGAACGGGTCTCAATGACATTGCCGCACGCGCATTTGATTGTGGTGAGCTCGTATTTGGGATGGATACCAGTTTTCATATGCTCTCCTCGCGCGCCGGTCATGTTTGCCAGAATACCAGCTTATGACGGCTAAAATGTAAATACCATACGGTATCTAGTAACAAATATACTGTAAATCGCATTACAATCCTAGTCACCCAAAGGCGTATTCATGGATCGCAGGAAGGCGTCATTATTCTTGGTTTTCATCATCTTGTCAATGAGCAGTTCCATGATTTCAAGGTCATCCAGCGGGCTGATAACCTTACGCAAAACCCAGATTTTCTGAAGCTCTTCCTCGGTCAGGAGAAGCTCTTCCTTGCGCGTGCCGGATTTTTTGATATTGATCGCAGGGAACAGGCGTCGATCCGACATGCGTCGATCAAGGTTGATTTCCATGTTGCCCGTACCTTTGAATTCTTCGAAAATTACTTCGTCCATTCGGGATCCGGTATCAACGAGGGCCGTTGCGATAATGGTCAACGATCCGCCGTGTTCGATATTTCGTGCCGCACCGAAGAAACGCTTGGGTTTGTGCAGCGCATTTGAGTCGACACCGCCGGATAGGATCTTTCCGGACGTGGGTACGGTCTGGTTGTAGGCCCGGGCGAGACGGGTAATAGAATCGAGAAGAATAACGACGTCTTTTCCGTGTTCTACGAGGCGTTTGGCTTTTTCGAGTACCATCTCGGCTACCTGAACATGCCTGGTTGCCTGTTCGTCGAAGGTTGACGAAATTACCTCGGCTTTTACGGTGCGCTCCATGTCCGTTACTTCTTCCGGACGCTCGTCGATGAGCAGGACGATTAAATAGGCATCCGGTTGGTTTGAAGTGATCGCGTTCGCTATTTTTTGCATGAGAATCGTTTTACCGGTTTTAGGCGGCGACACGATGAGCGCCCGCTGGCCTTTTCCGATAGGGCAGAACAGATTGATGATGCGGGTGGAAGTTTCTTCCGTTACCGTCTCAAGGTTGAAACGCTGTTCGGGATACAGGGGCGTGAGGTTTTCAAAAGGAATGCGGTTCTGCGCGACCGACGGCTCGTCGAAGTTTACTTTTTCCACGCGCAGCATGGCAAAGAAGCGTTCTCCCTCTTTGGGGCTGCGGATTTGGCCATATACGGTATCGCCTGTCTTGAGGTCGAAGAGCCGTATTTGACTGGGACTGATGTAGATATCGTCGGTTCCCGGCAGGTAGCTGTTTTGGGGAGAGCGGAGAAAGCCGTAGCCGTCCGGCAGGATTTCCAAGGAACCGTAAGCATAGATGATGCCGCCGCGTTCCGTATGCGCTTTCAAGATTTGGAAGATAAGTTCCTGTTTTTTTAGCAGGACCATTTCTTCGTGATTCAACCCGGTATTTCCGCCGAGCTCGCGAAGTTCCTTGAATCCCATCGCGGTAAGCTCGTTGATGGACAGTCGGGCGCGGGAATCGTTGTTATCCGGTTTTTGCTGTTCATCCTTGGGTTGCCCGGAATATTGCTCGTTCGTCTCTTGCCTGCGAACGAAGCCGGGAACCACTGCGGGAGAACCGCTGCCGCCATGACGTGAATTCCGGTGCTGATTGTCGTTTTCCCGTTCTTTTCTCACATGCTGGTTTTCTTCTCGCCTCGGATATGGAATACCGTTACCCGGGAGCGCATTGGTTCCGGGATTCGGTTCATTGGCTTGCACGGGCGTACTGAGCGGGGGTAAATTGGTACTGATATCTATGTACGTGCTGGGTTGCGGCGGCTCTTCAGTCCGGATCGCCGGCCTGCGGATTATCCTTTTCCTCGGGGACTCTTCCACGTTTTCTGCGTTGTCTTTGGCTTGCGCAGTGTTCGTAATTTCTTGATCTTGCATTGAATCAGTCAATTCTAATTCTTTTTGGGCTTCGGCTTCCGGTTGTTGACCTGAAGTCTTGTTGCTGCCTCTGCGAATGGTTGCCATCGCTTTCTCCACTGTTGATTTTTTCGTGTTTTTTCCGGAAGGCGGAACTCTAGAAAATTAGGGTTCCGGCAACCTGTAAAGATTATGCGTTATCTAAAGCACGCATGTTTCAGGTTAATGATTTTTACGTTCTGAATGCAAAAATCTGTAACTGCAGGTAGTTTTGCGCTTGTGCTTTTCTTGGGCTCTCAAAGCGCGCTCAGACAATAACGAAGTATCGTTAACTGAAAGAACGATACCTCTGAATGTTGGGGTTGTCAAGTATTTCCAAGCTTTATGCAGCGATTAATCAGGATTTGCATCGCGAATTCTGCGCTTTGCCTGCGTATATCCTGCCGATCACCTGAAAAGCACATGGTTTCCGTCCAGGAGTCTCCCCTGCAAAAAAATCCAAACCACACGGTGCCCACCGGTTTTTGTTCGGTTCCTCCATCCGGTCCCGCAACCCCGGTAATGGAAATCGCCAGGTCGCTGCCCATGAGATCCGCTACGCCCCGAGCCATTTGCTCGGCGCACACATCGGAGACCGCTCCTTTTTCCTTCAGCGTCTCGGGAGTTATTCCCAATAGTTTTATTTTTATTTCGTTGGCATACGATACGATGGAACCGGGGAAAATTGCCGAAGCCCCCGGAACCGAAGTTATGCTCGCGGAAAGCAAACCTCCCGTGCAAGACTCCGCGCACGATAATTTAAGATTTTTTTCCTTGCACAGATTGACAAGAATTTCCGACAGTCCGGATGCCGGCATCATTGGGCGTTTTGAATATGCTTCGCGAAAGGGTTGAAGTTGGCGGGATCCTTTATCATTTCGCACCTGCCTTCAAAAAGGACTCCGTCGGCGATGCGCAGCTTCGAAGTGGTGATGTTTCCGTATATTCTGGCCGTGGAACGAAGTTCAACCTTGTCCGCCGCCTCGATGTCGCCTTTGATGGAGCCCGCCACAACGATGCTCATTGCGCGTATCCGGCGTGCTTTTACCTCTGCGGTTTCATCGATGTAGAGGGCGCCTTTCGCGTCGATGTCCCCCTCGAAGTGACCCTGTATCATCAAGCCCGTATCAAAGCGCAATGTTCCCGATAGACTGGTACCCGGCCCAAGGACGGTCGTTATGTCTCCAAAGTTTTTTATTCCAGTATTCTTGGCCATGGTCTTCCTTTTTTTCCAGGGTATTCCCCGTAGGCGTGATTTTTCTTTTGTTATTTATGCTTCATCACGAAAACGCCGTCCCAATCTTCTTCCGGCGGATCGCTCATGTAGAGGGTACAGCGATCGAGGTAGACCTTGGACGGACCGTCTTCGGGCTCGATTGCCAGAGCCGCCGAGAATCGTTCCGCGGCTTCCTTGAATTTCATCAGCTTATAGAGTTTTCTGCCTTCCGCAAAGATCGACAAGGCCTGTGTTTTTTCCGCACTGATCATTGTCCGCTCTCCTTACCGGGCCCTATTGGCCCACCGCGGTGCGTGCCTTCCGGCGAAGCGCAGCCACGTCCAGGGCTTCTTCCGAAAGATTGTTATAATCTTTTGTCAGGGTTCCGATTTTTTCCTTCAGCGAATCGAGGATGGCCAGGGCTTCGGCCGCGTTTTTTTCGGATAGCGCCGCGTCTTTGCCGGATTTTCGTATCGCCTCAAGGTGTCTGTAGGTTTGATCCGTTGCAGATTCGATTTCCTTGAAAACCTGCTCGCCGAGGTTGATCCGTTTTTCCCGGTTGTCTATCTGGCGTAAAAGCTCATGCGTCCGGAGTACTACGCGAATACGAGCCAGCACCTCGGCAAAATTAAAGGGTTTCGTAATATAGTCGTCGGCGCCGAGTTCCAGTCCTTCGACTTTATCTTTGACGTCGTCGAGCGCGGAAAACATGATAATTGGAATATCAGAGTAATCGGCGTATTCCGGGTCGTTTTTCAGGATTTTGGTAACTTCCCAGCCGGTAAGCTTGGGCATTACGTTATCGAGGATAATAAGATCGGGTTTGGTTTTACGCACCGATTCCAGCGCTTCTAGACCATTGCTTGCCAAAAATACATGAAAGCCGAGGTTGGAAAGCATTACCTCGAAAAATTCCAGATTGATTTCTTCGTCATCCACGATAAGGATGCGTTGTTTCAGATCCATCAAACACTCCGTATAGCGGCGAAAAGTAATATTCCTTATTCTGCATGACCGCTTGATTCTTGTCAATCAATATTGCGTCGGCGTCTACTTGCGTTCCGCGCATGATCGTAGACCGCAGTCGCGAAAAAACAAAGCGAGGCCACGAAGACGATTATTGGCAGATAATGGCCGAAGCGCTCGAATATAGTCCGTTTTTTAGCACCCGGCGTGATATCGACGATCAGAAAATCGGCAGTTTGAGGAGTCAACGCCATGGCTATATGGCCATTCGGTTCGATAACCATGGTGTCACCGGTGTTTGCTGCCCTGAGAAGGATTGAACCGGTTTCAGCCGCCCTGAATTTGGACATGACGGCATGTTGTTTTTGCATGGACACGGATCGTGCCCAGGAGTCATCCGTAAGAACCGCGAAAAAATCCACCTCGGGATACGATAAAAAATGCGAGGTGAAGGAATCTTCAAAGCATATGGGGGCGGCGAAGGTGGCTGTATTCAGCGTAAAGACCGTCGCTTGCGTGCCAGGGGTCCGCAGTAATCCAAACCGCGATACCAGCCAACGAGACAGGCCCGGCAGCTGCCTGGAAAAAGGGAAATATTCTGAGAAAGGGACCAGTTTCATTTTGCTGTAGATGCCCGAAACAAGCGTTTTGCTATAGAGCAGCGCGGAGTTGTACTCGGACTTCCGATTCTCGTCGGTTTCCGATACCCAACTGGTACCAAGAAGAATGGACGATGGGTTGGAAACCAGGTACTGCTGAACGTCTTTGGCGAATTCATAGCTTTCACGGTCCGGCCTATACTTTATATGCCATGCCAACGCGGGCACAATTGAAGTTTCATGCCAGATAATCAAGTCTGGCGTATATTCGCCCGCTTTTCCGGACAGTTCCTTGAGGGACGCGAACATGGCCTTATAATCCGCGAGATTTTCCTGCTTGGTTTGCCTGTTTGGCTGAACAAGGGCGATACGCAACACTGCAGGCTTTTTTTTCTGCAAAGTAGAGGCTGCGCGATTAATTGGCTCGTTGCCGTTCAGAAGATATGGCTGCGTCGGGATCAGAAAAATGATTCCAAAAACCATGGCAGGCGCAAACCAGAGAATCCAAACAGGTTTTCCCTTGGAGCGACTGGTTTGAAAAGTTTCAAAAAAGCAATAGTTGATGACGGCAATGACAAGCGTGACGAGGCTTGTTCCCCCGATGCTGGCCAGAAAAAGCGCCAAGCGGGACGACCCCATGGAATACGGCAGGGTAGCGTAAGGGAAGGCCAAGAACCCCCAGGATGCCAAGATTGGAATGCTTGTTACGATGAGGATGCTTCCAGTGCGGCGAAGCCAGGGCTTGGCTTGCGAAACCAAGTGTAAACCGCTGAAAAGCAGGGAAAAGCGAAGCGCGCCAGCCAACATGGAGAGGATGAGCGCCGCAGGATGGTAATTACCGATCCATGACGTTACAGCCGCATGGATCAGTGCCCCGGCAAACGTTCCTCCGGCGAGAACTTGCCCTAGGTTGAGCGGTTTCATCCATAGAAGGAATAAGGCAATGGAAATAAGGGAAAGGAAACCGAATCCCGGGAAGGAAGCGATCGGGAAGGCCAGGATGTACGTGCTGGTGGCTAAGAGAAAAAGAAGGGAGCACCGCAGGAAGTGCCGATTGTCAGTCCTTGATTTGGGTGTCATCGGTATGCAGGGCGTTTATTTTCCACGCTTCCTGCTTGAGTTCCCGGCCGGGTCTGAAAATGGCGACCCCGTGATCGGCAACCGAGACTGTTTCACCGGTTTTTGGGTTCCTGGCGCGTTTTCTACCTTTGCGGATGCGTATTTCAAAGGTCCCAAAACCTCGAAGTTCCACCGTTTTTTCGGCCAGTATCGCGAGTTTTACCTGCTCAAGAAGATTGTCGATGATTCCGTGTATGTCTTTTCGATTGATCGCGGTGCTTTCGTGAAGCGCGTCGATCAATTCGGCTTTGGTTACTTTTTGTGACATGACCGTTCTCCTCGTGCCCATGAATCATCTAGTAGCAGTAGCGACGCAACGCCGATTCTAAATAGAACTAGTATTTAAAATCGGCAGTGCAAACATCGGAATAGGCAAGCATCATCGCGCTTGTCCTGTTTCTTTTACGCGTTGAGGAGATTGACCAGCTTCTGCATCCTGGACTTTTTGCGTGCGGCGGTATTCTTTTTGATGATGCCTTTGCGCGCTGCGGTGTCGATTTGCTTGATCATATCAAGTAAAGAAGCTTCTGCGTTTGCTTTATCCTTGGAATGAGCCGCAATAACGACTTTTTTAGCCGCTGTGCGAACGCTGCTCTTTACTCTCTTGTTCCGGACGCGACGTTTCTCGTCCTGGATGTGTCGCTTTTCAGCAGATGAATTCTTTGTAGCCAAAATATCCTCCATATGGGTTGTTTACGCTTGAAATTCGTGTACATAATCAAGAAATTACGTAGGAGTAAGAAATTAGCAGATTGAGTTAATGATGTCAAGATTACCGGATGCCCTCTAAATACCCGTAAATGCCTTTTTAGCGGTAAATAATCACGGAAACAGAGTATATTTCTTGTCGGATACAGTCAACGGGAAAAATATCGCAACGCGAGGCGATTAAAAACCTATCAGTTTCAAAGAAACATGCATAGGCTGGCCTCGATACGGTAAAAAAACTCTTGACGGAAAAGCCCTTGAGAATTATATTTTAGTTAACAGGAAGCGTTGTTTTTAAACGAACGCGTTCCGGGCTGAAATCGCTCCGTCGGGGCGATGATAAGCAACGGGTTAGAGACCCGTGGGATTCATACTCTAAACAAGTATCCTTCCCACGGGTTTTTTTATACCCATGGAGTTTCGGCGTATCCGAAAAGGACAGCCCGAAATACTCCGGCTGGTATTAATACCGGTGGATGGATGCGAAGGAGTTCGCATGCCGGCATCGAACGAAAACCACGCCGTCAAAACAATCCCGTTAGCCAATCTCATCGTTTTCGCCGTCCTCAATCTCAGGCGACATCTCCTGCGCGCCGTGACCAACCTCCTCGGAATCGCAGTCTCTGTGGCGGCAGTCGTATTCTTCCTCTCTTTTTATCGGGGAACATACGAAGGGGTCATGTTTTCATCGGTCATCGACTATGCAACCGCCCAAGGGCAATTTGCGAGCCTGGGCTTCGACGACGACGATCCGGACGTTTGGCTCGATCCCGCAAACCTTTTCGATGCATCCATCGTCAAGGATAGAGGAATCCTTCGCTCCAGGAACGCGAAAGACGCAGTTCGATCCCCCGGCCTCGCGCCGCGTCTCATGTGCCCCGCCTTTGCCGGTGATGGTTCCCGCAAGGCGCCTGTTACGCTCGTCGGGGTGGATTTCGCCGCGGAATCCGAGGTACTGGCCGTCGACGAGCGACTCGTCGCAGGAATCTTCGGCGGCAGCGGGGTGGTGATAGGCAGGAAGCTTGCCGAAATACTGTCATTGTCCGTTGGGGACGAAATCCGCATCCAGGCCACTACCGTGGACGGCGCGTCCAACCTGGACTATTGGCAGGTCTCCGCTATTTTCTCCACTGCGTATCCACCCATGGATCGAGGCATCGTCATGATGGATCTTTCCCAAGCCCAGGAATTCCTGGCCTCCGGCGACAGGATCAACAAGGTGTACGCCCGCGTGGCTTCCGGCATCGATTCGGTGGCGCGGGAGCGGGCCATCGCGGAGCTTGAAACCGATGCCGAGCGCAAACGCGTCGCGGGACTCGGGCTGTTTTTCCGTGACTGGAAAAATTACGCGAAGGCCATCGTCAAGGACGCCCGGATGGACAGGACGTTCTACGGAATCTTCATATTCATATTGCTCTTTCTCTCCCTCTCTACCATCGCGGGAACTATGCGCATGACAGTTTTCGAGCGCAAGAGGGAGATAGGGATGCTTCGTGCCTCAGGCTGGCTTCGCGCCGAGATCGCGGGCATGTTCCTGTTCGAGGCGCTGATGATCGGAATCGCCGGCGCCGCGGTCGGCTGCCTGGGAGGCGGGGCGCTCTCGCTGGCCCTCCAGATGAATCCCTTGGAATTCGGAGAGTCCATGGCGAACCTGGACATTCCCCGGTTCTGGCTTACTTGCGACCTGCAGCCGGTCGATTTCCTCATCTCGGCCATCGCCGGTTTTGTCACGGCTATAATCGCCGGAATCGCGCCTGCCCTGAGCGCCGCGCGCATGCCCATTCTGACTGCCCTGGCCGAGCGCTAGGCGAAAGGATTCAGTATGTTCAACAGAATTTTCGATAAAAAGCTATTAGGATTTTTGATTGCCGCTTTCTGCGTCCCGGCATTGGCGGCGGAAGAATTGGACGGCAGGACCGTCATAGCGGAAATGGACAAGCGCATGGCCTTTACGGAATGCAGGATGCTCATACGCATAGTGGACGTCAAGGCCGACGGAAAATCCAGGCGGATGGAAGCCATGGTGGCATACGTCAAGGATGTGGGTACCCGGCTCGATTTCGAGGAACCCGCACGCGACCGCGGCAAGCGCGTCTTGATGATCGGTTCGTCCATGTGGATGAGCTCGCCCTCGGTATCCAAGCCGGTGCGGCTTTCCGGCAAGGACGCGTTCATGGGCACGAGCTTTACCAACGACGACGTGATGAACCTGGACAAGGCGGACGACTACGACGCCGTGATCTCGTCGGGCAACGAGACCGGCTGGACCGTCGTCATGAGCGCAAAAACCGCGAGCCTCCCGTACGCCAGGATAGAAGCCCGGATAGGTAAAGATTTCTTACCGGTCGCCATGACCTATTACGCCCGCTCCGGCAGGGAATCCAAGAAAGTGGCGTTCTCGGAGGTAAAGAGCTTCGGCGGCAAGAGGCGCCCGTCGGTCATGACGATTACGGACTTGATGAAGCCCGGCGACACAAGCTCCGTCATATTCATGGAGATCAGCGAAGAGCCGGTAGACCGTTCTCGGCTGACTCCCTCATCGCTTGGGAACTGAGGAATACCATGAGCAAGATAGAAATAAAACAACTGACGAAAACTTATCGCCTTGGCCATACGCACGTGGAAGCGTTACGGGGGATAGACCTCTCGATCGACGCCCCCGAGATCGTCGGAATAGTAGGACCTTCGGGATCGGGGAAAAGCACGCTCCTTAATATCCTGGGCGGCATCGATCTGGCTACCTCGGGAACCGTGCTGATAAACGGCTTGGACCTGGGCAGCCTGGATGACAATGAACGCACCGGCATACGGCGGCGCGAGATCGGTTTTATTTTTCAGTCTTTCAATCTCATCCCCGTGCTTACGGCGCTCGAGAACGTGGAGTTGCCTCTCATGGCGCTCGGGGTTCCCAAAAAGGAGCGGCGCAGGCGCGCCTTGCGCCTGCTCGAGCGCGTGGGCTTGGTTCGCGAGGCCAGGCAGCGCCCGGATGAGCTTTCAGGCGGCCAGCGCCAGCGCGTCGCCGTGGCCCGCGCCTTGATCATCGGCCCGCGCCTCGTTCTTGCGGACGAACCCACCGCCAATCTGGACGGCGAGAGCGGGCGGAACGTGCTCGAGATCATGCACGAAATGAATCACGAAATGAGGACTACCTTCATCCTGTCCACCCACGACCCCCGCGTGCTTCCGTACCTGGACAGGCGCGTGTACCTGGAAGACGGCCTCATAGCCAAGACCGAAAAGGTGGAAGGGCATATCGTATGAAAACACGCGCGTTTTTACTGTTTTGCGCAGTGGCGGTGACGACTGCCCTGGCCTTGCACGCCGAAGACTACGATACGGGTACTGGAATTTCCGGATCGGTGTACAATGTCGCCGGCGGCATAGGCTACCGGGAAGGAATTCCCGACGACGCCACGCTTGATTGGTACGCCAGTACTTCCGCGAATGCGAGAATATTCCGTTCGGCTTCCCTGGGCCGTTTTCTCGCGGTTCTCTGGACCAGGTACGACTTTGCTTCGGGAACCTGCTCCCTATCCCTCGACGAAGCGTGGATGGAATGGCGTCCAGCCGCGTTCCTCGGATTTCGTATCGGCAGGTCTGCGCTGCAATACGGACCCTGCCTGGCCTTCAACCCAGCCAATCAGCTGGTTAATAAAAATTCCTTCGACGCTCGGGCGGGCAAAGTAGGGCTGGACGGAGTCTTCCTGGAGTTGCATCCCGCCGGCGCGTCCGTTGCGCTGAACGCGGCATTTCTCCTCCCTGATTGCCCGGCTGGTTCCGTGGCGGTTCTTCCCGATCTCGATGAAGCCGGAGCCCATGGACGCATCGCCGTCTTTCTTCCCGGAGGGGTGCTGTTCGGTTCCACCGAACTCGGCGTATCCGGCGACTTTCGCCGTCTTGGCAGGAGCCGGCAAGAGGGGGCTATGCCCATGGCCGGCGGGTGTTGGCTGAGCGCCGATATCGGTGGTTTCGTGCTCGGCGCGGAAGGTTTCCTTCGCACGCGCGATTTCGCGGCTCTGTCGATACCGGGTGCGGACCTCGCTTCCCTGCCTGAGCCTGAAGCCGATGCCGAGTATGGTTGGGCCCTGAGCCTCAACCGGAAACTGGGCGACTGCTTCGCGATAGCCGAGGCTTGTTACGATAATGTAACTGAATCCGTCAAAGGCTTCGCGAAACTTTCCTGGGCTTCCGGGGATGCGTCCGCATCCGTTTCCGCTTTGGCGGACACGAAAACCCTGGCGGCGAGGACGTCGCTCGAGGCTGCCTGGAACGCGACGGATTTCCTTGTTCTCCGGGGCGTGGCCGCATGGAACCGCAAGCCCGAGGATTGGTCGCCTGCGCTCGCCGCGGATTGGAGCGCGGGAATCGCGCTTGAATTCTTCTACTAAAGGGCACCTCGAGAAACTAACCGATTTTTTCGAAGTGCCCGGAAAGGAATTACCGTGAAATCGATCAAGCTGATTTTATTCTTGGCCTGGAGAAACGTCCTTCGATACCGCAGGCGTACGCTTCAGACATTCCTCATACTGTTCTGCGGAACCCTCAGCATCCTCGTTGTTGACGCGTTCATGAAGGGCTACGCCGCCAATTCCGCCGAGCGCATAATTAGCCTGTCCGGACACCTGGACGTGCACGCCGAAGGCTATCTCCACTCGGCCGAGGCTATGCCCCTGGACTTGGCCATCCAGGACATCGATGCCGTGATGGACGCCATGCTCGCCGCCGCCCGGCAGTCGGCCACACCGGGTATCATTCCCTTGACGGCTGCTTCCGCGATAACGGGATGCATGCTTTCCGATGGCGACCGCTCCCGCGGAGCGCCGGTATTGGCGGTGGAACCCTTTGCCCGCTCGCTGCCGCGCGGTACGGTCGCGCGGAATCCTTTTTTGTCCGGCGCCATCCTCGCCGCCGGCCGCTATTTCGTAAGTCCCGGCGATGAGGGTGCCTTGCTGGACGAAAGCTATGCGCGGAAGCTGAACCTGAAAACCGGCGACTCCCTCATCCTCTTGGGTAACGATGCGACCGGCTCATTTTCCATGATGGAAACGCCGATCATCGGCATAACCCGCGAAGCGACTCTTCCGGGAGAAGCCGGCTGCGCCGTGGATCTGCTAAGCTTTTCCCGGGCATTCGGGCTCGAAGGAAGCGCAAGCGCGATTTCCCTCTGGTTTGCCTCGAGCTCTGATCTGGAGCTGGCGGCCAGCGATGCCGAAGCCGCGGCCGTACGCGCCGTCATGGGCGAAATTAGAAGCAGGCCGGGTTTAGAGGTGCGGCCCTTTACGGAAATCTCCAAGAGCTTTGCCGCCATGTTCGATTTTCTCGATACTTTTTTAGCGGGAATGATGGCGATTTTCGCCTTGGTCGCCTCCGCCGGAATCACCAACGCCATACTGCTGTCGGTTCAGGAGCGGGTAAAGGATCTCGGCACCCTGCGCGCCATTGCGCTTACCTCGCGGCAGGCAGGGCTTCTTATCTACGCTGAAACGATGATTACGGGAATAGCCGCTTCCCTGTGCGCGTTGGGGGTCGGCACCCTCGTCATTGCCATACTGCACACCACCGGTACCGGGTTGCGCTTCGAGTTGACCGATATCGGAGCGGCACTGCCCGATTCAATTCGCCCCGGTCTTTTTCCTTCGCGCCTCGCCGCCATAGCCTTGATAAGCGCCATATTCCCCGTCGCGGCCGCCATGCTGCCGTCGAGGAAAGTCAGAAAACTGACGATCAGGGAAAGTCTCGGCTGCTGAAGTAATGAATAATTAATGAGAATTCGAATTTTCTTGAAATAGCAGAAAAGCTCTATCATGCACCGCTTTTCTGATTTGGGCTTCCGCTTCTTGTGATTAGCTTTACTAAGGTTTATACTTTTATTTGTTGGAGGTTTTCATGCGCTTATCCTATATCAAAGATTATTGGCTCGCACCCCCTGCGATGCATGTATGATCGACCGACCACCTGTTCGCTTGCTGATCGTCGATGACCATCCTATCGTGCGCGCGGGAATAAAGAATGCCCTTTTTGGCTTGCCCGATATTGCCATTGCCGGGGAAGTGGTGGACGGAAAGGCGGCCCTGGCCGCAATCGATGGGGGAGGCGTGGACGTTATGCTCCTCGATCTGGCCATGCCAGGAATGGACGGACTATCTGTCCTCGCGGCTTTAGCGGGAAGCGCGGTCAAGGTTGTCGTGCTTACTTCCAGCCAGGATCCCGAAGCCTTGGCCGCTGCGATCGACGCAGGCGCGACCAGCGTGCTCATGAAAAATGTGGGAGCTGATACTTTGGCTTCCACGATACGCAAGGCAGCGCACGGCGAGCGCTATTGGGACCCCGGTGTCTCCGAGCTTGTTATGCAGTCCTTAAAACGCAAAGCCAAAAAAAATAGTAATCCATTCGCGGACTTAACGTCCCGAGAGAGGGAAGTTGCTCTCCGAATCGCTCGAGGGCTGTCAAACGCCGAGATAGGCAAGGATCTTGGCATGAGCACCAAGACGGCCAAAGTGCACGTGAGCGCGATACTGAGCAAGACGGGCTTGGCGGACAGGACGAAGATAGCAGTGCTTGCTTGGGAGTCCGGGCTCGCTGGGGAAGATGTTTCCAAGGGCTCGCAGGCATGACGCTTCGCACTGTATGGGTTCGGAACGCGCCTTTTATTAAGTTGTGGTTTTCCGTGTTCAAGATATTCTCAGCCTGGACTTTCGCCGCGCTTTGCATAATCGTAGGCGCGGCGGTTTTCCTTGATTATGCCTCGCGCGACCATGACGCACTGGCCCGCTTTTCCTCCTTTGCGCGCTCGGAGGCCATGTTTCTGTCGAAGCTCGAGCGCTCCGCCTTCGAGGATACGGCCATCGCAGGTGTGCTCGCCGCCCGTGCCCGCGCTCACTTTGCCGAATATGTCCTGGAATCCGAGCGCGAGGCAGCAGGGGAAGGTTCTTGGTCCTTTCTGGTATTCGTTGGTGCCGGCGAGCTTGGCGGCTATTCCCTTTTGCACGCGATAAAGCAGGCTGAAGGCAGTTTGCCTGGAGATTCCTTGCCGCAAGAGGCGCTTCTGGCTTTCGCTCGCGCGATCGAAGGCTGCATTTTTTCCAAGACCGAGACCAGGTTAGAGGATAAAGCCGGCCTCGTAGTCGCCCTGCCTGTGCTCTCTGCCAATGGCTCGCTCGTCGGCGTCGTATCATGCGGTGCCTCGCATGAACCTGCCCTTGGTCCTCTATTCCTTAAGCGCTTTTTTCAGAGCTTTATCAGCATATTCTTCTTGATAGTGATGCCCGCCGGGCTGCTTGCCGGTTTTGCCTTTGCCATAGTGTTGCGTAAGCGAATCCTACCGCTCCGCCAGTCCGCCGAAGCGTATCTTGAAGGTGATTTTTCCTTAAGGTATAGCGGCTCCAAGGAAGACGAGGTAGGACTGCTCGCGGCGGCCCTGGAGCGTCTGGGAGCGGGGTTGCCATCGCTATTGGCGGGCAAGCAGGAGCGGGGGGCATGGGAGGAGCGCGGCAGGATAGCCAGGGAATTGCACGATGGCCTTAAGCAAGAGCTGTTCGCGCTTAAGCTTAACGCGGGGGCATTGAAGCGCGTGCTGGCTGAAAGCGAGCATGAGGGGCTTGCAACAGGCCTCGAAGCGGGTTTAGGCGACGCACTCTCGCGTACCCAGGCTATGCTTGGAGCGTTTTCTCCCGCCATCATAGCTCCGGAGAAACTGGACGAGCTTCTAAAAGCCGAACTGCTGCGCTGGATAGGAGCAGGCTTGATCAGCGAGGATTCATGCCACTCTGTATCGCCCCCCGGGAGCGAAGCCGTGGCGGAAGCTGCCTATTGGATAGCTAAAGAGGCCATTGCGAACGCGGCTAAACACGGTAGCTATGCCCGCGTGGAGCTTATGCTTGGCCCATCGGGGGGTGAGTACCTGGTGCGGGTGTGCGATTACGAAAACAACGGGGCCGGAAGCCAGGGATTCAAACAAGAACCCTCGTCCATACATACTCCTCCTCACTCCGCCGTACTCGACAGCAGGCTGGGGCTTGTGGTAATGCGCAGCCGGGCCAGGGAAATCGGGGGATCCTTGCGGGTGCTCAAGGTGCCTGACGGCTTTATAGTGGACGCGCACCTGCCCGACAGCGGCAACTAGGTCTAAAGGCGTAGTTACCCTAGTCCTCCAGTCCGATGTTTGCTTTGTTTCGTCGTAGTATCTTCTCTTTCGTGGAAGGCAGAAGGCTTTTTACAGGCCATGTGGCCAAGAGGAGACAACGATGACGAATAGCGTGAAAAAATTAGCAAGTATAGTGGCAGCCGGGGCCTGCGCCCTTGGCCTCGTGGCGTCCTGCGCCACGCAGGATAGCGCTCAAGACCAGGCTGCTGGGGCGGCCAGGCTAAGCCGCAGCCAGACTATAGCCATGCTTCAGGACAAGGTGGGCAAGGCTATAGCCAAGGCCAAGGTTCCGGGAGCGGCCATAGCCGTCGCGGAGACCGATGGCCTGCTCTGGAGTGAGGGCTTCGGCGTCCGTGATGAAAACGGCGCTCCCTTCGGGCCGGATACCGTTTCCAATATAGGCTCGGTGTCCAAGCTGTTTACGGCAGCCGCGATCATGCGCCTCGTAGAGCTTGGCAAGGTAGAGCTTGACGCACCCGTGTCCCGTTACCTGCCGGACTTCAAGCCGCGCAGCTGGGGTCCTTCTCCGGACGGCATAACCATACGAGGACTACTTGCACACGAGTCTGGCCTGCAGAGCGACTGCCTTTCGGGCTTTAGCCCCGATTATTCTTTTAAGGAGGCGCCCGCCAGACCCAACGAGGACGCGGTAAGGCTGGCGTCAGAGACTACTATTTGTTATAAACCTTTCACTATTAAATCCTACAGCAACCTCGGGTATTCGCTTCTGGGCCTCGTCGTGGAGGCGGCCAGCGGAAAGAGCTTCGATACCTTCGTAGCCAACGAGCTGCTGCGCCCCATAGGTATGGCCTCTTCATCCTTCCGATACAGCGCGGATCTGGAAGGCCGCTATGCCCGAGGCAAGGTAAAGAAGGACTGGATCGACGTTCCTGTGATTCGGGATTGGAGCGCAGGCTCGATGATGACCAGCGCCAACGACATGGTCGCTTTCCTTACTGCCACACTGCGCTCGGCTACGAAAGGCCTCGACCGAAACGAAGGGGGCATACTAAGCCCGGCAAGCCAACAGGAAATGTGGCGCGTGCAGAACGAGGGCGTAAGCCGAGACTTCGACACCAAGCAAGGCCTAGCCTGGGCGATACCCCTGTGGTCTGAGTATCCGGGCTTAAGCTTCTATCAGCACGGCGGGGACATTTCTGGCTTTCATGCCAGGCTAATCGTGGAAGCTACGACCGGCATTGGCGTATTCATCATGGTAAATGGCGACGACGCTTCCCTGCTGCCTATAGTGCAGGAAGTTTTTACTGCCTTTGCGCTGTGCGAACGCGGGCAGAGCGTGTTCGTAAAGCCTGAGCAGAAAAAACGGGAGCGGCCAACGGTGCTTCCCCTGCCTGACGCGCTTTCGGCCAGAGTAGCCGGTTCCTGGGCAAGCCCCGGTGGACTAACCACGGTGCAGCTTGTGGGCAAGCGCTGGGTAATGAACCTTTCGGGTCAGAAGTTCGAACTGGTATACCGCGGAAACGACGTCATGGGCCTGCGTATGAGAATCCTGGGAGTGGTGCTTCCTATAAAAGAACTCGAGTCTTTAACGGTAACACTTGAACACGCAGGAGGCGAGGAATTGCTTATGTTAAGGTCTGACGGAACCGTAGCGGGCGCATGCGACCGCATAGCGGCAAGCTCGCTTACCGCGGCTTGGGTAGCCAGGCTTGGAGACTGGGAAGCCGTAGACCCTCCCAAGTCAAGCGACTTCGTGCGTTTCTCCGCAATGAACCTTAGTACGGACCCTATGAGCGGCGCCCTGATCGTGAATGCCACGATACAGGAAAGCGAGATTCCTTATCCCGTAGGCATAAGGGGCGACAACGAAGGATTCCTGCTTGGCCACAGCCGAAACCTTGGCTCGGCGATACGGGCATCAGGACTTGGAGCCGACGAGCGCCTGGAGCTTTACGGCATGGTATTCAAACGCAAGACCGGCAAGTAACAGTTTTATACAAAACGGGCGCGCGTATGCGGCCCGGACATTAATCGGCCAGCGACATAGGCTCGTGGCCGGCATGAAGGAGCTTTTCGATGGAAGAAAAAGCAAAACGAATGAACGCCAAGGCGACAAGGATCGCGAAGATTCCGTGTCTATGGGGTGCAGCTCTGGTACTGACGATTTTATTCGGATGCGTAAGCGCTCCGCCAGCGGATGTTTCGACGTCTGCCCCCGCTTTTACGTATCCGCAGACTCCGGAAGGCAAGGTTCTAGAAGAATTTATTACTGAATTTAATAAGGGCGACGAAGCGCTGATGCTTGAATTTATAAAGACCCACTTTAGTCCTGCGCTTTTGGCCAAACGATCAGCGGAACAACATACAGCCATGATGGTTGATATGAGGCTGCTGATTGGCACGGTAAGCATTTTGTCCATGACGGAACGTCCGGATGGAAAGACCGAGGCACTAGCATGCAATAGAAGCGGCACGTTCTGGCCAAATATTATTCTAAAGCTCGATGCGGCGCCAAGTACGCTTATACGCAACTTCGGTATAGGCATGAGCGGCGTAACGCCGCCCGAAAGCGTCGTTATCGACAGGATGCCCGACAAGGCGCTTGCCGCAAAGCTGGAGACTCTCCTTGCCGACCTCGTAGCGCATGACGAGTTTTCCGGTACTGTGCTCGTTGCCAGGAACGGCAAGCCCTTCTTTCATAAGGCATACGGCTATGCCAATCTAGCTACCAAAGAAAAGAACGCCAAGGACACGAAATACAATATCGCGTCTATGGGCAAGATGCTAAGCTCCGTCGCCATTGCCCAATTGGTGCAGGTGGGCAAGCTTTCCTACGACGATAAGGTGGGCAAACTCCTGCCTGATTACCCGAATGCAGATGTGGCCGCCAAGGTAAGCGTGAAACAGTTGCTTACTCATACCTCAGGTCTGTCCGACGTGTTTACCGATGAGTATTTCGAGAAGAAAGGCGACTTCCGTAACACCGCCGATTGGCTTGGTTTGTTCGTAAACGAGCCTTTGCTGTTCGAGCCAGGCACGGACATGGCCTATAGCAACGCGGGCTTCGTGGTGCTTGGCGCCATACTCGAAAAGCTGTCCGGCATGAGCTACCACGACTACATTCGAACTCATATAGTGTCGCCTTCGAACATGAAGAATACAGGACCATTCCCAAAGGCGGAAAAGGCAAAAGGCTTGGCAGTGGGCTATACCTTCGGTGAAACCCGCGAGGCGGGCGAAGTCAGGACGGAGAATTGGGATTGTCTTCCGTATAGCGGTTTCGCCGCTGGCGGCTACTCTGCGAGCGCTCCCGACTTCCTCGCGTTCGCCGAGGCTCTAAGGACAAACAAGCTGCTCGATGAGAAGTACACCAATCTTATAACGAGCACCAAGGTGGAGATGGGGCCTGACGCCGGCTATGGCTACGGATTCGACGCCTACACAATCGGCAGTATGCGCGTTGTGGGGCACTCGGGTGGCATAGAAGGTGTAAGCACCATGTTACAAATCTATCCGGACCAAGGCATCGTGGTCGTGATTTTTTCGAACTACGATTTTCCTTCCGCTGAGATGGTGGCGGGATTCATACAGAGCCGATTGTCGAAGTAATCTAGCTGCGCGCCAGGAGAATTGAAAGCCGGCGCGCTCACTTTTCTACGGAGGAACCAAATGAGGGCGAATTGCTTAGTTATAATATTTTGTGTCTTGGGTTTTATTGCGGGCGCCCAGGATATTCCAGCGCGCGCAAGCCAAGACTATAGTCTCTCTTTGGATTTTACCCTGGTAGACCTTCCATACGCCCTGTATGCCTCAAATCTACAGGCGGGTTTGCCTGGTGACACTTCGGTGCCGAGGAGCTTCGGCCCTAATGCGGCCCTTGCCAGCCCGAGCATGAGTCAGGCAATGGACCTTAGTGCGGCTTTCCAGCGTACTTTGTTTTTCGGCGTAAGAGCCGCCGTCAACGCCGTGCCGTTCTTGCGGGGCGATGCGTTTTTCACCAGGATGCTGAACGGGGCAGCGCAGGCAACGCTGTCGAGTATCGGCGATTTTTTCTTGATACTGGTGCCGTTTGGCCGCGGCTGGATGCACGAAGAGTTTCACCGAGCGGTACTTACCCGCGCCGATGTATACGGTAACAATACCTTTAACGATATCTTTAGCGGTCGCGACATAGGCGCAGAAGTTTATTCCGTAGACTCGATTCTTGACGCCGATTTGGAGCGCATGAAAGCATGGAGCAACCCGGATTTCGTGCGCATGCACGCCGCCGGTTTTGAAGGAGAGGTACTGTTCGGGGAAAAGGCCCAGCGCAGTAATTTCTTCGACGGTACTGATTATCTAAGTTCCGTTTCGTATCTACTGAGTTTTGGGCTTCCAACCATGTATATGCTCCAGTGCGCCGACAAAGAAGCTGCTGCATCCGGCACAATTGAAGTCATGGCATGGGAAGGCTCGAACCAGTCCTATAGGGACTTTACCGGAATGGATTTTACCGCGTGGGCCTACGATTTGCACAATCCACTACTGCCATACTCGGCTCGGGGACAGAATCCTCATGGAGCAGGATATGACCGCTATATTTACGGCGACAAACTTACCGACGCACAATATGGCTGGATACGCAAAGAAGCCTACCTGTCGCTCTTAAACCTTGTTTCACCCATGTTGGTATTTATTAATAGCATGCATATAGCGAAGCTTCCCGACGGAACAAGTCTCTATGGCAACTTTTCCTTAAGGTATTATCCTACATCGTTCGGTAGTCAGATTGGCCTTAACCTGCTCTGCAAGGCTGGGCCATATAAAGCCTTCGTAAACCTGGCGCTTAACCGAAACGCGGTCGCCGCATTCCCTTCGCTGGAAGCGGCGCTCGTCGACTTTCCGGTTCTTTTGGGACTGTCGCTAAGCTTAAGGGGAATACTTTGGGCCCAGCCTCGTGCTCAGGCGTTCGATTCGGTTAGCTCCGACGCCGGTGGCTTGCTCGGCCTTAAGATCGAGTATGCCCAGGGGAACTTCCCGAGGCCTTTCTTGGATATGGAATTGAAGAGCGCCGGCTGGGTGGCTGGGAACGTTTTTCTCGGTAAGGATTTTTCCGTAAAGGCGGGACTCAGCTTGCGGCTGTGATTCCGCTTTGCCCACCGAGCAGCGAACCGCGGAAAAGTTGGCTTATCCGAGAGACCTGGTTTTCTAACGACTGACCCAACCTCGAGACGCGTTGAGGACTCGAGGTCGCAGCCAGAATATCGCGGAAGCGCTATTTTGCGAATTCGCATTTGGACAGCGGCGATAATCCCAAGGCCGCCGCTTCTGAAAAATCAGCGCAATTATCATGGCCGCACGACTTGCAATTGTAGCCGGGTAATTTCTCGAGGACCAGATCGCGCGGATGCAATGGGGCGCTCGCTCCGAGAGCCGTGGAATCCAGCTCATCCCATGCAAGGATTTTTTTCAAGATCCATGCCATCAAAAAAATAACGGGCACCGTAAGCAAATACCGCAGCAGCGAGAATTCCATGCCCAGAAACTTGATTTCCATGATGAGCATAGGCACTTTGATGACAGCCCATGAACTGAGGATGATTATGATGTTTTCCGTTGAGGCTCCCTTCTTCTTGAAAGTGAGGCACAAGGGAAAAGCCGCGTAAATGGGACCCGCCGACACACTGCCTATGAGGAGCGACAGCAGCCGGCCTTTCCATCCGGATTTATTCCCGAATCCGCCGATGATCACGTCCCGGGGCACCCACACCGCTATCAGGCCGGACAGTATCAATACGCGCGGCAACACCTGGATCATTTCCTTGAGGAAGCCGGAGATGAATACCAGGGCGGTTCTGAACGTTTGGGGACTCAGGATGAAAACCAGGACATAGGCGAGCAGCGCCACCGCGGGCGATGCCAGCGCCTTGAGTTTGTTTTTCATAACAACACTCCCATCAGCAGGGCGATGGCGACGGCGAATGCCAGGCTCAGGCCGTTTCTCCAGTAGGTAAAACGCTTGCCCAAAGCTTGGATTTCGATCGGGAACGTGGCGATGCCTACCATGGTCAGGGTTGTAACGAAGGCGGCGACGGCCGGCAGCGCAGCCCCGGATTTTACCAGGCTTCCCGCCAAGGGAATCGCGATGACCCCGGGTATGATGGTTATGCTTCCGAGCAAGGCTCCCCACAGAACATTCAGGAACGACGAACCGCCTCCCAGTACTTTGGCGATATATTCCTTTGGAACCAACGCCAGGAGCAGTCCCAATAAAGCCAGGATGCAAATTATCTGCACGATCATGCTTTTTAGCATGGCAAAACTGAATTTGACGCCGGCGCCTGTCTTGACCGGTGATTTTATCAATGACCAGAGCAACAATCCGCCGGATAACGAGAAAAAGATCAGTGTCATAAAGCCTCCGACGGAAAACTACTGTAAAACGATTTTAATGTATGTAAGAAATCTTACAGTATTGGAGAGGACCCTCGCATGCGACGATATTTCTAAGTTCACCGACACTTGTCGTTCCGCGGCATAAGCATTTCCAGGAACCCTGAAATTTTCTCGCCTCGATAAATTTGGCTTGACAAGCGAGCGTAGCGGGATAAAATTATCAGTTAACTTATTTTGATTTCTACAAAGATTCGACGGTTTTTGCCGGTTTTCAGGCCAGGGGTTTATATTTTTTCGGTGATGTTACGGTCATATGGAGGAATACACCTATGGAAGACAGACGTTTTGTCGTGCAGGAAGGGGCGTACGGAGTCGAGCGGCTGTATAATATCGGCACGGAGCATTACGGCGATCATCACGGCGGATTCCTGAATTTCGGCTGGTGGGAAAACGCCCCGGATTACATCACGGCGGCACATGACCTGGTGCACAAGATGGCCGGGTTGCTCGGGGTAACCGGCGATAGCGCGGTGCTGGACGTCGCCTGCGGCATGGGGTCCCAGGATGTTTATCTTCACTCGCAGTACGGCTGTTCCATCGATGCGGTGGACATCCTCTGGAAGCATGTCCAGATCGCAAGGCGCAGGATCGAGGCTGCCGGCATCGGCCAAAAGGTCCGGGCCCACCACGGAACGGCGACGAAACTTCCTTTCCCCGACCAATCCTTTACCCACGTCATGTGCATCGAAGGCTCGCAACACTTCAATACCCGCGAAGACTTTCTCAAAGAGGCTTTCAGGTTGATGAAACCCGAAGGAGTCATGGTGCTCGCGGATTTCTGCATCACCCATCCCGCACGGAACCTCCGCGAGAAAACCGTCGTAAAAGCAGCCCAAAAGCTGTGGGCATGCCCGGACGCGAACGTGTACGGAATCGAGGCGTATCTCCGGAAATTAAGTCAATTGGGATTCGTGAACGCCACGATCACCGAAGTGGGGCGGTATACCATTCCGGGATATTTTAAAGAGAAGAAAAAAATCGTCAATATCAGGGAAATGAGCGAGATCCGGGGGCTGTTCCTGACGCTGTGCGGCCTCGTCGTGGATTACTCGGTATATAAGTCGTACAAGGACCGTCTAACCGAATATATCCTCGTTCGCGCCGAAAAGCCCACATAGGAGCTGGAGGCGTTGAATCGGTCTCAGCCCATCGCCTTCAGCTCGTTCATCCGTTCGTTCACGCGGTGTACATGGAGGCAGAAGGTTTCCAAGTTTGCCTCGGTACCGGGCGGAAAGGCGTTCCCGTCCACCTCCAGCGATAGAAACGGCAGATGGGGATATTTTTCCATCAGCTGCCGGACGAATTTGTCGCCTCCCCGGAGTTCCTGCTTCTTTTCCCGCAGCTTCCGGGTAATAATGGCTTCCCCGATGCGGCCGGGCATGCAGCCGAAGGGCATGATCGAAATGACGCCCGCGACGCCCTCTCCCACTTCGGCGATGGTGGACCCTACTATGATGATGCTCTCGCAGATAAGGCTCTCGGGCACCAGGTCTTTTACCGCCTGTATGGAGCGCTCGGGGGCAAGCATGCGCATTTCGTATAATCCGCTCAGGGCCAGCGCCTCCTTGACCTGCCTTTCGAAATGGCGCTTGGGAAGATGTTGGATCAGTTTCAAGGCCCGAGCCGGCAGCGTAGCCCCCAGGGTAAGCTTGCGCCTGACCATGTAATCCAGATAGTAATCCCACTCGGCAAAGGCGGCGACCTTGACGACGATGCCTTTGTCCGCCAGGCGCTCCACGATGTGGCGGCGCGAAAAATCGTTCCGCCGCACATACATCTCGTTTATGAGGTTTACCTTGGGAACACCGCGAAATTCCGTCCTTAGCGGAAGGCCCGCCAGGCGGCATCCCCCGGCTTTGAGAACGCCAACGACTTTGCCCCAGGTATCCTTCTCGATGGACTCGAGAACTTCCTCGGTAAATTTCCGGTACTCAACGAGCGCAGCCTCCCGGTCGGCGGAGCATACGAGTATGGCGGCATAGATTTCTTCGCAGGTGTCGGCGACCATCAATGCCTGCCAGAAACGCATCAAGGTGTCGAGCTTCAAACCCTTGTAGCCGTCTTCTTGGCTCAAGTTTAAAAAGGCGACATTCCGGAACCGCAGCCGTTCCACTACATTTTGCATATGCACATAATAGGAGCCGAATCGGCAAGGACCGGAATCGCCGGGCATGAAGAACACGAGAATCTCGTCGCTGTCCGCGGGCCGATCCTTGAGGTAGGAAAGCAGGCTGCCGAGAGTCAAGATCGCCGGGAGGCATTCCTTGCCGGAACTGTTGCCGGCGCCCAGCTTATAATCGGCCTCGGCCGGATTGGGCACCGCGCTTGCCCGTATGCCTTCTCTGCGAAGCGCCGCCGCCACGGCCCGCGAGGCGAGATCGCCCATGGATGGGATGAGCAGATGCACCCGCGGATCGGTGAGCGGAACCGGCATGCCGCTGTGATCGTTTACGAAGAAGCGGCCGTCCCTGACGTGGCAGCGCATCGACCCTCTGTGGCTTTCGGAGTGGATGCCGTCGCTCCCATGCAGCTCGATATAGGTTTTTACGACATCCAGGAAAGCCTCCACGCGCGTGTCGATGCCTGCGTCGGCCGTATGATTGTCGAGCTCAAGGGTGAGGCTGGGTTTCCTGCCCATTTCCTTCCTGAAAAAGCCTATCAGGAAGCTGTCGGGGCCGCAGCTGAAGTTCGTGATGTAGGCGCCGAACAGGCGGGGATGCTTCCTTACGAAGCGCGCCGCCTTGAGGATGATCTCTCCCGAGCCCCAGTATACGTGCTCAGGCGCGTCTTCGACGGAGTAGGGCAAAAAATCGCAGGGGATTACCCGGTAATTCCGGCTGGCGAACTTGTGTGGAATTCCCTTATTGGCCATTTTTGAAAACGCGTTGTAGGATCTGCCGAACAGGACTATGCCGATTTCATTGGGATTATCCTGCAAGCGGGCCAGAGCTTTTTGCCCGAAGCGGCGGCACTCTTCGGTGAATTCCCTTTGCGCGGACACGGCGTCCTTGAACGCTTCGTCGGCCAAGCGGGTGCCATGGCCCAATTTCCGGGCAATTTCAAGCATCGGGCCGCGCGCGGTTTCCATGCCTTTTGCCAAATCAAGGAGCGGCGAAAATACCGGTTTTGCCTGAAGCTCCGGAAAGGCCGCCTTAAGGCAGCTCGATTCGGCATGCACGAACGGGCAGCAAACACCGGCATTGCTTCGCTTCTCGAGCCAGAGCGATTTCGTGTTGGGAATAAAATAAACGTCGGGCTTAAGTTTGATAAGCGAGGCGATGGCAGCGTGGGAAATCTCGACTGGGTTGCAGAAGGCCGCCCCTAGGCGGTCGAAGCCTTCTTGATCCAGGGAATCCGAGCATAGGACGCGGTAGCCCAGTCTGGAGAAAAAAGTAAAATATAACGGATAGTACGTATTTGCCAGCAGGCTCCTGTTGATGGCAACCGTCTTTGCACCGGGGTTTTCGTTCAGCCACCCGCCTTTTCGTGCGCGCTCCGCGCTGTAGGTCTCGAAGACCATGCGCTCCCGCAGCTGCACGAGATCCAAATCCGCGATGTCCCCCTCGGTCGCCTTGTCGTAGAGCACGCGGTAATATTTATTGCAGGCACCGCCGAACGCGTAAGTTTTGCCTTTGATGTCGATGCGGGCGATGGAGCATTTCCTGTCGCAGCGTTCCGTGCCGCCCGAGCAGATGAAAGGCTCCCGGTACATGACTTCGCGGCGGGCTAGTTCGCAGAGGTCGAAGGTCTGCGGTTCCGCCAGGCCCAGGTCCAGTTTTTGACGCAGGGCCAGGGCTACGCCGAAGGCCCCCATGAGACCGGGCTCCGGAGGCACGACGATGTCCTTTCCGGTGAAGGCCGCCATGGCCACGGGCACGGCGCGGTTGTAGCAGACTCCGCCCTGCATGAATATCTTCCCGCCCGTCTCGCGGTTTCCCTTTACGCGGTTATAATAATTTACGCATATTGAATTGACGAGGCCGGCGGCTATGTCCTCGATGGATAGGCCTTCCTGGATGGCGTTCTTGATGTCGCTGTTTATGAACGCAGCGCACTGGTCGGAGAAATTCGCCGGGCTCTTCGCCCTCATGGCCATGTCGCCGATCCGCTCGGTATCGATGTTCAGCGACTCCCGTGCCGCCTCCTCGAGGAAGCTTCCCGTTCCGGCGCTGCACGCCTCGTTCATGGCGTAATCGGAGGCGACGCCGTTGGTAAGAAACGTGTATTTGGCGTCCTGCCCGCCAATCTCGAAGATCGTGTCAACGTCGCGGTCGTAATGCACGGCAGCCGTGGCGTGCGCGATTATCTCGTTGAGCACGTTCCGGCTCAGCGCGTGCAGCCCGGCTATCTGCCTTCCCGAGCCGGTTACGCCCAGCCCGATTATCGTGATTCCTCCGGACACCTGCCTTTCCAACTCGGCGTAGCATTGCCGCGATGCCTCGACGGGGTCGCCGTTCGTGCGCAGGTACGCCTTGGCCAGGATATGCGTATCCTCGTCTTTCGCGTCCGCGCGGATCAAAACCGCTTTCGTGGTCGTGGAACCGACGTCCAAGCCCAGTATCAAAGTGTCGCCGGGGCGAACCTCGTCCTCCGGGGCCGTCCTGAACGTGACGCGCGACAGACTCTCCGTAAAAGGCGGCAGGAACGCGAAGCTTCTTTTGGTATGCCTGAATATATCGCTTGCGGCTGCGGGCGGAACGGCTGCGGTTTTCAACGCCCACAAGGAAGCGCCTAAAGCCTCGAAAGCAACCGCATGCGGGGGGATGGCTAAGTTGGGAATGCGTTTTCGCATGAACTGCACCATTCCGTCGTTCAAGGATGTTCCGCCCACGAACATGACTCGCGTCGATTCGCGTGCCTGGTTCTTCTGCTGCATGCGCTTGACGAGCTCGACGGCCTTGCCCGCCATCATCTCGCTTAAGCCCGCTACCACGCTGCCCTTGCATATGCCCTTGTTCAGTGCGTGCGTGCAGTCGCTCTTGCAATACACGGAGCAGCGCCCCGAAACCTTGTAAGGCTCGTCCACGATAGCCATGGAAACGGCTTCCCGCACGTCCAAACCCATCCGCTTCGTCTGCTGAAGAAAAAACTCGCCGGTACCCGAGGCGCATTTATTTCCGGCCGTCACATCGATGATGCGCCCGTTGGAATCGATCCGGTAGACCATCATCGTTTCGCCGCCGCCGCTCACGATGGCGTCGGCCCGCTCCTCGCCGTCTGCGACGTAACCGTAAGCCAGCTCCACCGCCTCGGGTTCCGACAGAGACTCCGCCTGCAAAAGATTCCTGAATTTCCGCCCGGTTACGGCCATGAAATCCAGTCCTCCCAAGACCTCAGGCGTCAGGATGGAGCGGATGAAGCTTTCTGGATTTCCCTCATGGGCGATGTTTTTTTCTTCGACGACGCGAGTCGTGGAATTATTTTTCTCGATGATGACATATCCGATACTGGAAGAACCGATGCACAGCCCCAAAGATCTCATGGTTGCATCTCCAGACCCGCGTTTGCGCCGCGATTTGCCGTTCAGGCCGGGCTATCTCGCCTCACTGGAAGCGCTTCCCGTCCACCATGGTTTCGGTTAGACAATATTTAATAACTATTTAAGATTTGCACTCCGTTTTTCCCCACTGCTTGCGCTTGTTCCGGAACGTTAAATCTCGCCGAAGTTTCCAAGCTTGTCAAGCATGATTTTTGCCCTGCGCAACAATTTGATTCGGTCTGGCCGTTTTTCGGAACCGCCCCTTGCGCACCCCGTTTCGGGATTCTATACTTTAAGAATCTTGAAGATCCAATATGGGAGGCTCGCTATGGAACGTGAAATTCCGACTATCGACATGGCGGACAGAATCGACGGCTGTTGTCCCCGCTTCGATCCCTCTCCTTGGGACGGGAAGGAATTCTCTTTCGAAGGCCTCGAGTTTATCGAGGCATCTACGCGAAGTTTTTTTTACATGCCTTGCAACATGTCCAAAGTGATGGCGAAAACCCAGAAGGCCATCGAGGAATCAGGCGCGGCCCCCAAGGACCGCTATCTGATGCTGTCCCGGGACCTGTCGCCCTGGAAGAGCAACCATCGGTTCCTGGTTACGAAACCTGTGCCTGGATTTCCTGCCGTGCGCGTCGAGGGAGTCTGGCTTGCGCGGGCTTTCGACGGCCCTTACGGCAAGATGGGCGAATGGTATCAAGCCACCGCCGTAGCCGCCACGCGCGACGGGGTGCCGCCCCGGGAGATCCTCGCGTTTTATACCACCTGCCCCAAGTGCGCAAAAAAAAGCGGCCATAATTACGTCGTGCTTTTCGCGCGGGTCGACTAAGCGCGCCTTCGGCTTGCGCCTCCCTCCGGGTCTTGGCCGAGCCAGCGCGAGAGCAGGGAATACACGGCGGGATAGGCGGCGCACAGCGCGGTCGGATCGTCAAAGAAGTATTCCACGCATACGGCGAAAAACTCGTCGGGGGATTCGGCGGCATAGGGGTCGATCAGCGACGATTCTCGCTGACGGCGTTTGCGGCCGCTTCGCGCTGCATCGCGGCTCGCGCGGGCGCGGGCATCTTCGTAGGCCTGGGAAAAAGCCTCACGCCACTCGCTCGCGGGAATTTCGCGCGGGAGGGCAGGGGTTCCGTCGCATTCGCCGTTACCGGCGTCAAGCTGATGGGCTACTTCGTGGATTACCACATTAAAACCCTCGCCGCGGCCGGATTCGCCCACATCGCGGGCAGATACCGTGACCGGGCCATAATCCGACGTGTCGCCTGCGACATCCTCATAATATTCGTCTACCACGCCGGAGCCGTCTTCGTCGCGCCGTTTGAGCTGGTAGCCGTCTGGTGCGACGATCACGGTCTTCCAGGATAAAATCGCGTCCAGGCCAAGCTTCAGCACGGGCAGGCACGCAAAGGCGGCGATAGCCAGGCGTATTTGCCCGGTTATGTCTTTTCCTTCGCGGTAGTCGTACCCGCCGTCGGGATTGGGTACGGCCTCCAGAAATGTTTTTTCAAAAATAAACGCGGCGGCAAGATCCCGTAGCCGAGTTTGATCGGGCTCGGAGAGCCTTTGAAGGCAAGGGCTTTTCCGAACCAGGCGGGTCCATGCGGCTTGGTCGACAGGATGGATAGCCGCCGCGATACGCCGCTTTCGTTCGCGCCATGGCGTGAATAATGACATGCGTTCAAGTATAGCAGGAAACCCTGTATTTCGGCAGGTTTTTTTGCGTGACTGTACCGATTATGTCCGCGAGCCTGTCGGAAGCGCAACCGGGGAACCGGTGCCCACAAGCATCCATATGTAAAAAAACGAGGCGGCTTGACTGTATGCCAGAAAATTTACAGTATTGGACCATGCAGCGCGCGTTCTTCCCGTTATTCGGAAATCTACCGATAGAATCAGCCCAAAAGGTTCAAGCCCTCTTGATGAACGGCTCCGGATGTCCTGGCTCCAACCTTCACGTTGTCCAGCCGGCAGATCCCCGTGCAGTTGCGGTGCGCAACGGCCGCCAGCGTAGCCTTCCTGCCAAAGGCCCTGTTCTTCTCGATGCTGCGGGAGCATGAGGGGCTTCTCGACGATTATATGACGCTCATATCCGACAGGGTCGATACCTTGAGCCGAAAACTTGTTTTCCTGCAATTCAAGACCATACGGAAGAAGCTCGTGAGCTATCTTCTGCTCCTTCCGAGGCAGATCGGGAAATCCCGCAATGTCAGCCTTACCCTGACGCTTACGGAGCTCGCCGATTTTTTTGCGGTGGAGCATCCTTCGCTCTCCAAAGTTTTCGGCGATTTGGTCCGCGAGGGCCTGATAAGAAAATTGGATGCCAGGAACATCGAGCTGCTGGACGAGAAGAAACTGATCCGCGCCTCGACGAACGACGGCTCCGAGTGAGGGAAGTTATTTTATAATCCCATTCCCCCTACGCCTCGGCAGGTTTCTTTTAATCCCGGTCGGTGATACTTTATTCATGCTGGATGTCAGCGGTTTTTTTCTGGTTGGACGCCGGCATGGCCGACTCGAGGATGGTCCGCAGCGCAGGGTCCTGCACCGCGCGGCGCGCGCTGTCGAAAAACTCCTCCATGCGGACCGATCCTTCGGAAGCGTAGGCCGCGGCCTGTAACCCCATTTCCAAGCGGTCCAGCTCTCTCACGAAGCGCGCCTCCGCCGAGCTGCCGTCCTCGAATTCCTGCCACAGGGCCGTGAGCTCGTCCGCCCCGTCGAGAGCGCCCAGCACGCGCTCCAGCGAAGCCCGCTCGCGCTCGTGCTTGTCCTCGGCGGAGACGCCGTCCACCGGGGTGATGTCTCCGGCGTACACTTCTCCCAGTTCGTGCACGAGGGCGATGCGCATGGCCCTGTCGCGATCCAGGTGCTCGAAGGGTTTCCTGCCGGCGAGAAGGAGGGCGAGCATGGCCGTGCCGAAACTGTGATCCGCCACCGATTCGGAATGCCCCGGCTCGATGCCCCGCTTGAGCCAGCCTTGCCGATAGAGGCGCTTCAGTTCCATGACCTGGAGCTGGGCGCGGAGCACCTCGATCATGGGCCGGTTTTCGTCGCCGGTCGTTTCGTCGTCCGCTGCCAGGCGTCCGTCAAGCTCGGCGAGCAGGGCAAGGCAGCGAGGATGTCCGGAATCGTTCGTTTTTCTTTTCATGTGAGGCCATGATAGATCATCGCAAGGCGTAAAAACAAGGCCTGCAAAGAACTTCGCGCTGGACAGCAGTCCGTCCTCGGAATACAATGCGTCAATGAGGTGATATATGAAACAATTATTAATTACCTTCATGCTGGTTTCCTTGGCGGCTTTTTCCTGCGATTCACCGCCCGTCGATCTTCAGGATAGCCCCGCCGGAGCGTCAACCTCCTTCGACGGCATACAGAATAATCAAACTTCGTTTACTGCGGCGAGAAGCTACGACAAAAAAACCATTGTCTGGAATTCGACGATTCCCGGTTCCGGCCTTACCTATATGGGAGGTTTCGGAGGGGGCTTTTATTACCAGATTTTCAGGGACGCCGAAGCGCCGGACGCAAGTTCGTCCTCGAGCCTTTTCAGGTTTAACCATCTGTATTTCAACGTACGCTCGCAAGCGGTCGGCGCATACGACAACGGCGACGGAAAGACGGATATCAGGTATTACGACGATCAAGGAATGCTGTACGAAGCCGACGCGACGATTGCCGAAACCTATGTAACAATAAATGTCGAATCGGATATGAACGGAATCATCGGCTGCAGTTTTAAGGCTTGCCTGTTTTCCTTCGGGAATAATGATTTCGTGAATATTAACGGTGTAATGAAGTCGACGAAATATTGAACGCGCGGTATCGAGCTTATCCCCTGACTTTTTTATTTCTGCGTCTCGCTTGTATTCGCGGGTTACGTAAACTAGGCTTAAACAATGCGCAATTCCGGTCAAGATTTTATTGTATCCTGGCCTTGAGCTTGACGATCTCAATGATGCTCGCCGGGCACACGGTTCGCCTCCGAGGGTGACGCTTGGGTCTCGGAGGGTGGAAGGTTCGCCTCCGAGGGTGACGCTAGTGTCTCGGAGGGTAAAAGGTCGCCTCCGAGGGCGACGCTTGGGTCTCGGAGGGTGGAAGGTTCGCCTCCGAGGGCGATGCTTGGGTCTCGGAGGGTGGAAGGTTCGCCTCCGAGAGTGACGCTAGGGTCTCGGAGGGTGAAAGGTTCGCCTCCGAGGGTGACGCTAGGGTCTCGGAGGCAAAAACTTTAGCCGTCGAGTACATTGCTTGACAAACGCAGGGGCGCAGGGTAAAAGCATTGTCCCGGCGATGCCGGGATTATCAGTGACGGCGAGGCATCGAAGGGCTGTGAAATTGAAATAGTCGCGGGCGGTTTATAAAACTCTCCGGTGCACGATGGCAGTTTCCGGCTCCAAGACGATTCCTGTCACAAAAAAGGGGATACTAGAATGGGTGGTTTTAACGCGGTATTGGCAAGGAATACGGAACATGCTCCAAAGAGCATCGGTCCGTATTCGCACACGGTGGCCTTCTCTCATTACAATAATCTTTCGGCTCAGCTGCCGATCGATCCAAAATCCGGCAAGCTGGTTGCCGGCGGCGCGCGCGAGCAGGCCGAGCAATGCTTCAAGAATATCAAGGCGATTTTGACGGGCATCGACCAAGCCATGAGCGATGTGGTTAAAATTACGGTATTCGTCAAGAATATCAAGGACGTGGACGCCGTGGACGAAGTCTATGCGACGTTCTTCCCCACCTACGTTCCTACGCGAACGACGGTAGCGGTCGCGGCTTTGCCCATGGATGCCCTGGTGCAGATCGAAGCGCTTGTTTCCTATGGGTTGGGTACGATTCCAAACGCCCCGCAGGCCGGAGACCTCATAAAGCTTGCGAACAACACGGCCAACGCGCCCGTAAGCGCCTTGTCCTCGCAGACGGTGGCGTTCTCCCACTACAATAATCTCTCCGCGCAGTTGCCCATCGATCCTAAAACCGGCAGGATAATGGTCGGCAGCGTAAAAGAGCAAGCAGCGCAATGTCTGAAGAATATCAAGGCAATCTTGGACAGCATCGACGTTTCACTCGACGATATCGTAAAAATCAACATCTTCCTTACAAAAATTACGGACATCGATGCCGTAAACGAGGTGTACACGACGTTTTTCCCCGACTCGGCCATCGCCAGGGCCGCGGCCTACATGCCCGCCCGGACGGTAATCGCGGCTTCGGCCCTACCCATGGGCGCTTTGGTGCAAATCGAGGCGGTCGTGTCTCACGGAGACGGTACTCCTCCGCAGGTAATCGAAGACAGGCATAAGCTCGTCATGGAGCCGGCCAATACGGTCAATGCGCCCAAGAGCCCGCTCTCTACGCAGACGGTTGCTTTTTCTCATTACAACCATGTTTCCGCTCAGTTGCCGCTGGACGCCAAAACCGGTAAAATCGTAGCCGGCGGCATACAGGAGCAGGCTGGGCAGTGCTTGAAAAATATCAAGGCGATCATCGAAAGCGTGGACCATGTCCTGGCCGATGTCGTCAAGGTAAATATCTTTATTAAAAATATCGCCGATATCAAGGCCGTGGACGAAGTGTACTCGACGTTCTTTCCAAACGGCGCTCCCGCGCGAAGAACCGTCGGCGTATCGGCTTTGCCCCATGACGCGTTGATCCAGATCGACGTTGTCCTATCCAACGCCGAGAGTACATCTCCGAAAGTTTAAGCAAAGTCGCCAAGAAAAAAAGGAGCTGGAAATTTTTCAGCTCCCTTTTTTTTATCTAATAGAAAAGATAGTCGGAATGTCCGGGATATTTGGCCATGGCGGTTTTGTGTTTATTGAATCCCAGTTTGGCGTAAAAATCCACCGCTTCAAAGGATGAGGTCAATCCGATTAAGAGACCTTCGTTGCCTTCCAGGAGTTTCTCTACGATCGTTCGCCCGATGCCTTGTTTTCTATAAGCGGAGAGCACGGACATATCATGGATCCAGCCATAGCATTCGCCGTCGGAAACCATTCTTCCGGCTCCGATGACTGCTCCGCCATCCCACGCGACTACGAAGCGGTAACTGTTCTGAAACGCTCTTCTGATTTTTTCCGTTTCCCGTTCTCTTCCAAGGCCGAGGCACATGCCGGTCTCGGCGTAATGATCGACGAGTCTTTCCCATTCCGGGTCGTTGATGGCCGTTTTGTATGTAATCATGCAAGCACTATGCAGCGACCGAAAGAAGAAAGCAATGTCGCTTTTTTATTATAATCGATTAGTAGTGCAATATAATCGGTCTGACAGCACCATGCTTTCGTGAGCGTCTTGATATCTGGTGGCTTGGGACGAAAAGCTATTCCGCTTTCGATTCCACTATTCAGCCCCGTTAAAGCATGCTATTTTATTAATACCAAGAACAGGGATTCGTAACAATTAAAGCAGGTTGCATGGAGCCGCAGGCCTGCTATGGGGAATCCTGCTTTATAAATATACTTGTCTGTGGTCGATTCAGGGTTTGCGTATTATCCACCTGTCAAATATTGCCTGAGCCGCAAAAACGCCGGTCGCCGGAGTTGTCGGCATGGAGGTTGTCTTGAAAACCGGAATCTTCATTATCGGCTGTTTTTTATCGGTGTTCATACTTGACCCTGGTTTTTCCCAATCCTCCGGCGATATCGCTGTTAATTTTATAGGCGACCCCTGGACGCCATGGGTGTATGGCAAGGAAGGCGCTCCGCCGGACAAGGGTATAGCCATAGAGATCATCATGGAGATATTCAATCGTCTTGGCGGTTATAAGCCGGTCTTCCGCCTGCATTCGTGGAATCGCTGTCTGGACCTGGTCAAGTCGGGGGGCTCCGATGCCTTGATACTTTGCGCTTACAATATCGAGAGGGCTGCTTACGTCGCCTTTACCGACGAGATCGTACGGAACAAAGCGGTATTTTTGTTCCGCAAGGGAGAGCTCCCCCGTTGGACGGCACTCGCGGATCTGAAGAAGTACAGGTTGGGAATCCTGGCTGACAACGATTACGGGAAGATATTCGAAAGGGCCGACAAGGAATTCGGGTACACCGTCAACGATATGGCAAAAACGATCGATGAAGCACTCGTCATGTTGAAGGGCAGGCGATTCGACATCCTGCTTACGACTGAGAGCGTCTTGGCTGAAATATACAAGTTGAATCCGAGGAATAAGGATTATTTCGGAGTGACCGGCAGTCCGTTTTCCGATGGCGATATCTACTACATAGCCTTCTCAAGGAAATCGGACAAAGTTGCTTTGATACCAAGGATAAATACGATAATCGCCCAGATCAAGGCCGAGGGTGTCATTGATAAAATAAGGGCGAAATACATCGGCAAGTGATGGGTGCGGGCTGAAAGGTTTCAAGGCGGCAACGACCGGCCGAGAAGTTCCAGGAAATTCTTTCCGAGCACGGCCTCGATTTCGGCAGGGGAATATCCTTTGGCCGCGAGCATCGGCGCGAGTATCGGCAGGTCCGCAATGCTGTCCAATTCCGCCGGCACCGATTCAAGGCCGAAACCTCCGTCGAAGTCCGTCCCGATCCCGGCATGCAAGGCGTTTCCCGCAAGTTGGCAGATATGGTCGATATGGTCGACCAGCAGTCCTAATCCCATTCCTTGCCGGCCGTCGCTCTTTTTCCATCCTGTCTGCAGAAATTCATTGCAGGGTACAACGCCGATGACACCGTGTCGTTCGATCAATCCACGGATTACGGCATCCGACAGGTGGCGGTTTCCGGTATATCCGGGAATCACGGCTGCAGCATTGCTGTGACTTGCGATTATCGGTCCTTGGTACGAGTCCAACGATTCGAGGGCGGCACGTTCGTCCATATGGCTGATATCGAGGATGAATTTCAGAGCGGCCATACCGCCGAGCAGATCACGCCCGGCCTCGGTTAACGGGCCCGGCTTCCCCGTTCCTCCGCAGTAGCGGTTGTCTGCCCATGCTGGACCGATCGCACGCAATCCCCGTGTCGACCAGCGTCGCAGTTCATCCGGGTTTTTTATACCTTCGGCCCCTTCCATGAGCAGGACCAAGCCTACGGGAGGCTCGGCCTCGCTTTCTGGTCCGCACCAGGCGGACAGCAGCTTTCCGAGATCGGTCGAATTGCTGATCATGGTGAATTTTTCTGGATTATTTTTGATGAGACGCCGGTAATGGTTGAATTGTTCCATGCACAGGCGGCTGGCCTCTTCTGGATCGCGGTAACTTGATTTTCGGCTTACATCGCTTGCATGCGCCGACGGTATCGCAAAGAGGGTCGAGAAGATCAGAGCGACATTTCCACGCTGGTATTCCGGCCAGCCGAGCATAGTGTTGTCCCGCTGTTCGACGATGCTCGAACCTCTTTCGAGGCGTCGCGTGTCCGCCGCGGATCGACAATAGTCGCGCCCGAGTATCGAGGCATTGTAAGCCAGGTCCTCATGCGCGTCGATGATGATTGTTCTGGCCATTGCAGCTCCCGCATCGGTGCATCCCGTCGCATGACCGAGGCATCAAAACAGGGCATGCAGGAATTGCATGCCCCGACTGATGCCTCGATGCCCGGGTTGCTTAGCTATTTCCTGATGCTTATCCCGTAGAACGACATATTGGAAGATCCGTTCCACGATAGTTTGAATCCGACGACGCGCGGCTGCACAACGAACAGGTGCTCGAGCGCAAAGAGGGGGAGCCAGGCGGCATCGTCTATGACGATGGTTTTTTCGACCTGCTGGTAGAGAGCGTACCGTGCGACCGGATCGGTCATCGCCCGTGCTTTTTCGAGCTTTGCCTGTACTTCGGTGTTCTTGTAATTGAAAGATCGGGCGATGGTGTTTTTGCTCGAGAAAAAGGTGTAGATGAAATTGTCGGGATCGTTGAAGTCCGCGCCCCAGTCATTGGTGTACATCGGTAGCTTGCCTTCGGCCCTTGTGGCGTAGTATGCGGCTTCGTCCATCTGGTCGATCTTGACGTTGATGCCGAGCGGCTTGAGCATGGACTGGATGACTTCGCCGATCTTCAAAATACTCTGGTTTCCGCTGACCTGGGCTATAGTCATGTCGAAACCGCCCGCAAAGCCGGCTTCGGCAAGCAGGGCTTTTGCCTTTGCGACATTATAGGGGATGGTTTCCGCCTTGACGTTGAAGCCGGCGAGGCCGGGGGGCAGGATACCGTGAATCAGCTGGCCTTTGCCGTAGTACAGCTTGTCGAGTATGGTCTTGCGGTCGATCGCCATCTGTACGGCTTTTCTGACCCTTATATCGTCGAACGGTTTGATGCTTTCATTCATGTGGAGGTAGAACGTGGCGACCTTCGGTGCGCTTACTATCTGCTTTTTCCACTTGGCGCTGCCTTCGAAGTAGGGAATCTGCGTCCTGGCAAGGTCACAGTCGAACAGGTCCAGTTCGCCAGTCTCGAACATCATCCGCTGGGTATCGGCATCGGGAACGATCTTGAAAACGATGCCTTTGAGTGCGGGTGCTCCGCGCCAATAATCCTTGAAGGCGGTAAGGGTGAAGTGGTCGTTGACCATATTCTCCGAAAAGATGAACGGACCGGAGCCGATCGTAACGTTTGGCTCGAGTCCGAACTTGTCGCCTGCCGCCACGGTCGCCTTGCGATTGAAGATAGAACCGGCGGGCGTCGCTATGTTGGCCAGGAAGGGTGCGTAGGGAGCAGTCAGGGTGATCTGGACCGTGTAGTCGTCGATTACCTTCATGCCGCTGACTTTGTCGGCTTTGCCGCTCATGCGGTCCTTGGCCCCGGCTATCATGTCCATGAAGTCGGTGTTCAGGGCTTTTGTCGCAGGATTCAGCATCCGGTCGAAGGTGAACATTACGTCGTCCGCCTTGAAGGTCTCGCCATTCTGGAATTTCACGTTCTTCCTGAGTTGGAACGTGTACACGAGGCCGTCGGCAGAGATTGTCCATTTCTCGGCCAGGCCGGGGACGATCTCGGATCTGCTGGGACCTGTGGACACTGCTTCGACCAGCCGGTCGAAGCAGTTCAGTGCGGCAGCATAGAACTCCGTCGTCTTCTGCGGATCAAGCTGCGAAGGGTATGCATAGTAGGCGGTCTTGAGGAAATCCTTGGTGTCCGCCTTCTGTGCATAGGCGAGCGGAAGGAATACGCAAAGCAGGAGCAGTGCGACCAGTAACTGTTTCATGGCTCTCATGGAAGATCCTCCTCGATAATATCGTCGTCACCTCATCGGAGATGGCGTTTGAAACACGCTGCCGACGGCAGCGCATCGTTTCCATGTAACTCGGGCGCATCGGCCGGCCGTCACTCCAGCGGGAAATGGCATGCGTACATCCTGTCGCCATCATGCGTCATCGGCGGTTCCTCATTCCGGCACAGGTCCTTGGCGTACGGGCATCTGGTGTTGAACCTGCATCCGGGCGGAGGATTGATCGGGCTGGGGATGTCGCCTTCGAGGATTGCGCGCTCCCTGTTCCGCAGCTTGGGATTGGGCAATGGCACTGCGCTCATCAAAAACCGCGTATAGGGATGAAGCGGATGTTCGAAAAGGTCCTTGCAGGTGCCGAGTTCGACGATCTTGCCGAGGAACATCACGCAAACCCGGTCGGAGATATACCGCACCACGGCAAGGTCGTGGGAAATGAACAGGTAGGTCAGGCTCAGGCTTGCCTGCAAATCCTTGAGGAGATTGAGGATTTGGGAGCGTATGGAAACATCGAGCGCCGAAACCGGTTCGTCGCATACCAGGAATTCGGGATCGAGGGCGATGGCCCGTGCGATTCCTATCCTCTGCCTCTGCCCTCCGCTGAACTGGTGCGGGTAACGCCCTAAAACCTCGCGCCGCAGCCCGACGCGATCGATCAGGGTTCCCACCATTTCTTCCCGCTCCCTGCCGTTTGCGATCCTGTGGGTTTTCAGCGGTTCACCGACTATATCCAGTACCTTCATGCGGGGATTGAGGGACGCATAGGGATCCTGGAAAATAATCTGTACTTTTTTTCGCAGGTCGAACATCTGCTTTCTGCCGAGATCGGAGATGTTACGGTCTTCGTAGAGCACCGTGCCCGAGGTCGGTTCCTGGAGCCTGATGACGAGTCTGCCCAAAGTGCTTTTCCCGCAGCCGGATTCGCCGACGAGGGCCAGGGTTTCGTTCCGGAAAATCCGTAGATTTACGCCGTCGACAGCGCGGACCAAGTCCGTGCGGCCTTTCAGGTCGTTGCCCTTGGTTGTATAGTGTTTTTTCAGATCCGTGCACGCGACTATGGTTTCCAATGTGGTTCCCCCTATTCCTGAAATTTCCAGCATCGTACCAGGTGACCGGACTTTGCCTCGAAGAGTCCGCTCTCGCTTTGCCTGCATATATCCATGGCAAATTCGCAGCGAGGGTGGAATTTGCAGCCTGCGGAGAGCTTGAGCAGGTTCGGCACCATGCCTTCGATGCAATACAGCCGGTCATTCCCTTGATGGAGCTTAGGTATCGACTTGAGCAATCCAAGCGTGTATGGATGCAGGGGATTTTCGAAGAGTTCTTCAACCGGGGCCTGTTCCATGACTTTGCCTGCATACATCACGGCGACGTCGTCGCACATCTCGGCTACCACGCCAAGGTCGTGGGTGATGAGCAGTATCGCCGATTGCGTTTCCTGCTGCAGTTTCCGCATAAGCCTGAGTATCTGGGCCTGGACGGTAACATCCACCGCCGTTGTCGGTTCGTCGGCGATCAGGAGCCGAGGCCTGCAGCTCAGGGCCATGGCTATCATGACCCGCTGCCGCAACCCGCCGGAAAGCTGGTGAGGGTAGACGTCCACGCGTTTAGAAGCATCCGGGATACCTACGAGTTCGAACATCTCTATGGTTTTATTCCTTGCCGTCCTCGCATCCATCTTTTGATGCAGCTTCAATGCTTCGATTACCTGCCTGCCTACGGTATACACGGGATTGAGCGAAGTCATCGGTTCCTGGAAGATCATCGATATCTCGTTGCCGCGGATCGAGAGCATTTCCTTCTGGCTCAGCTCCAGTATGTTCCTCCCCATAAACTCGATCCTGCCGGATACGATGCGTCCGGGTGGCGAGACCAGGCGGAGGATCGACAGCGCGGTTACCGATTTGCCGCAGCCCGATTCTCCGACGATTCCCAGGACCTTGTTCCGTTTGACGCTGAGGGTAACGTCATCCACCGCCGGCAGTATTCCCCTGCCCGTGAAGAAGCGGGTACTCAAGCCGATAATATCCAAGAGCGAGTCTTCGTCGACCCGACGTTCTTCCGTAATCATACTGGCTCCATTTCCGGTTCTCATTGCTTCATATACGGATCGAGGGCATCCCGGATCCCGTCGCCGAGGAAATTGAATGCCAGGACGATTACCAGGATGGCGACTCCCGGCGCGATGGCGATCCACGGCGACGAGAACATGAACTCCTTGCCGGCCGAAGCCATGAGGCCCCAGCTCGGAGTCGGCGGCTGCGCGCCTACCCCCAGGAAGCTGAGGCCTGCTTCGGAGAGGATCGCCCCCGGGATCCCCATGGTGAACAACACCAGGAGGGAAGGTATGCAGTTGGGGAAAATATGCCGCGTGATGATGGTCCAGTTCCTGACCCCTATGGCCCTAGCTCCTTCGACGAATTCTTTTTCCTTGAGGGCGAGCGTCTGGGATCTGACGACCCGCGCCGTGCCGGCCCAGCCGACGATGCTCAAGGCGATGAAGATATTGAGGAGGCTGTTGCCCAGGGTATACATGACGACCATGGCCAGGAGCAGCGACGGAAATGCCATGACGATGTCGCAAAGGCGCATTATGAAATAGTCGGTCTTCTTTCCGTAATAACCGGAAATCATCCCGAGGACCGTGCCTATGACCATCGAGATGGTCGTGGGTATGAGACCGATGACGAACGATATCCTCGAGCCGTAGATGATCCTGCTCAGAACGTCCCGGCCGAACATGTCGGTACCCAGCAGGTGCGCTGCGCTCGGCTTTTGGAGTTGTATGTCAAGGTTGACCAGATATGGATCGCAAGGCGCAACCCACGGCGCGAAGACCGCCATGAGCACCAGCGCGATGACCGTCACCGCTCCAAGAGTCGCGGTCTTGTTTCGCAGGAAGCTCCGGAGAAATTCCGGCCAGAACGCTTCCCTTACGTATTCCCTGTCGCCATCACCGCCGTCGTCGCGGGAATCCGTCTTCGCATCCACAATCGTTTTCATATTCATGGGTCCCTTCAGTTGTACTTGATCCTTGGATCAAGGAATGAATAGAGTACGTCGGCAGTGAGATTGCCCAGGGTAACCAGCAGCACTTCGAGCATCACTGCTCCCTGCATCAGCGGCATGTCCCTCGACTGTATGGCGTTGACCGCAACCCGGCCGATTCCCGGAATGCCGAATATGCTCTCGGTGATGATCGCCCCCGAGAGCAGCGATGCGACCTGTATGGCCATGAAGGTTACGATCGGCAGGAAGGAATTTTTAAGCGCGTGGTTGACGAGAACCTTTACCTCAGACAGCCCCTTTGCCCTGGCTGTCCGTATGTAATCGTTGCCCATGACCTCAAGGAGGCTGGAACGGGTAAGGCGGGCGATCATCCCGGCGGAACTCCAGCCAAGCACTATCGCCGGCATTATTACGAACTGGATGCCCTTGAATCCCGCGACCGGCAGCCATCCCAGTTTCATGGCGAAGATGTATTGAAACAGCAGCCCGGACATGAATACGGGGATGGATACGCCCAGCAGCGCGAAGCTCATGGAAAAGTAGTCCGGCAAGCGCTGACGCTTTACGACCGATATGATGCCTGCCGGTATCCCGACTATCCACGAGAAAGCTGCGGCGCAGAGAGCCAGGATCAAGGTGTTCGGGAATGCTTCCGCAAGGAGGCCGACTACCGGTCGGTTGAGCTTGTAGGAAATTCCGAAATCGCCGCGGACCGCTCCCCAGAGGAAACGGAAATACCGTATAAACGCCGGGTCGTCAAGATGCATCTGTGCCCTGACGCTGGCGACAACCTCGGGCTTTGCGTGTTCCTTCATCAACAGGGCGATAGGATCGCCGGGTACGATGTTCAAGAGGATGAAAACTACCACTGAAACGCCGATCAGGATCGGTATTGCTCCCAGGATTCGCCGGAAGATGAATTTTAGCACCGCTTGCCCCCGCACATAGTTTCTACTCACGTGAAGTATGGCAGGGCTCCTCGATTGCGCAACGTTCAAAAATTCATTAAATTGTGCAGATTTTCATTGTTTCGATTGAATTCCCCAGCATGCGGGTGTGCCGGGTTACAGCGCGGGTAATGTCAGGGTTACGACGGTCTCGGAATTCTCCATCGATTCTACGGACAATCCATAATCTTCTCCGTAGTTCAGTTTGATCCGCTCGTCGACATTCTTGATGCCGATCTTGTTGAATTCGGTTCCGTCATTCGCAGTAAACAACTGTGATAATTGTTTCTGGTTCATTCCGATGCCGTCGTCCGTGACGGTGATAACGAGCCTGCCGTTTTGAAGCGATGAATCGATGCTGATCGAACCACGCCGGTATTTAGGGAGTATGCCGTGAAAGATCGCATTCTCGACGATCGGCTGCAGTATCAGTTTTGGCAGTCTGCATCCGGCGGTTTCGGGATCTATCCGCAGCCTGATATCGAAAACTTCTCCGTATCGGAGTTTCTGTATCTGGCAGTACGATTCAAGCACTTTGATTTCCTCTTCCAGTTTTACCTTGTCGTCGGTCCGGTCGAAGCTGTAGCCCATCAGGAAGATCAGGTTCCTGATGCCCTCCCCCAGACGTTCCAGCTTTCCTTGCTTTGCAAGGCTGCCGAAACAGGCCAAGGTGTTATATAGGAAGTGCGGTCCGATCTGGCTTTGAAGCGTCTTGAGCTCGAGAATTTTTTTCTGGTGCTCGGATTGTTTCAGGTCCTCGATCAAGTTGCAAATCCGGGCGAGCAAGGAATTATAACTTCCAACGAGCCTTCCGAATTCGTCGTTGCTTCCGTACAGGATCGGCTTGAGATCCACGAGTGAATCGATCTTGTCCATTTCCCCGATGAAGCGCCTCAGGTTGGCCGTGGTGAATGCCGTCAGCAGTGTCGCTCCCAGGATGATCAGGATGATGCCTATGGAAACGTTGAAGAAGAAATCCGTTCTGGCCGCAGTGAACAGTGAACGGTATGCATTCTCATCGGCTATGAGGCATAGGTTGAATGGGGTTCTTATCAGTGAACTGTAATACACCATTTTTTCGGCGCCAGTATATGACATTTTCGTTTCCTGGCTCAGCATCGCCGCATTTGCTCTTTCCAGGAAATCAGCCTTGAGGATCGGCGGATGGCTCGAAGAATCGACCAATGGGGAATCCGGCGAAGCGAAGAAGGCTACTGGAACATCGTTGTACGAGGTTATGAGGATCAGATCCAGCGTCGGTGAATCAGGCGTAAGAGTCGCCTTCAAGCGGGATCTGAAATACTCGAGATCGATTTCGACTGCGATTGTCCCGATGGAATTCCCGTCGCTTGCGGACAGGGAGCGGTACACGGCGAGAGTTTCCGCGGAGAGGCTCGAAACGTAAGGATCGCTGAAGCCCATGCTAGGCGATGAATTGGCTTTTCTGTGGAAATCGAGCATCCGTTCTCTTACGCCGGTGGAGTATAATCCGGATTCGGTACTGTATATGCGTTCGTCAAGGTCGATGAAATAAATGCTTTTTGAAAGTATGGGAATCTGGGTTTTAAATTTTATCAGGAAACCTTCCAGCTTGCCGGTGCCATAGAGGTCTATCTGCTTTTCAAGCATGAAAATCATGTCGCCGATACCGTCGAAATACTCGTTGACAAGCATGTTCCCGTCCTGCAGCGCGGAACGGTACATATTTTTTTCGCGAAGCGCCGTGTTCTCATTCGATTTCTTCAGCAGGATGAGCTGGAATGAAATATATAGCAGGGACATGCAGACGAAAATCATGATGAAGAATTTTATGATGAGTGGAGTATCGTGTTTCGATTTTTTGAACCTCCTGCCCGATCGGCTCATTTGAAATCCTTGGGGGCAAAGCCCGTGTGTTCCTTGAAAAGCCGCGAAAAATAGCGGTAGCTTTGAATACCCACCAGTTCAGAGACTTCATATACTTTATAGTGGGACTTCCTCAGCAGCTCCATGGCCGTTTCCATTCTCCTTACGGTAACGTACTTGCTGAACTGCTTTCCCGTTTCTCGTACAAAAAGTGCGGAGAGGTATACCGAGGATATACCTATGCGTTCCGCGACGATCGAGAGGCTCAACGGTCGGGAAAGATTCCCGTTGATGAATTGGATTGCGTGCTGTATGCATTTGTTGAACTTATGAACCAAGATTGAATCAGCGATGTATGTGCTGATGAACCCCAACAAGTCGTCGATCGACAGAGCCGCATGGATACCGGTTTGGAGCCGCTTCACATCCGGGTCTTTGAACCTGGTGGCAGTATAATCGATCATGAGGCTCGCTGCGAAATCATTCAAATCCATCCTTCGCAGACGGTTTTCAAGGAGGAATTCCCTGAATTCTTCCAGCAGGAACCGGCTGAACGATTCAAGGGGGACGGTTTCCATTTTCGCACGGAAAGCGTCGGTTTTCAGCTCGGCCAGCGGTCGGTATGCAGGCACGGTCTTGGCCACAGCGCCTTGGTCCAGGTAAAAACTATAGTCGGCAAATGATCGAATGCCGGTGATCATGCGGGCAAGGTCTTCGTCGCTGCTGATCGGATCCGGCGCGAAATGGTTTCCGCATTCTGTCTTTACATCCTCCAATAGGCGGGCCTTCAGAAGAAGTGCCTCGACTTTTTCCCTGGCAACCTTGATGCAAGAGGCTACGCCGTCGCAGCTCTCCTTTCCAGTATCCGCAAACAGCAGGAAACCGCCGGGAAGGCACATGTACAGCCTTGGTGGATCTAGGAATTCATCGGATGATTGATACTCGATCCGCAATTCCTCAAGGATAGCGCCCAGTTTGGAAGGATCCGCGCGCAGGCTCGTCCATACGGCAATGCTCGGATAGCTACCGATGACACCGAGTTCCCTGAGCTGTTCCGCGCTTTCGGGCGAGACAGTCCCGTCATGGCGGATAAGATGCGACAACAATTTTATCGCTGCGCCATGCACGCGCTTTTGGCGTTCAGCCTCCGACTTTTTCAGTTCTTTGATGTTTGACACTGCTTTCAAGGTAGCGCTCGCCAGTTCATCGTCGGTATACGTTCCCTTGAGGATATAGTCGACGGCACCCAATTTTAAGGCGTGCTGTACCGGCTTGAAATCGTTGAGACAGCTAATGAGGATGTATTGGAGGTAAGGAAAGCTTTTTTTTGTCACCTCGATCAGACGCAGTCCGTCCATTACGGGCATTCGAATATCGGTGATGAGGATGTCCACTTGATTTGCCTGCAAGAACTCCAGCGCCTTCTGGCCGTTTTCCGCCTGGCCGCAAACGACGCATTCCAATTTCTCGAATGCGAATAACAGTAGACCTTCTCGGATTGGCAACTCGTCATCGACTATCAGGACTCTATACATAGTCCGCTACTTTGCAGCCTTGCGTCAGTGCGCAGCAGCTTGCCTTAATTTTTATTGAACGTGCTGCTGTATTTTCATGGCATGATGCCCGGTTATTCTTCATTCGATCTATAATATAAACCATACATAATCTTGCGTATATACATAACATGCAGGAGGAAGGTTTGGAGTTGATGTAGCGTTAGCAGATTGATGCACTGTAATAATATTATATGGGCTCGATAGCTACTGCTGGAATTGCATGCTTTAGCCCGGATTCTGCTCACACAAGTGCTCACTCGTAACAAGTCGTACAATTGGACGATATTGGTTTAATAAACTTGGCTACATAAAGTGTTGTCTTATTATAGTCAAAGTGTAGGGAAAGGCCTCCATGTATATAAAACGGGCAATCGAACCTGTCCTCCGCATGATCTCCGAAACGTTTCCTGTGCTTTTCGTAACAGGTCCCAGGCAAGTTGATAAGGCGACGCTCCTCCAACACATTGCCGAACCTGAACGGCAGTACGTAACCTTGGATGATCCGATGCTCAGGCAATTGGCAAAAAACGAACCCGAGCTCTTCTTGGAGCGGTTTGAGGCTCCTGTTATCATAGATGAAATTCAGTACGTTGCCAGCTCTTGCCGTATATCAAGATGCGGGTTGATAACCGCAAATTTAACGGTGCCTATTGGCTTATCGGGTCCCAAATATTTCATCTCATGCAAAACGTAAGCGAATCCCTTGCGGGGCGCATCGGCATCGTAAACCTGCTGGGATTCTCGCAGGCAGAGATAAGCAGCCGCAAATCGACTCCTTTTTTGCCTGATCCGGCGGCGTTCAGCAGCGTACGCAAAAGCGTAAAGCGATAATGCTTGATTGAGACCTATGTGGCGATCCATCGGGGCAGTATGCCGGTTTTGTATGTACATGCAGCGGTCCCTGACATCGCGCAATACTAATCTTCATACCTGCAAACCTATCTGAAACGCGACATAAAAGACTTAAGCCAGGTGGGTGACGAGCTTGCATTTCTGCGCTTTCTTGCTGCCGTGGCGGCACGAAGCGCTCAGATGCTGCAGTATTCCGATCTTGCGCGGGATGTTGGTATCAGCGCGCCTACGGCCAAACAATGGTTTTCCCTCCTGATAAAGTCGGGGATCGTGTGCTTGATCGAGCTGTGGCATAGCAATGCGTTTACCCGAATGATCAAAACGCCGAAGCTGTTTTTTCTCGACACCGGTTTATGTGCCTACCTTACCCGTTGGACGAGACATGAAGCATTGGAAGCCGGGGGAATGTCCGATGCGATTTTTGAAACCTTCGTAGTGAGCGAGATCATTAAAAGTTGGTATAACGCAGGCAAGAAGTCTCCGGTGTTTTATTGCCGCGACAAGGAAAAAAACGAGATCGCCCTTCTCGTGGAGATCGACGGTATTCTTCATCCAATCGAAATCAATAAAAGCGCGAACCCCGGTAAGGACGCGATAAGCGCATTTCGCATGCAGGAGAAAGCAGGAAAACCGGTAGGACACGGTGCGGTCGTGTGTTGCGCAACGGAATATCTTCCGTTGGACGTAAAGAATTCAGCAGTGCCGTAGTGGATGATATAATTACTTTTAGTTGCTTCCAGAACGCCAAGATCCCGCCGAAGGTAATGTATGTAAGCAGGAATAGGCCGTTGTTGATGACGAGTACGATTGCTTTTCTTCCTTCCTCTAGAGTATTCAAGCTGTGCGTAAGAGTATATCCCACCCAAAAAACAAGGCCGATAACGGCGCCATGCAGAAGCTCGAAGCGTTGAGGCTGTGCACGAGCGCCATCATCACGTAGACCATAAGGTCCGAGGATAATAGGTCTTTTGCGAATAATAACGGCATCTGCTTTTTCTCGGTTTCAGGTAGCGTATGCTGGGGATCCGTACCGAGGGTCTTCATCCACGCCTTGGCAAACAGCCTCGGTGAATACGAGAGCCGCTTGCGACGAAATCAGCCCCGGTGAGGGCATCGACGGATCCTCGAGGATACATTATTATAGATCAGGAAAAACCGGTAAGGCAGCTGATGATTCGACGAGGTTTAGAAAAAGTAAGGTACATAAGGGAAGACAGGAGGGACACGGCCAAGGTGAAGCGCGTAGCAGTTTACTGTACCGGCTTCAGCGCTGCCGCCGCCAAGCTGATGGAAGCGGGCCTTCGAAGCCGTGGACCGAACTTCGTCCCAGAGAGCTTCTACTGCGAAGGCAAGTTCCTGCTTTTCAAGGCAGGGCACCCGAATGCGGCCGATCTCGACCGAGCCCGCGCATTCGGAAAGCGCATAGTCAAAGGGCAGGGCGTTTCCAAGCCGTGATTGTCTCGGAGACTCCGCGTTTGCCCTGCCGCTACGAAAGGATACATAATGGACAAGCAGTCAAGATTTTATGCAATGCCTTTCGCAACCGTTTATCCACTCTATCTGAATAAAGTGGAAAAGAAAGGGAGAACGAAAGAGGAGCTTGACGGGGTTATATACTGGTTGACCGGCTACGACGAAAAATCCCTGATCAGACAAATTGAAATGAATACCGACTTCGAGCGCTTCTTTAGCGAAGCGCCGCAGATCAACGCGAATGCCGGTAAAGTCACCGGGCTTATTTGCGGCTATCGCGTGGAAGAGATCGAAGACCGGATCGTTCGGCTCGTCAGGTGCTTGGACAAGCTGGTTGACGAATTGGCCAAGGGCAAGCCCATGGAAAAAATTCTGCGGAGTTGACCTTGGAAATGCGACCGGGATGAGCCTGAAAGCCCTACCCGGAAGCACCGTTTTTTTCGACGGCTTCGGGGGCTTGGCTTATTTTGGAAACCAGCAGCTTATCCACGCGGTTGCCGTCCATGTCCACTATCTCGAAAGTCCACGATTCAAACTGAAAAGACTCTCCCGTGCGGGGGATGTAACCCAGTCTGTCGAGGATGAAACCCGCCAGCGTCTCATAATCGCTCGAGAATACGGAGGAATCCAACTTGAGCAACTCCGCAAGGTCGTCGATGGAGAGGCTGCCGTCGATCAAATATGATCCGTCTTTCCTGGGGGTGATCTCCGGATGGTTTTTCCCTTCCTTGGATTCGACTTCGCCGAGGATCGTTTCCATGAGATCGGAAAAGGTTACCATTCCCGATACTCCGCCGTATTCATCGATCAGGATGGCTATCCGGATCGCGCTCGACTTGAAGCGCGAAAAAAGATCCAGCGCGCCCATGGAATCCGGCACGAACAGAGGCTTTTCGATGAATGCATCGATCGAGTCCATTTTTCCATCGGCGATCGCGGCCAGTGCCCGCTTGATCTGCACGACGCCCTGCAGGCGATCCATGTCCCCGTCCACGACGGGCAAGGCGCTGAATCTGGCGTTGGCGATTATGGATTTTACGTGTTCCTGATGAGAGTCCGCCTTGTCCAAAAAAACGATATCGGTGCGCGGAGTCATGAATGTCGTTACTTTTTTATCGCCGAGGTACAGTATCCCCTCGAACATTTCCTTTTCGCGCTTGTCGAAAATTCCCGTTTCGGTACCTTGCGTAATGAGGATTTTTACCTCTTCCTCGGTTACCTGCGGCTCATCGCTCTGCTTGGCCCCGAATATCTTGAGTATCAGGTCCGTGGTTCCGGTAAGCACGCGGACGACGGGAGAGAAAACGAGGGAGAAAAATCGCATCGGGTAGGCAACGAAACCCGCGATCGTCTCAGGGCGGGCCAATGCCAGGTTCTTGGGAACGAGTTCCCCGAATACTACGGAGAGAAACGTAGTGGTCGCCACGACCAGGCCGAAGGCCAACGGCTCGCTGTACTCTCGGCTGAGCCCCATGCCCAGGAACACGGGAATAAGTTCCTCGGCTACGGTGGCTCCGCCGAAGGCTCCGGCGATCGTACCCATGAGCGTGATTACGATTTGTACGGTGGACAGGAATCGCCCCGGTTTTTCCGCCGTCTCGAGCGCGAGCTTTGCGCCTTTATGGCCGGATTCCACCCGTTGCCGCAAGCGGGCCTTCCGGGAAGAGACTATGGCCATTTCCGACAGGGAGAAAAAGCCGTTGATGAGGATGAAAACGAGGATGACCGAAATTTCAAAAAGCATTGGCAATAACCGTCGAGGTCGCGGGGTGGGGCAGGCAGAAAATACTACTATATGTTTCCATGGAGAACAGTAATAGCATGATTTACCGAGAAAGTGAAGCGCTTGCTTTGGCTGGGGTTCGGGCTCAGCCGCATCCTCATGCAAGGAGCTGAAAGGCAAGAAGGAGTTATGGGAGAACATGGCTTCGGAAGCTGGATAAATCGTTCGGAGGTCGTCTTGCTGTGATACACTGAGGATTATCGGTTCTGGTGCGAAGAAGTATTTTTCTTGAAAGCGAGGAATATATGAAAATGGGCGATAAAGAAAAATTGCTGAACACGTTGGAAAACCGGTTCGCCGAGAACATGAGGCTTCATGAAGGTCTGGAATGGAAGGCTGTCGAATCGAGACTTGAGCAAAATGAGCCGGTACTGCAGACGTTGGAACGGATGGAGCTTTCCGGCGGTGAACCGGATGTCATCGGCTACGACAAGGCTGACGGTTCATTCATTTTTTGCGACTGTTCCAAAGAATCGCCCGTCGGACGCAGAAGTATCTGCTATGACAAGGAAGCGCTGGATTCCAGGAAGGAGAACAAGCCCAAGACGAGCGCCATGGAATTGGCCGAAAAAATAGGTATCGAAGTGCTTGACGAGGATCAGTATAAAGAATTGCAGAAGCTGGGAGAGTTCGACATTAAGACTTCGTGTTGGGTAAAAACTCCCGCGGCGATAAGAAAGCTCGGCGGCGCCTTGTTCTGCGACAGAAGGTATGATCATGTATTTACGTATCACAACGGAGCCGATTCGTATTATGCCGTACGGGGCTTCCGCGGTCTCATAAAGGTATAAAGAAGTGAAATCTTCTAAAATAATCCTTCCCTTCAGCCCTTCGCTGTTTGCTTTACTTCATACCTTCATTACATTGAAAATAGTCGGGTCGAAAGAATCAGCTGCAGGAGGGTGTATGAACCGTAAGGTAACGGAATTAGTATCCTGGGTTGGCAAGATAGATTGGGAGCTGAAAAAAATCCATGGGAGCGAGTAATCGACCCATTGAGGGTCGAGCAACAATTCATACGACCTGGAAGAAGGCAAGACCGCACTCATAGACACGGCTTGGCTGCCGTGCGCCAAGAAATTCCTTGACAAACTGGATTTCGCCGCGCAGAGCCATGCTGAAATCGACCACTCCGGAGCCTTGCCCGAGCTCTCGCGCCGTCGGCCCGGGCAGGCGCGAGGAGCTCCACGCGATGCTCGGCGGCTTCGAGGAAAAATACCTGAAACAAAAGGGATGATCTACGGGACTCGCGGGAGTCGACCTTCCGGTCTAAGGGTATTCGCTGGCGCATCCATACGTCGCTGCGCCTGCTTTAACCGATAAGCTGCACTGAATGAAGATTAGGCGTTCCCGCATTTCTATATCAAAAAAAGAGGGTTGCGAAACAAGTACGTAAATCCGCTTGGCCTGTAGAAAAGCCATCACGATCGGGGAGATCTCCATACCCTCGAAATGCCTCCGCATCAGCGCAGGAGTTTTTCGCGGAGCCATGCGTAGCGCGCAGCAAGGAAGTTGCGAGCCGTTTCCGCCGCGGCTCGGTATTTTACCGGATCAAGCAGATTCCTTGTCGCGCTCGCCGACAAGAACACGCCCTCAAAGCGGTCGATCGCGGTGAATATCTCGCTGTTTCCAAATAGCTTCGCGAATAGGCTTTCGTACCTCTGTGTATACTGGCTTGCGAATGCCGGAACCGCGAGCAGGCGCTCGAGGAGACGATGTTTCATCGGGAAACCGGTTTCATACCCGGGATCCAGTTCGGTGGGCTTTGATTCAGAGAGCCAGAACTGCCCCAGGCTTTCGTTCATGTCCCAGGGAAGGAAGCGGAAACGGCTTTCCGCTTTTGAGTAAAGAAGGTAATAGTTGTTGCCGTTGCCGCCGAGGGAATCCATGTTGACCAGAAGATTGTTGACGGTCAGGTAGGAAAAAAGCGATTCCATGTCGACTCGCTCGGAAAGACCGGCCGCGAACTCTTCATCGCTCGCCTGGGCGACGAAGCGGATCAGCTCCACGAGAGGCGCGAGGTCGTCGTGTTTTTTTTGGGTCTTCTGGGCGAAGATCGTCGCATATGCGCTTGGGTCCTCGCCGCGATAGCGGAAATCTCCGCGTGGCAATGATTTGTAAAGAATATATCCCGAACCATCGGATTCAGTACGACCTTCAACATAGGTCTCGTCGACATGCTCCGATACTACATAGAGCTTTTCATCCGACCCGGTGACCGCAACGCCCGCATATGCCATCTTAGGCACAGTCAGGCCTGCAGTCTCGAAAGCTCCTCGCGTGACGAGTTCGGCCAGCATTGCGGCATCCTCTTCCGTATGGCCGCGCACCCTGAGTACTATCTCCGCTTTGCCTTGAAAGCGCAGCCCGGGTTCAAATTCGTCGAACCGAATTAGATAAGGCAGATTTCGGCTTGAATCTAAATAAGGTTGGTCGTTTGCTTTCGCGACAGTACCCACAGGCGGCCTGGTCGGCCTCGGGCCTCCCGGCGGACCGCCTTTACCGGAAACTGGACCGCCATTATTTTCGCTTGTTCCAGGTCTTGGGGCATTCGTATTTTCTTCATCGACATTTTCGGGTTTTCCTAGAACGCTTTCCAGGGTAGAGTTGCCCTTGAGACGGATTCCAACCTTCCCGATGCGTGTCCCGTCGATGACGATTATAGCCGGAAAAAAGTCCTTCTCCCCAGTCTCGCGATATGTGGAGATCATCTTAGGGAGATCGGAAGGCGACATCTCGATGGAGATTGCATGCACGATCGAATCGTCGAACAGATCGACGGTACCCAGGATATCGCGCTTGGTCTCGGGATTCGGCTGCCCCTCAACAACGCAGGGAATGATTCGAGTCGCTCCCCCGAAGGTTAAGAGACATGCCAAGCCGATGATCAGCAGCGCCGGGATCGGCCAATAACGCCTGATTACAAGTTTCATGATTGCCTCTACTAAGTGTCGCTTAGAGATCCGTGCTGTTGTAGCCGGTATGGATGGTCACTTTATTGTTGCCGTTTCGCTTGCGCACTTCCTCGAGCAGGGCTTGGACGGAAGTATTTTTTTTGACGCGAAGGCTGTAGACCAGCTCGGTCAAAGCTCCGGCGCGGACGCTTTCGACGCTTACGAGTTCTGAGGTTTCCGTAAATTTCAGGAATGCATCGTCGAGCAGACTATCAAAATTCATGTCTATCGGGACCTGAACCTTGAGAAGTTGGGCAGCCTCGTTCCTCGCGTACCAGTTGAACTTGTTCATCATGAGCAAGGCAAGACAGATCACCGCGGTGCCGATCGCCGCCAGGAGGTAGAAACGGGTTCCCGCAGCCATGCCGATCGCCATCGCGAAGAATACGAAACCAACGTCGCGGGTCTCCTTGACGGCATTCCGGAAGCGGATGATCGAGAGGGCCCCGACGAGCGAGAAGGCCCTCGCGATATTGGAACCGACGACCAGCATGATGAGACCGACGACCATTCCCATAAGAACGAGCGTCTGTACGAAACTCTGGGTGTACGATGTGCCGCGATGAGTGTGCCGGTAAACGAGTCCGATGATGGCCGTCAGAGCGAAGCTCAAGGTCAGGCAGAGGGCAATGTCGGTGACCGAGAACGTCCCGGTCAAGTCCTGGAAATTGAAAAAAGCTTCTAATGAGTTCATGTGCGAGTCCTTTCCTGCGATGCCCTGCGACGGGCTCCGCCTATCTGGTATTCAGCCGCGGCATCGAGGCCTCGGCAATATTTGCTGATTCGGGCAAGGCGCAGGTTTCGCGCCGCGACGAGTTCCACGAGCCAGTAAGGCACGCGTTCATTGACCTTGATCTCCATGACGACGGAGCCCGGCGGAAGCATTCGCCTGCCGCGTTCCGTAGTGGCTAAATCGAGGTCCGCCGTCCGGAACCGTAGGTCGGAGTCAAAAGTGACGCGCAAGCCTGAGTCGTACTTCGTGCCGATGAGGGCCCTCCGCGTGTAGCTGATTATGCAGGATGGAGCAAGCCGGTATTCATCGGCGAAGACGACGATCTCCGCGGCTATGGTTTCGTCGATGGCCCTCCCGGAGGCAGCGCTTGATCCCGAGCAGAGTTCCAGGGAATCCGCGTAGGAGAGTTTCATCCGGCGCTTCTGAGTCACCCGATCAACCCTTTGCTTGATCTCGACGAATACCGGGCTCGTGCCCAGAAGCGGCCCGCAACCCCCATATCGCCGTATGCGCAGCTTTCGCCTGAACTTGAGCCCTTCGACTTTCTCCCAATAGCAGCGCCGATCGGGCGAATCATAATACAGGCTCTCTATCGGGTAATCGCCTTTGCCGTCTCCATGTTCGTCTGGCACAAGATAGGACCCCATCGCCGATTCGACGCGCTCGGCTTCTTCTTTAGTCAACAGGTACTTGAGCTCGAAACGGTTGAACTGGCGGATCAGGCTTCCATCCGGATCCACTCTTGTAAGCGACCGATCGAAATCTTTTATCACCGGGCCAACCCGTTCTGGTTCAGCAGCTGCCTTCGTCCTCGCCAAATTCATTGTGCCCTCCATCGTATCGGGCCGCGTTTTATATCGCAGGCGCCACGATGACGAGCATAGCTGCGATACTGGGCAAAAGCCTCCGGACCGATCGGCCAGGAGATTTATATGGCGGAGGCGGAGTATCGGTGAACGAAGGAGCTAAGCCTTGGCGTTGGATAGAGGAGGGAGGGATCGGACTAGTTCCTTTGGCGTCTTGCCTGTCTGTTTTTTTACCGCTGAGTAAAAGGCCGATTGGGAATTGAAGCCGCATTCGAGGGCGATCGTGACGAAGGAATATCTGCCGTGCTGGCCTTCGCCGATCGCGCGGAGGAAGGCTTCGACCCGAAAGCGGTTCACGTAGGAATAGAAATTACCGTTAGTGAGCGAGTTGATGGTTTGCGAGACTTCGTGACGGCTGTAGCCAAGCGAGCGGGAGAGGTCGTCGAGATCAAGCTCAGGTTTAAGCCAAGGCTTTTGTTCGTACATAAACGATTCCATCTGGGAAAACAGCAATTCGACGGCATCTTGCCCAAGGGTGGATCTGGAGTATTTCGATTCCGCCACTATCGCTCCACTGGACGTTTCCCTTCCATGGGTTGGCTGAATCGCCGCATCTTTTGGAACGGTAGGCGTGCCTTTTTCATCATAGACGGCTAGGAAGCCTTGGTTATGGGCGAAGAGCACGAAGAAGAAAAGAAAGAAGCCGATGGATGCATTGATCGCGATTTCGGGATAGAAAAAAGGGAATCCAGGCAGGAACGGCAGTATTGCGAGAAACGTGATAGAAGCGCCGAAGGCAGCGAGATACGCCTTAGTCAGATTCCCAAGCCAACGGAGCGTATACTTGCCATGCCCGCTCGAATAGAAATCTCCCGCGTCACGGCGATAGCGGAGTATGAGGCGGTAGGTCGCTAGACCGTAGGCTACGACGCTGGCAGCGTTCGAAAGACCCAAGGCAAGAATCGCGATCGGGCTGGACAGCCCCGCATCGGCAGGAAGCCCCTGTCTGGGCGAGAACAGCCCCGGCAAGGCGAGCTCGATGATATTAAGAGTGATGAAGGGAATGGCATGGACGGAAATGGGCCACAGTCCCTTCGGCTGGAGCCGCATGATACTCCGCGCGTAGAGATAGAGGGCAGGGCCGAAAAGGAAGGGAACCGCATGGACGTGCAGGAGGATCAATGCGGAGGCGTCGGCAGCCATCGGGGAAATCGAGACGAGTGTCATGGCAAGCGGCCAAGAGAACACCACCATGACGAGTGTGAAACTATAACGCGCCGAGCGCGGATTTCCTGGGGATAGGAAAGCGAGCGCAATGCCTAAAGTGGACCACGCCAGTCCTATGATGCAAAGAATCGTCATATCAATGGAGTCTACTATAATTTGGTGTTTATTACAGCCTTCCCGACGCTGCCGCTGCTTTTAACCTGCAAGCTCATTGTTAAATGTAAAATTCCATGCGATTTTTCTGCGCGGCATTATACTGTTGTTCCATTGGACAGTATTCAGGTTTTACACCCCCTTCTAACGTCACGATCTTCCAGGTGAGTTGCGGGGTGGAAACGGGATATTAGCAAGGGATTTCAATTGGCAATCGGATAGAGGGGGAGAATGGGAGGAGCTTGGTTTTGCCTGGAGCGTGGGGGTTGATACTTGCAATAGCCTAGGCCCGGCCGAAGCCTATAACATAACGGACAGCCACCTCCGCCCGCTGGGTCGTCTAGCCAGAGCCTGGGCCAGAGCGCGCCGATTCCCTCCACTCGCGGGGTCCGACCCCATGGCGCCGCTTGAAGGCCTCGTTGAAGCTTGACTTGGCGGCAAAGCCGGCCTCGAAAGCCACATCCAGGACGGAAAAGCCTGGCTGTTCGGCGAGGAGCCGCTCGGCCCGGTCCAGCCGGGCATTGGCGATCAGGCCGGGCACCCCGCCCGAACCGACCTCGTTGGCAACGCGCGACAGGACGTGGTATGGCAAGCCTAGGGCCGCAGCCAGTGAGCGGGGAGTGAGGCTCTCGGCGGAAAGGTCCTCCATGCCATTCAGCAAGGTTCGGGCCCTGTCCAGAATGCGTGTTCCCTGGCCCGCGGCGAGCCTGGTCCGCGCGTACTTCCGCAGGGCGGCCGCAGGACCGGGTATACTGGGAGGAGATGATTCCCGCGGCGGGAGAAGCATCAATTCGCCAAAGAGAAGCCATGGCCTGGCAAGGAGGACATAACCGGCGAACAGGACGCATGGCAGGACGAGAAGGAACTCGATCACACCGGGAACTGTCTTTGCCGACAGCCCACCTTCAGACAGGGCCTGAAAATATGCGCGGCTCGAATCCAGCCAAACCCAGCCGAAAAGGAGCAGGTAGCTTGCCAGCAAGCCCAGCGCAAGGCGTCGTGCCTGGCGGAGCCGTGGACCCTCGCGTCGGGGCTCGAGGAGGAGGCGGAGCATTATGGAACCGTAGACCATGAACTGCGCGCTTTCCACAAGCCAGGAAAAAGCCTCGAGGAGGTCGAAAGCCCACGGTCCAAGCAAGAGCGCCACGAGGGCCAAGGACCCTACCAGGACAGCAGGCAGGAAATGAAGGGAGGGCCGCCGCGCCGGCGCACCCAGCGATTCGCGGACGAAGAGGTAAAGGGCGGGTAAACCGTAACTGCCGTCGAACGCGGAGAGAAGGCCGCTGACAGGTTCGGGAAAGTCCAGCGAAGCGGATAGGCCCGCCGCGTAGAAAGCCGTGGTCTCCAGGAATACAAGACCCAGCCACCAGGGCGGATCCGCAGCGGTGGTGGCCGTCACGCGGTCGCACCTACAGACAGAGGACAGGAGGACGAGGCAGACGAGGAGACAGAGGCTGAAGCCGGCCGCAGACACGGCTATTTCGAGTTCCATGGTTCCAGTATAACCGAATTCAGCGTACGTGCCGATCGGCCCGGTCGAAGGAGGGGTTTTCAATGGTCAAGATATAGAACAAGTACCACGCAAGGAGCTGACCATGACCGAATCACCCGCCCTCCCTCGACTCGAGCCCATCTCGAAAGCCGAACGCATTGAAGCCCTCGATATCCTCCGCGGTTTCGCACTTTTCGGTGTCTTTGCCGTCAATATCATGGGCTTCGCCGCCCCAACCTGGGTCCCCGGCTACACAGCCCCGGCCTGGTCTGGCCTGGACGCCGCGGCTGAATTTTTCATCGGGAATTTCCTGTCCCTGAAATTCTTCACCTTGTTCTCCTTCCTCTTTGGCGCAGGCTTTGCAGTCCAGATGATGCGGGCTGAGGACTCCGGCCGCGACTTCGGAAGCATCTATCCCCGCCGCCTCCTCGCTCTCCTGGCTTTCGGCATCATCCATCACGTTCTCGCATGGGAGGGTGACATCCTGAAGCTTTACGCCCTGCTCGGTTTTGGCCTCCTCCTTTTTAGGAAGTCCGGAACGCGGATCATCATCTTCGCGGCAATCGTGGCTTGGCTCATCGGCTCGGCCTCGAACATCGTGGTTGAAACCCTCGATGCCATGGGCGGCAAAGCCGACTTTACGGACTATCTAAGCTCTACTCGGATCGCCTTCGGCTCTTCCGGATTCCTCCAGGCGAGCCTATTTCGCCTGAAAGAACTGCCTTTGGTGTTCGCCGCCTTGACCTTCGGCCAGGCCGGGATCGCCTTCGCCATGTTCTTGACCGGCCTGTACGTCGGACGTCGGGGCTGGCTGAACCGCCTCGCCGAACTCCCGGGCCTCAAGCCCTTCGTCCTTGCGTCAGGCATCGCGGGGCTCGGGCTCATCGCACTTTCCCTCTGCCTGCCCGGAGAACTCCCTTCCGCGATCGTAGAAGCTTTCGCGAATGTCGCCATGACCGCCTTTTATGCAAGCGGGGTACTCCTCCTCGCCAGCCGTCCGGAACGGACCGGCGCCCTGGCTCCCCTGGCCGCGGGTGGCCGCATGGCCCTGACGAACTATGTCCTCCAGTCCATCCTCGCATCCATGACCTTCTACGGCTACGGACTCGGGCTCTACGAGCAGGTTGGCCCGGCATTAAGGCTCGGCTTTGTCCTCGTCACCTACGGCCTCCAGCTCGCGCTGAGCAGCTGGTGGCTTTCCCGCTTCCGCTACGGTCCCCTCGAATGGCTCTGGCGCGGCCTGACCTATGGCAAGCTTCCCGCTTTCAGGAAGGCTGACTAGGGAGGCAGGTCCGAGGCTCCCGGCCGCGGGCAGGAGCCTCTGCACCGCGAAGCGGATCTTGGTAACCACGTTGTGGCGTTGGAGGTGAAACTATATTAGCAAACGGCGAGGGTACACAGATTGATGCGGTTGCTCTTAATCGATTCTTAGATGTTTGAATATTTCTTCTGAACGAGCATGCCTTCCTTCAATAAGCGCGAACAGTTGGATTTAGCTTTTCAATGGGATGTTTTGGCGGTAGAGCGGACGGTTGACCGAGAACCGTGGTTGCTCCACGCGCGTCCCTGCACCTCCCCGGCTCGGAACGACTCCCTTCTCGCCTTTGCAATCCTGCGCGCTCTTCCTCCCGTGGGGACGTTTACTTTGTTCGCCAGACCGTAAGAAAATTTATTGTAGTTTTCGCTGTTGCGAAGCCGCCGCTATCCAATCCGACAAGGATTGGGGAACATGACGGTGATCACCGTTCCGCCGGCATCGCCGTCGTCGAAGGAAATCGATCCCCCGAGCTGCCCGGCCAAAGCGTTGATCAATACCATCCCGAGAGATTTTTGACCTCCGTTCAATGCGTCGGGAGGCAGCCCGGCTCCGTCATCGGCGATGCGCATAACGAGGTCGCCGCCTTTTTCCACAAGGCTTAATTCGAGCCTTCCGCCGATCCCGCTCTTGAACGCGTGCTTCAGGGCGTTGGTGGCTGCTTCTGAGAAAAGAAGCCCGACGGTAACCGCGATGTCATTGGGTAGGCTTACCTGATCAGAGCGGGCAATAAGTTCGACGGCGGCGTTGCCGGCGATCATCCCTGAAAGATTTTTCCCGAGGTCCGCCATATATTCCGACATATCGACGTTTTGCAGATCCCTGCCGCGATAGAGACGGGCATGAATCATGGCAATGGCTTCCATGCGCTGCTCGATATCCCTCATCGCGAAACGATCCGACTCCGTTTCCAGCTGCGCGGAACGAAGGCGGATCAAGCTGCCGATAATAGCCAGGTTGTTTTTTACCCTATGGTGAATTTCCCGAACAAGCATTTCCTCCTTTGCGAGCGAAGCCCGAAGGTCATGGTCGATCGATTTGCGTTCGGAAATGATCACATTGGCGGAAGTCGCTATCGTCATGAATTCCGACCATCTGAAATCCGCGCCCATCGGTTCCAACGCCGAAGCCGACTTTTCGAATTCGTCGACGAACGATTTGAGCGCAAGACCAATTCGATGCGATATCGCTATCGAAAACAGGCTCCCAACGATGGCGGCAGCAATACTGACGAGTGCAATGCTTATCGTCCTGATCATCATTTCGCGCTGAAATTCAAGTTTACGATCCCTGATTTCCCAATCGATTTCATCGCTTCTGAACTCAGCCGCCAAAACCCAGCGCCAAGCAGGAATTCCTATCGCATATACTGTTCGCACCGGCTGCGTCGATTTTCCGGATTCGGCAGGAATGTCCTTTGCCACGAATTCATAAAATCTGCCCGTCGGATCCGCTTCGATGTCCTTGAGTATTGACTTTTCGAGGATCATACCGCCGGTTCCCGCGATTTCCGGATTCCTTGAGTCTTCTTCTATTATTCCTCCTTTAAAAAAAAGGGGTTGTCCTTCATACGTAAGCGAATACAGGTATGAATTTCCCGGGGAAAGTTTCAAGGTAGCCAGCCAGGCGAGCGTTTCGCTTCTTGTGGCGGAATCTATCTCATCCACGTAATCACCTGCACCGATATACCAATCAAACGGTTCGAACGCCCTTACGAACGAAAACTTGCGATACTTGGCATCGCCGGGCATCCCGGGTTTTTTCCAAAAACCTTCGACAAAACCCTGCCCGGTTTCCTTGACTGCGCGTATCTCGTCGCGTATCACATAGGTTCCAAATTCATCCTGGAGGTTCAATACGTTCTTGCCTTCGAACTCCGGTGCGATGGGATACAAAAGTTCGACGCCATCCAGGCCTACAATAAAAAAATATCCGCGCCCTTCGTTGAAACGCACCGGCCGCAATGCTTCCAATATCGTTTTTTTCAGGGCGGTTTCGCTCATCGTGCCTCGCAAATGCTTATATAAAGAGGTAGCTATTTCGTGAGCTTCCGATACCTCTGTTTTTAAATGCACGCGATTCAGTCCATCCGCTTCCCTCGTGCGAAGTTCCGCGTATGCGGAAGCCATGCTTACGAATTTTTGGATGGAATTCCGTCTTTCTTCGATAAACCGGGAACGAAAACTCTGCATTTCCATGTTGAAGGTTGCATTGCGTGAAATATTCCAGATGATACCCATGATCAAAGAGGATCCAACGCTCGTAACAAGCAGCAGTATAAGCAAAGGCCGCGTTAAAGAAGGTTTTCTTTGCATTCTTTAACTATAAGCCCGATTTCCATATTTACAAGGACCATTCAAGTCTGAAGCGCGAAAAGTCGTCGGAAAAAAACTTATATGGAGTCCATGGAGAGTATTCAGTGTTTTCCATTTTTGACCTATTTTAAGTACAATACTTTCTACATACAAATATAATATATAATCGATGGGTAAAAAAAAACTCAATGCATTGTCAGGACTTAGTATGGAGGTGTCGGGAGTCCCCTTCAGTCCTCGACTTCGTGTCTCGGACTTGCGGGCCGCCTGCGCCAACTGTCGCGCGCATCCATGCGCGCTAATCCTCCCTTTGGTCAGCGCTTATACCCGTTCGACTCCCGTCACCTCCTCATAAAAAATTAACCCCGCCTAATGGCGGGGCTTAATTTTTTGGAGGTGGCGGGAGTCGAATGAGGCACTGTATTTATATACAGTATAATGCATTAGCTAATTTTCTTTAGGTTATATAATTATATTTTATGGGCTCCATAGGCACCGTTGGGATAGCATGCTTTGGTACCGGATTCTGCTCACACAAGTGCTCACACGGAATCTCCTTCAAGTTTTGGTTTATCGCTATGCACCTTAGGGAATAATCGGTATACGCAGAAGCCCTGACTGCATATTGGAATTTGAACTTTTTTGGATGAATATATCTATCGTGCCGCTGGCGGGAACAACAACCTGAAGCGCGTAGATATTTCCTCCACGAGGCTCCATTTCAAGATGTCGACCGTTTACCTGAACAAAGGCTTTTGCAATGTTTTCAATGTAAACCAAAAACTCTTCGCTGCTGCCGGCTTTTAACGCCTTGAAAAACGGCGAAATCAGTCTGGCTTTATGGGTTTGATAATCAGAATATAAAACCGGGAATGAGACTTGACTTGTATTACTCGAATCGATTACCAGTTCGGCTATCGATTCATATCGATCATTGTCCATTGGCGCGGCGAACAAACGAAGCAGCCAAGTGCCCGGCGGTGGTGCCATATAAATTTTCAATGTTCCATCTTGCTGTTGGACAAATCCATAATTTGCCTCACGGCCGGTAGCATCATAAAAGACCGCATTGAATTTAAAGTTGTTTTTAACCTGCAAGTTAATCTGAGCTGGTTCGCGTATTGCCATTTTTAGCCCGAGCGTTTGATACCCGTCCAAAACATAATCGAAGAACTTTCCGCTCAAATCCGGCCTATTTGTAAACTCACTTGAAGTAACGGGTTTTTCCAATAATTGCCAATCAACCCGGCTAGGAAAGTGAGTGTAAATAATCCATTCCGGCTTAATGAGAAAGTAGGCGGTAGAATATGCGCGTTGTGCAACTTTACCATCCATGTAACCTGAATCCCAGGTTGAGTCCAACAGGTACCAATAATTCTGAATCTTCACCATATTCCAGGCATGGTTGGATTTTCGTGGATCCTCAGGTGCGAGGCTGTTGCTGCCGACACCGCGGGCGTACCCCGATACTTTCGAGGTGGGGAAACCGGCAATCCGCAGCATCTGGTCGAGGACATTGGCATAACCTTCACATACGCCCTTTCCGCTTCGCAAGACAGCCTGCCAGGATTGATCGGGTAAGTTACCGCTAAAAAACGATGCCGTATCATATTGAATGGTAAGAGCGACCCAATCATGAATGGCTTTAACTTGAAGGAACGGATTCTCGCTCACGGCTCTCAACGCATCTACCAACGCAGTAAGTTCGCGAATATTGGTGATCGCGGATGCTGGTTTAGATCGACTCAAAGTATTGGAAATAGGCTGAACGCTATTCGTTCTATATTTTGAAACATCAATCGCGTTTGCAGGATCGTTGACGATACGGGGAATTTGCGCACTTGTCTGAGGTGTTGCAGTCGACCGTTCGTTGCTAAGAGAAGTGCTCGGAGTCGCGGTTGATGAATCCTTGGGTTTTATAAAGGTATTGGTAAAATCGTCTTTTAGACGCTCCAGGGTTGCACAACCCGAAAAGGTTATTACAATACACAAAGAAAAATAAAAGCAATACCGTTTTGATTTACAGATCATTAAGAGACCTCCATGTTTGCTAGAGTATTGACCATATACGCGTTCTCAACAAGAGTTTGTTGTTCAATCAGTTCTTTGGCTAGTTTTATGGCCATGTTCCTATCCAATGCAAATTGAACCGAACTGATTAATTGAAAATCCGTAAGTATGTCTCGCTCATGAATAAGCTGAAACCAGCGCTCAACTCGGGGAATGTAATTAATTTTTTTAAATATTAGGCCAAGTCTTTTGCAGGCAATTCCGTTCAAGCGATCATGGATTGAAAATATTTCCTTGTCTGCAAGATAGTCACAATAGATTAGCCTGATAAATTCTGCATCCTCTGTTGAGACTACTTGGCAGAATTGCGCAATATCGGCTGAACTCATTTCTTGCGGAATTTTGTAATAAAATCCATCCGTATTCGAACCATTGGGTACAACGATCCTGGAATCGACCATAAAATGATTAGGCTCAGGAATCCCAAGACGATCCCGCTGTTCGTTCAGATACGTCTGTAATAAGTAGTAGCGCTGTCGTGAGGCTTGATTAAACCAAGAATCTTCTTGGTGTCGATGTCCTTTTCTAAAAATCCCCCAAGGTTTTTTATCAGACCTGCCATAACGGATGTCAAACAATCCTGATTTAAGCTCATATATGATAATGCGGTCGGGAGCGAAGGCTATAACATCAAACTCCCCTTTCCATCCATGACTGGTTGAATCACTACTATCGGGTTGTGCTTGAAAATATCTGCAATGGATCAGTAAAACACAAAAATCAAGCCCGATTGATGCTCGCTTAAGGATTTTGATAACTCGTGAAAATTGCCTGAACTCGGAATTAGATTGCGTGGGTATGGTACCAAGTATTTCAAAGTGAGTAGTTGAATTATTCATACTGCTACCTTCTATTCCTGGCTCGGTAGTAGCACGTCTTTGCCTATAGGTTTATTGCCCCGTTTCACTTTCAAGGCATAACCTTCTCCAAGTTCCGAACGGCTATACGTCAATGCATTAGGTGGACAAAAAACTCTATCAAGAAAGGGCTGGCTAAGATTTCCACCAAAATATTGCGCTATTTGTTGAAGGTATTCAGCCGAATCCAACCCGATATCTCGCCAGGGCAAACAGGTAAACAAACTTGGGCAATTTACGATCGTCCGATAAACCCAACTGAGATATCGTACCCCCTCAAAAAATACTACAGCATCCTTAAAAGCAGATGTGTAAAAAGCTTCAATCTGCTTTTCAAATTCAAATACTGGGTTAAAAAAAGATTCCACATTCATGTTTTCTGATAGATTGAAATTTGAATCAATCAGATCATTAAGCTGATCATGTAATCCAACCAAACTGGTTATGTTAATAGAATACTTGCTAATAAAATATTTTAACTGTTGTACCGATTCGGCAGAGACTGATCTGGAAGATATGTTAAGATATAGTCCAGTTGCTTGCCTGTCCGTGAAGTAAGCGGAATTATCAGTATGTCCATGGTAATCTGTAATTCTCCATGGACGGGAACAGCGATTGCGTGCCAGTATCAAATCGAGAGCATCTAGTAATGATATTGCCGGGACCAAATAGCCGGGATTGCCTTTTTCATCGTGCCAATCCAATTCGAAATTTGGTTCATAGTATGGTCCAAAGCCAGGCATCATTTCAGTATTGAAGATATTAAAATGCAGTAATGCGATTTGGGAGTTTAGCAATCTGTGGCTTGTTGCCGCTTCGTGAGTTAATAAATACCATGGATTGTCGTTTTTATCATTTCCGGCGAGCTTTGTTAGGCTAGAAACAGGGATTTTGCTTAAGGACAGAGTTTTTTTTGCGGCAGCGCTTATTCCACCAGATAACAATTCTGATTCAATCCGCCATGATGGCGTGCGATGAAGATTCTCAGGATATGCGGCTCGTGGCGTAAGTTCTTGATTTGCTTCGTTATATGAAGCAAAACCGAGTTGTCTGGCAAGGGAATCCAGTGTTTTCGAGTGCCCTTTACCATTGAAGCGGGGATCTTTTCTCTGTAAGGATTTAGCTACGCCGCTTAAAGAGCGGGTATTGATGAGCAAGCGCCCATCGTTGATTGTTGATGACATACTACCTCCGGTTCATCATTCTTGAGAAGACCCGCTACCCCCATGAATAGGGAGATAATGTCGAAATAGCAGTAACACGGAATCAGCGTCCTGATTCCAATCCCAAGTGATATATGGTCTCTACGCGGGTGGAAAGCTGCTTGGGGCAACTTGAACATAATATAGACCCGTTTTTTTGGAAAATCAAGATATTTTTAGTTTTTCGAAGTAACTGTGACAACATAAAATCTGTTAATATTAAAATCTTCTGTGATTCTTCGGTCTGTATCCTGCGTATATACCTCGCACACGAAAGAAACCACATAATAGAACGGTTCGAATTCAATGTATTTGACTATAGTAAAATGAGGTCTTAGTATAGTCAAAACGAATAAAGAAGCATCCATGTATATAAAACGTGCTATCGAACCAGTGCTCTGCAGCATCTCCGATACGTTTACGGTGCTTCTCGTCATAGGGCCTAGGCAAGTTGGCAAGACGACTCTCCTTTAGCATAGTGCCGAACCTGAACGCCAGTATGTAACCTTGGATGACCCGATGCTTAGGCAATTGGCAAAAAATGAGCCAGAGCTCTTCCTGGAGCGATTTGAGGCTCCGGTCATTATCGATGAAATTCAGTATGCCCCCGAGCTCTTGCCTTATATCAAGATGCGGGTTGATACCCGGAAAATTAACGGCGAGTATTGGCTTACTGACTCGCAATTGTTTCACCTTATGCAAAACGTAAGCGAATCCCTTGCGGGCCGTGTCGGCATCGTAAACCTGCTGGGATTCTCTCAGGCAGAAATAGGCAGCCGCCCATCCCTTCCCTTTTTGCCTGATCCTACGGTTTTCAGCGGTGTACGCAAGAGCGCAAAGCGATTCAGCCTGCTTGAGAGTTATGCAGCGATCCACCAGGGCAGTATGCCGGCACTGCATGCACAAACTCCCAGCCCAGACATAGCGCAATACTAATCTTCATACCTGCAAACCTATCTGCAACGCGATATAAAGGACTTAAGCCAGGTAGGTGACGAGCTTGCATTCCTGCGCTTCCTTACCGCCGTCGCGGCACGAAGCGCCCAGATGCTCCAGTATTCCGATCTCGCGCGGGACGTGGGTATCAGCGCGCCTACTGCAAAGCAATGGCTTTCCCTCCTGATTACTTCCGGGATCGTGTGCTTGATCGAGCCGTGGTGCAGCAATACGCTTACCAGAATGATCAAAACGCCGAAGCTGTTTTTCTTTGACACCGGTCTATGTGCCTACCTTACCCGTTGGACGAGCCCTGAGACCTTGGAAGCCGGGGCAATGTCCGGCGCTATTTTTGAAACCTTCGTCGTAAGCGAGATTATCAAAAGTTTTTATAACGCAGGCAAGAAGCCTCCGGTGTTTTATTACCGCGACAAGGAGAAAAACGAGATCGACCTGATTTTGGAGATTGATGGGATTCTTTATCCGATCGAAATCAAGAAGAGCGCGAACCCAGGTAAGGATGCGATAAGCGCATTTCGCATGTTGGAAAAAGCAGGGAAGCCGGTAGGACATGGTGCGGTCGTGTGTTGCGCGACGGAATATCTGCCGTTGGATGCAAAGAATTCGGTGGTGCCTTGGTGGATGATTTAAGGCGGGGCTTAATTTTTTTGGAGGTTCACGGGGGTACTCGTGGCGGGAGTCGACCTTCCAGTCTCAGGCATCCTGCCTTCGACTTCCAGGCCGGGGTGCTTGCTCCACGCCCATCCTTGGGCGTGGCCGGCATAGCTCCTCGCTAGCTCGGAGCTACGCCGTCGCGCGCACCCGTTCGACTCCCGTCACCTCCTCATAAAAAATTAACCCCGCCTAATGGCGGGGCTTAATTTTTTGGAGGTGGCGGGAGTCGAACCCGCGTCCTGATGCGCGAACCAGGAGCGTCTACAAGTTTATCCGGTTGTTCGTTTTGTCGGGAAGGGGGTGGCGAACCGGCGCGCTTTCCTATCCGTAGCCTGCTTTATTTCCCCACCGTCCCGCAGGCATGACGGCAGGTAAGCCCTGGTCGGGTTGCAAACCTGGCGCGGCGCTCAGAGCGGGGCACCGCGGGGTTCGTCGCTATCGGAGCTTACGCTGCGAGAGCGAAATTGCCGTTGTTGTTGGCAATTAAAGATTTTGCCGAGAGTAGGCATCGGCACGCCACCTGCAGCCCAAGGATCAGACCGAAACAGTCGAAACCGGGGCACCCCCAAGTACAATCAATATACTGATTGGGTCATTGGGGGTCAAGCCGAGGCCTCAAATGTCGTCGTAGGCTATTTCGCCGTGTTCCGCTATGTCCAGGCCTCCGCTTTCGGCTTGCGTGGTTACGCGAACCGGAGTTACTTTGTTGATGAGCCAGAGCATGGCTATAGTAAAGCCGAAGGCATAGATTGCCGTGCCGGTGGCGGCCGCCAGCTGCTTGAGGATAAGGTCAAACTTGCCGTCAACGAGCCCGGACGCCAGAAGCGCGGGGTCGCGGCCGGGGAAGGTTATGGCTACGGTGCCGAAGATCCCCAGCATCACGGTTCCCAGGAATCCGCCGATGCCGTGAACGCCGAATACGTCGAGGGCGTCGTCGAGCTTGGTTTTGTTTTTCAGGTGGATGGTCAAGTAGCCGGCGAGGGACGCTACGATGCCGATAATCACCGCGGCTTGCGTGCTAACGTAACCTGCGCACGGCGTTATGGTGGCGAGCCCCGCGACCGATCCAGTCAGGAATCCCAGGAATTTTGGTTTCCTCGTAAAAATCCAGTCGAGGAGCAGCCAGGTGGGGCCTGCGAAGGATGCGGCGATGTCGGTGTTCAGGAAGGCTTGCGCGGTAATCCTGTCGGCGCCGAATTCGGAGCCGGCGTTAAAGCCGTACCAGCCGAACCAAAGTATGGCGGTACCGATTGCCACAAGCGGAATTGAGTGCAGGCCTTTTTCCACGGTTTTGCGCTTTCCTATGTAAATGACGGATGCGAGCGCCGCGAATCCCGCCGTGGTATGCACTACAATGCCGCCCGCGAAGTCCTTTACTCCCCATACGCCCAAGGCACCGCCGCCCCATATCATGTGCACGAAAGGAAAGTACACGAACGTGAGCCACGCTACGAGGAACAGGAGGTACGCAGGAAAGCGCACCCGATTGGCGAAGGCTCCGGTTATCAATGCCGGCGTGATGATGGCGAACATCATCTGGTACGCCACGAACACGAATACGGGCACCTGCGGATTCATGGGGCTCGAGCCCATGAGGTCCACGCCGTTCAGGAACGCCATCTTCAGGTTGCCGACGATTCCCAGGAAATCGCCGTTACCCATGGTTCCGGAGAAACAGAGCGAATATCCGTAGAGGTACCAGATGATGGTCGTTACGCCGAGCGACACGAAACTCTGGAACATGATGGTCAAGACATTCTTGCGGCTTACGAGGCCGCCGTAAAAGAAGGCGAGGCCGGGCGTCATGAACATGACGAGCGAGGTCGCTAAAAGCATGAAGGCTGTACTGCCTGTATCTATGGGCATTGAGGTTCTCCTTGAAAGATCGGATAAAAAACGGTCCGGTTTCAGGAAGCCGCGGGAGGTCCGCGAAGAAAGGGTACAAAGGCGATGGAGAGTCGATACGGCGGGACATAAAAACTTTGCGTAAATTCCGTGGATCGGGGCAGGGCAATCGCGGCAGCGACGGCGGCGTCCTCGGCAAAAAAACCGGTACGCGACCGGCTGTCGGAAAAGGCTGCGGAACAATGCTTTTCGGCGGGTTCAATCTCGGTAAGGGCCGGCAGGGCATGGATGACGCTGCGGGCAATATCCCGGACGGTGTCCCATGCCTTAAGCTCGGTTATTATTGACGGGAAGAGCGCTATGGCAAGAAGAAAAACCAGGAAATTTTGCCCGGATCGATCCGTCTGAGGCCGAGTTTTTTTTTCGACTTGCCGATTGGTCACGGTTTGCCCAGCTTGACGCTGCTCTCGATTATGCAGCCGCCCAGCACGAATCCGTCGTGGTCGTAAAATACCGCCGATTGACCGGGGGCTACCGCGCGCTGGGGATCGTCGAAGCGCACTTCGGCCTTGCCGTTCTGCACGCATACGATGGCCTCGGCCGGTTTGTGGTTCTGTCGGATGCGCACCAATACTGCAAGATCCTGGAATTCCTGGCGCTTGTCGTGCAGGATGGCGTCGGTTCCGATAAGGCCTTCGGCGAACAGGTCCTCGTTGCCCGAAACGATGACCTGGTTTTTTGCGGCGTCCAGGCCCAGCACATACATGGGCTCAGGTCCTAGGCTCATGCCGATTCCCCGGCGCTGGCCGATGGTGTAGTGGACGATGCCTTTATGCGTTCCCAAGACTTTGCCCTGTTCGTCCACGATGTCGCCGGGTTGTTCTGAATCGAAGAGGATGCCGTAGTCGCCGCCCACGAAGTCCTGGCTTTCGGGCTTGTCCGCGGCTGCGAGCCCGAGCGCGCGCGCGGTTTCCTTGACTGAAACCTTGGTAACTTCGCCCAAGGGGAATATCACGCCGGCGAGGGTTTTGGGGTCCAGCCGATGCAGGAAATAGGTCTGGTCCTTGGTGGAGTCCAAGGCGGTGCGCAGGTGGAGTATACCGTTCCTCATTGCCAAGCGTGCATAATGGCCGGTTGCAAAATAGTCGAAACGAACGCCGCTTGCCCGCGCGCGCTCCAGCAGGAATCCGAACTTCATGTCCACGTTGCAGCGCACGCAAGGATTCGGCGTTTTACCGGCGCGGTATTCGGCCTTGAAGTAATCCAGTATTTTCTCTTCGTATTCTTTTGCCAGGTCCAGGGCGAGGTAGGGTACGTCCAAGCGCCTGCAGAGTTCCTCGCAGTCGCCGATGTCATCCTCTTCAGTAGGGCCGTAACAGGCGTCCACGCCGGGAGGAAGGTTGGTAATGGCGCCGCTGTAAATTTTCATGGTGATGCCGGTAACGTTGGCGCCTGCTTCTTTGAGCATGGCCAGCGCAACGCTGGAATCCACCCCGCCGGATAGACCGACGGCTATATCCTTGCCTTTCCAGGCAGACAAATCTGTGCTATACATATAATCTAATTTAGCCTGTAAAGCGCAATTGGGGCAAGGCTTCCCGGCGATGATCGATTTTTTGTATCGCCTTGCATGCCCGAGTTGTTGTAATATGCGCTAATAGTGCAGGATTTTCCGATATTTGGAGTAATTTGATGAAACGACCTCTATGTACCGGTGCCGCCGCGTTGTTTTTTTTGTGCCTGTTCGTCTTTCTTCCGCTTCCCGCTCTCGGCCAGTCCGCAGCCGCGGTCTCAGCACCAAAAGCCTTTCCGGATTTTCTCTCCGTAAGATCTGAATTCCTTTCGGCTTTGGTAACGGCCCCCACAGCTTCCGCCGTACAGTTCAAATCGGTCGTGCGCGAATCTTCGGGCGGCAAGGTCCGCGTATCGGTGGAACAAGCCGGTCCGGTGTTTTATATTCTTTTTTTACGGGAACATGACGGAGCCTATCCGCTCGCCTCGCGAGGCAATATCATAATAAAGCGCGAAAGCTCAACTGGTTACCTCAAGGCGGTGAAGTGGTTTTTGTCCGACGACGGGAAGAGTTTTTTGGTGCTTACTCCCAAGAATGAGCGAACTCTCGTAGATTATGTGGTGAACAACGCGGTTGTACGTTCCGGAATCGTCGTGAATACCCTGGTATATTATTTTATAATGCAGGATTTTTCATACCTGTATAACGCCCTTAAATCTTCCATAAAATGGAACTTCATTTTTGCACCATCGGACAAGTCCGCCGCAGACGATATTCAACCCCAGCTGGCGGCTTTAGGCGCCGGCACGCAAACAACGGTTCCTGCGAACCACGCTGCCTTGCTTCTCGAGGCTATTTCGGATATCAGCACTATTCCCGCGTACTTCAAGGCTATAGGAAAACCGGCCGCCGAAATGTCTGAAATCGTAACGCTGCCCTTTACCATGCTTGCAAAAAACTCGGACGTTCGCGAGGGAAGCAATTTTATCGCGGTTTCCGCCTCGCAGACAGCGAGCGGCTTTAGCTTGAGCCTGGTTCCCCCCATTGTAACGCTCAGTACGGAGTCCGTTTTTTTCGTGCTTGTGGACAGTACCGATGCCAAGCCGGCCAGAAAACTGCTGTCGCTCGTGGTGGCCGGAACCGAAGGCGTCAGAACCCCGTGGTTTTATGACGTCGATAATCATAAAGAAGTTGATTTTTCAGATTTACTCGCGGCCCGGCCGGAAGCGCGTGTCAGGGTTTTCCAGCTTCCGCTTCCCAATTAAACTATTACGATGCTGTTGTCGGTGTCGGCGAAGGGGCTCGGTGCGTATTTATCGGCGTTCCAATCGTTTTCCCACCGGTTCTGATCGAGCAGGTACCTGAATAGAAACTCGTGGCCCGGTTCCAGCTCAATGCTGATCTCAAAGCTTTTATCCTTGTTTTGCACGAGCGGAAGTGATTCTTTATTCCAGTTATTGAAGTCTCCCACAAGATGGGCGCTTGCGACGCCGGAAGCTTGTTCCGCGCTGATCATGAAGGTTACCGTGCATTTTGATCCTGATTTATTGTATTTTTTCTTCAGCATGACCTTGCACCCTCCAAAAATTCGCTTAAATGCCGTATTTGCCTGAATAACCTTTGGTTTTCGGTAACTACGGCCGCTCATTCATATACAAGTATATGGCTTTTATCCGATCGTGCAAGACTAACGGTGATTTTTTCCTGTAAACCAAGCCGGTTTCATGTCTATTGACAGTAAGCGGAAGCTTTTGTATACCAAATGGTGAAAATGGGGGTTTTATGAATATTTTGGCCGAAGAATTAAACAAGATCCTTTCCGATACCTGCGCTTCCAGGCTTTTATCCACGGTTGGCCTACGCATGTATTTTCCCAAAGGTATTTTGTCCCAGAGTGCGGAGGCTTCGGAGCGTGCATACAAATTCAACGCTACCATAGGCATGGCCTATACAAAAGGCGAACCGATGATTCTGGATGCCATCCACGAGCATTTGCCGCTGCTTTCGGCTAAAGAGGCGGTCGCGTATGCGCCGACGGCGGGCGTGGCCGCGCTGAGGGAATCCTGGCGCAAGCAGATATTCAAAAAAAATCCGAGCCTTGAGGGCAAGCATATTTCCCTTCCCGTCGCGGTTCCCGGGCTTACCGCCGGTATTTCCTACTTGGCGGACATGTTCGTGAATCCCGACGATCCTGTCGTCGTGCCGGACATGTTCTGGCCCAATTATCGCCTGGTCATGGAAGAGCGAAAAGGCGCCAGCCTTTCCAGCTATCCCTTTTTTAACGAACAGAACGGCTTCAACGTGCCGGCCATGGTCAAGGCTATACACGCAGCCGCGGACGGGCGTCGTAAGGCTGTGCTCATCCTTAATTTTCCCAATAATCCCACGGGCTATACTCCCACCGTTTCTGAGGGGGACGCGATCGTCAAGGCGCTCGTGGAGATAGCGGATTCGGGAATCGATCTGTTCGTAATCTCCGACGACGCGTATTTTGGCCTGCAATACGAAGAGGGAACCTTGCGGGAGTCCATCTTTGCCAGGCTCGCGGACGTGCATCCCAATATCCTGGCGGCCAAAGTAGACGGCGCCACGAAAGAGGATTTCGTCTGGGGTTTCCGCGGCGGGTACATCACCTACGCCTGCAAGGGCATGGACGAGCATAAATACGGCGCGCTGGTAAAGAAGCTCATGGGCGTCATCCGCTCGAGCATTTCCAACGCGGCGGGCCCAACCCAGTACATCCTCCTCAAGGCCATGGAAAAGCCGTCCTTCGAGATTCAGAAGGCCCAGTTCATGGCCATCTTGGACAGGCGCTACCACGCGGTAAAGAAGTTCCTGGCCGCGAACGCCGCGCCTGCGGGATTCAAGGCGCTTCCCTTTAATTCGGGCTACTTCATGTGCTTCCTGTGCGAAGGTTTTTCCGCGGAGGCCTTGCGCATGAAGCTGCTGGAGGAATATGCCGTGGGCGTCATCTCCATGCAGGAGAAATGGCTGCGCGTAGCTTTTTCCACCGTCGAGGAAAACGATATTCCCGAGCTGTATTCCATAATTTTCAAGGCGGCCTCGGAGATGCCCAGGAAAGCTTGAAATTCTTCAGGTGGATAAAATTTCCTAACCTGTCGGCGTGCGCGTACCTTTGGTGCGCGTGCGCCTTTTTCTCGTCGGCCCAAGGCACGGCGAACGCTCAGGCCGCACCGCCGACGGCGTCGCAGACGATGTCGCAGACGATGTCGCAGGCCGTTTACCAATCCGGCGTGGCCAGTTGGTACGGCGACCCCTTCCACGGCCGAAAAACCGCGAGCGGCGAGATTTTCGACAAGAACGGATTTACGGCCGCGCACCTGCTTTTGCCCTTCGGCACCATGGTGCTCGTCCGGAACCGCTTGAACGGCCTGGAGGTTCGGGTAAGGATAACCGATCGAGGGCCTTTCGTCGCGGATCGGATCATCGATTTGTCGGAAGCCGCGGGAATCGCCATCGGCCTCGACAAGACAGGCACCGCGGGCGTCGAGTTGTATATCGTCGCGGAATCGCCTTCGGTCTTGAACCCGCCGCAAAAGCGGATACAATTGGGTTCCTTCGGCGCGAGCGCCAATGCAAAGGCGATGGGCGCCAAGGCCGAACGCGCCGGCGTAAAAATCGTGTTGGAGACCGCGGGAACCTTGACCCGCGTCGTAGCCTACGTCCCCGCGGAGGATCTGACGGCTACCATCGCCCTGCTTAAAAAGGCCGGTTTTACCAGTTTCCAGGTCAGCGACAAGAAACCCTAGCTCGATAGCCCGGCTTACTTTAAAAAAAGCCTCCGTTTCCGGAGGCTCCTGTACGCCGGTGGACTTGCACGCCGCTGAAAGCGACGCCGCCGCCTTCAGCGACGCTTTATATAAATCTCCCTGCTACATCGCCTTTATCCGCTTATGTTAGAACATAAGCGGATAAAGGCGGAAAACCGTTGAAGTAGATCGAGCTGTAGCTCTGGGTGTAGGCTCCGGTGGTAAGCACGAAGGCACGCTCGCCGATTTTGGTGCCCGCCGGCATCTCGTAGGATTTTTTTTCGTACAGGATGTCCATGCTGTCGCAGGTGGGGCCGGCTATGATTACGTCCAGGCTGGGGCCGCTGCGCTCGAAGTAGATCGGGTACTTGATGGCTTCGTCGAGCGTCTCGATAAGGCCGCCGAATTTTCCTATGTCGAAGAAGACCCAGTGATAGAGGTCGTGCGTGCTTTTTTTCGCGATATTGACGATTTCGGTTACGATGACGCCGCAGTCGCCGGTAATGGACCTGCCCGGCTCTATGATGATCTCGGGCAGTTCCTCGCCGAAATTATTTTTGAGGTATCCGGTGATGTCGCCCGCGTAGTGCTCGATGGGATTCGTGGGGTCGATATAGTTGGAGGGAAAGCCGCCGCCCATGTTGATCATCTTGAGCTTGACTCCATGATCCTCCGCCCAGTTGAAGATGCTGCTGACGTTTCCCAGCGCGTTGGACCACTGGCCGATGTCGCGCTGCTGGCTTCCGACGTGGAACGAAATGCCGTAAGGGTCGAGGCCGAGGTCCTTGGCGTGCAGGATGAGGTTTTTGGTCATTTCCGGATGGCAGCCGAATTTTCTGGAAAGCGGCCAGTCGGCACCGAGTCCTTCGGTCAGGATCCGGAAGAACACCTTGGATTTCGGCGCTGCCCGCGCGAGCTTGTCCACGTCCTCGAAACTGTCGGTGGCGAAGAGCCTGACGCCCTTGTCGAAGAAATATGCGATGTCGCGTTCTTTTTTTATGGTATTGCCGAAACTCATGCGGTCGGGGCTTACGCCCAGGCGCAGTAATTGGTCAAGCTCATACCGTGTAGCCACATCGAAACTGGACCCGAGCCCGCTCAGGAGCGAGATGATTTCGTCGTGCGGGTTTGCCTTGACCGCGTAAAAAATTTTCGCGAAGGGAATGTTCTTTCGCAGTTCCTCGTACTTGGCGCGAACAATGCCGGTGTCCAGGATCAGGCAGGGAGTCGCTTTATCCGCGGCGAACTTCTTGATCCGCTCGAAACGCTCTCTGGGCATGTAATCTTCCAGCGGAAACTGGTACTCTTCTTTCATTGAACCTACCTCTGCGGGGTGCTTTCTGGCCGGGCATGCGCTCCGACTGGGCTAAACCATAGAAAACTATGCTCTCTTTGTCAAGGATTGGCGCGCAAGCAAGCTTGCGCGTTCGACGGCTATCGTGGGCGTTCGCGCGGATACCCGTGCGTACGCGACTTATAATGCGGACGCCAGGATTGGGCATACAGCCGGAGCCAAAGGCGGCCAGAATTTTTCGGTAGTGCTTTCATTGACCATTTTAGTGATTTACCCTAAACTGATGACAATATGCCCAGCGGAACAACCCAACAGATTAACAGATTTTATGACACTTTTCGCACCATAGACGTAACCTTTACCAAGGAGATGATCAAGTCTACCGGTCTTTTACCGCAAAACGTGTTTTTAAAATGCATCGGGGAGCAGTGGCCGTGCGTTTTGTATTCCAGTTCTTTTGAAAGCGCCAAAATGCTGGCCGGCACCAAGCAGTCGTTCATGGAACGCCTTAAAAAAGCCAACAACATGATAAGCCTGAGGCTGTGCTTTAAATTACCGTATAAAGTCGATCCGGTTACTTTTTTTATTTCCGGGCGGGTTACTGGCATGGCTCCCTATGTCCAGTCGAACGGCACCTTGCAATTCCTGAATTTTCAGTTCACTCAGCGTCCGCCCGACGATTTCGTGGAAATAGTGGGCAGCGTGCTCGAGGCCAACGTCAATTCCGCGCGCCGTCGCGACGAGCGCATCCTCCTGACTCCCGACAGCATGCGCAAGATGAACATACTGCGCAAGGAAACCTCGCTCATGGTCCAAGGCGTGCCGCGCAAGTGCATTATCAGGGATCTGTCCTTCGGCGGCGCCAAGCTGCTCATCATGGGACTCGGTAAATTCCTCGTTGGAAAATCGTGCGTCATGCGCCTCGAGCTGGACGAACCGCGGGAAATCGTCGAGATACCGGGAAACATCGTCCGTTCCGAGGATGTGGAGGGCAGGAAGGATTTAGCGGCCCTGGCGGTCTGTTTCGACGAGAAAACCGTACCCATGGCTTATAAAATCCATATCAACCTGTATGTCTCGCAGCAAAAGGCGGTTTCGTCCCCTGCCGAGACCCCGGCGACTGCGGCGGCGGATTCCGTTCAGGCACCCCCTCCGCCTCCTGCGGCGGAGCCTCCCGGCGGGTTGTACGGAATGGATTCGCCGCACGTGCCTTCACCGCCCGTAACAAAAAAATAATAAATTTTCTTTTATCCGCCATACAGGCATACCGTGGGAAAATATTTTATCCCGCGGCCAAATTTTGGTAATCCAGAGCTGCCAAGCAACCCGGGATTACCCGCGACATCGCAGGAGATCATCATGAATTCTGAGGCAGAACAGCGCCTGCCGGGCAATATCGTCTTTATACGCATCCCGGATTCCATGGCGCGCAAGATCGGCGCCTTTCAGGTAGAGCCCGAAATCCTGCTTCCGGTGGAACTAGGCAAGGATTCGACCGTGCTCGAGTCATTGAACGAGCTGAGCTGGGAAATGCTCGTGGCGGGCATGCTCCGCCTGCTTGCGTATCATCCGGATAACGAGAATGCGGCCTATTACCGCCGGTTTATACTCGCGGTGAAGCCGGACATCTACGCCGAGCTCTCCGATACGGGTATTCTCAAGGCCAGAAACGGCGACCTTGACGTAGCCGAGGAAATATTCCTCGCGCTGTGCGGGCTCTGCCCGGAAAATCCCCAACCCCTCGTCAACCTGGCCGTGCTGCACGAGGATCGCGCCGAGGCGCTGGACAAGGCGGGCAAGGAAGACTTGGCCGACGTCGTGCGCGAAAAGGCGTTTACCGCGTACAAAACCTTATTGGGAATGGAGCCCGCCTTCCCGGACGCGTTTTTCAACGCGGGTTTCTTCTTTCTCAAGACCCGGAATTACGGTCGGGCCTGCGAGGTTTTCGAAACCTACCTGAGCCTGGGCGACGACGAGCCGAAGCTCCAAAAAGCGCGCGAGATCGTGCAGCGCCTGAGGGATCGCGGCCAGCGCGATTCAACTTTTAAAGAAGCTTTCGACTTTATAAAGATGGGGCGCGAGGAAGAAGGCATCTCCCGCGCCATGAGTTTCCTGGAAAAAGATCCGAACGTCTGGAACGGCTGGTTTCTCGTGGGTTGGGCCAACCGGCGGCTCGCGCGCTGGGAACAGGGGCGGGAGGCTTTTCTCAAGGCCTTGGAACTGGGCGCCGAGGAAGTGGACCTCCTTAACGAGCTTTCCATCTGCGAGTTGGAGCTGGGCTTGCTCTCTCAGGCCCGGGGGCATTTGGAACGGGCTTTGCGGCTTGAAAGCGATAATGTTAAAATTTTATCAAATCTCGCCGTGCTTGCGCGCAAGCAGGGCCGCGACGGGGAGGCCGCCAGCTTTTTCAGGCTGGTGCTCGACGCCGTTCCGGATGACGAGCTTGCCTTGAAGCAGCTGGAAGAGTTAGAGGGATAAAAAGAGCCGATTTAGTTTTCAACTTTGCGAATAGTAGGGTATAATCTCGCCGTGTTTTGGATAGGCAATCGTTTTTTTTAAATGCGAAAGCATTTTGAAACTCTTATAAAGAAGGAAAGGTGAATCATGAACGACGTATTTATCGGTTTTACTTCGCTTACCTGGCAGCAGGGGGCCATGTACGCCATCGGCGGCCTGCTTATTTTCCTGGCTATCAAGAAGCAGTACGAGCCCATGCTTCTCCTGCCCATCGGTTTTGGCGCCATCCTCGTCAACCTGCCGCTTTCGACGGTGTGGGATTACGCTGGAAGCCCCGGTTTCCTGCAGGTGCTGCACAACGGCGGAATCGCCAACGAGCTTTTCCCGCTTCTCATTTTCGTCGCGGTCGGCGCGATGATCGATTTCGGCCCGCTGTTCAAGAATCCGCTCATGATCTTCTTTGGCGCGGCCGCCCAGTTCGGCATCTTCGCCACGATGATTTTCGCCACGCTTCTCGGCTTCTCCCTTAAGGAAGCCGCCAGCATCGGCATAATCGGCGCGGCGGACGGTCCTACGTCAATCTTCGTGGCCAACCTGTTTGCCCCCAAGCTATTAGGCCCCATTTCGGTGGCGGCATATTCCTACATGTCGCTCGTACCGCTCATTCAGCCGCCCGTCATCAAGCTGCTCACCACGAAAAAAGAGCGCCGCATGCATATGGTGTATCACGAGGCAAGCGTTCCCCAGTGGCTCAAGATCCTCTTTCCGATACTCGTTACCATGATCTCCGGCATCGTTGCCCCGATCTCCGTGCCGCTTATCGGCTCGCTCATGTTCGGCAACCTCATCCGAGAATCCGGCGTCCTCGAGCGCCTGTCGCAGGTGGCGCAGAATGAGCTGGCCTACCTGGTTACCCTGCTTCTCGGCATCACCATCGGCTCCAGCATGAAGGCAGCGGATTTTCTTACCTGGAAAACCCTCCTGATCATGGGCATGGGGCTCCTGGCCTTCGTGTTCGACACCGCGGGCGGCGTTTTATTCGCCAAGTTCGTCAACCTGTTCCTGCCCAAGGATAAAAAAGTAAACCCGATGATCGGCGCATGCGGAATATCCGCGTTTCCGATGTCCGGGCGAATCGTTCAGAAGATGGCCGCAGAAGAGGAAAAGGGCAACATAATCCTCATGCACGCCATCGGTTCCAACGTATCGGGTCAGCTCGGCTCGGTAATCGCAGGAGGCATGGTGCTCGCGCTCGTGCCGCTTTTCGTAGGCTGAAAGGACTAGACCATGCAGAATATCATAGACTATTTCCGCGCCGCCTCCACCCCCGTCCAAGCCCTTGGCGTCACGGCCGGCGGGCTCATCGGCGTTTTCTCCACGCTGTTCATGTTTTTCCTCATCATCTGGGTATCCGACAAGATAGGCAAGAAAAAGTAACATCATCGACGCAGGCGGCACGCCTGCGTCGCCCGATTCCATGAAGGTCCCGAACGCCCCCGCGTCCGGGACCTTTTTTTTCGCCCGTGGCTTTTCCGCTTTTCAACCCGGCGAATGCATGCTATCTTTTGTAGGTTTTCAGGTGAAAATCGCCGCAACTCCAGTTTTTGTAAGGATGTTTCAATGGAATTCCCCACCCTGCTCGAACGTTTCATCCGTTATTGCCGCATCGATACCACTGCGGACGAGGGGTCCACGACCTTTCCCTCCACCGCCAAGCAATTGGACCTTTCCCGCCTGCTGGTTCAGGAGCTGCTGTGTTTGGGACTTTCCGATGCCTGCCTTACGGAACACGGCTACGTCCTTGCCACGCTTCCAAGCAATCGGCCAGGCTCGAACCTGCCCGCTATTGCCTATATAGCCCACGTGGATACCGCCCAGGATGTATCGGGAACCGACGTAAAGCCGCGCGTGCACTCCGCGTATAAAGGCGGCGATCTCGAATTGTCGCCCGGCGGGCCGGTGCTGCGCGAGCTGGAAAATCTGCCGATGCCCGAAAAGCGCGGCATGACGCTGATTACCGCCGACGGATCGACCCTGCTCGGCGCGGACGACAAGGCCGGCATCGCAGAGATCATGGCCGCCGTCGAATACCTGATCGCGCACCCGGAAATCGCGCGCCCGGATTTACGGATCGTCTTTACTCCCGACGAGGAGATAGGGCGCGGCGCGGACAAGATTACCGTGACCGAGATCAAGGCCAAATACGGCTACACGATAGACGGAGGCAGGGCAGGCGACCTCGAGATCGATACGTTCTGCGCCGACACGGTAGAGGTGAAAATCAAGGGAATCAACGTGCATCCGGGCACTTCCAAGGGTAAAATGCTGAATGCGCTCAAGGTTTCGTCGTATTTTATCGACCAGTTTCCTCACGATTCGCTTTCTCCCGAGACGACGGAGCTGCGAGAGGGTTATGTGCATCCCTACATTATAAAAGGCAATGCCGAATTGTGCGTGCTGCGCATTTTAGTCCGCGATTTTGAGGAGCGGGGCTTGGCCGAGAAAGAAAACCTGATTCAGGGGCTGGTGGACAGGACTCAAGCGAAATTCCCCAAAGCCACCATTGAAATGCAGGTGATTCCATCGTATCGAAACCTGCGTATCGTACTGGATAAGCACCCGGAGGTGATTACCAAGGCCGAAGACGCTATTCGCGCGACTGGACTCGTTCCCCGCCGGCATTATCTCCGCGGCGGTACCGACGGCGCCCGCTTGTCGTTCATGGGTTTACCGTGCCCGAATCTCTATTCCGGCGTCAATAATGCGCATTCTATCTACGAATGGATAGCCCTCGAGGACATGGTCAAGGAAAGCGAGACTTTGGTTAACCTTGCGCGACTTTGGGCAGAGTGATTCTCGGCTGGAATCTATTTTTACGTGAAACCTGAAAGCAGTTTAATTTTGACGGAAAGAGTAATATTTGTTGACAAATCTGATATACCAATCCAGAATGGAAGGACTCGGCGTTGCCGGGAAAAATATCGACAGGAATCGATTGCCTTACTGTTTTGCAAGATTTAATGCACGCAGTACCGGTAAAAGTTTCTAACGATGACTTACAAGGAGGCTCTATGAAGAAAGTAATGAAGATCGCCACAATTTTCGTGGCGATTGCGTTTATCTTCGCTGGAACCAGCGCTTTTGCGCAGGCCAAGGCAAAGTACCACGTTGGCGTGGTAACAGGTACAACTTCCCAGTCTGAAGACGAGTTCCGTGCTGCAGAATGGCTTATGAAGACTTACGGCAAAGCTGCCGAAGGCGGAATGATCCAGCATGTAGTATATCCGGACGATTTCCCCTCACAGCAGGAGACCGTTATTTCCGGTATCGAAGCCTTGGCCAATGACCCCATGATGAAGGTCGTCGTTGTCGTTCAGGCTATACCTGGCGTAACCGAAGCTTTCCGCCGCATCAGGGCAAAACGCCCCGATATCACCCTTCTCGGCGGTATGCCCCAGGAAGACCTTCCTGTAGTATCCGCTACTTCCGACATGATCGTGGATTTTGACCAGGTTTCACGCGGCTATACCATCATTTGGGCAGCCAAACAGCTTGGTGCAAAGACCTTCGTGCACATTTCTTTCGCCCGCCATATGGCCATCGAGCAGCTCAGCCGCCGCCGCGCCATCTTCGAGCAGGCATGTAAAGACCTTGGGCTCAAGTTCGCCTTCGAGACCGCTCCTGATCCGACCTCCGACGTCGGTATGGCCGGTGCCCAGCAGTTCATTTCCGAGAAAGTTCCCCAGTGGTTGCTCAAATATGGTCCGAACGGCGAAAAAGTATGTATGTTCGCCACCAATGACGGCCAGACCGAGCCCCTGCTTCGCGAGCTTATCAAATCCAAGACCGGCGTGTTTGTCGAATCCGACATCCCCTCACCGCTCATGGGTTATCCCGCTGCTTTGGGTGTAGACCTCAAAGCCGAATCCGGAAACTTCGACGCGATCGTGAACAAGATTGAAAAAGCCATCGTCGCCAAAGGCGCAGCTGGCCGTTTCGGTACTTGGAAGTTCTCTTCCAACTATTGCATCACCGCTGGTCTCGCGATTTTCGGCATGAACATCGTTGACAAGAAAGCCAAGAAAGATTCCATGAACGATCTTTTCACCGCTCTTGCCGTTACGACACCCGGCGTTCAGTGGAAGGGTTCCTATTACACCGATGCAAGCACCGGCGTACGCTCCAAGAACGTAGTAACCGTATTCATGGATACCTATATCATGGGCGCTCCCGGATACGTTCTCGCTACCACGAAACAGAAGATCGATCCCAAGTATTACACGATTAAATAGTCTTCCGTTTTAGATCTTACTGGGAGGGGCTTTTGCCCCTCCTTTTTAAAGCCGCTCTCGTGGCGCCGCCGCTTTTTGCGGCGATCTTGTTCCTGCGGCATTGCGCCCGTGGGCTTTTGCCGTACCAACCCAGGCACGGCAGGTTCAGAGGACTATATGGGTCAAGAAAGCATCCTTCTTAAAGTCGAGCATGTCTCGAAAGAATTTCATGGCAATGTCGTCCTGAGCGACATCAATTTTGAGCTCAAGGCAGGAGAGATCCTCGGTTTGGTCGGCGAAAATGGCGCCGGCAAGTCCACTCTCATGCGAATTCTGTTTGGCATGCCGGTAATCGCCGAAACGGGCGGTTATAAAGGCAGTGTCTGCATCGATGGAAAAGAGGTCAAATTCAAGAGTCCCTTTGACGCTCTTGATGCCGGTATTGGAATGGTTCATCAGGAATTCAGCTTGATTCCGGGCTTTACCACCACAGAAAACATTGTGCTCAATCGCGAAGACATGAAACCGAATTTCTTAAACGAACTATTCGGCGACCGCATGAGCATTCTTGATAGAGGCCTCATGAAGACACGGGCAGTGAGTGCCATTTCTAAATTAGGCGTAAATCTGGATCCTGACATGCTGATTTCCGAAATGCCGGTAGGGCATAAGGAATTCACCGAAATTGCGCGAGAAATCAACCGCGAACAGACAAAGATACTGGTGCTTGACGAGCCGACCGCTGTACTTACCGAGACTGAGGCGGAAGTGCTTATTCAAGCTTTGCGCAATCTGGCAAAACAGGGAATCTCAATAATTTTCATTTCCCATAGGCTGCATGAAGTAATAAACGTCGCCGACCGCATCATCGTCTTGCGGGACGGCTTGATAGTAAAAGACACGCCGGTTGCCGGAGTGTCGGTTCGCGATATAGCTTCGTGGATGGTCGGCCGGCATGTGGCCACCGAGCGCCTCGTGGAAGACAACCGCGTTTTCGGCGAAGAAATTCTCTCCGTGGAACACTTGTGGGTGGATATGCCCGGCGAGACCGTGCGCGATGTGAGCTTTTCAATTCGTCAAGGCGAAATCCTCGGTTTCGGCGGTTTGGCCGGACAGGGAAAACTGGCTATTCCCAACGGTATCATGGGCTTGTTCCTTGCGGGCGGAAAAGTCGTTTTCAAGGGTAAGGAAGTCAAGCTCAATGATCCGCGCAGCGTTTTGGAAATAGGCATGGGCTTTGTTTCCGAGGATCGACGCGGCGTTGGACTGCTCCTGGACGAAAGCCTTGAATGGAACGTCGCATTCACCGCGATGCAGATACACGGAGACCACCTGAAACCCATTCTTGGAGGAATATTCAAGATCAGGGACGAAGCGGGAATGCGCAAGCTTACCGAGGAACACATCAAATCCCTCAGCATCAAGTGTACCAGCGCCAAGCAGTTGGCCAAGGAGCTTTCCGGAGGCAATCAGCAGAAGATATGCCTTGCCAAAGCCTTTGCGATAAAACCGACCTTGCTATTCGTGTCAGAACCGACCCGCGGCATCGACGTCGGAGCCAAGAAACTCGTCCTGGATACGCTACACCGCTATAACCGGGATTATGGAACGACAATTATCATGATTTCCAGCGAACTGGAAGAACTTCGCTCCATCTGCGACCGAATCGCGATCGTGGACGAGGGACAGATCGCGGGCATCCTGTTACCGACTGCCAACATTGCGGAGTTTGGGCTCCTTATGTCGGGCGAGCGCGCGAAAGCTTAAAGGAGGTCCGTATGAATAGAATCAAACAGGTCCTAGCGGACTTCGGATGGCCACGGGTCATCATCTTTGTATTTTTGATAAGCCTTCTTATTACGGCACCTTTCGTAGGAGTCAGGCTCGATGCCTCGATTTCGGATATTCTTGCCCGTTTTGGAAGAAATGCGATATGGGTTCTGGCCCTTGTTCCCATGGTACAATCCGGTTGCGGGTTGAACTTTGGCCTTTCTCTGGGCATTCTAGCCGGCCTTATCGGCGCGGCGGTTTCCCTGCAGTTTAATTTATTCGGTGCCTTCGGTTTCGGCGCGGGCCTGGCAGTCGGCATACCTTTTGCCGTTTTATTCGGCTGGCTGTACGGAAAGCTGCTAAATAGGGTAAAAGGCGAAGAAATGACCATCGCGATCTACGTAGGTTTCGCGAGCGTCATGTTCATGTGCATCATGTGGGTCGTTCTGCCGTTTACCAATCCCAACATGGTGTGGGCTTTTGCGGGAACAGGTTTAAGAACGAATCTCACGGTTAACGAAATGACCGCATCGGCCACCAATTTACACCCGCACTGGCGCTTTATTTTGGATAACTTCCTGTCGGTCAAGATCGGTCCGTTTTTCAAGTTCCCCACCGGTCTTTTGCTCTTCGTGGCCTTGTGCGCGTTTCTCGTGCGTCTGTTCATGAAGACCAGGACGGGAACGGCCATGACGGCGGTTGGATCCAATCCCGATTATGCCCGCGCAAGCGGCGTCAGCGTCGATAAGATGCGTACCATTTCCGTGATTCTCTCTACGGTTTTAGGCGCCGTGGGCAGCTTGGTCTACACCCAGAGCTACGGTTTTGCGCAGCTTTACCTGGGACCGCTCCTGATGCCCTTCTCGGCAATCGCGGCTCTCCTCATCGGTGGCGCTTCGGTTAAGAAAGCCAGTATCGTCAATGTGGTTATCGGGGCATTTCTATTCCAGGGTCTTCTTACGATGACCCCATCGGTCATCAATTCGGTGGTCAAGTCGGATATGTCCGAGGTAGTCAGGCTCATCGTATCCAACGGCATCATCATCTACGCGCTTACGCGCAAAGTAAAGGTTTCCAAATGAGCGGAACTAAAAACTTCGGACGTTTCATGTCCAATAACGCGGTCAGCGTACTTTTCCTGGCCATTGGCCTCCTGTGCGTACCGTTCTGCGGCATTACCATACCGGGTATCATCCAGGAACTGCTGACGCGCTTGGGACGCAATGCGTTTCTCGTCGTTGCCCTGCTGCTGCCGATCTACGCCGGCATGGGCCTCAATTTCGGCATGGTTCTCGGAGCCATGGCGGGTCAGATCGGCATAATATTCGCGGTCGACTACAATATCATGGGTGTACCGGGGCTTGCCTTCGCGGCCTTGCTGGGTACCCCGATTTCCATTTTCCTGGGATGGTTCTGCGGCGTTATACTTAACAAAGCCAAGGGCAGGGAAATGGTGACGGGCTACATCCTGGCGTTCTTCATGAACGGTATTTACCAGTTCTTCGTGCTCTACATCATGGGCACGCTGATTCCCATACGGTCCAAGAATATAGTGCTTTCCCGCGGTTACGGTATCAGGAATACCCTGGATATCGACGCGCTGAAACAGAGCCTGGACAATGTGTTCCGCTGGAATTTCGGGGCGGGCGACTGGAAGTTCAGCTTACCGATCGCTTCGTATCTCGTACTCGTCGCGCTGTGCATCTTCGTCGTCTGGTTCAAGAAGACAAAGCTAGGCCAGGATATGCGCGCAGTCGGTAACGATATGGCCGTGGCAAACGCCGCAGGTATACCGGTAGAGCGAACCAGGATCATAGCCATTATCATTTCCACGGTGCTTGCCTGTTTTGGCCAGATTATCTTTATCCAGAACATGGGAACCATGCCGACGTATACGTCGCACGACTCGACGGGTTTCTTTGCCGTAGCGGCAATCCTCGTCGGCGGAGCATCCGCGAAACGCGCTTCGATCTCCAATATATTCGTGGGCGTTCTGCTCTTGCACTTCCTGTTTTTCGTGACTCCTCTGGCCGCAAACCGGCTTACCGGAAACGCGGGCCTCGGAGAATATTTCAGGCAGTTCATCGGTTACGGCGTCATTGCCTTCTCGCTGGTTCTGTATGCCTGGCGCGAAAAGAACGATACCAATCGCCTGCGTGCCGGTCTTCGCGGCGGAGTCGTCGTTGAAGGAGGAGCTAAATGAGCAAGTTTTCCTTCACGCCAAAGACTGTTCGCAGGATGATTATTTCGTTCCTCGGCTTAGTGGCTTATCTGGGCCTTGTCGTCCTTGTTTTTAACATGGGCAAAGGCTATTACGTATACATCGACAACAATGACTCCGAGGATGGTCTTGTATTAGGCATCGAAGGCGTTTCGGTGGGTGTGGATAAGCAGGAATCGGCCGAATATTACCCCAGGGACCGCGATAAATTCAGGCTCCGCGGGAAAAAGCACACGTTGTATATCGAAGTGCTCGCGGACGGTACCAAGTACGAGAAGAAGATTAATGTGGGAGGCATCGGCGATAATGTGCTGGTTTCCATACCCATGCTGGTTGCGGGAAAAGAACCGGCTATAATCGTTTTTAAACCGCCGGTTTATGTCGCTCCAACGGAAACGTTCGTTCCCGGTACCACCGATGGTTCAGTAAATCCGGAAGCCCAGTCGTCTTTTGCTCCTCCGGCTCCCTGATTTTTTCTTGGTTGCATAGATTTTTGGCTGTCCGTATCGGCGGACAGCCTTTTTTAACGCAAGGAGTTTTGACGTGAAAGTATTTAAGATGCTACTGATCTGCATGGTATGTCTTAGTTCTCTGGCAGCATTGTCCTGCCTCTCAAAAGAACCAAAAAGTGGTGAGAAAAAACCAAAAGGGGGCAGTGTGAGCTACGCCGGTATACGTTCGTCAATCTATGGTATTCCCGATTACACAAAACCGGGAACCACAAAGCCCGCCTGGCCGAGTCCTGCGGACCTGGCACTGTCCATGACTCATATGGCCGGCTATTTTCCCGGCTCGGTGCCTGCGACTATTTGGATAGTGGGCCATCTTGACGAAGAAGGTTGCGGCCTTGAGTTTGAGAAACCGGAAGGCTATAAAGAAAACGACCCGAATATTCGTTTTGCGCCTGATGCTTTACATGTTGGCTCCGAAGAACGGACCCATGCCTCCCACGATGCCTATCTGGATTATTTCGATACCGCGGGCATCAAAGTTTTTTTACAGGTGGAATCCGGCCGCGCAGACCCTGAGAAGCTCATCGATCTCGTACTCAAGCGCTTCGGGAAGCACCCCAGCGTGATAGGATTCGGCTTTGACGTGGAATGGTACAGCCCCGATACAACAGTAGCCGTGGATGCGGATGCAGGTTTACCCGTTGGCGATAAACTCGCGCGGGAATGGGAAAAACGCGTCAAGTCGCATAACCCCGCCTATCAGCTTTTACTGAAGCACTATGACAGCAGCTTTATGTGCCCCGATGGATACCGCGGCGACATCGTGTTCTGCGACGATACTCAATATTTCTACGATTCCTACACGTATATAACGGAAATGCAGCGTTTTGCGGAGCATTTCTACCCTAACACCGTGCTGTATCAAATTGGCTACGAACTGGATAAGCCCTGGTGGACTATTTTGGATAAACCGGCCGTGGAAGATTATGGCTTGGAAGCATCCGTACCGCCGCAGGCAATCGGCCAGAAATTGCTGGAAGGCACCAAGCAGAAGTGCGGAATAATCTGGGTGGACTTTACCATGGACCAGGTATTGCCGCCTTATGTGAAGCCGAGGTTTTGAATTTAACTTATCCCAGCTTGAATTTTAATTGCAGTACATGCAGGCGCGAGCAGGCTGGGATAAAGTACGTCTTCGTAATAGTAATATTACTTGGCGACCGCGAGTTCCTCAAAGAATTTGGGGATGTCCTTGCTTGAAAACTTGACTGTCTTCTCGAAATTTCTGATTCCTGCAAAGGAGAACCCCATACCGAGCACGGAAAGCGGTTCGAGATAGCCGTTTTTACCAAAGTCGACGTAGCCGTTTGTCAAAAAGCGGTTGGGATAGTTGGTAGTGTAATCGTTGAACCAGGCGCGCTGAATACGATGCATTACCAAATCTCGCTCGGTTGGATTCGATTGGGCTGCAAGTATTCCCTCAATCTGGGTGGCAAGGTCGGACGCAAGAGTGTAGAAGGTGACTTTATCCCTGAATGCGTCCTGCCACTGGGTAAGTTCGATAGAATCCGCCCCAATCTGTACTCGGGCGATTTCCGGTGTGAGAGTCTTTACTGCATAGTCAACCGCGGATTCGCGCGCTGCGTCTTTTTTCAAAAGCGTCTTTGCCGACCACTCCCAAACCAGCCATTCAATCAGTTTTATTCGCGGCCACGTTGACGCGGAGGCTGGCAGGGGGCTGTCTTTATTGATCCAAGGTCTGCAATGTTCAAGTGGGAATACTTGGTATGCTATCGATTTTTGATCAAATGCGGCGGTAAGCTTGTCTCTATCGCGGGTAGACCAGGCCAGTAACGTATTGAGCTTGTTTTTTTCATCCAAGGTTACTAATCGATAACCTAAAGCATCACTGATCGCATTGGGATCGGCGGGATTGCCTTTAAGTATTTTGGAGGGTAGAGCAGTGGTTTTCCAACCGAGTTGCGCGGCGATATTGACGACCGCTTGAATCTTTTTGGTCATGGCCGCATCCGGTTTACTTGAGCGGGTGTCGAGTCGCATTGACGCTCCCAGGCCGGAGTTGGGGGAGCAGGAGAACAAGAAAATCGAGAACGCGACGATTGCGGCCTTTATACTACTGTACTTCATAAAACCAGTCTCCTTTTTCACAAAACGATAAGGTGTGTTCCTTCGTGATAATAAATAAAGCTACAGGATCCCTGTTGTTCAATGTTTAACTATCAAGTACCAAATAATGACTGCTCAGAATGCTAGATTTGATGCTAGCTGAGATATTCCATCGTAATCTCCATTAACCCGACTGTGGGGCCAATCCATACTGGTGAAACCGGCGAATCGATACGTACTGCTTCATCCTGGGAACAGTTAGCACATTATCCTTTCAGTCGCTTTTTAAGCATAGAGAGGCGAAATAAAATCCGGCCCCGGAGGGCCGGATAGATTCAGGACTGTTTTTTTATTTGAGGTAATACCCGATTCGGAAGTAATCCGAAGAACTGTAACCGACCGCGGCTTTCCAGAAATTGGTGCCACGATCGACTTCGGCGCTCGTTCGCACGCTTTCAACCTCATATCCAAGCGCGGCATTCATGGTCTCCCATCCGTCGATGGTGTCGGGCACGTTGTCCAGATCGCCGGTGGCGGTTACCAGATTGTCGATCGCCGCATCGTAGTAGGCGATCTTGATTCCATCAAAGGTATTGACCAAAGAGGAATCGAGATAGGAGATGACCGGATTGGTTCCATCCAGGCTGACGTCCGTCCATGTACCCACGGAACCGTTGGAATCGATTATAACGCTTTTCCCGAAAGTATAGGGCGTGGCAGCGTTAACCTCGTTCGAGGTGTTAGTCGACCTCATGTATATGAGATCTCCCGTCGAGTTCCTGAAGAACGAAAGATGTACGTACCCAGAGGCGTCGATCCTCATGCTGATATACTTACCGGAATACTTGAAATTTGGGTCTCCGCCCACGCCGGTAGTCATGACGGTTTGGGTTCGCCAATCAGTTGCGGCGATAGGAACGGCAATGCTGGCCCGTGCCAGTTTTACCGTTTGGTTGGTGATGTCGTAGTACGCGATGGCTGGATAACCGTTAGGCGTGACGGCTATTGCGCTGAACTCGCCGGCGGCCGTCGAACGACCAGTTCTAACGATTCTCGTTAAATCCGTGACAATTAGGCTTAAGACGGTCGTGTCAACTACTGCAGTCCCGACTGCGCTCCTTGAACCAATAGCTCCAGCAACTGTCGTCAAGATTGGTGTCGTAGTTCCCGCATAATTCTCAAGCGTTAAAATTGTTGTTGGTGTTGGATTAATGACGACATCGTCACCAACGTTAGTAGAGACAGACAAGACTCTATGAGACCCTAATGTCCCTATGGTCGTTGCGACATTCCTTGGCGATGCGGATCCAACAGGAAGCAGATACGTGACAAACCCATTGGTCGTTGCGTTTACAATCGCGTTATTGGACATTCTTGCAATCTGTGTCCCATTTGCGACTTTATCGCCGAGAACTACATAATGTTGGGCGACAGTGACGCCATTATTAGGCGAGGTATAGTTGGAATTGGTTGCGGTCGCGCTTGCATAGGTGATAGACGTAGAGGTGTTTCCATCATGCTCGTCCATTCCTCCATCGAGGTTGATCCATGTCTGGGCATATGCGGGATTAGCGCCGCTCAAGGCATACCAATACTTCATTGCCTTCGTGTCGGTATCGTAATAGGAAACATGCAGATTATTACCTTGCGTGACTATGCGTTGGTTGATGAACTGCATCAATCGCTGGTCATGATACAGTAACTCCGATTCATAGGCATTGCCCCAATTTGAGTCTAAGGCTGCGTTTGCCGCACTATCATAGGCGTATACCCCTCCTGCGCCGGTCGGACCCCACGTCCCGTTGCCATATGTATTGGCGTTCCAAGCGATTGCCATACGAGTGCCGAAACTGATATCGGTGTGCTCCAAGGGGTCGTAGCTATTGAAGAACTCAGTTGCGTTAGTGTTGTTGATACCATAATACACGCTCGAAGAGGCATAGTTGCTCCAACTACCATACAGCAAGCCTGTACCGTCCTGGCTCATGGCTGGATATTCTGGATCCAAGCTGCCAGTGAAGTAGCCGCGATTGCCACCGGTTTGGTTGTCGTCCGAACGCCAGATGTGAACCGAGCGATCATCGTTCCAAAGTTCCGAGCCGGCTTTGACCGCTTCATACTCCTTGTTCCAGGTCTTGGTGTTGTCGTTGTTGTTGTTGACGTTCGTCACGGCGCTGACGGTCAGGAGAACATTTCCACTTGCATACGTATCGCTGCTCGGGAGCGTCACCCTGAAACCAGTGCTCGTCGCGTCCGAAGGCAATGCGAGCGCTGCTCCCGTGCCTATCGAGATAGTATCGCTTGTGCTCCTGAACATATTGAAACCGGCGAAGTCAACGGTCTCGTTTTGCCTTAGAATAAAAGCTCCAAGCCGCGACCTGTTGGTATTATAAGTTGAAATATCTCGCGATATCGACGTTATATACGGCACTACGTCCATTTGCATGGTCTTCGCGCTCGGGCTGAGCGGCGTGTTGTTGGCATCGTATACTTTGAAGGTAAGCACAAGGTCATGTATGGCGACCAAGGCGATCTTGGACGTGTCAAACGTGAAGTTCCAGTTCAGCACATGTCCCTTGGTGACGCCGTTCGTATCGATCTTGTAGTCCGCACCTTCGCGGGTAAGACCCCAATTATCGTCGGTCATGTTGTTGAACTTGCCGACAGTCGGAGCCGACGCGAGAGCGCTTGTCCACGTGATGGTGTATGGTCCGCTTCCGCTGATCGAAAGGACCGGGCGGGAACCAAGGCTGCCGAAATCCAGTATCTGGCCCACCTGGACGGAACTGACGTCAGTGGCTGTCACAAGCGATGTTGTCGTTGACGAAGTGATGACGAACTCAGGTACGGAGTTTAGGTCAAGCGTTACGATGCCTGCCGGAACCGTCGCAAGCGCTCCCGCCCACGTAAGTATATATGGGTCCGGAACCGTACCCGTACCCGTTACGCTCAGAACATTTTTGGTCAGGCCATCGCTGAAGATAAGCTTTTGTCCGACGCGTACATTGCTCGCATCGACTCCGGCTGGCAGGGTAATAGTGGTTGTGGTTGCACTGGCTATTACCAATGCGTTGATATAGATGCTGAATTCGTTGTTCAGGCCGTTACCGCCGATAAAGCCCGGGATTGTCGCGGTGATGCGGCCGATGCGCTGGTTGTCCGCTACTTTTCCCCTGATCGTGACAATACCGGACACGTCGGGATCCCGTCCCACGCCAGTGGCGTTATTGTACATACTATCCTCATAGTATTCCACGTGGCCAAGCCAGTTGGCTTTGATGGCCTTGTCGGTTCCCGTATACGGCACGTTGTCGGTATAGCCGTTGCCGAACGCGCTGTCCACGCTGACATCGACTTTTAAGCCGCCCGTAGCATCGTCGGTGGACTGGTCTTTGTACTTGCGGCCAAAGAGAGCCAGTTCAAAGGTGGGAGCCTGCTCGTCGATGTAGAACTTGCGGTCGTCGGTAAACAAGCCCTCGTTGGCGGAGTTATAGGTCGCCCCCGAGTTGTCGTTGTTGATCGCGAGGACGGTGTTGACCTTGATATTGAGAAGGTCGTTGCCCGCACCCGAGGTCGTGAGCGTAGGTGGAATGTTCACGGTAAGCGTGTTCCTGGCGGCAATCGCGTTGGACAGCGGCAAGGTGGTGGAGCCTACCCTTACGTAGTTGTCAGCATCTTGCGAGGTACTGGAAGGAAGGTTGAAGCCATTTATCACGATGCCGGTCATGCCTTGATAGAAGCCATAGTAGCCCGATTTAAGCGGGTTCATGGTGTTTGCGCTCAGGCGGCTCGTGAACGGTGCAAGCGGAATAATGCTGGTAACGTACGGCACCACGTCGAAGGTGAGATTGCTGGTGCTCGTATTTGGCGCTGGGGTTACTCTATAGTCGTATACTTTGAATACAGCGGTCACTCCTGTATTAGCGCCGCCTGTAATCTTGGCGGTATTGAAGGTGAAGTTCCAGCTGAACACTTGACCATAGTTCGAGGTAAGGTTGTTGACTCCGTCTATTGCGAAAGCCCAGTCGGTGCCGGTCTGCACACCCGCGACTAGAGGTCCGCCGGCATCGGGATCTGAACCGTAGAACAGGTCGAATTCGGCGTTCCCATTATAGCCAGGGATCGTAACGCCTATCTTCTGTATTCGCTGGTCGTCCTTGACCTTTCCTTTAAATATAACCTCGCCCGATACGTCGGCGTCGGTAGGCGTGCCGTCGTTCTGGCTGTTCGCCCAAAGCTCCACGTAACCGAGGTTGCCTGACTTGATGTTGTCCGTATGTAGCCCAACGTCGTCCTCGATTTTGCTCGCGTAGTTCGCGTTGGCTACGAAGTATTTCCCGAAATTCGCCACTTCGATCACGGGAGGCACCAAGTCGGCGTTGTGGATGGCCAGGTTTACCGTGATGGTGTCGAACAGCTGGTTCGTCTCGGAAGCGGTCGGTATCGACGTGCTGTCATATACCTTGATTATGAAGGATTTATCGTCCGGATTGTCCGAGTCGAGCAGAGCGCTCGTGTCGATGCTGATCTCGCCGCCGACAAGGGTAGCGTTGCGTTCGACGCCAGCGTGTTTGATCGAGTAGCGCTTCGCCCCGTTTCCGCCCGATGCTGTTATTTCTATAAACACTCGGTTATTCCTGGCGCTTACGCCGGTATTGATAACCGTGTCGTTTACGTTGATGTTCTGAACGAAGCTGAGTTCTCCCGCGTCGATAGTGGTATTGGCGTTTAGGTCTGTGCCTACCTTGATCTGCGTAATCTCCGGTTTGTTGTTGGCGATGAACACGCGCCTGACTTTATGGAGCTTGTTTCCCATCTGGTCGTAGATCACGTAATGCACGTCCATGAGGCCGTCGGGTAAATACTGACTGTTGAAGGCCGTGCGGAAGCGCTTGCTGCCGATGATGCCCATGAACTCGTAGTAACCGTCTGTGTCGGTATCGAGACCCTGGAAGTCGGCGTTCATTTCCGCCGGGTTATCTATCTTTATTACCCAGTCGCTGCCGAAACCCGCGTCAGAATGCTTGGCCAGCGGCTGTGAGCCGGTAGATTCCACCCAATCGGTGCCGTTGAAAGTCCATAGTTTAACGCTAGCTTCGGATAAGACCGCGTCTTGTTCAGCTGCGCCGGTCTTTATCTTCTGGACCTTGCCGCCCTTCACGAAGTACATCTCGATATGATCTACGCCGGATACTGAGCCCGGATCGCCGTAGTCGCCCTCGACATACGCCAAATTGGCGGAGTTGATGGTTACCATGCCGTTCTTGAGCGGACTGATCCAGCCGTCGGGCGCGCCGATGCGCGTTGACCAGTCGATGGTCGGCTTCTCGTTGTCCACGTAGTAGGTAAGGCTCTTCTGGTTGGTGTACGGCGAAGGCATGGATTCGTCCTGGACGAACAGGTCCACGTACAGGATGCCGGATGTACCGCTAAAGTACGTAGTGGTGTCGATCGGGAAAGTCAGGTCGTAACCGTTATTGGGGACATTGGCCACGAGAGCGTACTCGTGCGTGCCTGGCACGAAGGCCCCAACGGACAGTGTCTGGTAGCCGGTTTTGTTTACGTTGATCTTGATGCGTGAGTTCGCTCCCAGATTGAGCTGGGTATTGTCGCCGAATTGCGCCGTCAAATTGAAGGAGCCCGCCCGGTAGGTCTGATCCTGCGGGAGGATGTTTTCTATGCGCGGGAAAGTTTCGTCAAGCGAGATCGTGATGTTCGTGATCTCGCTGGCAAGACCGAACTTGTCGCGGGTTCTCACCTGGATCATGATGTTGCCGTTGCCGAGCGTATTGCTGGCATACAGTTCGTTGGCTGCATTCAGAGTGAGGTTGAATACGTTGTTGCTCGTAGGTACGACGTACCACGAGGTTTCGTCCTCCCACATGCCAACGGAACCGTTAATGGTGACGACGCTACCGTCGGATGTGGCGTTGCCGTACTTGACGGTATGGCCGAAAATCACCTGGTTGCTGCCCAGCTCGATGCCGTTGCCGTCGTTGTTGATGTTGCGGTTGTCCAGGAAGTTGCCGTTGCCGTTGTAGTCGATGCGCATTTCAACTTGCATAACGGAGCCGTCATCGTCCCTGCCCGAGCCGTACATGGCTACGATGCCGCCTATCTGGTCACCGTTCCTAGGTTGCGTAACCGAGATTGTCGGTTTGTCGCCGTCCGTATCCACGAAGTAAGCCGGCCAAACCGATTGTACCGTTACGGTGGCGCCGACCGTGGTTGGAACGATCGGGTCGCTGCCCGCGGTTGTGGACAAGGTAATGGTGGTGAGGCTCGGTTTGGTCCGCACATAGTAGGTCGTGCCCGAAGTGAAGCCGATAGGCGCCGCGGCTGCGAACAGTGTTACCGGTTCGTTGAGGACCAATTCTCCCACATAGGACGCTGAAAGCGTGATCTCGCCCGTGGCTATGCTTACATCGGTAGCCGGGATGATGCTCGGCTTTAGTACAGTAACGTTACCGGGAGTATCGGTGGCGGTTAACTTGAAGAATACCTTCCATAGTTTGCTGTCGCCATTGACGTCGACGCCTTTTGACGCGATTGCGCAACTCGTGGAGTTGAGCGAGAATTCCCAAGCCGACATTCCTGAACTGACGCGGGCTAAGCCGGGGTAGGGCAGGAAGGTGCTTGGATTGAGCACTTCGAACGTGAGGTCGCTAAGGCCGTTCGTGTCGTCTGCGGTACCCGTAATGGCCACGAGCCCGTTGATATAGGAGGAGACGGCAGGATAACTAAGCGTGAGGGTCGGAACAGTAGTGTCGATTACGAAGGATCTCGTAAGGGCAGTGACTTTGCCGGCACGGTCGGTCAGCTCCAGGTCTGCGTATAAAGTACCGTCTTTGGTCGTGTCGTCGATTGTGATGGCTTGGGACCATGCGGGGTCGCTGTTGGAAATGACTGGCGTGAATACCCTTCCCAGTCCGCCGTTGTAGAAGTAGCTGCTTGCATTGCTATGGCGTATGGTGACGATAAGGGCGGTGCTGCCGTCGGTCAGGCCGCCTGAGTCGCTTGCGGTACCCAGCAAAGTAAGCGTACCTGCTTTGATTTTCGTGCCCGCGTCGGGACTGCCGATGGTCAAAGTCGGGTTGGAGGTGTCCACGATGAAGTAGGTGGTACCTGCGTCGTATGTCTGACCGTTCCTGTCGGTAATCACGATTCTTGCGCGGTGTTCGCCTTGCGGAAGGTCGATTTCCGCAAAAGTTTTTTCCCATGACGCAGTGGTGCCTGCGGTATTGGTGACGGATGAGACTGCGGTGACATTGCCGTCCAGGTAAATGGAGACCGCGGAATTGAGTAGGAAGCCATCATCGTCGGTGATGGTGCCGCTTAGTTTGCGCAGCGATCCTATAACGTTGTTTCCCGCATCGGCTGGTAACGCCGCGGCGATTAGGTTGGACGATAATTCGGGGACGTCCTTAGCCTGGTTGATCGTTACGTTGTACGGATCCGAGATAGTCTCGTTGCCGGCTTTGTCGATGGTCTTGAGGAGAAGCGTGTGGTCCCCGGTCAAAGCAATGGTATCCCAGACGTAGCTCCACACGAAGGTGTTGGTAACCGCTGTCCAGATGCCGGTATCGATCTTGATCATGATGGGGTCTGTGTCGGCTAGGTTGAGCTCGGTTACGGTACCGGTTACGCGCACCATTTTATTCAATTGCGTGATGGACAGGAAGCTACCCGACGGATTATCGCGGAACTGCGCGTCGAAGGTGCCCTCCGGGAACAAGGTATCTTTGGTAGTACTCAGCTGCTGGTTGGCTATAAAGTCGCCCGCGTCCTTAGCCTGTACTTCGATAGTCTTGAGGCCGTCCGCGCCAAGAGTGCCGGCATCGATGGTATAGGACCAATTTACCGCCCTGATCGGGAGGATATCCCATAATTTGTCGGCGTTACCGTCGGTAAGCGCCACAACCGGGGTTCCGCCGTTGTTGTCGTCGTCCCAGGTACCGTCGGCGAGTTTCCAGGTTCCGCCGTTGACGCGTATCCAGACGTACTTGACGCCGTCGGTGTCGCTTGCTGTGCCTTCGAGGAGCAGGGTGCTGGTCTTGATAAACGTAGTTACGGACGTCGTAATGGACAGGCTCGGAGCTCCGGCGTTTACGTTGAACACGACTTCGTCCGTGTAGACGCCCCAGGTGCCTGCGTCGTCCTTGGCCATTACCTTGACCGCCCATGAACCGCTCGCTAGGCCGTCAATGCTCAGGTTGAAGTTGGCGTTCTTGCCGGAACCGGTAACCGTTGGGTAATCGACTATCTCAGCGACGACCGGAGTCACTCCGCGGTATACGACCTTGACTGTATTGTCGGCGTCGGTACCGCCGCTTGCCTTGCTCTTGTAGTCAAGGGATCCATTATTGTCCAAGTCGGATAGGTTGTCGTCGTCCGCCGCTGTACCGGAGATCTGTACAGTGGTGCCGTAGGAGGAACCGTCAACGGGGCTGATGATGGTAACCGTAGGCTTGTCTGCTTCCTGGTTGACCGCCTGAGTTCGGGTTACTACCGCGCTTTCGTTGCCGGCCTGGTCTTGAGCTTTCATCCTGAAGGACAAATTGCCGGAAGCTGGAACGCAGGTTGCGCTGTTTTCCACGTTGAATGTCCAGTTGCCCGAACTTAAGGAGGCTTCGCCCCATGCGTCAACCGTGAATACCGTCGCTACCCATGCACCCCATATCGTTCCGCCATTATTGGAAACCTGCACAAGGACCTTGGAAAGCGCACGGTTATCGGTGGCCGTTCCCTTGAGTTCGAACTGGCCGTTCGGGGTAGAGCCTATGAAGCTTGGATTGACCGTGTGCGCATCCTGCACCTCGGGGTCGTCGATGTCGACGAGGAAGGTTATGGTGCGCGTCGAGGTCTTGGTCGTGCCGTCCTCGACTAATAGGGTAAAGGTGCGATTGCCGGAACTGCCGCCGGCTGGAACGGTGTAGGTAGCCGTGTATCCGATACCGCCGGTGCTGCTGACTGCGCTCAAGCCGGTAGAAGCAGTGTCAACGTCGATGGTCTGGGAAGCAAGGCCGGACGCGTCGAAGGCCGTCCACGTTAAGACAATAGCGTCGCCTTCTTTGTATGCAGCCTTGGGAGAGGTAATGGCCGGTGTGGAGATGGTCGGCGGATTATTGTCCCACTTGAAGGTCTGGATGCCGAGGGTCTTGGTCGCCGCGAGCTTGCCCGACTTCCTGGCTGCATCGTCGGTAACCGCGAAGTACATCTCGTAGGTGCCGTCGCCGTTGGCCGGAAGCGCAAGGTAGGTAGTTAAATCGACAGTCCAGGCTATCAACTGGTCCGCATTGGACGCGGTGTTGATCGCATTTGTAATGTAGTCGGTTTCCCCTGATTTACGAACATAGAGGATTGCAGAGTTGGCCAAGACTCCATCGTCGTCGGAGAAAGTGCCACGCACCTTTTTATCGGTGCCGATGACGGAACCCACCGCGGGGCTGTCTATTGTGGCGGTCGGCGTGTCTTTCGTCTGGTCGATGGAAATACTGCTGGAAACGGTTTTTTCGTTTCCTGCCTTATCCTGTGCTACTAGCCACAAGACCCACGTTCCGTCGAGCTTGGCTGTCGTGTCGATGTTTATAGAATACGGCGCATTGCCAAGACTTGTGCCGCCCGCAGTCGCATAGACCGGAGTGGACGCGTCGTTGAGCAGGAAATACTTGACGCCTTGAATACCGTTGTCGTCGCTTGCGATTGCGGAAAGGGTTACGACGCCGTTAACCTTGTTGCCAGCGGTGACCGGCAGCAGTGAATTGATAAGGACCGTCGGCAAGCTCGTATCGATGCGTATGGTCCTATTGATGATCATTGTGCGATTCGCTGTGTCGGTCGCCGTGATGGTGAAGGCATACTCGCCGTCGTCGAGCCCGGGGTCGGTTCCTGCGCCGTCGATATCTACGTCGACGAGAGCGCTCCAGGTGTAGGTGAGTCCGCTGAGAGCGAGGTTCTGGTACACGGTCGTCGGTGAGCCGGCACTCGATTTCTGCGTTTCCACCTTGATGGACTTGATGGCGTTGGTATCCTCGATAACGCCGGTGAGAGTGAAATTGCTGCTCTTGTACGCCATCTGCGTCGAGTTTATAAGCGTTTCTGTAACGGTGGGCGGCAGAGCGTCGTAATAGAAAGTAATGGGCGAACTCGACGCACTGTTTCCAAGCTTATCCTTGACGGTAACGACGAATATTCTCGTTCCCTGGGATCCCGTTCCAAGGCCCAGATCAGCGTTCGCGCTCCAGTTGCTGCCGGTAAGAGTCGCATTGATGGCTGAACCGCCGTTGAGAGTATATTGCACGCTCGTGACATCCAGGCTGTCCACGCCGATTCCGAAATCGAGTATCGAACCTTGTATCGGGTATGTGGCGGATGTAGAAAGAGCGTTGGAAGTAGGCGTAACGATAGTGACGGTAGGCGCAGTTTTGTCCATGCGCACGGTTCTGGTCGCGGTCGTCGTGTTGGCCGCGATGTCGGTAACCGTCAGAGTAAAGACATACAGACCGTCGGTCAGGGCCGATGCATCCCATGACCAGGTTCCCGCGACGGCGTCAAAGCTGAAACCGGCGGCGGTGGTAAGGGCGCCGCCGTCCTTGGTGTACTTGAGAACGGCCGTATCGGCTTGGCGTCCCGCCGTGGACGTAAAGTCGTTTGCGTTTCCGGTCAGGGTAAAGCCCAGTTTAGCGGCGTATAAACTGTCTATGGTCAGCCACTCCGCGGGTACTGATATAACAGCCTGCGGATTGTCGCGATCTACAGCCAAATTGATTGTGCCGATCGAGCTGTAATTACCTGCTTTGTCCTTGGATCTCACATTGATGACATGCGGAACCCCGACTGCGGTTTCCGCGTATTTTGTGGTGTCGATGTTGGCGTTCCAACTGATTGTGCCGTTGGCGTACAGCCAAGCGCTGACGGTACCAGTGCCCGTACCTGCGCCGGAGGCGTAGAACTCGGTGTCTACCGTGCTTGAGGTAGCCCCGAAGTCGGTGAATACCGTATTACCCGGGCTTACTATCCTGTATTTTTTCCCCGTGACCATGGCGGTTGCCGGTATGGTGCCGACGCTGCCGCCTACCTGATATTCGATTACGTCGAGGGTAGCACCGCCGACGTCCGCGGCGCTGCCGCCGATGGTTACCGTTCCAGATTTCCATCCGCTGAGAGCGGTTGGGGTGACCGTAGGTATAGTCGTATCGATGCGAACGGTTCGCTGTACGATGTGTGTCTTGTTGGCGGCGTCGGTACCTGTAATGTTGAATACATAGAGCCCATCGCCGGTATGGGTATACGTGCTTGTCCAAGTTCCGTTCTGCTGGTTAACGACGACATAGCCGACGGTAGGGGGAGACACGGTAATAGCCGTTCCGTTTTTCGTAGCGGAAATAGCAACTGAAGTAGCTTCGTTGCTATCATATAGCGTACCGCCCAAAGAAATGTCTACGTTGTTTGAAAACTTGGTGTCGGTCGAGTTTATCGTCGTCTCGGCGAGTGTGGGTGGGAGAAGGTCGTAGTAGAATGTGACGGTACTGGTAGTAAAGCTGTTTCCCAGCTTGTCTTTACCCGTTACATATAAGGTTTTTGCGCCTTGAGCGGCTCCGAGCGGAGCATTCGTGACCGTCCAGCTCGTTCCGTTGAGCGTCAGCGACTGCTCGGCCGCTCCATTGAGACTGTATTTCAAAGTTGCAATGTCTATACCGGAACCGATATCTACCGCGGTGCCTTGCAAGGTGGCCGTATTGATCAGGAATTGTTCTCCTGCACCGGGGCTGGTAATGGTGATTTCCGGAAGCGTCTTATCTATGCGCACTGTTTTAGTTGCTGTAGAAACATTGCCTGCCTGGTCTTCTACCGTAAGTGTGTAGACATATAAACCGTCGTTAGCGCCGGTTGCCGCTTGGTTATAAGTCCAGCTGGCTGACCCTGCGCCTCCGGTGGTCAGCGTTAGACCTGTCGAGGAACCTCCGTCTTTCGTATAACTCAGCGTTACCGCAGTGGCCATGCGTCCCGCCGTTATAGTTGAGTCGTTGCATGCGCCGCTCAGGGTAAAGTCGGCAGCGCGCAATTCAGCACCGCCGTCGATAAGGCTTGTTCCGCTTACGGCCATGCTTGCTGCCGGATTGGAGCCGTCTATAGCCAGGTTGATGGTCCCGGTAACGCTGTAGTTGCCTGCCTTATCCTTGGACCTGACGTTGATGATGTGAGGAACTCCAGTAGTCGTTTCCGCGTATTTAGTTGTATCGACGCTGGCGGACCAACTAGCGGTGCCGTTGGCGTACAGCCAGGCGCTGACGGTACCTGTACCCGTGCCTGCGCCGGAGGCGTAGAATTCGGTACCTGCATCGCTGGAAGCCGATCCAAAGTCGGTAAATATCGTATCGCCGGGGGTGACTATCCTGTATTTTTTCCCCGTGACCATGGCGGTTGCGGCAATGGTGCCTACGCTGCCGCCCACCTGGTATTCAACCAAATCCAGGGTCGAACCGCCTGTATCCGCAGCGCTGCCGCCGATGCTGACCGTTGACGATTTCCAACCGCTCAGGGCCGTAGGAGTTACGGTCGGCACCGTCGTATCGACGCGAACCGTTCGCTGGATTATCTGGGTTTTGTTGGCTACATCCTTGCCCGTAATTGCAAACACGTAGAGACCATCGCCGGTGTGGGTGTAACTGCTCGTCCATGTTCCATTTTGTTGGTCTACGATGACGTATGCCGCCGTTGGAGGCGTCACAGTAATAGGTGTTCCATTTTTCGTCGCAGAAATCGTAACTGTGGTGGCTTCGTTGCTGTCGTACAACGTGCCGCCAAGGGAGATTACCGCACTGTTCGTAAACCTGGTGTCGGTGGTGGCGATAGTCGTCTCGTCGAGGGTCGGTGGCTGCAGATCGTAGAACATCGTTCGGGTTTCAGTTGTCGTTACGTTGCCGAGCTTGTCGGTAGAGTAGAATTGCAGGGTGTGAGGACCTTCGGTTGCGCCAAGATTCACCGTGGCTTCCCAATTGATGCCTGAAGAGAAGGTCATGCCTATGAAGGCGGTAGCGTCGAGCTTGTAGGAAATATCGGAAACCCCGTCGAAACCGACTCCGCCGGTATCACGGGCTGTCCCTTTGATGGTATACGAAGGAGTAGAGGTAGACTCTGAGTCCATAGGGGCTGTTATCGTAAGGGCCGGTGCTGTGGTATCGATTTGTACCGTACGGGTAACCGTAGAGACTTTAGACGCTATATCCGTAACGGTAAGCGTTACGACGTATAATCCGTCGCCGTTACTTTTATTCAGCGTCCAGCTCCAGTCGCCGTTTCCCGCGCCGGGAATATTGTCCCCGACTGTCAGGATATTATCATCCGGTCCGTCCGCGTCTACCAAAACCACGTTGGTGGAAGGAGCGCCGTCCTTGCTCCATGAAAGTATGGCGGTAGCGGCTAAACGACCCGTAAGGCCGGTAAAATCATCGTCTGCCTTTCCGGTGAATGTTACGCTGTCCTTGCTTTGGATAAGCGCAGAAGTATAAGCGGTTTCCGTAGCGCGAGGGTTGTAAAGATCCACGCCGATTAAGATTACCGGCGTCGTCGTTGTATTGCCTGCATTATCGCTTACCTTGAACTGGATGCTCTGACCTGAGCCTTCGGAAAGACCGGCCACATTATGGTTCCAGCTCTGGGCAAAACCACTGATTGCTCCCCAGGATCCCCAGCCTGATCCGCTGTCAAGCCGATATTGGATACTGTTGAGCAAGACGCCGCTCGTAATATCGGTTGCGATTCCCCTGATCGTAAAATCGCTTGTGGAAATATAGTTTGATTCCGAAGTGCTCAGGTTCGAAATGGTTAGGTCAGGAATCGTTTTATCGTAAACAACGGTACGTGTTTCCGTCGCAATCCTTCCTGCACTGTCGGTAAGGGTGATGGTGTACGTGTAGGTACCGTCAGCCGTAGGCGCGATAGGAACGGACCATGCGCGGCTGGTCGTTCCGGGGGTGAAGGTGAGTGTCCCTACGCCCGAGTTAGCCGGGCCGGTAACAGTCAGTGTACCGGTAGCCAGGCTCAGCGTGTCCGAAGCGGTACCGGTCAGATCAAAGCCGGCGGGGTCGCTTATATAGATCGTTCCCGTCCAGTCGGAGTCGCCGTCGTGCAGCACGGTGGTCATCGGCAGGGCCGTGTCTACCTTGAGCGTCGATACGACCGTGGATGCGCTGACGTTCCCTATGTTGTCGATGGAGTGGAAGTACACGTTCTGGTTTAGTTTTTGCCCTTGGGGGGTGAAGTCTATCGTGCCGCTCCAGGTGCTGGCGGTTGTGGGAATAAGGTCCAGCCAAACTGCGTCGTCCAGGCTGTATTGCATCTTAGCCAATCCGCCTGTCGTGCCTGATCCGCCGTTGTCGCTCCACGTGCCGTTTACCGAAAGTGACAGCAATGTAACTAGTTGATTGTCAACAAGGTTATTGACGTTGAAGGTCGGGGCTGTGGCGTCGAATCGAATGGAGAATGATGTTTCGTTCTTTTTGTTGTATGTGTCGGTCGTGCGCACGCGCATGGCTTTGGTGCCGTCGTTGAGGCCGTTTACCGTTATGGGATGGTTCCAGTTTATCGTCGTATAGTCGGTGGTCTTGTCGGTTGCCGGGTTGAAGGAATTTACGTTGGCCCAGGTGGTTCCGCCGTCAAAGCTGATCTCAAGCGCTTTGATGCCGTTTTTATCCCGTGAGGTGCCGGCGAGGGTGAAATCGGCTTTTTGGGTCGAGTTATTCAAGGTTGCCAGGTTTGTTACCGTGAGTTCCGGGTCTGACAAGTCCACGCCGAAATGGATTGGACCCAGTACCTTGGTAAGGCCGTTGACGTCGCTTGCGCGGAAGCAGATTTCCTGGGGAGAACCTTCTGTCATCGCAGGGAGGGTAGAGAGCTCAAGGGTCCAGCTTTGGCCTTGCGTAGTTACGGTTTTCCATGCCGCGGAAGACGCGGCCCATGCGGGGCCGTCGTTCAGGCTGTATTGTATGCTGTTCGCAGCCAAGCCGCTCAAGTCGGACGCGCTGCCGTTTACGATGTAGTTATTGTCGACTATGAATGCGTAGTCATCGAGATTGCTGACGCTCAAATCCGGTCCCGTCGTATCCCGGCGAACCGTGCGTTTCATGGTCGCTTCTTTGCCGGCTTTATCAACTACGGTGATGGTATATTCGTAGAGGCCGTCTGCTCCGAGTATGATTTGCGTGCTGGGGTCCGAGGGTTTTCGGGGCAGGTTCGGAAGGTTCCATATGGCGTTCGCGGTTACGGGAATTTGCACGACGGCGCCGGAATCTTTTCTTTGAGTTATAGTAAACGAGTCCACGCCGTAGGTCTCGGTTATGGTTCCCGCCATGGAGAATCCTGTTAGCAAATCGTTCTTGTTCACTATCGCCGTCAAGTCGCCGATACCCGTCTCGGTTAGTTCGGGGCTTGCCTGGTCTATTCCGAAATTGCGCGAGACGAGCGGGCTCTTGTTGCCGGCTTTATCTATGGCGTAGGCATAGAGCGTATAGAGACCTTCCGTCTTGCCTGATAAGCTTATCGCGGCCGTCCAGCCGGTTCCGCCGGTTGCGCTTTCCCAGGAGCCAACGTCCTGCGTCGGGACCGCGGCGGTTCGCTCAAGTAACATATACTTAACATAAGGGACTGGGTTCGTGTCGTTGGCCGTGATCGCGCCGGAGGCCGTGGTGCCCGTGCCGGAAAGCCATTCGTTCAATGCCGGCCCCGTAATGGTTAGCGTCGGTGCAATTTTGTCAACGCCGTAGAAGATATCCTGGGAAACGGTCTTGCCCGCCTCGTCTACGGTGGCTATGCGAACCTTGAAATCGGTCGGGGCGGAAGTTAGGGTCAGTGTGGTCGACCAAGTGGTGCCCGTAAGGGTTGCGTCGAGTTTGGGGCTGAGCGCGGTGCCGTCGAGGTTCAATGCCTGGAATGAGAGCGAGGCGAGCGTATTGTCGTCGGTGGCTATCGCCGTCATGTCCAGTGTGTTGCCGGGGCCCAGGTTTACGAACTCGCTGTTCGGGGTCCAGCTGGCTATTCGGGGGTCTTCGCCGTCTATGAAAAAGTTGAAGGTCGCGGTGGTTTTTCCCGTGGACTTGGATGCCGCGGCTTTGTCCTGCGCCTTGAGGGTTATCGAGTATCGGCCTTTTTTGAGGTATTCGCCGTTCGTGCGCTTGAGGTCGATGGAGAATGTTACGATTCCGTTACCGTCAGTGGATGTCTTCAGGCTTTTTATTATGTTCGCGGCCATGTCGGCCGTGCTTATATCGTCGCCGACGGTGGAAACTCCCGTTATGGAGGCGGTAATGCTGTCCATGTTGATGCCGTCTTTATCGTCCTTGATGTCGCCGCTGATAGGCACGGCCACGCCGATTATCGGGCTGTTTCCGAAATTTATTACGGGATTGTCCGAATTCTCGTCAAGGGCAAAGTCGCCGCTGGCTATCTTTACGGCCTGCAAGCTGGCTTTTTCCAAGACACGGGGGCTGCTGTCCGTGCCGCCCTGATCCGCGCTACCAATTTGGTCCATCGTCGGAAAGGCCGAATCCGCGGAAAGGAGGCTCCATATATCCTGTACATGGTAAAAGCTGGTGCTTATGTTTCCAACGTTGTCCGTGGTGGTAATGGTATAGGTATACGTGCCGTCGGTGGGTTTTACGGCAAAAGTTGCGCTGTCGTTGAAGTCGAAGTTGACGCTCCAGCTTGCGGTGCCTTCGGCGGTTTTTGTCGCCAATATCTTGGAGTCTTTGTCGATGAGCGAGACTATTACCGCGCTGACGGTGGAAGGATCATAGGTTTCGCCTTTGATGCTGAGGAATGTGCTTGCCGTGGGTTTTTGGGCGCTTCGACCCTGGGGTACCGAAACAAGAACCGTGGGCAAAGTATTGTCTATAATAACACCGATGGATACGGAAGAGGTTTTTCCTAGGTTATCGGTAGCTTTGGCGCTGATCAGGGTTTTTCCGTCAGGAACGATGCTGCCGGCCAACGTTGTGGGTACGGACACTGTGTATTTGCCGTCTGCGTAGACGGCCGGTACCGTGATGTAGGCGACTCCTCCAAGGGATGAGAGGGTTACGTCGACGCTTTTAACGGTTAAATCATCGCTTGCCGTACCGCTTACGATTATTTCGGCGCGGTTGTAGGAATTCTGGATTGGAGTTTCCAGGCTGACTTTTGGAGCGGCCATATCCACTTGTCCGCCAAGACCAAACGGCGCTTTACACGTTGCAAACATTACCAGTATAAAAATGCCCAGTAACGTCGCGATACTGCGATCAAGTGTTGCCTTGCGGTTCATAGTGTCCTCCATGTAACAAAAAAGCCGATACTAAAGAATATACTACCAAAATGTCCATTTGCATGAAAATTTAAGAAGAGCATACCTAGTGTATATCGGCAAGAACCATGCCAAACTATGGTTATTAATTTTTATTATGATTTATTTGGAGGTGAGTGAAGATTATTTTAGTTTCTTTTAATTACTTACAATATAAATAATTAGAATTTTCATATAATTTCACGAAAACCAATACAAAGGTGTTATAGGTATTAATGAGATATTGTTGGCTGAGTATCAAAATAATGCTCGACATTATTGTCGAGTTCGACAAATAAGTCGAACTAATGACAAGAAAATGCATGTGTTATTTATTTTAGCATACATTCGGATTTAAACTGTGCTCACTTCGAGAGAAAGGCAATTAAAAGTCGAGTTACTTTTAATTGTCTTCGAAATTGCCAGGCTTTCATAAAAACTTCACGCAATTGCATTAAATTAAAAACCTTGGAGGCTATGCAAGAACGGAGAACAGTCCAAGCATTTAAAAAGAGTCGCCATGGAATACCGCGGCGACTCTTTTTATTTTAGAGGAAAGTGTTGTTGCTTTACTCGCTCAACCAGGAACCGAATTCTAGATTGGTGCCGAGATACCCAACAATCGGTTTTCCCGAAGTATCGAAATCTAAGTTGACTTGCTTGAAGCTCAGGCTTCCACCCTGCGGTGGCGTAATGGCGGGTACGTTCATGTATTCCCAGTTTCCCGTGGTATATCCGGTTGTGGCATCGACGCCTGCGGGAATATTGCCCGTAGCGATCCCCGATAGGCAATATGCCAGCTTTATGGCATCCCGTCCGCCGGTTTCCGAGCTGTTGTAGTATGCTATATAGGGAATGATCGGATTTCCTGCCGTACCCGGCTCGCGCACTTTTATCTTTGTCCAATTTCCTACCGCGAACGCCGCATCAACGGTGACTTTGTTCAGCGTAGATGAATCATATGCGCTTATGTACATATATGCGAGGTCGGAATTTCCCGCGTCGTAGGCGGCTATGTGTATGCCGTTGACGGAGTCCAGGGTCATGGATACGTAATTACCTATATAATTGGGAAATGTTATGGCTGAATCCGTCCATGTTACCGCCGCAAGCGGTGTGGAAGCGTCGACGGCGGCGTCAGTATAACGGAGTTTCAGGCGGCCGGCGGTTTCGTCGTAATAAATGACGATGACCCGGTAATCCGAGGTTACGGCGAAGTCGAAATGCTTGGAAGCCGCCGAAGCCGAGACGAGCCTGCCTGAGGTATTGCTGTCGGGAAGATTCGTGTATTGCGCATATGCTTCCCCGGTCGAGGAAGTACTGCCGGCGAACAATTGGTTTCCCAAGGCAGCGGTGGTGCCGACCCTGAAATTGCGGAATATCAAGTCGCGATTCGTTGTATTGTCATCGTAATACATCATGTATATTCGGGCGTCACCGGTTCTGGAATTTCCTTTCGCTATCATTTTCGGATACTGAAACCTGCCCAGCAGGAGACCGTTGCCGAAATCGGTTTGTTCGATTGAAATGGCATTGTTGTTGACGGATTCGGACTTGTTTCCGGCATAACCCGAATAGTTGGTGCCTGTCCCCCATCCTTGCCCGTCGGTATAGAGTTCGGCATATCTATCGTATAAAATCGACATTCCGCAGGCGTCGCGATTATACACGGATGCGTGGATATAGCGGTTTCCGTCATCCTTCGCCATGCCCATCTGGTCCCATATCGATGCCTTGATCAAGTATTCCTTGTAAATCTCCGCTCCGGAGGAGCCATCGAATTTAGCCCTTTGAGGCATGGCATGCGACGCGTAGTAATTTCCAGCCCCGGTTCCCGCAGCGGTTCCCACGGCGGTATTCAGGCCTCCCGTGAGGTTTACATAACCGAATACGGGGTTGTCTCCCTCAAGCACCATTTCCGGGTAGTAGGCGTTCTTCACCCCGGTGTCCTTCATGCTGAAGAACCGAAGGTATCGGTCGTCGTTCAGGGTAATGTTCTTCATTTCGTATAAATCGGGCTCGCGGTTATACATTTTTGATATATCCGAGCCTGTGTAGTCGCCCTTGGCGTCGTTGCCGTTGATGTTATTCAAAGTTCGCACATCGTTCGCGAACAGCTCGATGTAGCCGGATATCCCGCTCGCGTTGGATAGGTTGACCGAAGTGTACGGAGCGGCGACCCCGGTATATGCCAGGGCGGTGCCGGTAGCCGCCGTCACGGTACCCGAGACCGCGGCGGCGGCAACGATCCTCGCCGCGTTGAGGTTAAGGTTGAATCCCGTCACCGTCAGGAATGTCGCGTCGCTGCCGGCAATTATCGAATACTTGCCGCTGGACGAGCGGATGTTCACGTCCTTCAATCCGCCGCTCGTGCGTTTTGGCGTGGCGATGCCCTGGATATAGGGAACCACGTCCATCTGGATGGTCGTAGTCGCGACTCCGGTCGCGGCATCGTAGACTTTGAACGTCGCGATAACGTCGGCGCCGGCAACGTTCGTTACGAAAGCCGTATTCCAGGTCATGGTAAAGTTGACCACATGGCCGTTTTCATTGGATTGCTCGGGGCTGTTCTTGCTGTCCACGCTGAAGCCCAGGGTGTTGGACGCATGGTTTACCGCGGCCGAGCGGGCCGCCACCGGGGAAAGCGCGCTTGCGGCGTAAGCGGCCAAGTCTATTTCCGTATCTGCCGCCGTGGCGGTACCGGCGCCGGTACCGTCAAGATCGAAAGCCTTGTTGAAGGATACGGTAACCCGGGCGATCTTCTGGTCGTCCCAAAGCTTTCCCCGTATTTTTATGATGCCCGAAACGTCCGCGTCCCTTTCCGTAAGGCTTACGTTGTCATACTGGCTGTCGGCGGCGTATTCCACGTGGCCTTCGCGCAATTCGGTGCTTTCCCGCACGGCGTTGGCGTTGGCGTCGGTCCACTGGACGTTGTCGTCATAGCTCGTGACTCCGCCGATCGTTCGCGCGACCCAAGTCGCGCCGCTTGTATAGAGCTTGCCGATATCGCCGACCGCGATAAGCGGGGCGGTTCCGTCCACGTTATCTAAATTTATCCTTACTGTGCGCTCGTCGTAATATCCGAGGCTGTCCGTTACCCGGAGCACTACGGGAACCGCGGTTCCGTCCGCGATTGAATCGGCTGTGAAGCTTGCGTATCCCTGCCCGCTGGTGCTTGCGGCGGAGGTCAGCGCGATAAGTTCCTGCGCGCCTATCTTGGCCGAATAGGTCAACGGCGTATTGGGAGAGGCTTCGCTTTGGCCGATCGTGATAAAGAGCCTGTTGTTCCGGACGGTAAAGGTTTTCGTCATGTCGGTAAGCGCGCCGAAGCTGTACGCGGCGGGGCGTTCCTCGAGATCGTCGTCGGACGTTCCGTTGCCGTTCAGATCCGTGCCTATCACGACGGAGTTTATAGCCGGAGGATGGTTTTTTACCGGCAGGGTCTGTATGTAATGCGTCGCGTTGTTGGCCAGGTCAAAGACGACGTAATGAAGCTCGACGGAACCGTCGGGAATCAACGTGGACTTTATGTACGCTTCCCAGGTTCGCCCCGCGGCGGAGTCGGAGAAATTCTCCTTGTAGCCGTCGAGGTCCTTGTTGCCGTTTATCAGGTCTTCCGCGGTGTCTATCTTTACGAAATATTTATTGTCGCTGCCCGGGTACGGCACGCTTTCTATCGCCCCGCCGTTAGCCATGTTCTTGACAACGAGCGACGCCGCGCTTCCCAGTATGGTGGAAGTAAGGGTTTCCGCAGGCTTGACGGCGTATATGTTCCCCGAGCGCATCAGGTAGACTATCGTGTGGGATATGCCTTGTACCGTGCCCGTGTCCGAGGCTATGCCGCTGACGCGATACTCGGTGCCGGAAACTTGAGCCGCCCCCGCATAGGTGGAAGTAGGGTAGATATTGTCCACGTTGAGCCTGATTGACTGAACCGTCTGATAGTTGGCGTTGTCTATGATGCGCAGGTTCAGGTACAACGTGCCGTTTTTATTCGTGGTTATGGCGGAGGGGATGGTAGCTCCGCTTTCGGTGTCCATGGAGACGGAAAGCGTATAGCTATTGACCTCCAGCTTGGTGACGGTGTAGGGAGCCGCGGCTCCTGTTATTAATTCATCACTGTAGTTCTGGCCGCCGTCCCAGCTCATCTTGATGCTTTTTACCTGCTCGTCGTCCAGTATGGAGCAGCTCAAGGTAACGGTCTTCTTCACGGTGCTGCCCACCACGTAGTCGGCTCCGTCGATCTTCAGGCTTTCTATGCGCGGGATCGTCTCGTCAAGACGTATGCGGAGGAGCGACTCGTTGCTTTCCTTGCCGTTTTGGTCGATTGACTTGATGTATATCTTGTAGTTTCCCTTGTGCAGGCCGTCGTCGATCGCCGGATAGGCTCCCGCCGCCTTGCCCACATTATACATTTTCCCGTTGGCGTTTATTTCCTGCGTCCAGGCGGTCTTGCCCGTCAAGGTAAACCAGCCGTCGCCGGAAGCCGCGGTTCCGTCGGGGTTGACGTAGCCGATGGCGGTGGCTCCGTCGTCCTGCACGGCTAGAATCCTCATTTTTACGCAGTCGAGTCCCGGGCTCTCGTCGTAGGCGATGCCCGCGATGAGGATGGGCCCGCCCACGTTCTGGTTGTCCGGAGGCGATTGGACCGCTACGGTGGGTCTGTCCCGGTCCAAGTCTATGACCAGGTAATAATCCGCGGCGCCCGTGGTGGTAACCCTGCCGGATATATCGGTGACGCGGATGGAGACAGGCATCTTCCAGGTACTTCCGGTCATGGTTCCGTCGCCTGAGAGCTGGTCGGATTGTGCCGCCAAGGCATAAGAGCTTGCGGTAAAGGTCTTGGTCCAGTTATAGGTATTTTCCGTTATTGTTTCATAACCTTCGTCGATGCCGGTGCCGGCGAGGCCGAGCTTGATCTCTAGTTTTTGAACGGAGTTGTTGTCCGAGCTCAAGCCCCGGAGTATTATGTCGCCGTAGATGGTTGAGAAGGCGCCTGGGGTTATGAACGAGGCGGAAGGATCCACGGCGTCCACGATAAGCGTCAGCATGGTGGTTCCCACCCGGCCGAGGCTGTCCGTCGCCTGCGCCTGCAGGGTTATCTTTCCGCTCAAGCCAGTCAGCGGAAGGCTGGCGGACCAAGTGCTACCGGTAACGGTACCGTTTGCCTTGCTGTCTCCGTTTACGTAGAGCTTGACCGTGCTGATGGTAGCCCCGCTTACGAGGGCGGTTCCGGTAAGGCTCAGCGTATTTGCGGAACTGTAATAAAATTTTGCCGGGTCGTATATTAAAGGCAGCGCGTCAAAGGTTACCGAGGGAACCCCGGCGTCCACGGTAAACGCCACCGGCGTGGCTTCGGACTCGAGGCCATAGATATCCTTTGCCTTTACGTACAGGGTGTATTGCCCTCCCTCGCTGATGGGAAGAAGATAGGTCCAGCGCACCGCGAGCCCCTGCGGGCCCACGTTTACCGAGTCATGGATCCAGTCGCGGGTAACCGTACCGTCCGCGCGCACCACTCTGATGAATATCGTCGCCGGATCCACGCCGTCGTCGTCCATCACCATGCCTACGGCCGTGGCGTTCAGGCCTATGATGCCGTTGGATCCGGGGGTGGTCAGCTCGAAGGTGGGCTTGTCCGTATCCGGGTCCAGCACCAAGGGTTGTTTCAGGATTCGGGCGGCCTCGACCTGCGCCTGCGTGATGCTCACTTCGGGCACGGCGATTCCGCCGCCCACACGCGCCACCTGGTCTATGCTGATGAACTTGCCGCCGTTGGCTTCCCGTATCGTGTTGTAAAAATAAAAATAGGTGTTTATGTTTCCCGCGCGGTCTATGGCGCGAGCCACGATATGGTAATTGCCGCCGGCAAGCGCGGACGAGTCGAGGTTATAGGTCCATTCCGCGGTTCCGGTGGCGGTAGCTGCCGCGACGAGCGTCCCGAGTTCGCCGCCATTGTCGGCGAACAGATACACGTTTACGGCCGTGACGCTGAAGGGATCGAAGGCGGTTCCCGCGATGATCACGTTTCCGTTGTAGCCGCTGGTCGGGGAAGCTGGTGAACTTATCATAACAAGCGGGGCGTTGTTGTCCACGTAGACCAGCGTACGCGTTTCGCCGCTTTTTTGCGTGGCGTCCGTGGCGCGAACCACGATCGTCTTCTCGCCGTCCGCGAATCCGGCGGTCTCGATCGTTACGGTCCAGCCCGTCCCGGCGGTATCGAGCGTCGCCTTGAAGGCTTTTTCCGTGCCCTGGTCCTGGATCAGCACGTCCACCGAGGACATCAGTATGTCATCCGCGCAGGTACCGCTTAAAATAAAGCTGCCGCGCACGTATTCGGGATTGCTGATGGCGCGCGCGACGCTGTCGCTCGGCGTCATGATGCCGGTAATCGTCAAGGTAGGAGAATCGATGTCTACCTGCCCGCCCAAACCGAAGAGCGGACTTTTGCAGCCCCAAAAAACCATTATCGAGAAAATGGCGAGAAGAGTATAAAAAATTATTTGTCGGCCGGAACTGGTTTTAGTGGAACTCAAGGAAACCTCCAAGTAGATGATACGTAGTAGCAAAGAGCATGCCAAAATCTATAATCTTATAAATGCAATATTGATTTTGCTAAGTTCAATATCGACATGCAATTACGATTTTCAGTGTACTATTGATTTTTTTTTAAGGAAAGCATTTTTTTACAAAAATGTCGATTTCGACCAAAATAGTAGTGCAATATTAGTTTTTAGCGAAAAATCAATCTGCAGCAGCGGCCGAAAATTTCCATGCATACCCGCGCATCGTCGTCGCCTCGGTGGGCGGCTTCCTGCCGCAAGGCAAAACTACGAGCAAGATTGCCAAGCGAGTAGGAAGGCAGCCCGCTTATGGCTGTTTTTGCCAATGAAATCGTGTCATACGCTTTGTAAGTGGGAGCGATTAGGCCAGCCCGGGCCGTCTCGGCGAGAAGAAAACTGCGGTCGAAGGGCTCGTTATGAGCCACCAGCACGCAGGAATCAATAAAAGCCAGAAAGTCGCCGGCGATGTCCTTGAACGAGGGCGAATTGACGACATCCAGGTCGCTGATGCCGTGGATATTCGTAACTTCGCGTGGAATCGGCCTGCCCGGATGCACAAGGCTCTGGTAGATAGCTCCCGGCTTGGCCTCCCAGCCGTCTTCGCTCAGTGTCATGGTAAACTTCACGGCTCCGATTTCCACGACCCGCTCGGTGGCCGCGCTTAGGCCCGTGGTCTCGAAATCGAAAGCCACGAAGGTAGATACCGGCAACAGCTTGAGCAAGGCGTCCAGGTCGTCGCTTTCCAGCCGGCTTGTACGGGTGCTTCCGCGTTTCTGGTAGTTTCGGCTTTCGCCGGGGCCATTACCCCGGCTCCAGCTCATCCGAGTACCTTCCGTATGTCCGTCAGGATGGACGCCGTTTTAACGGAACTGCATTCCCGCGCCGCCGCAAGCCCCGCCGTTACTTCGGTTCTGGCCAGAATATAATACTTGATCTTGGGTTCCGTGCCGCTCGGCCTCACGGTAACCAGCGTACCGTCTTCAAGGTACCATTGGATTACGTCGCTGGCAGGCAGCTCTATTTTAGCAGCGGCCGCCGTATTGGCGGTGTCCCAGACAAGCCCAGTTTTCAGGTCCCTGATGCGCACGACCTTCAGTCCACCCAAGGTGGCGGGCTGGGCTTTTCGGTAATTTCCCATAATGCCCTGCATCACGTCCATGCCGCTTGCGCCTTCAAAATACTTGTTGATGCCTTTTTCTTCGTGGTAACCGTGCTGCATGAACAGCTCGTCCAGACGGTTTAGGAGGGTTTTGCCCTTGCTGCGCCAGTAGAGTGTCATTTCCGCGGTCATGGCCGCCGCGCTGATGCCGTCCTTGTCGCGTACTTCGGTTTCCACCAGGTAACCATAGCTTTCCTCGGTGCCGTACACGAAATCAAGCCCGTCCTTTTCGTAGCGGCGCATCAAGTCGGCTATCCATTTAAAGCCCGTCAGGCAGTCGTGGCACTCGGCGCCGTAGCTTTTTGCGATGCGGGCGAGCAATTCCGTGGTAACGATGCTTTTTATGATGGCTGGGCGTTTGGGCATGCGGCCCAATTCTTTGCGAGACAGTAAAATATAGTCTGCATGCAAGGCGCCGAGCTGATTGCCGCTTACCAAAGTAAAGCCGCCTTTGCCGTCGGGTACCGCGATACCCAGACGGTCCGCGTCCGGATCGGTGGCCATGACGACATCGGCTTGAACCTTTACGCCCAGTTCCAGCGCCATTTTTAAGGCGGCAGATTCCTCGGGATTCGGGAACGCCACCGTAGGAAAATCGCCATCGGGGGCTTTTTGCTCGGGCACGGTGCTTACGGAAAGGCCTAAGTCGCCCATGACGCGCTCAAAGTGCATGGCTCCCGTTCCGTGGAGCGGTGTGTAGACTACTTTTACGTCGGAGGCCATTTTCTTGAACAACTCGGGGCGGAACAACTGTGCCTTGACCATGGCCACATAGGGTTCGTCCACTTCCTTGTCTATCATGACGAGGAGGCCTTTTTTGAGCGCTTCGGCTTTATCCATCACCTTAATGGAAGAAACTGAATTTACCCGCGCGATTATTCCCTGGTCGTAAGGCTCGATTACCTGGGCACCGTCGTTCCAGTAGGCTTTGTAGCCGTTGTAGGCCGGAGGGTTATGGCTGGCGGTTATGACGAGGCCCGTATCGGCTTTCAGTTGCCTGATGGCGAACGAAAGCTCGGGCGTGGGCCGCAGGCTGGAAAAAAGATAGGCCTTGATGCCGTTGCCGGCAAAGATGAGGGCCGCGTCCAGGGCGAATACGTCCGAATAGTGGCGGGAGTCGTAGGCCACGCAGGCCGAGAGGGTTTTTCCCTTGACGTTTGCGTTTATGTAGTCGCAGAGCCCTTGGGTGGCCCTGCGGACGACGTAGGAATTCATGCGGTTGGAACCGCCGCCGATAAGGCCGCGAAGCCCGCCGGTGCCAAACTCCAAGTCGCGGTAGAATCGATCTTCAAGCTCTTTCATGTTGTCTTGCGCCACCAGGGTTTCCACCTGGTTCTTGAATGTCGCGTCGGTTTCCTTGGAAAGATACTCGCGCGCGCGCTCAAGTACGGTTTTTTTGTCCATATCCCAGCTCCTTACTGAATAGCCTTATATCAAGCGTAATATTTCGCGAATCGAATTGAACACGTAACGGGCGCCCGCTGCGTGCAGCTCTTCCTCGCCCCTGAAACCCCAGGCCGCGCCTACGGGCATCATGCCCGCGTTCTGGGCGGTTTTGATGTCCACGTCGGAATCTCCGACGAGTGCGCAGTCTCCGGCGCGCAACTGATCGGGCTGTCGCTCCGGATTGGGCGACAATATCGATCCCAGCGGCCCCAGCAGAAAGGAATCGCTGATGCCCGAGTAGTAATCCTTGTCCACCATGGCGCGCATGGAAGCCAGGGCATCGAGGGCGCTGGACGGATGCGGCTTTATGGGCATGCCGTCGACGCCTCCGCGCACGAACGCAAAGGGTATGTTGGGAAACAGCTGCGCCACTACGATGCGCGTTATGGGGTCAGGCTTGTTGGACAGGACCGCAAGGGGTATCCCGTTTCTATCCAGGTCCCGGAGCGTTTCAACGGTACCCGGATAAGGAACGGAATTGCCCGCCCCCCGTTTTTCGAAACGTTCCAGCGTATGCGCATAGAGCTCTTCGGGGTCGTAGGAAGCGTCTTTGGGCACGGCGGAATTTAAAAGCGCCCGTAATCCTTTGCCTACCATGGCTCGATAGGCGGAGGTCGGGTAGGCAGGCCATGCCCGTTCCTGTAAAATGTCGTTCATTACTTCGGCAATCTCGCCCAGGGTGTCTACGAGCGTGCCGTCAAGGTCGAATATAAATGCTCTGATCATTACTCAAGTGTAACAAAAAACGCGAAGCATTGCTACCAAAGAATTTTCAAACGGAAGGATGTCGGATCGATGGGCGAAGCCGAGTTTAACGAGTTTTTTTCCGAGCGCTTCGCAAGCCGCTGGCCTGGACTGCGCGATGCGCTTCTGGCGCAGGGCGACTCGCACGGTTATGCGGACGGACTCATGCAACCGTACTTCATGGATTCAGCTTCGGTGTGCGCCGCCCGTATTTTCTGCGCGGCGGTGCTTTGCGCGTTTCCGCCGGAAGAAGGCGATGCCCCGGCGCAAATCCTGGATGCGTGCGCCGCGCCGGGCGGAAAGACCCTGGTGACGGCGAGCATGCTCTCAGGAGTGTATCCAGGTGCGCGGATTCTGGCCAACGAGCTGTCCAGCGACAGGCGGCGGCGCCTCGTCGACGTGCTGAACCTGCATTTGCCTGAGGCCGCGCGCGCCATGGTTACCGTATCCGGCTTTGACGCGGCGGCTGCGGGTGGCAGAAAAAGCGAGCACGGCCGATTTTCGGCGATACTCCTCGATGCGCCCTGTTCCAGCGAGCGCCATGTCGTGGCAGACCCCAAGGCCCTGGGCCAGTGGACAAAAGCGCGGGTCAAGAATCTGGCGCAGCGGCAATGGGCGCTGCTGTCCAGCGCGTTTCTGCTTCTGGCTCCCGGCGGAGTTCTGGTTTACGCTACCTGCGCGCTGTCGGCTGAGGAAAACGACGGGCCGGTATTGCGCCTGCGCAAGAAATATGGCGACGCTGTGGGTTTGTCCTTGCCTGAGCCGGCCGACGAAGATTCCGCCCATCTTGCGGCGCTGGCGGAAAAAACCGGTTGCGGCATCCAGTTTCTGCCTGATGCGTGCCATGGAGCGGGGCCGCTCTATGTATCTTGCATCAATAAAAAAGCCGCCATGTTGGATGGCGGCCGGTAAAACAAAGTCCCGTTCAGGGGGTTTTGGGTTCGTTCAGCTCTTCTTCCTTGCCGCCGATCTTTGCAAAGGCTTTTTCTTTTTCATCGATGGTGGTTTCAAGGACGGTGATCTTGTCTATGGTCTCGCGTACGGCGGGTGAATCCTTGGCTACGGTTTTTTGTCCTTTTTCAACCAGCGTTTCGTAGACTTCGGCTCCGAGGCGGGTGGTCAGCTTCTGGGCCTGAGAGCGCAATTGCAATATCTCCATTCGTAAAACGCCTTTTTCCCCGAGCTGCTGAACTTTTTCGCCAGCCTGCGCAAGTGCGTCTTTTGACGTTTTTAAGCCTTTGTCCACCCAGTCCCTCATTTTGTCAGCAAAAGTCATAATTCCCTCCAATATGTGTAGCAGTACGCAATAGGATGTGTATATGATCCTTCATAACGCCTGGGAAAGCAAGTCCTATCGACCTTTTTTTAAATTTTCAGACTTGACAAAATCCAGCCGATGGTACTATATGATGTGTATGCTTCTAAAAAGGACTACCAGCACTTGTATTTTTTCCAATAAAAATATGTTTCTGCACATTTTGGCATGGCGCTTGCAATGAGGTGTCCTCATTGTTTTTCCATGGATGATCGGGTAACCGATTCCCGTACGTTAGCCAATGGAGAGAGCATCCGCCGTAGACGGGAATGCCTATCCTGCGGTTATCGCTTTACGAGTTACGAGCGCATAGAAGAAAAATCACTGATGGTGGTTAAGCGGGACGACAGGCGCGAGCCCTTCGACCGGCAAAAACTGGAACGTGGCCTTCGTCGAGCACTCGAGAAGCGTCCCGTCTCGCAGATGTGCATAGAAAACCTGCTAAACGAGATAGAAGACGAAGCCGCCATGCTGGGCAAGGGCGGCAACGAAGTGCAGAGTACGTCCCTCGGGGAACTTACCCTGAACAAACTGTACGCGATAGATAAGGTAGCTTACGTCCGCTTTGCGAGCGTATATAGAAAATTCGAAACGATGGCTGAGTTTCTGCAGGAAATTCAAAGGCTCGAGCGTGAACGGGACGGGGAGGACTAAGGCTCATGTCTGACAAGGATCAGGTTTTTCCGCAGTGGCGCAGTCTCCTGGGCGGAAGCTCGGAATCGGGCCGTTTCGTGGCAAAGCGTTCGGGCAAGATTGAGCCGTACGACCGCGAGCGCATCTATGGCGCCATAGAAAAAGCCTTCAAGGCGGTAAAAGGCCACGCGGACAAGAACCAGGTGGAACGCATCACCGCAGACGTGGAAACGCGACTTGCGCTCCTTTTATCGGCACGCCACCAGAATTCCATCCCCGCCATCGAGGAAATCCAGGACTTGGTGGAAACCTCGCTGCTTGAGGACAAGGAATCGTCCGTAGCTCGCGCCTATATTCTCTACCGCGCCCGCCACGAAGCCCTGCGCGACGCCAAAAAGCTCATGCTGGACATCAACACCACCATGGACGGCTACCTGGGGCAAGCCGACTGGCGCGTCAAAGAGAACGCCAACGTCAATTATTCGCTGGGCGGCCTCATCCTCCACAATTCCGGAACCATTACCGCCAACTATTGGCTGCGCAATATCTATACCGAAGACATCGCCGACGCGCACCGCAACGCCGACTTTCACCTGCACGACCTTTCCATGTTCTCAGGCTATTGCGCGGGCTGGAGCCTCAGGCAGCTGATAGCGGAAGGCCTGGGCGGCATTCCCGACAAGATCACGAGCGCCCCCGCCAAGCATCTGTCCACGCTTATCCAGCAGATGGTGAACTTTTTGGGAATCCTGCAGAACGAGTGGGCCGGAGCGCAGGCTTTCAGCAGTTTCGATACGTATCTCGCTCCGTTCGTAAAAAACGATTCCATGAGCGCGGACGACGTGCGCCAGTGTCTGCAGAGTTTCATGTTCGGCGTGAACACGCCCAGCCGCTGGGGCAGCCAAGCCCCGTTTACCAATATTACCTTGGACTGGCGCTGTCCCGAGGACCTGCGCGACAGGCCCGCGGTCGTGGGCGGCAAGGACATGAGCTTTACCTTCGGCGACTGCCAGAAGGAAATGGATCTCATAAACCAGGTGTTCATCGAGTTGCTGCTTGGCGGCGACGCGGACGGCCGCGGTTTCCAGTATCCCATTCCTACCTACAACATAACCAAGGACTTCGACTGGGACTCGGACAACGCGCGGCTTTTATTCGAGATGACCGCGAAATACGGCACGCCGTATTTCCAGAATTTCGTCAACTCGGACCTGGACCCCAGCGACGTGCGCTCCATGTGCTGCCGCCTGCAGCTGGACAAGCGCGAACTTCGCAAGCGCGGCGGCGGTCTCTTCGGCTCGGACGAGCTTACCGGCTCCATCGGCGTCGTAACGCTGAACATGCCGCGCATCGGCTACCTGGCGCAGGGCAAGACGGATTTTTACCGAAGGCTGGACAGGCTCATGGACTTGGCGTCGCAGAGCCTCGTCATCAAGCGCAAGGTATGCGCCAAGCTTCTTACCGGCGGATTGTTTCCGTATACCCGCCGCTACCTCAAGAATTTCGACAGCCATTTTTCCACCATCGGCCTCGTGGGCATGAACGAGTGCTGCGTCAACTTCCTGGGCAAGAACATCGCCGAGCCCGAAGGCAAGGCTTTCGCCGGCGAAGTGCTGGATTACATGAGGAAGCGCCTCGCGGACTACCAGGAAGATACCGGAGACCTGTTCAACCTGGAGGCAACCCCTGCGGAGAGCACGTCGTACCGCCTGGCCAAGCACGACAAGAGCCAGTATCCGGATATAATTACCGCGGGTACCGAGGAACCGTACTACACCAACTCTACGCAGCTTCCCGCCGAATACACGAGCGACCTGTTCGAGGCGCTGGACCACCAGGAATCGCTGCAGACTCGCTACACCGGCGGCACGGTGTTCCATATATTCCTGGGCGAGGCGGTGGACGACTGGCACGCGGTGCGCGACCTCATCAAGAACCTGTCCGAGCGCTACCGCATTCCGTATTACACGATGTCGCCCACGTTCTCCGTGTGCCCCATCCACGGATATATTTCCGGAGAGCACTTCGAGTGCCCCAAGTGCAAGGCGGAGAAGGAAACTCGCCTGCGCGAGGAGATAGCAGTGCTGGAGCGTGAGCTGGCCGAGACGCGCTGACCGGCCGCATTTATGTGAATATTTTTTGTTATTATTATATTGTAACCTGGGAGGGGAACTATGACCGATCGAGCAGCCAAGGAATCGAGGCTCGTTGAGCTCAAGGCGGAACTGATGGGCGTGCGCGGCACGCAGACCGAGGTGTACAGCCGCATCGTGGGGTACTACCGCTCGGTGCGCAACTGGAACGCCGGCAAGCGCCATGAGTACACCAAGCGAAAAACCTACGAGATAAGCCAGACCGCATACGTGCCTTCCGGCGCGCAGGCCATGCAGCTTGACTTCGGCGCGTCGCCGATGGCGTCCGCGGGCATGCCGGACGCGGCTGCGTCGGAACCGGCCAACGGCGTGCACGAGGCCTACCTCCTGTTTACCCGAAAAACCTGCCCGAACTGCCCTCCCGTCCGCGATTACCTCGCGGCCAGCGGCCTCCGGGCTACCATCATCGACGTGGATACGCCCGACGGCTTCGAGGCAGCCAAGCGCCATAACGTCATGGCCACGCCCACGGCCATCCTCCTGGGTTCCGGCGGAGACGAAACCGCACGGGCATATACCCGCGCCCAGCTTCGGGCACAGATGGCGACTGCGCGCGAAACCGTGCGCGTCTAACTCCCGCCTTCGTGGAGTGCCTTCGGGCCGGCCTTCAGAAGCTGAGCCTCATCGACTATCCGGGTAAGGTGGCCAGCGTGCTCTTTTTACCCGGATGCAATTTCGCCTGCCCGTATTGCCATAATCCCGATCTCGTCGCGCACGTCGACGATTCCGCCCTCGCGGGCTTCGCGGAAATCCTCCAGCACGTACGCAAGCGGAAGGGCATCATCTCGGCCTGCGTAATATCCGGGGGCGAGCCGCTGCTCCACGCCAAGGTTCCGGACCTCGTTTCGGTGCTCAAGGCCGAAGGGCTCCTCGTAAAGCTTGACACGAACGGCTCCTTTCCCGAGCGCATCGCCGCGGTCGGCGCGGATTATGTCGCTATGGATATAAAAAGTTCACTTGCCGGTTATTCCAGGCTCTGGCCTTCTGCCCCGGCCGATTACGCGGAGCGCATCGCCAGGAGCATAGTCATCGTGCGCTCCCTCGGCGCGGCGTATGAGTTCCGCATAACCTGCGCGCCCGGGTTCGTCGATGCGAAATCCATGGAGGCCATCGCCGATCTTCTGATGCCCCAGGACACTGTCTACCTGCAGACCTACCGCCCGGGCCGCGTGCTCGATGACGTTTGGGCTCAAAACGCTCATGCGCTGACCGACGCCACCATGCTGCGGCTTCTCGATATCGTACGAAAGCGCGCCCCCAAGGCCAAGATCCGTGCTGCCTGAGAAATTCCATCCGCTGCTCACCCGCTGGTTCCTTTCCAAATACGGTAAACCTACCGCGGTTCAGGAACAGGCGTGGCGCTCGCTCGCCGCGGGCAGGCATGTCCTGGCGAGCGCGCCTACGGGCTCGGGCAAGACGCTCGCCGCATTTCTGGACGTTCTGTCGCAGTTCGCCTCGGGCGAGCTGCCGCCCGATAGGCTGTCCGTCCTGTACGTCTCGCCGCTCAAGGCCCTCAATGAGGACATAAAAGTTAATTTAATGTCGCCATTGCGCGACTTGGCCGCTTTTTTTAGCGGCAACGGCGAGGTTTTTCCGTATATCCGCGTGGCTACCAGGTCCGGCGACACGCCCCCGAACGAGCGCAGGCGCATGATTTGCGACCCTCCCGCTATCTTGTGCACGACGCCGGAAAGCCTTGCCATACTCCTGGCGTCCAAACGGGGGCAGGAGCTGCTCTCGGGTATCCGCGTGCTTATCGTCGACGAGATACACGCGGTACTGGGTTCCAAGCGAGGCTCGCACCTGGCCTGCTCGATAGGACGCCTCGCCCTGTTGGCCGGTGAATTCCAGCGCATAGGGCTCTCCGCCACAGTCAAGCCTTTCTCGGTCGCGGCCGATTTTCTCGGAAGCCGCATGCTTCTGCCGGCCGCAACGGATGGTACGGCGGCCTTACAGGCGCGATACGAGAAGCGCGCCGTCGAGGTGGTCGCCCCGCCGGCGGAAAAGAAATACGCCTTTTCCGTCCTTTGGCCCGAGGCGTCCATTCCCGTGCCGATACCCGGGGATCAATCCGGCAATCACATGGAGACTCGCTTCGCCGAGGCGGACGTAAGCTCCGGTCGATACCGCGCCGTGGTGGACGATATAATTCTTCATATAAATAAATCGCGCACCACCCTCGTATTCGCCGATTCCCGGAGACGCGCGGAACGGCTCGCCTCGATGATCAACGAGAAGGCGGGAGACGGAACGGCATGGGCGCATCACGGTTCCATGTCCAAGGACGTGCGCAGGGCGATAGAGACGAAGCTCAAGGAAGGCCGGCTGCCGTGCGTCGTCGCGACGAGCTCCCTGGAGCTTGGTATCGACGTGGTCAGCGTCGATCTTGTGGTGCTCGTCGGTTCCCCCTCGCGGGCGGACCAGCTCCTGCAGCGCGCGGGCAGGGCCGGGCACGGCGTCGGGCTCGTAAGCGAGGCGCTCCTGTATCCGCTGCACGGCATGGACCTGCTGCAGGCTGCGGCCGTGGTGAACGCCGCGCTGGAGTCGGACATCGACGAGGTTCATCCGCCAGACTGCCCTCTGGACGTTCTGGCGCAGACTCTGCTGGCGATGGTGCTTTTTGCACCTCGCGGCATAGGCGAGCTCTATGCGGAAGTACGCAGTTTTTCCTGTTTTGAAAATTTGGATATCGCGGATTTCGACGCCGTCCTTGGCATGCTGTGCGGCCGCTTCGAGGATACTCGCGTCAAGGAATTATCCGGCAGGTTGTACCTTGACGAGGATGAAAACACGGTCGCTGCCCGGGAAGGCTCTGCCATGCTCCTCTATTCGCAGGGCGGTACAATAGCGGACAAGGGAAACTACGCGCTCAGGATCGCCGGCGGCGGCGCCAAGATAGGCGAGCTCGACGAGGAATTCGTGTTCGAGCGGCGCATCGGCAACAGTTTCGTGTTCGGAGCGCAGGCCTGGCGCATTACCTCCATAGGCGAAGAATCGGTGGAAGTGGTTCCGCTGGACAGAGCCGCCGATTTCATGCCGTTCTGGAAGGCGGAGAAGGCCCCCCGCGGCGACAGCGCCGTTTCCAGGATGCTGGACGCCTGCGAGCTTGCGGGCCGGGACGCCGGCGCCTTCACGGCGTATCTTTCCGGGCGTTGCGGATTCTCCGCGGAAGCGATTGATCCGCTTGTTAAGTTTTTATCAAGGCAGCGGCTTGCCCAGAAGGGCGTCGGCCTCGTTTCGCGTTACCGCCTTCCTGTGGAGCTTTTTCGAGACACGGAGAAACAAGGGGACGCCACCATGGTGGTGTTGCACGCGCTGCGCGGCCTGGGGCTTCACGAGCCGCTCGGGCTGGCGCTCGCGGGTCACCTTGAGGACAGCCTGGGCGCGAGGCCGGACGTGCTGTATACCGATGACGCCGTGATCCTGGTGGTTCCTCTGTCCGGAATCGAGGAAACCAGAAACGCCGTCGCCGCGGCATTGACGGCGTACGGCGACGGGGCGTCCTTGGCCAGGGCCGTAAGGAAGGGTATCGAAGGAACCGCCGCCTTTGGCGCCGCCTTCAGGGAGAACGCGGGCCGATCCCTTCTTTTGCCGCGCAGGGGATTCGGGAAGCGGACGCCGTTGTGGGTTACCCGGCTTCGATCCAAGCGGCTTTTCGAGCGCGTGATGGATGCGCCCGGCTTTCCCGTCATAAAGGAAACTTGGCGAAGCATTCTTACTGAGCGCTTTCGCATGCCCGAGCTTGCGGAGTTCGCGCGAGACCTCGCATCCGGCGCAATCTTCGTTGAATTTTTCATAACTGAATCGCCAAGCGTGTTTTCCGGCAGCAGCGTTTGGGTTCGCGTAAATAAATTCCTGTATGAGGACGACAGCCTTCGCGGACTGTCCAGCCTGCACGGCAAGTCGGCGGGAGAAGAGGCGATAAGCCATGCTCTGGGCTCAAAGGGGGCGCGACCGAATATCGGCAAGGATTTTGCCAGGACGTTCGGCGCCAGGCTGCGAAGGGAACTTCCCGGCTGGGCTCCCGAAACCGCCGAGGCTCTGCTCGATTGGGTTGAGCAGCGTGGATGCATACCGCTCGACGAATGGCACGATTTATTGGCTTTTGTTCCTTTAGAGTTGCGGGCGGAACTGTCGGGCATAGCGGGTGGAACTTTGAAGCCGTCTCCCGCGCTGGCGCGTTTGTCCGTTTTCCGGTTTGCAGGTGCCGCTATCGACGTCATGGTCAGGTCGGACCGTCAGGCCGCATTCCTCAAAGATCCCGCGCGCGCACTTCTCCAATGGCTTTCTTTCTACGGCCCCGTTCCCCTTGAGCGAGTGTCGGCGGTATTCGGTTCATTTTTTAGGGACTCAGGCAACGGCGACGACGTTATCAGGGAATCCTTGGATATGGGCGATCTTGTTCCCGACGATGCGGGCTTCAATATAGAAGGCGCTGCAGGGCCTTCTATATGCCATGCAGATTCCTACGCCGCCATGCTGCGCTCGCATCGCAATGCCGCGCGTTACAGCCTTGCGCCGATTCCCGTCTCCCTGCTTCCATTGTTTATCGCGCGGATTCAGGGCTTGTCCGGTCCGGGCGAGTCGGCTGCGAGGCCTGCAGGCGCGGAAGAGAGCCTTGGAAAATGCCTGTACCGCCTTTCGTGCTATCCTATTCACGCGCGGCTTCTTGAGACGGAGATAGTGCCTTCGAGGACGTCGGCGTACGAAAAGTCGGCCCTCGATTCCCTGTTGGGCGGAGGCTCGGGCGTCTGGGTAGGCGCTGGTAAAGAAAAAATAGCATTGTGCCTTCCGGAGGAGCTCGGCCTGGTTTTCGATTCCAAGCCCGGCAAGCTGCTGGATCCGCAGGCGGGCATGAAGGATTTTTGGTCCGTCAAGGAAAGCTCTGGTCTTGGAATCGGCGAACTTTCAGAAGCCCTCTGGAACGAAATCTGGCATGGCCAGGTCAGTTCCGACTCCTTCGAATCAGTCCGGCGCTTTCTCTCGGGAGAGCGACCGGCCGCGATTCCCGCGGAACCCCGCAGGACCCCGGGGTTCAGGATGCCCCTTGCCGTCAGGGAGCGCTGGAAAGCCGGTACTCCCATGCCCGGTCGCTGGTTTTCGCTTTTTCTCCCGCCCGTCGAGCTTGACGAAGCCGACGAGCTGGATAAAGCGGCCGCGCTGGCCCGCATCCTCGGTCGCCGTTATGGATTGATAACGCGCGCGCTTTGCGAGAGGGAAATGCCCGCCTTTGCGTGGTCCGCGGTATTTCCGGCCCTGCGAAGGCTCGAGCTGTCGGGGGAGCTCGTCAGCGGATGCTTTTTCTCGGGCCTGGAAGGCGCCCAGTTCCTTACGCAGGAAGCCTTGGGCGTTTTTCGGGACGATACGTTTTCCAGCTCCTCCATTTTTATGAACGCGTGCGATCCGGCCAGTCCCTGCGGGATCGTCCCTGAAGCTTCGTGCTCCGATCCGGAGAAGGTACTGGCTGGCACAGCGCTCGGGGTTTTACCTTCGCGGCTTCCGGCAAACCGCGTTTTTTACGATCGGGGAACGCTCGTCGCTTCGTCAAAAAAGGATCATCGCGATATTTCAATCGTCCTGAAGCCGGGCGACGCGGCGACCGGAATCTTTTTCTCGCACATCGCAAGGGTAAAAAGCCGCTCGATACTCCCGTCGCGCGTCATCGTGGAAAAAATCAACGGGATTGCGGCGTCATCTTCTCCCTTCCGCGACGTAATGGCGAAACTGGGTTTCGAGAGCGATCGAGGCCGGATGGTGCTCTGGTAAAGTTTTAATCCCTTTTTTTTTATCCGGTTTTTACAGTATGCTAAGAACAGCTTTGAAATTAGAAGCGCCGGAAATGAAGGCTTCGGAACTATTCCAGCTTTTGGGATGATAAGGGAATTGAATGGTACCTATACTTTTTATCTACGGCATTTGCGCATTCGCGTTCGGCTCCGCGACTATTTCCATTTCCATTTTGTGCTCCAGGTATTCCCGCAACGTCGCACTTAAAAAATTTTCTTTGTTTTTTATAGTTTTTTCCCTTCAAGTTTTTGCAAGCGTCATATGCGGCTATGTATTCAATGAAGCATCTGCAAACGCAGTTCCCTTAAAGCATTCATGCTTTCTGATTTCATTGTTTTTTCATGGCTTTTTATTATGGGCAACGGCGTTGTTTCCTTTAGTGCTTTTTCGTTCGCGTCGGTCCGGTTTCTTTGGATTGCTTTTCTTGGTCATCTATGCCGGCTATTTTATTCTGATGCTCAGGGGAGTCGAATGGCAATACCAGTCAAACGATTATGCGGTTGCATCGTACTTTTCTCCGCTGTATATGACGGCGTTATTCGCCACCAATCTCTGGTCACTTCTATATAGTCTGTTATGCTATAAAAAGGCCGACAGCGAAGTTCGGGAGCTTCTGCGGTTCATCCTCCCTTTATTGTCTTTTTTTCTTCCTGCTTGGCTCGCCGATCTTTTTCTTCCCGCCTTTTTTACGTATACGTTTTCTCTGACCCTTTATAGTCTGTTCGGCGTTCTTTTACTGCGTTTTTCCATAAAAGCATTCCGGTCCGCGGTTTTTTCGCATTACGCCCCAAGCTTGTCCACATGGAGCGCGGATAGGGGGTTAAGCAATCGAGAACAGGAAATTCTCGCCTTGATTCTTCAGGGCAAAGAAAACGGCAGCATCGGAAGTCAACTTTTCATCTCCGTGAATACAGTTAAAACCCACGTAAAAAACATACTGCGAAAAACGGAGACTACCGATCGGTTTAGTCTGCTTCTTAAGATCAGCCGATTGGAGGGCACTCCGCCGGTTTAAAAAAATCCGTTCCCGTTTTTTGCGATGTATCAATATCGGGTTCCTGCTCGTATCCTTTTTTCTCACCCCCAAGGGTGATTTTGCGCATAACATGAGAATTAAACTTGACGCGGGCCAAAAGTAAGGATATGAATCGAATATCCAGTCTATGGCTGAGGAGCCTTAAATACCCTAGGAGATACACGCATGGATACACGTCGTTTCTCGCTTGCAATCATTGTTGTCGTTGCTGCCCATGCCGCGTTCGCCCAAGAAGCAAAGCCGCTCTCGGTGCTTACGGTTTCCGCCGGCGGCGGAATGGGTTGGCTTTCCGAAGGATTCACTAAAAGCGGCCTTGAAGCCGATCTGAGGTACCTGGCGCCCGGCGCTCGCGTTGATGCCGAGATTGCTTGGGGCGGCTACTTTCTTGAAATGTCGCTGGCGGCGCTTTTTTCGCCTGCGGTCGTTGCCCTCGGAAGCGATGCGGTAAATCTTTCCGGTTATAAAATAAACATGGGTCTTGATTTTACCGCTTTGGCTTTGGGCTATTCGCTTCCGGTATCCGATTCTTTGCAGGCCGGAGCCTCCGTCGGATTTCATGTAAGTTCATTGGCGCTCACTCCCCCTAATGGGGATTATTCACGGCTTGCACTTGAAGGCAACTATGGTTTGATCGGCTTTAATGCGACTCCCCGTATACGCTATAATTTCCTGAAATCCTTGGTTGCGACCCTTGAGATTCCTTTGGGAATCGATTTTTGGCCAATGAGCGAGGAAGTGGTCGTAGGAGGAGTGGATACGGGGATTTCATCCCCCGCCATAGTGTCTCCCGCATCGCTTAGCCCGACGTTCAAGGGTTTTACAATTGGATTATATCTTTCCTTCGGGTATAAAATTCCGCTTTACCGCTAGGATTCGGGAAGCTTGGCGAGGCTCCAGTGTCACTAAATCGACGATGAGTCTCCTTTGAAGTTTCGGGCAGTATTTAGGGGCGGTCATCTCGCCGATTTTCAGGAGGTTAAAAATAAACCTGCCGAAGCCGGCAGGTTTATTTTATAAAACGGTTGTTTTATCTGGTTCCGATTTTTTTATTCCTCTTCCGCTTCGTGCACGCGGAATTCAGCCGCCGCCTTCGTAACGTCTTCGGCGATCTTTCCCGTTATGGGGGAGTAGTGGTCGAATTCCACCTCGAAACCGCCGGTACCGCTCGTCTTGGCGCGCAGGTCGATGGAGTAGCGTAAAAGTTCCGCCTGCGGAACCTGGCCCTTTATTTCCACGATGCCGCCGCCGATGGGCTGCTGGCCGGAAATCCTGCCGCGCCTGCCTGACAGGTCCGACATCACGTCGCCGAGGTATTTTTCCTCAACGAATACGGTCAAATTCATGACGGGCTCAAGGAGGGTCGGGCTTGCGTTCTTGCATGCTTCGCGGAATGCGCCGCGGGCAGCCAGCTTGAAGGCCATTTCCGAGGAATCCACCGCGTGTTCCTTGCCGTCCAGCAGATTGGATTTCACGTCCACCACCGGATATCCGGCCACGATGCCGCGTTCCATCGCTTGGTGTATGCCTTTTTCGATGCCTGGGATGAACCCTTTGGAGACCGATCCCCCGAAGACCTTGTTCTCGAACTGGTATTGCTTGCCGCGCTCCAGCGGCTCTATCTCCAGCACGACCTTTCCGTACTGTCCATGTCCGCCCGATTGTTTCTTGTGGGTGTATTCGCCTTCGGCCTTCTTGATGATGGTTTCGCGGTAGGCGATGCGGGGTACCCTGGTCTCCACCTCGATTTTTTGCCCGTGGCGGACTTTGTCGAGGATCAGGTTGAGTTGGAGTTCGCCCATTCCGGAAATGACCGTCTCATGCGTCTCGACGTTGAACTTGATGTTGAATGTCAGGTCTTCTTCGGCAGCCTTGTGCAGGGTTTCCGCGAGCTTGTCCTCGTCTTTCTTGGAATGCGCGCTCACCGCGATGGCGTGCACCGGCTGGGGGAGGCGCAGCGGGTTGAACTGCAGCATCCGCTCGGGGCAGGTAAAGGTCTCGTTGGTCTTGAGCGTGGCGCTCTTGGCAAGTATGCCGATATCCCCGGCATGTAAATCTTTTATCTCTTCCAGTTTCTTGCCCATCAGCGTGTAGAGCTTGCCGATCTTTTCCTTCTTGTTCTCGGTAACGTTGAAGAACTCCATGTCGGACGTCAGCGTGCCGCTGATGATCTTCACGAATGACAGCCGCCCGGAGAACTGGTCTATCTGGGTCTTGATGACGAAGCCGGCAAGAGGGCCCTTTTCGTCGACTTTTATCGTGCTCATCGTGCCGTCGGGAAGCTTGACGTTCTCATCGGCGAGATGGCTCGGGTCGGGAGCTATCGCCGCGAGAAAGTCGAGGATGGCCAGCGATCCGGAATTCTTGAGGGAAGCGCAGGCGAATACCGGCACGATCCTGTTTTCCGCCAAGGCTTCGGCCAGGCCTTTGTTGATTTCCGCTTGGGTCAAGGTACCTTCGAGGAGGTATTTTTCCATCAGCTCGTCGTCGCCGTCGGCAGCCGCCTCCGAGAGCAAGGCGCGGGCTTCGGCAAGCGCGGCCTTGTATTCCTCGGGAACCGCTGACGCGGTTTCCTGCTGTTCGTGCGACGAGGGCAGAAAATATGCTTTTTCATTGAGAACGTCTATTATTCCCCTGTAATCGCCGGCTTCACCCATGGGGATGCTTACCGGAACTGGATGAATCTTGAATTTGTCGGTGATGTCGGCCAATGCGCCCGAGTAGGATGCACGGTCTTCGTCCATTTTATTTACCACGAACATGCGCGGTTTGTTTCGCTGCTCGAGGTTGCGCCATGTCTTGATCGTCTCGATCTGGACGCCGGCGCGGGCATCGACGAGGAGAAGGACGGATTCGCAGGCGCGCAGCGCCAATATTACGTCTCCGATAAAATCTGAGGATCCGGGAGTATCGAAAAAATTGATTTTTTTGCCTGAATAGTTCGCATGCGACAAGCTGGAATGCACTGAAATCTTTCTTTGGATTTCCTCTTCGCTAAAATCGCTTACCGTTTTGCCCGATTCTATCGTCTCGGGTTTTGTTATCGATCCAGCGCTGAAGAGCAGGTGCTCCAGCAAACTGGTCTTTCCGGTACTACCATGGCCCGTAAGGGCCACATTCCTGATGAGTTCGGTCGAAAATGGCATGACACGCTCCTTAAGGAATTCAAGTCTGCCTGCCGCCAAGGGCAGGTTAGCCTGCCGCGAGGGACAGGCTGCCGTAATAGTCCGCATACGCGAACCAACGGCCTATCGGTATGCCGATGCGGCGTCGCGCGCTTTCGGCGTTCCGACTATCCAAGGATAAGCGCTGATTTTGGAAACTGTCAAGAAAAAGCACATGCGGGCGCAGCGATAGTTTTTAGGCTTTATATTGCTTGCATAACGAAAGGTATTTGTATATAGTGCTCTTATTCTTTACGGGACGTTGCCTAGTGGCTAAGGCGCCAGCTTTGGGAGCTGGATATCGTGGGTTCGAGTCTCACCGTCCCGATTATAATTTGTTGTACAGTAAGTAAATAGCAATGGCTAGCGTTTTGTAGGTTTGCCATTGTTCCGTAAATTGTTCCATAGAAAAATAAATCCGTTTTAATTATCATAGACATATGAGAGCTCCGTACATCCTATATCAGCGTAAATCTAGTGCATCCTCCGGTAAAATGTACAATGTTGGATTTTGGGATTCTGATAAGCTCGATTATTCAATCCGCAGATCAATAAGCGTTCTCCTTGAAGAGCTTGGAGAACATGCACCACCTGCTTCTCCTACTTCTAAATCTGGCGCCCGGATTATCGTAGAAGCATGGATGAAAAAAAACACTTCAGTAATTAAGAAGAGCTCATCCCTTATCGACTATTTAGAAGAATTCTGGAAAGATGATGGGGACTATGCCCGCGGGCTTCGCGCGCGAGGCCGGTCCATTTCAACTGCTTACTTAGCAAATAATCGCCGGAGCATATCGCGTTACGCGAAGACGTATTTTGAAAATCAATCCAAGATTCCTACTCTAGAAAACGCTTCCGCTGCGTTACTAGAGGGCTTGGTAATGCATTTACACGACAAGGGGGTGCTTTCCTCGCGGACAATCAATACGATCCGCCAGGCGATCGCTGTACCTCTAGGAGAAGCTTTTCGTCTAGGGAAGATCGAAAAGAATCCGGCTATCAGCGTAGCCAAGCTGGCCGAGGTTGTAGCCCCGATGGAGATTCTCTCCCTTGATGAAGTAAAGCGGTTTTTCAAATACCCTTGGAGCGATCCTCGCCTTTACGCGGTCAATCTTCTTGCGGCGACAACTGGTTTGCGCCTGGGGGAATGTCGAGGCCTTCTGCTTGAAGATATCCGGGGCGACTATATCCACCTCTCGCACAATTGGCAGGATAGTGAAGGCTTGAAAGCCCCAAAATGGGGAAGCATGCGCGACGTCCCTCTTCCAGCTAAAACGGCTGAAATTCTTAAAAAAATTGCCGAAACGAACCCCTGGGGAAACGGATTTGTGTTTTTTGGGCTATCTGAAGAAAGGCCGATAAGCAAAAAGGCTGTCGAAGAAGAATTCAACCTGGCTATAGAAAGTTTGGGGATGACTCCCGATGAGCGAAAACTCCGCCGGCTTACGTTCCATTCATGGCGCCATTGGTATAATTCTATGCTACGAGGGCAAGTCTCTGATCATGCGCTTCGCGCCCTCACCGGCCACAGGTCGGAGGCTATGACCGATCGATATACGGAGATCCCGGAACAGACGCGTGCGGTTATTGTTGGCTTAGCTGATTCATTGGTATAATTTATATTTTAATTAATCTATAAATAAGTGAAGGTATTTTTAATAAATAGTTTAATTAGATATAAACCTAATTGAAAATTTCTTTCGAATAAAAATTAAAATTATTAAAACAATAAAAACTGTTAATAAAAATCCTTGTTCTTCCCAAGAAAAAATTAATCTTCCAATGTTTGCACAAGCAAATGGAAAAGAAAAAATCAAACCAACCTGTGATAACCTAAGGATTTTGATTCTTTTCATTAACAGCTCCTAATAAACCAATTATATCCGCTGAATTATCAATTTCAAGATTCTTTATCTTATCCACTAGTTGATCTTTTATCAATCTATCTTTTCTCGAGTTCAGAAATCTGCTAAGTGCTTCAAGAAATCCATGGCTCTTGATTTCAAGTTCAACTCCATCTTTATTTTTGTATTTCATACCTCCACCATTGAAGAATATTACCAATGCACAAATAACAAATAAAACTGTTCCAGCTACTCCTAGTAATGCTATATAGCCAGGTGAGTTTACAGAAATTTTAGTTTCAATCGCATCTGCATTCTCATGAATTCCATTCTCTGCAAGAAATTCTTCTGCTAGAGTTATTAATTCTGATAAGGAACCATATACCGACTTTGCATTTAAACCATATTTTTGACGGACATTCATAACATAGTTATACTTTGTTCCTCTTTTGTAAAAATCATGTAATATTATGTCGATATATTCATGATAAGAATTAGCATGAGAAATCGTTTGGTGGGTATTTAGAAGTCGATATAAATAGGGGTTAAAATTATTACGCTTGGCTGCCGCAAGCCATTTTACCTTACGTGATCTTCTATAAGTTTGATCTACTTTAATTTTCCCATCTGATCCAACAATTTCAATACCATCAATAACATGGACTTCACCTTCTATTACTCCAACGGCTATATGATTACCACAATTATCAGGAATTACAACAATATCACCAATTTTCATTTCTTTATAAAATCGTTTTAGATTATTAATTATTAATCCAGGGCGATGATTTTCAGCATAACATTTTTTTATATAATCGCTCTTATATTCATCAATATCACCTGTAATTAATTCTTTAACTTTATCCTCAGGTATTTTATCATAATCAATTGCAATAACTTTCTTGAAAAGAAAGGGATTATATAATTTCCCACCCATGGTTCTGACAAACCAATAATTATTTGATTCTTTAATTTCTGGTACTAGATTAATATATTCAGCAAGGTCTTTCATATTACCTCCATTTATTCTAATTGATACGGATAACTATTTATACAAACATGTTCTTATATAATATTTTCATCACATAATCCCATCTCCCGCTCGCAATTCTCGCATCTCTTCCCGTCGTTTTTTTCCTCCAAAACCCACCCGCACTCCGGGCACCTGTCGAAGTCCTCGAGGGCGTAGATCTGGATCTGGAGTTGGGAAGGTTTAGAAGTCACTTATCTTAAACCGAGTTGCGCTTTTGAAATCATCCTATCATTTTGGAACATAACATTCATATTTCCTCCATCAGGATTACTCCACATATACATTACGGTTTTATAACCACCAATTTCGCTGCTGCTTAACTCTTGACCTGGTGAACCAATAATTTTACAAACAGAATCATAACTAAATCCAGTTTTTAGCAAGTTATACTCTGTCAATGTAACTATTTCTTGTTCTTTTTTTAAGCTAGCCGCTGTATATGCATCCAATTGCTCTTGGGTTGTAGTAGATCCTGACAATGAGTCAATTGCAATATTTGCGTTTTCGTTTTTCGATGGGCGAGCACAAGAAAAAATTAAAATGAAAATAAAAAAACTAGTAAATATTTTCTTCATAAAACCTCCATTTTGAACAAATACTAACCTGTTTCTGCAAAAGCGCAACTTAAATCTGATTTAATCTTAGTTTTTAACGACAAAACTGTCGAGAATCAATATGGGAAAAAGCCTACCACTTAACCAGCCGAAGCGTTTGATCCGGCCGAAACGTTCCTGCGGCGCGCATCTTCCGCTGCTGCTTCAATCTGCACGATCATCATCCCCCTGCCTTCCGGAGAAAGCGCATCAAGGCAATCGATCACATTTTTATAGTATCGAGCCTTTTCCAGTAATGCAACGTCTGATTTTGTTAAATAACTAGGGGCTATGCCATCAACAAGATATTCGACTGATGTCCCTAATGCATTCGCCAATTTTACTGCAATATCAGCCGTCGGATAACTATGGCGGAGTTTCCACATCGAAATAGTACTTACAGATATTCCACAATCTGCGGCTAATTGCTTGCGAGTAAATCCTTTTACTGTAGCTTTTTCTATTCTTTCCCAGAATTTTTCATCCATGTTGTAAATATCGTCATTTTTGCGCCACTTTTGTGATAAAAAACACTTGACAATAACAAAAAAGTGGCCGATTATGTCTTTATGAATCACGATCGTGGCAAGCAGCCAATATTCCCAGCCATAAAAGTAAGCCTTGACGTTGAAATTATGAGTCGAATTTCTCAAGGTCCTCTTCATGCAACAAACGGCCGAGGAGCCGCAACATGGGTGCGACAGTTAATTCTGAACGAACTAACCCGCTATGAATCCCTCACCTCCAATCGCACGCAGGTCGACATGACCTTTTTCCAGAAGGGAGAATAACCGTGAACGAACGAAACGAAGAAATGACCAAGATTATCCAGGCGGTCGATTTGATCGGGTTCGAGGTAATCGAGATTCAACCAGCACAGAAAGAAAATGGCGTTGGTGGTTTTGAGGATAGTCGCCGGGAAATTCAGCTAAGAATCTCCCGGGTTAAATAATCAATCGACTGGTTTCTTTCCTTCAAGAATGTATTTCATGAGTAAGTCTGCTCCATTGGTAATTTTGGTTGCAATGACTTCACCAGCTAAACCCTTCCCGAGTAAGTCAGGTTGGGTTTGTAGAGCTTTAATAAAAAGTTCTACTGCAACAAGTCTTTGTTCTTCTGGGTTTGAGTTCTTTTTCAGTTCCATGGTTTTTACCCTCCCTCAGGGTGTCATAGAGATAGTGATGCCCTTATTGTCACTCTGTCGGAGGGTTTTTGTAAAGGTTTTTTTCTCGGTCTTGGCGGGCTTCGAGAATAGGAGGAGTTTTTTATGAACAGGTTTTTAACCGTTAAGGAAGCGGCGCGCGAAGTTCGCGTTTCCGAAAGCATGATTCGACGCAGGGTTGATCTCGGAGAAATAACAGTCGTGCGCCTAGGATCACGTGTACTTATTGAACCACAAGACCTCGAGGCTTGGGTGCAGAGGAACAAGAAGCAGGCAATTGCATGAGCGCCATTTTCTGGACGCGCCTTTGCACATTTGATGCTTACGGAGAGCCAAAGGGACAGCCGCGGCCACGAGCTTTTTACAATAAAAAAACCGGACGTGCCGCTGTTTATGACAAAGGAACGGCTGAAGGGTGGAAGGGTCTTATCGCACTCGCGGCTAGGAACTTTCTTCCGAACACGCCGATCGACCAGCCTTTGCGTGTAGCCGTTACCTTTTTCTTCCCACGGCCGAAGCGGCTTCTCCGGAAGAAAGACCCTGTAGGGAATATACCCCACACAGCGAAACCCGATGGCGACAATCTCATGAAAGCTGTCCTTGATTGTCTCACCCAAATTGGCATGTGGCGTGATGATTCGCTCGTCTGTTCTCAATTTATCGAGAAATATTACGTCGCGCGAGATCAGGCTCCTGGAGCACTGATTCAGATTTTTACTATCGGGGAGGAAGCATGAGTATCGTTTTGAACCAGATCATTATTACGGCAATTTACGAAAAGGAAATGTGCAAGAATAAACTTGAAGTTGAGGAGAGTGGTCGGCTTGTTGCAGCTCTCCAGGGAAACGTATCCGGGTATAAAAATTTACTTGGGTACATAACAGAATCCTTTCACATGGCTCCTGTTTGGGTTGAGGATACCGGGGACAAGCCTATGGTTTTTCAAGATCTTGAAGATGGGGATTTCGAAGTTTTTAAAGAAAACGCACTTCACCTTCGAGAAACAGCGGAATGGAAGGAAGTTCTCGGTAAGATTGATAATGATATCGAATGCTTAAAAAGCAAGCTTTTGTTCGATGCGGAGAAAACCCGCGATCTCGACATCTGCCAAGGACGGTATAAAGCGCAAACATTTTTTAACGCATACTTCAGATCGATTGAGCAGGAATACGATCGAAGACAAAGAAACAAGAAGGATGAAAAAGAAAATCCAAGCCTTCCATTCGATGGAGAAGGAAACGAGGAAGACGACAATACCGATGTTGACCTTCACGACGATCCTGACTCATCTGACAATTTTCCTATTCCTGAAGAACTGGAGCCCGCGACTGAACCTTTGGGAGTTGAGGCAGTATAAATCTCGGATATCTTCCCGGAGAGCGTTCCGGGATTTCTAGGGGTCGCGACGGAGCGGTTTTCAATCCTTGACCGAGTCCGCTGCGCATCATGGCGCGCGACCCCATAGCCTGTATAGGTGAACATCTTTTGTTAGGGAAGGATTGAATTGAGAAGTTATCGTGCAGGCAGCCAAAGCGAGAGCAGAAGGCAAGCCACGATCTTTTTGTTGTTGAATTATCCCCGGTTTGGCGACCGCTTTCCCGGGGAACTTAGGGGAGTGGCGCAATTGGTAGACGCCCATGAGGAAGCCGGAGGAAATCCGGAGAATCCATCCAGGAAAATAGCGCAGCGAGGTACTTCGCGAGCGAATCGCCAGGATAATGAGTCAGACGTGAATGCGGGTTCAAGTCCCGCTTCCCCCATTGCCGAATTGTCTACACGTTGGGGCGCAGCTCATCCTACTGCGCTAATAACTAGGAGGGTAGATAACCGGCATTATTCCTTGAAAAGGATCGAGTATGCCCCAATTTTCCGATGATGCGCTTTGTCAGTCAAGAGACGGTTTAAAGCTTTGCCTTTTATGTACGCGACGTGAAAAAGGCCCTAAGACCGACAAGCATTTTTTACATGTTCCAGGAGGAACGAAAACATGCAAATATTTCCTGAAAAAGAAAGTTCCATGAAAATCCAGGACAAGCTTTTTTTAGTCGCCGTCGGGGTTTCTATCGGCCTCCTTTTAGGCGGACTGATTTTCTTGACCAGGACAGCACCTTTAAATGAGCCAATGGAAATCGTTTCTGAAAGCTCCTCCTTTTGGCGTTCCGGAAGTCTTCCGACGGGAATCCCTGTCATCGGATTATGGAACGTCAATGGTGAGATAATTTCAGGTCCTTGCATCCAGACCGATTTCGCTGGGATATACGATTATTCCCCTGTTGCGAACCCCGTCAGGCAGCTTGATGCTCCCGATTATTGGATTGATTTTCCGGTACGAAATCCATGACGATTTTTCCTTGCGCCAAATGTAATGGGCTTCCTCAGCTCGTTATTTTTCCAGGCCGTATCGGGCATCGGGCAGTCCAATGCAAGAAATGTCATTTTCAAGGAGAGACGAAAAGCAACCAAGCCGAAGCGATCAAGCACTGGAATTCATTATTTGAAAAAGTTGACGAATCGGATGTAATTCAAAACGAGCTTGGTCTATGAATTATGCAGAAATCCAAAGGCTACTTCGAAAAGGTCGAGCTGGTATGTTGACTGCCCAAGAGCAGGAAGCCCTTGCGGATGAATGCGATTACTACCGAAATGCTGCGCTGCGTACCGAACGAGCGATACACGAGATGAGCAAGGTTTTTGAGAAAGCGGGGATAATGTGATCGAAATGTTACTCGCTGATTCATTAGAATATATGTCAGGATGCAAAGATAATCAATTTGATCTATGTATTGCAGACCCATGGTATGGAATTGGGATGACAAAAAACGACACTACTGGATTTGCATCCAAGCGGTTTAGGATTCCCGCCGGTATAGAAGATGTGGCGCCAAGTCGTGAAGCATTCGACGAGATCCGCAGAGTATCTAAAAACCAAATTATCTGGGGTGGCAATTATTTCCTCGAGTTCCTGGGAAACTGTCGCGCACCGGTGATCTGGGACAAAGGGACTGGAGCCAACTATTTCGCCGATGGTGAATTTGCCTGGACCAGTTTTAAAACAGGATGCTTGCGGATAGTGAAGCATCAATGGTGTGGATGCTTTAAGGATTCTGAAAAAGGCGACCCTGTTATCCATCCTTGTCAGAAGCCTGTTTTTATTTATAAATGGCTGCTTAAGCGTTTCGCAAAACCAAATATGAAGATTCTTGATCCCTTCGGAGGTAGTGGATCAAGCGCTATCGCTTGTCATGATATGGGTTTCGATTTAACCTGGATCGAACATGACCCCAGGCATTTTACAAACGCGCTCAATCGATACAACGCCCATGCTTCCCAAGTTCAATTATTCCATCCCCAAGAAATTGGCCAGAACGACATGGCCGAGTTGTTCACATGACCTTCCGCAAGCATCAAGCAGAGACATTATTCCTCGCGGAACGGATCTTCAACGGCGAGCGATTCAAATCGATCTTCATGTCTATAACACCTGGTGGCGGTAAGTCAGCGCTTCCTGGGATTCTTGCCAGTGCGCTCATCCCAAACGTGGCCGACAATATTCTCTGGGTGGTCCCTCGCAATTCTCTCCGATCCCAAGGCGAGGCTGACTTCCCTGAGTGGAGCCGATACCGCGTCCGCGCGGCGAGCAATGAATCAGATCCATGCCGCGGTACTCAAGGGTATGTTACGACGTACCAGGCGATCGTCGCGAATCCTGAACGACACCTGCAGACGCTTTCGCATGGCCGCTGGATCGTTTTCTTCGATGAGCCCCATCATATAGCAGACGGTGGAGAATGGCATCGATCTCTAGAGCCTCTCGTCAATCTGGCCAAGCTCATCGTTTATGCCTCGGGAACATTCGCCCGCGGGGATGGCCAGCGAATAGCCGGGATAAAATATGATCATGCCGGCAAGCCTGTCTTCGAGAATTCCAGAAATACCGCATTCGTTTCCTATACGCGTTCCGACGCTCTCAAGGAAGGGGCGATTGTACCGGTTCATTTTTCCTACCTTGACGGCCGCGCGGAGTGGGAGGAAGACGGGGAAAAATTATCCACGGAGACTCTTGCGGGCGACTATGCGCCGCAAGCGCTGTTTACCGCACTCCGGACCGAATATGCGTATGAGCTCTTGGATGAGTGCGTAGCATCCTGGAGGAAGCATCGCGCGGAGGTTTACGCGGCTGCGAAGCTACTTGTCGTAGCGCCAAACATTGCCCTGGCCGAACAATACCAGGCGCATCTGCATCGTCGGAAGATCGATGCACTTATCGCCACGAGCGACGACAGCGCGGCCGCGATCCGGGCGATTGAACAATTTAAGGGGAATGCCAACCCGACGGCCGACGTACTTGTTTCGGTCGGCATGGCATACGAAGGTCTCTCCGTCCCAAAAATAACGCACATCGCCTGCCTTACTCATATCCGGTCCATCCCGTGGCTCGAGCAATGTTTCGCGCGGGCGAACCGCACGGCGCCTGGGAAGGTCGCGGGTTTTGTCTATGGTCCAAACGACAAGCGATTCAGGGAAGCGATCGAATCGATCGAGCGCGAGCAGATCGCAGCGCTCCAGGAGCGCGGACAGGATGGTCCAGGCAATGCGCTGGCCGAGGGGGAAGAGGAGGAATCCTCGGGATCCCCGCGGCAATGGATTATCCCTATCGGTTCGAAAGCGCACCTGGAAGATCACGCAGCGTTCCCCGAGCTCGCCGCGCGGCAGGACGGGGGACTTACCCCGCGCGAGGCAGAGCGAACACTCCGGACGCAGATCGCCCGGCATATCGAAATATTCTTAGAAGGGCAGCGCTCAGGCTCAAAACAATCCTATTCCAGGATTATTTATAGGGCACTCAAGGACGCAGCAGGAGGAAAGGCGCGTGAGGATTGCTCCGTGGATGAGCTTACGGCGCAGTGGATGGTTTTAAAGGAAAGGTGGCCGGTGTGAATGAAAAAGAAGAAGAAAAGATGGTGAGGGTTACTCTTCGGATTCCTGAGGATCTGCATCAAGCGGCAAGTCGAATGAGTCGAGCCCAGTTTCGCTCACTAAACGACGAAATACTTCACGCGATTGATCGGGAAGTTCGTGAATTTTCTGGAAATTGAGAGATTCCTTATAAATCGAATAAAGAATCTCATCGTTCACAGACCGAAACTCCCGAGCAGCCATGATTTTCAAGGTTTCGCTCATTGATTCGGGCATACGTAATGTAAATCTGACGGTTTTCATGCGTCAAATATGCATTATTTACTTCCATTAGTCAACTAAAAATATATTTCTGCGTCATATTGACGCCGCGTCAAATTGGTGCTATATTGGCATCATGAAGACGCAATACGGATTTGGATAGGAGGCATTTATGGCAGATCAGGTAGAGACCAGAGTCAGGATGAACTTTTCGCAGGACGCGAAGGGCTTCATCAAGCGCGACGTTACCGTTGAGTTCCCGACCGTCAAGGAATGCGAGGTCGCGGCTCGTGATGCGCTCGACGCGTATCGTTCTGTAGCGGAGGCGAGAGGCCTTAAGCTGCTCGAAGCGCAGTAAATCAAGAGGACAGAGCGGAAGCGATTGGGCTTGCTTCCGCCCTGTCCTCCGTTTGGGCTCACCGGAGAGGGAGCCCACGTGCTCGGGTAGCACGCCCTCTCCGGTTTCTTTTTTCAGGAGGACAAGATGAATCCAGAACAGGCGAAAAAGTTTATCGCCAATTATCCCAACGCTAAAAGTTTCGTGAAACCTTCTCACCTTGAAGAGCTTTCGCCTCTTCTCGAGGTGCATATCGAAGCGATTACGGTCCGCAAGGATGAATTTCACGATATTTCCGGATCGTACATGCCACGCAAAGAAACCCTCGACAAATTCGCGGCGGCTGCGGGCGTATCGTACAATGCTTCCGGAGAATCTACCCGAATGGATGGTGCGCGGGTATACGTTGGACGGTCTCAGGCTATGGTTATGGGCCCAGATGGGAAAATGATCATGGGGGATGCCTGCGAGTACGAATTCAATGTTGACGTACGGCTTGAAGAAATGGTTAACAACGGGAAGCCGGACTGGGATAACAAGGTAAACGGTCGCCCGGGTACCAAGAAGTATACCGAACTCGAAGTCACCAAAGAGCGGATACAGCTGCAGAAGGTTGGACGCCAGCGTGCGAATACCGGAGCCCGCAACCGCGCGACCTCCCAGGTTCTCGGTATGCAGACCGGATTTAAAAATCTTTTCTCAAAAGAAGATTCGGACTCTGCAACGAAAACCTTTCTTTTTTCCCGCATCATCGTCAACGCGAAAAACGAACTCGTCATGAATCGGATGCTCGATAACCTCGGCCCGAATACCGCAATGCTCTATGGTGGATCTCCTGCGCATGTTCAGATCGCCGCGTCTTCGCGTGAATCTGATCCACCAATGAAGCAGGTCGTCGAGCAGGCCCATGCTCAGCCCCAGGACGACCCGTTCGCAGAGCCCCCCAAGTCCACCACCGAGACTCAAGTCGACCCGGTAGTCATGCAACTACAGGAAGACCTTATCGGTTACCTCCAGGCCGGATTCCTCAAGCCAAACGGCCGGCAGATGATTCAGGACGCGCTTGATCGTGGCGAGTCTGATGTGATCATTCTACGCGATCTCGTAAGCAAGGCTAAATCGGCCTATGAAATGAGGGCATAATGAAATTTTACCATCTCGCAGATTGCCACTTTCGCAAGGAAAACTATGAGGAGGCTGCGGCCTCCATTCGTACCATCGTATCGGACTTCAACCAGGACGGCGCTGCCGATCTTATCGTGATTTCAGGCGATACCTGGGACGGTCCGGTACAAAATACCGCCGGCGCGCGCTTCAACGATTTCCTTGGACTCATTCGCCAGCTCGCGGATTGCGCACCTGTTGCGATGATCTATGGCACCCCGTCGCATGACACCGAGGGCAGCCTCGAGGTATTCGAGCAAATCCAGGCAGAGCATGAAATCAGAATACTTAAGCCTGGCCGGATTTATTCGTTGAGCGCAGAAAACTTCATTTTCGAAGGTGATGTTACTTGCTCCGCGAAAGCTATTCTCTTCGGAGTTCCCGAGCCAAATAAAAAGTGGCTCCTGGCGAACCAAGGAGCCACGGGGAAAGACGAGTCTGATCAGTTGGCTCGCCTTGCAATACGGAATCTGTTTCTCGGTCTTGGCGGGCTTCGAAAACAGCATCCTGACCTTCCCTGCGTTCTAATGTACCACGGCCAGGTGGCCGGAGCCAAGAGCGGAACAGGTTTTTCCGTAGAAACAGGATCAGGGCTCTGCGTTACCCGGGACGAGCTTCAGTCAGTCGGCGCGGATTATATCGCCCTGGGTGATATTCATGAACCGCAACGGATAGCAGGAATTCCTGCGTGTTACCCGGGATCTATTTACTCGAAAGATTTTGGGGAAACTCATCAGACCGGGTGCAACGTGGTCGAAATCGAGAAAGACCATTATCTCGGCGCGAGGCCTAATGCGTTTCAGGTTGAAATTAAGATTGAACGCCTCGATTTCCCGCATCCGCTTCGAAAAAAGATTTCTTGTCGAGCTGACGAAGATAAAATTGTCGACGCGTTTCGCGGGATGGTTGGCTGGCTCGAGATTACTGCGACACGCGAGCAAGCCGCTGACATCGATACTGACGGCCTTCTTGCGTTGATGCTGAAGCATGGTGCGCTTCCGGGTTCCCGCGTAACCCTAAACATCCTTCCAACCGAAACCATGCGAGCCGGCGACATCGGTGCAAAGAAGACTCTCCGCGAGAAAGTCCAGGTCTGGTCGGAGAATTCTTCGACCACCGTTCCGGAAAGCGTTTACCTGAAAGCGGACGAGCTTGAGCATGAGGCGGCCGCGCGCGGTGCTATTGGTAATGGCGCCCACTTGCGCATGGACCGGCTTGTCTTGCGCGGCGCGATTGGCATCTGGAAAAAATCGCGCAAGGATGAAATTGACCTTGATCTTGAGTCCTACGGATCCAGCGTGATTGCGCTGATCGGACGCAATGGCGCAGGCAAGACGACCATCCTCGAAAATCTTCACCCCTGGCCGTGCATGCTCACCCGGGAAGGAACGCTCAAGGACAATTTTCGCCTTCGCGATTCCTGCCGCGATCTGTATCTGACCGACGAGCGGACAGGATTCAAGTACCGCGCGCTGATCAATATCAATGCTGCGACCGCTTCCGGATCCACCGAATATTTCCTGTACCGCGATACTGGCAACGGGAATGGGTATCAACCGCTCCCTGGAATCAATGGCCGGCTTGACCCGTACAAGGAACATGTCGCGGAACTCTTCGGCTCGCTCGAGCTTTATCTCCGGACAGCATTTGTTACACAACGCCCGAGCAAGACGGCTCCTGACCTGGCTGACGCAACGAGGAGTGAACGCAGAGCCCTGTTTGGCGAACTATCCGGCATTGATTACCTCGAAGGCTATAAACACTCAGCCAAGGCACAGGGCGACGAATTGGAGCGGGAAATTTCTATACTGGATGCGACAATTTCTGCCGCGGGTGATGTTGACGATCTACTCACCCGATTAAACGCGGAAATATGCGTGGCTGAAACTGAAATATCCTCGGCAACGGGATCCGCTGAAATAACTTTCACGCATGGCCGTGCTTTAAAAGCACAGAGCGATTCGCAAGCCGCTATTGTATCAAGCCTCGCCGCGAAGGTGCTCCGCAAGACGGAATTGACAATGAGCATCAATTCCCTTACCAGGGAGATCGCAGAGATCGAGGAACAGATATTGGGTTTTCAGAATGCGGTAAACAGCCGGCCTGCTGCAGACGCCGCACGTATAAAAATAATAGAGCTCGAGGGACGTATCACAAAACTACGCGTCGAAAAAGCACAGGTCGATGAGTCGAATATCAAGGCTCTGAACCAGTATCGCAATGAGGTGCGAGATTTTGATTCTGACCGGAAAACAGCGCAAGC